>NZ_JACJRJ010000027.1 GCF_014697195.1 Cylindrospermum sp. FACHB-282 | reverse complement strand
TCAGAAAAGCAATCCCTAATGCTTTTGCAGATGGGATACAGGGGATTGTAGTTTCCCCAGTAAAGGTAACACTTTCAAAGTAAAAGATATTTGTCTATATTTTTTACAACTATGACAATGTTTCCTTCAGATTTGCCACGAGTGGCCCTTTGCAACTTTGCAATGTCAACCTCGATTTTCCCGCAGGTAAATTTATTGGTATTGTCGGACAAAGCGGCTCAGGCAAAAGTACGCTGATGAAATTATTGCTCAGACTTTACGAAACAGAGTCTGGGAGAATTTTGGTTGATGGTTACGACATTTCCAAAGTGGAACTTTATTCCCTGCGGCGACAAATCGGGATAGTTCCCCAAGAAACATTATTATTTGACGGCACGGTTCAGGATAATATCGCCCTGACTAATCCTGATGCCACCACTGATGAAATCATCGAAGCCGCTCAGATTGCCGCTGCTCACGAATTTATCATGAATTTGCCCAACGGGTACAATACGCGGGTGGGTGAACGGGGTGCAGCACTTTCTGGAGGACAAAGACAGAGAATTGCGATCGCCCGTTCTGTTTTGCAACGACCAAAATTATTAGTTTTAGATGAAGCAACCAGCGCTTTAGACTATCCCACTGAGCGCCAAATCTGTCTGAATTTAGCCAAAGCATTTAAGAATAGTACAGTCTTTTTTATTACCCACCGTCTCAACACTGTTAGTAATGCAGACATCATTGTCGTAATGGACAATAGCAGAGTCATAGAACAAGGAAACCATCAAGCATTAATGGCTGCTAAAGCTCATTACTATTACCTGTATCAACAACAAGAAGTGAATTTGTAAATAGTTCAGTTTTTCCATGACCAATTACAAATATTCAATCCAAAATCCCTAATCCAAAATCTAAAATTGATATGGCTCAACTTAATGGTAATCACCGCAACGGCAATAATCAAAATCTTAGGTACGATCAGGGAAGTCACCAAGATTCGCGGGTACTTCCATCTTCAAAAAATTCTCCTAGCAAGCCTTTAATTAACTTCAACGATGATAACTTTGAGCAATCAGTTGTCTTACGCCAATCTCCAATTTGGTCGCGAACAATTATGCTCACTCTGTTGGGGTTAGCTTGTTTTGGAATTGCTTGGGCTTGTATTGCTAAAATCGAGCAAGTAGTACCAGCAGTAGGCCAATTAAAGCCAGAAGGAACAGTTAAAAACGTCCAAGCTCCCATTAGTGGAGTCGTGAAAGAAGTTTATGTCAAAGATGGGCAACAAGTAAATCCAGGGGATTTGCTACTACGTTTTGAGCCTATCGCCATCCTGGCAGAATTACGTTCTTTAAATGAGATTCGCATTGGTTTAATTAGAGAAAACAATATTTATCGCCGCTTGATGGCAGCAAGTTTTGCTATCCAATCTGAATCGGATTTTTTGCGTGGTAACTTGCCAGCAGAAACCGCTTTTCTCCTAAAAAGTCGGGCAGCGTTAGTTGCAGAAAATGAATTGTTGCGGACTGAATTAAGAACTTCAAATGCTGATGCTGGACTGGGAGTTGATGAACAACAACGTTTACTAATTGCCCAAAGGGAATTATACTCTCGTTCTGCCGCAGCGCAGTTAGAAATTGAAAAAACCAAAAAACAACTTTCTCAAAATCAAATCAAACTCCAAGATACTAGAGCAAGTTTAGCCATCCAAACGCAGGTTTTAAGTAAACTTAAAGTATTGGCAGAAGAAGGAGGGGTTTCTCAGCTCCAGTATCTCAACCAGCTACAACAGGTACAAAACCTCACAGCAGAAATTTCACAACTATCAGAAGAAGGGCAACGCCTCCAGTTTGATGTTGCTCAAGGAGGGCAAGAATTAACTAATACGGTAGCTGTTTCTGATAAAGGCATTTCCGAAAAAATAGCAGATAACAAAAAGCAGATTGCTGAAATTGATAGCCAATTCATGAAGATAATTCTGGCGAATGAACAGCGGTTGGCAGATGTTAATAGCAAAATTTCTCAAACACAGTTGAACGTTAGATATCAAGAACTTCGCGCTCCTGTAGGAGGGACAATTTTTGATTTACAAGCAAAAAGCCCTGGATTTGTAGCCAACGCTACCGAAAAACTTATGCAAATTGTCCCCAATGAAAACTATATCGCTGAGGTTTTTATTACTAATAAAGATATTGGTTTCGTGAAGAAAGATTTGAAAGTTGATGTGAGGATTGATTCCTTTCCTTACAGCGAGTTTGGGGATATTAAGGGAAAAGTCTTGAGCATCGGTTCAGACGCATTACCCCCAGACCAAACCCATCAGTTTTATCGGTTTCCGGCAAGAATCGCATTGGATAGCCAATCTCTAACAATTCAGGGTAAAAATATCGCTTTGCAGTCGGGTATGTCGATTAGTGCCAATATTAAAGTCCGGGAAGAAAGAACAGTGATGAGTTTGTTCACCGAAGTATTTACTAAGCAAGTTGATACCTTCAAAGAGATGCGTTAATATCAATTGTGTGACGCCAGAAGTGCTTAAACTACTGAGAAACTTTTGGCTCAAATTTCAGGTAAGTGCCCCCCAGCCCTTCAACAATTGTTCGCGTATTGGCAGACATCATTTTCTGATAGGTTTCCCCATCGCTTCCGGGTTTACCCAATCCATCAGTATAGAGTTCCCTTTGTGAAACTCTTACTGCTGCTTTTGCGGCTATGGACTTAATCCCATTGGGGTTAATTGTTGTTTCAGCAAAAATTGTCGGCACTTTAGCTTTTTGAATATTTTTAACTACATCTTTTTCTCGTGTATCTGTCAGTTTGGCGTTGGTGTTAACACCTTTCAAAGTTCCTGTATAAGCAAGACCATAAGCTTTGACATAATAACCTAGTGCATCATGGGTTGTAACTAATTTGCGATGCTTGGAGGGAATAGTGGCAATTCTTAACTTGATCCAGCTATCTAGTTGGGTTAGTTCATTGGTAATTTGTTTTGTCTTACTGCTATAATTTTTTACCTGGCTGGGCGCTAATTTTCCCAGGTTGTTGTTAATTACTTCTACCATTCTGATAGTATTCTTGACATTATGCCAAAGATGAGGATCGGCGATTTTCTTACCTTTGTTGGCAAATTTTTGTGGCTGAGGGACTGCAAATTGACCAACAGCTATTTTAGGCGCAGGGTTTTTAGTCGCTTTAATTATTTTGAGCAAACTTGGTTCCAAATTGTAACCATTATAGAAAATAAGTTTAGCTTGCTCAATGGCTTTGCGGTCTTCTGGTTGTGGTTGATAAGTATGGGGGTTTGCACCAGGGGAAACTAAGCAGGTGAGGTTAATGGTGTTTCCTGCAACCTGCTTGGTTAAGTCACACAGTATGTTGGTAGTTGCCACAACTTGGGGAAGATTGCTGTTCAACTTACTGGTTTGACTAGCCTGGGTGACGGAGGTATTTACTACTTGATTTCCACACCCAGCGAAGCTAATTGTGAGCACAAAAAGGGGAACGCGTAAGAACTTGTTTAGCGCTCCTGTATTCAGACATGGGGTCAATCTAAAATCCAAAATCCAAAATCCAAAATTGAGTGGCAGAAATTAGTAGTAATTTAGCGGAAATTATATAACATAAATCGGTTTGAGGCTTTTTCAAATTAATAAAGGCACAGCAATGCCGTGCCCTCAAAATATTTAACATTCTAACTTTATTAAAAGTCAACAAGCTGATACAGCATAGCCATTCAACCTCCATTACTGATGGTTGCTTAACTACGCCCGAAACCTTTACCCCGTAATACTTTTGACCAAATGAGTAGTTCGCCTTGTTCACCACCTGCGGCTAGTAGCTGCCCTTGAGGATGCCAAGCTAGGGTAGAAAAGCCGGCAGAAACACCTGTGATAATTTGGGAAACTTCTTGGGCTTTGTTCCACAAGCACAACCAGCCATCAGCGGCGGCGGAGGCGAGAAGGAAGGTTTTGGGTGCAAAGGCGATCGCATTGATCACATCGACATGATTAGTTAAGATGCGCGATTCCCAACCCAAGGATTCATCCTCTGACTTCTCCCACACCACAACACCTTCGACGCTAGAGGAAGCAAGAAGAGGCGCACCTTGTTTGGTGGTAGCTTGCGACCATGCCAATTGACGAATTTTACCAGGGAAGCCACGCATTACCCAAGGGTCGGGATTGTCCCACTCCAAAACCGTAACGCTGCGATCCATGTTGCCAGAAGCTAGATATTTACCATCAGGCGACCAAGCCATAGCTACACTGACAGTAGGCATAGATAAGAAGTATGGTTCCTCATCCCAGTTTTGAGTGGGCCAAATTTTGACACCCTGATAGCCGCTAATAGCTAGATATTGCCCATCAATGCGCCAATCAATACCCAAGACTGAGGAGTTTTCAAAGTTGAGGGTGATGACAATCTCTGATGTATCTGCGTCCCACACTTGGACATATCGCCCCAAACTAAAGGCTAGTTGGTTATTGGTGTGACTCCAAGCTAGTTTGTCAACCCAAGCGGGGGCATTTTCTAAAGTGGCGATTAATTCATTTTCTCGCCAAATTTTTAAGAGTCCATCCTGTCCGCCAACGGCTAAAAATTTGCCATCTGGGGAAAAGGCCACGCAGTCTACTGATTTACTATTTCCTGTCTGCAAGGTGGTGAGTTCGCCATCATCCCACAGTACGACTTCCCCAGCGGCGGAAGTTGCTGCTAAGGTTTTACCTTCAGAAGACCAGGCGATCGCAGTTACATAATCTGTCAGCGTCCCTGAATAGAGTTGTTCAAATTCTTTTGATTTGCTGGTGGTTGAGTTCACAATTACCAATCAGGATTTTAGGATTTAAGGATGAGCAGGATTAATCTTGAGCAGGATTTTAGGATTTAAGGATGACCAGGATTAATCTTGAGCAGGATTTTAGGATTTAAGGATGACCAGGATTAATCTTGAGCAGGATTTTAGGATGAAAGGATGTGCAGGATTCATCTTGACCAGGATTTTAGGATGAAAGGATGACCAGGATTCATCTTGACCAGGATTTTAGGATGAAAGGATGACCAGGATTAATCTTGACCAGGATTTTAGGATTTAAGGATGACCAGGATTAATCTAAATCATCCTCAAATCAATCATGTTAATCCTTTAAGCTAGACAGGCGAGAAAATCTTGCTTGAGTTGGGTTTCATCTAGATTGCGACCGATGAAGACTAGTTCATTTTTTCGGGTTTCGCTATCTTTCCAAGGACGATCTGGTTTACCATCAAATATCATGTGTACCCCTTGAAAAACAAAGCGATTATCTTCGCCGGCGATGTTCAAAATGCCTTTCATGCGGAAGATATCTGTCCCTTGGGTACGCAGTAATTCGCCCAGCCAATCGTTTAATTTTTGCCCATCTAATGCGCCTTTTTCTACTAAAGCTACAGAAAAGACGCTTTCGTCATGTACGTGGGCATCTTCGCCTAAGAAGTTTGGATCAATTTCTAAAGCACGGTCTAGGTCAAAGGCTTTTACACCCAACAAAGCATCCATGGCTAATTCAGAATTCTGGGTACGGTAGATTTTGGCGATCGCATTCATCGCCCGAATCCGTTTTTCTAATTCTTCTAAAATTTCTGGCGTGACCAAATCAGTTTTATTTAATAAAATCACATCAGCAAAGGCAATCTGTTCTTGTGCTTCGTCTGCTTCCCAATGTTGCCAAATATGCTTGGCATCCACCACCGTGACTACGGCATCGAGAGACATTTGATTTTGCAAATCTTCATCTACAAAGAACGACTGAATTACAGGTGCCGGGTCAGCTAATCCAGTAGTTTCAATTACTAAATGGTCAAATTTATCACGCCGCTTCATCAAATTGCCAATGATGCGAATCAAGTCGCCGCGCACTGTACAGCAGATGCAGCCGTTATTCATTTCAAAGATTTCTTCGTCCGCATCAATAACTAGTTGATTATCAATGCCCACTTCCCCAAATTCATTAACGATCACAGCAACTTTTTTGCCGTGTTCGTAAGTGAGAATGTGATTGAGCAAGGTTGTTTTACCTGCTCCTAAATAGCCAGTTAAAACGGTTACAGGTACTGAATTCGATGTTTCCGCAGCGATCATAATTTCAAAGCAGCTTTGATAATCATTATCTGCATATCATAACCCTTTTAAAAAAGGCAGTATTGCTTCTGCCAAAACATCTGGATATTCTTCATGCAGTCCTAAGGAACCTGGAACCACGACACTGCTAACATTTGGTAACGCTGCTAAAGCATCCATCTCTAGCCGTGATTTGGGGGGGCTGGATTCCCCAATGATGACTTTTAGGGGGATAGATAGCGCTCGCACAAGTGTGAGAAACTCTGATTGGTCGCGGACAGGATCAATATTGCCAGTCACAAAGGCAGCAGAACCGAAACGCGCTCCCGGTATTTGCGTTGTTTGCCATTTCTGTTTTATGAAACTGGGTGTGAGTTTAGTCGCATCGGTGAAGACGTGGCGACTGTACATAAAACTTAAAAAAGAGGGAGTAGTGTTGAGCTGATAGATGCCTTGACCGAGAATAGGCGATCGCACCAATCCCCTCACCATACCAGCTATCTGTTGACTTGCGCCCATTGTCGGCAAAGGCCCACGCCAAGTAGGGGCCGCTAACACAATCCGTGAAAATACATCTCTTTGCCTAAAAGCTAGTTGCAACACATAACCAGCCCCATGACCAGCCGCCACCACGCTAATAGGTGTTTTAAACGCAAATTTGACGAAATCAGCCAAAAATTGATGATATAACGCTGGTTTATAATCTAAATTTGGTCGGTCAGATTCCCCAAAACCCGGCCAATCTACGGCGACAACTTGAAAATGGGCAGCTAGTAATTTAGCAAGTTCACCCATTTCTAATCGTGAGGAAACGGTGCTGAAAGCTGGGAGGAGCAATAGTGGAGAACCTTGGCCAAGGGTTTCATAAATCACACCCAATTCCTGATTTTCCCAATTCCAGAGATATTCTTCAATTACGCCCCCAAAGCCGGTACTAGCAGGGACATTTAAAAATCTTGTAGACATTTTCCTTCAATTTCACCAGCTAATTAGTTGGTAATTGGTTGTTGCCAATTAATTACCACCATATCGAATATATTGAGCCTTGCTGATCAGCTTTAGTTAGAAATATCTAACTTGCATTCCAAAGCTTTTTTTTGCATGGTTTTAAAAATATTATAAAACCCATTAGCGCGGGAAGGTGTCAAGCTGACATTTAAGCCAGTTTCTTGAATAAAATCTGGAGTGAGTTGCACAATTTCCGTGGGCGTTAGACCATTTAACCCTTCCATCAACAGCCCTACTAAGCCTTTAGTTAACTGAGAATCAGAATCGCCCTGAAACGCCACCTTACCATCATCTAGCGCTGCGGTGACATAAACCTGAGAAACGCAACCGGGAACTTTGTTTTCTGGTACTTTATCAGATTCTGGAAACGCTGGTAGCTTTTGAGCATACCAAATTAGCTGTTCATAGCGGCGCTTTGGTTCAGCAGCGCGTTGAAAGCGTTGGACAATTTTAGCCAGTGCTGGGGGTAGGGAATCAAGAGTTGACGACATAACAGAAGCGGGAAATAATCACTATCACTTTGAGTGTAAATTATCTTGAGAGCGATCGCTCCTAGATTTCAGCTTGGCTTACTACCTTCTATTTTAGCGATTGCCTCCGCCATTGACATAAAATCCCTGATCACCCGGTAATAGTATTGCTGAATACCAAAAATATCCTCCTAAGTAGCATCAATCTAGGGATAGTTTAGATTAAGTACTTAGAATAAACGTTAAATATTAATGCAAAATCGCGATTCTTCTTGAAATTTATTCGGGAATTTTCAGATTATATTTTCAACCACTCAAAAATTTCAGGAGCAAATCAGGTGTTAACGTCAACATTACTCGCTGCTGTGCCCTCAAACCTGGAATGGAGTCCCACCATTGGCATTATTATGGTGCTTGCTAATATTTTAGCGATCGCCATTGGCAAATTTACCATTAAGTATCCCAGCACAGAACCATCTCTACCCGCAGCCAATTTCTTTGGTGGCTTTGGTTTACCAGCCGTACTAGCAACTACCTCCTTTGGGCATATCCTAGGAGTAGGCATCATTTTAGGGCTGCATAACATCGGCAGAATCTAACTTTTCACAAAACAAAATTGGGTGGGCAATATATAAGCTCACCAACTGCACTTGGAAATTTAGCACAATTTCCAGGTGTATTTCTTCATAAGTATTACAGCAAATTGCAGGTAAATGAGGTACAGATATAAATAATAAAACTCTTGTAGGGTAGGCATCTTGCCTGCCCTTGTGTATTTCACTCAGATGAAATGTGCTGTAAGTACCAAACCTGAACTGTCTACAATGAAACCGCTTTAGCAGACTTGCCCTGAAAACCTTTACCAACCCCGTAACGTACAGTCTTAAATTCCACAAAATTAGTTTCTGGAGTATAGAGAGTATAAATCGCTTCCCCCAGCTTTCGCCCCACATTACCCACACCGATAACCTGACGCGACGAAATTTCCACAGTTTCGGGAGATGCTGGACTATCAAGAGTTGTCACCCCCGTAGTGATAGAACCTGCTTGTAGTTGATATTGAAACGCCAAACCAGAACGACCACAAAACAAATTATTGACTTGCATCCGCGACAAACGGTCAAGCATTTGGATAGGAGGAGTTGCCGGCGTCAGTTCCTCATCAACAGATACCGTTGAACCGTGAATTAACAAACAATCCAATTCAGAAAAACCAAAATCTAGATTTCTCAACCATTGCACAGTCGGACGAGAAACAGAATCCCACAGCAACTTAACTGTATCTCCCCCATATTTGGCTAATAACTCAGTAGCTTCCCCAGTCATACCCAAACCATGCAAAATCAAACACTGTTCTTCCCACCAACCCTTACAAATTAGCGGTTCTAACTCACCAGGTTGAGGGTTTTGCACCCGTTCCACCAACTTCTCAGCTTCTTCTCTTGGCCCCACCAAATCGCCCAGAATATATAAAGCCTCTACATCCTTTTGACGCTTAATATCAGCCATCACAGCCTGATAAGCCGCCAAATTACCCTCAATTCCGCTCAAAATCGCCCATTTATTCATTTTTTCTTTCTCTGCGCTCTTTGCGTCTGGAGCAGGTTTAAAAAAAAGCTCGTAGTAAGGACTTCAGTCCTTTCCATACTTAGATTGAGCGATAAATCGCTGACTACAAACAAAGTCTTGATTTTACATTTAATTAATGTCTGCCTACTTAGTACAAACATGAGTTGGGTCATCAGCCCGTTCCGCATATTCCAAACCTTGAGACAAACGCCAAGCAAAAATTGCAGGTAAACCCTTTTCGATAATTGCTGCACAGGTTTGCTGATAGTTGTAAGGCACTTCTCGCAACTTCACGGCTTGAGTATCTGTGTCATAAATTACATAAGTTGCATTTGGTCGCCCATGCCGGGGTTCACCCACAGAACCCACATTGATAATCTGCTTTAAGGGTGTATTAAATTTTATTTTCTGTTCTTCTATCCCCTCACCCTTAACACAAACTTGCAAACTACTGCCATCCAAGTTACGCACATAAGGCACATGAGTATGACCACAAAAAAGCACATCTGCATTTGTGGAAAGTACTCTCTCTAAAGCGGCAAAAGCGTCGAGTTCAGGTAATAAATACTCGTGGTTGCTGTGGGGACTTCCGTGAACGAAAGCTAAATTTGCCTCACGGAAACTATGGGGCAATTGGGCGAGAAATTCGCGGTTTTCTGGATTAATTTCTTGATTTGTCCACTCATGAGCTATTTTGCCACGTTTCTCAGCTAACAAGGAGGGATAACTGCAATCACAAGCATTTAGACCTTCAACAATATCTTCATCCCAACAGCCGGCGCAAGTGGGGATATTTAGGGAACGAATTTTTGTAACTACGGCATTTGGTTCAGGTCCATATCCGACTAAATCGCCCAGACAAAAGATTTTTTCAGCTTTTTCTTGGTCGATATCTAATAAGACTGCATCCAAGGCTTCAGAGTTGCCATGAATACAGGACATAACAGCGATTTTCACTCTATAGGTTCCTCAATCAGAATTTGTTTAACTTGTTCTTGGTATTGTTTAATGGCTGCTTCTGACAAATAGCAATCTTCTAAGGTTTGTCTAATTGCCGACTCATCTAAGTTTTGTCCCCACAGTTCTATACCACTAAAACGCTGTGGTCTGCCTTCTAAATGGCGTGGTAGGTCTAATTCTAAAAAATCTGTTTCTGGTACTCCGGCGACAAAATCACCGTAAATTGCCCGTCCATCGGCAACTTCAAAAATACCTTTAGCGCGGCTAACTTGACCGTAAGCGCCGTGGGTGATTTCATACCAAAACTCTTGTAGACTGTCTTCGTCGCAGACTTGACTGCTGGTTATCCCGCGCCAAACTTGAGTTGAGGCAATGCTGGTGTCAATATCTGCACCTAGGACAATTTTTTCTGCCCAAGGATGATATTCAGAATTTATCAGGTTTGGTGGCAGAATGGCGATCGCACGATAAGGTAAATTATCTAATATTTGCTGGATTACTCCTAATTCTAAGTAACAGCCTAATTCAATATAGATATTTTCTGCTGCTGCTAGCTGGGTGAAAAACTCCATCTCTTGCCCATCAGCAAAAACTTTCACCTCTGGAAATTCCGCAGCTAGACGCGTTTGGTCAATGGGAACGGTGCCAGTCCCCGGACTAAAATAAATTATATTTTCCACAGCGGCGTTTTTTTGCAACTCTTGGCAAATCCAAGTGGTTTTTCCGCAGCCAGCCGGGCCAGCAACAACGGTAATCATTGGTATACTCATCCTTAAATGATAATCATTTTCATACAATTTGCCAACAAGGTAAGGCAAAATCTTCAACTCGTTGAGCCTGGTATTTTTTCTCGACTTTTCCCAGAAATGCCAAGATAGAAATAGATGTTTCCGGTGGTCTTATGTATTTGACTGTCCAAGACCTGGAGAAAATGCAGGCAGATTATCCCGACTATCGCATGGAATTAGTGGATGGGAGCATTGTTGTCATGAGTCCATCAGGTTATGAGTCCGAAGAAGTAGGAACTGAGTTTGCCCGAATTTTGGGTAATTGGGTTAGACCGCGCAAATTGGGGCGTGTGGTTGGTTCCAGTGCTGGTTTTAGATTACCAAACTCAGATTTACGTGCGCCTGATGTGTCTTTTGTCAGGGCAGAAAGGCTGAAACGTTCTACAGAAGATTACGCCGAATTGGTTCCTGATTTGGTAGTGGAGGTGAGGTCTAAAACAGATTCTCTCGATAAACTCCGCGAAAAGATTCAAGAGTTTATCAGTTTGGGTACGCAAATCGGTATTTTGATTAACCCCAAAACTAGAACGATGGAAGTCTACCGTGTTGGTGAAAAATTGATATTGAAAGATGGTGATGTGCTGACTCTCCCTGACTTATTCCCTGGCTGGGAGGTGCCAATTGCTGATATTTGGTCGCCTGTTTTTGACTAGGTTTTTCAACCAAGACAGGACTTACGCACCTGACAATCTTACATGGAGTGTGACAGGCAGCTTTAGTCCTGAAAGAGTAAAACTCAGCAGATACCCAAATTCTTCTACAATTCCTTTGTTAATGAAAAAAATATTTCTCGATTTATGACAAATCAAGCTCTGATTCCGGTTATTGTCAACGGTGCTGCTGGCAAAATGGGCCGGGAGGTAATCAAAGCCGTGGCACAAGCGCCTGATATGACTTTATTAGGTGCGATTGATACGACTCCCGAACATCAAGGGAAAGACGCTGGGGAACTGGCGGGTTTAAGCGAACCGTTGGAAGTGCCAATTACTAATCAATTGGAGCCGATGCTGGGGTATGTGGCTGGTGAAAGACAGATGGCGCCAGGGGTGATAGTAGATTTTACCCATCCTGATGCAGTTTATGACAATATTCGCAGTGCGATCGCCTATGGTATTCGTCCAGTAGTTGGTACCACAGGCTTAAGTCCAGAACAAATTCAACAATTGGCAGCATTTGCCGACAAAGCCAGTACTGGTTGTCTCATTATTCCTAACTTCTCCATTGGCATGGTGCTGCTGCAACAAGCCGCCATCGCCGCATCTCGATATTTTGACCATGTAGAAATTATTGAACTCCATCACAACCAAAAAGCTGATGCTCCCAGCGGAACCGCCATTCAAACCGCCCAGTTGTTAGCAGAATTAGGTAAAACTTTTAATCCTGCTATTGTAGAAGAAACGGAGAAAATACCAGGAGCAAGGGGCAGCCTAGCTGATGAGGGAATTAGGATTCACAGCATCCGCTTACCGGGATTGATTGCCCATCAGGAAGTAATTTTTGGCGCAGCGGGTCAAATTTACACCTTACGCCATGATACTAGCGATCGCGCTTGCTATATGCCAGGAGTACTACTAGCAATTCGCAAAGTCTTACCCCTAAAGTCATTAGTATATGGTTTAGAAAAGATCCTCTAAACTTCAAACTCACAATAACAGCACTTAGCACTCATCACTCATGTTAGTTCCACTGACTCGCCAAAAATTTGAACAAATTGTCCCCCTGATTGCTACTGGCCCGCAGTACAAGTACTACTGGGGGAAGTCTGCCAATTTTTTGCAGCGGCTGTTAATTTCTGTCGTTGCCGTAGTGGCGATTCTGCTGGTACAACTCCTATTTAAACTGGAATTTGCTGTAATATTTGTCTTCGTGATATTTAGCGCTTTTTTTTGGCTGTGGTATCCAGTATTTCAAGCAAGCATCCGCAATGCAAAATGCCGCCGTTATAAATACAGCGGCTTTTTCCGTGGACGAGTTCTAGATTGGTGGATTACAGACGAGTTAGTTGGCAAACAAGAAACCGTCAACAACAAAGGCGATTTGGTGATTGTCGAAAACCGTGAAAAACGAATTAACTTAGAATTAGGCGATGACACAGGATTTAGCATTGAGTTTGAAGCGCCACTAAGAACTGCCCACAAAGTCATTGCTCGCGGTCAAGTAGCAGAAATGATCGTCATGTCAAATAGTCCAGATTTAAGCAGGATTGAAGAATTTAGCGACATATACATTCCCGGCCGCAACCTGTGGGTCAGTGATTATCCCTATCTGCGACAGGATTTCTTTAATGAAGTCAGTCGCCGTTTGGGTCAAGACCCACAAGACAGGCCACGCCGTCGCCGCCGAGTAGAAGATTAGAGAGGCAATTTTGAATTTTAAATTTCTAACTCCCGCCATTCCCATCTTTGCCATAGGCTTGCCAAGCTAAGTCTACCAATCCATCGACAATCGCCGCGGCGACAACTGCATTACCCTTGCGACTATCAATTGTAATGTGAGGTACTAGGGATTCTTGCAAGCGTCCTTTTGCGGCTTCCACATTGACAAAGCCCACTGGGGTAGCAATTATCAAAGCGGGTCGAATTTCCTCAGCTTCAATTAAATCCACCAGTACAGTTAGTGCCGTTTGCGCTTGACCGACCACAAAAATACCCTCTGGATAACGCTTGGCTAGGGTTTCTATTCCCCACGCTGCCCGAGTTTTTTCTTTTTGGGGACGGGTCAGAGCTTCCATGCTGCAATATACCGGATTGGCAAAGGTGTTTTGAATATCGTAGGCGATACCAACCTGTACCATCGGGATATCTACCACAATAGTGGTACGCGCCGCTAATGCTGCTGCCCCAGATTGTAAGGCACGTTCAGAAAAGCGAATCAAAGACTTATACTCAAAGTCAGCCGTGGCATATATTACCCGCCGGACAATCTCATACTCTGCGGGCGAAAAGACATGGTCGCCAATCTCACTATCAATGATTGCCAAGCTTTGAGCATCAGTTACGTGCCATTCCATTTTTGTTGAGCTTCTCAGATATCGGCTTTCAGGTTTCAGCTTATCAGCTTATCACCCTAGACGATAGGTGCAAAACTCCGCGTCTTTAGACCCCAGATGTAGCACCAAATGCGGATAAATTCGCAGTGGTGTTATTTTTTTTCTCAACCATTATACTGAGTATTTTAGCATACTACTGTAGTGGCTTTGGCAATGTAGAATCGCCGTCACTAAGGGAGCGGGGAGTGCCAACAGGCTCAGAGCCTGGGTATGGGTACTAAGTGCTGAGTAGTTTGTTTTCTACTCAGAACTCATGACTTAGGACTCATTACCAGAAGAAGGCCGACTGAAAACAGGAGACAGGTATGCAACTAAGACACCAATGAGGAAAGCGGAGATATTGCGAACTAGAGGTAACCAGTCACTAGTGCGCGTCACCACTGGGCCAATGCCGAAGGCAAGAAACAAAATTCCCCACAAGGGTGAGAAAATCAAAGCCCATTGCCAAGCAAAAACTTGTCCTTCTCGCTGGGGTTGAGCTGCAAATCCACAAATTACCCCACCAATAGCTGAGGTAATCAGGGTGAGTATCCACTGCTCCCTTGGTAGTCCAGGAACGACGTTGCAACCACCTTTGAGCAAACAGCCTTCAACTGAACCTAAGGCTTGCAATATGGCTTGGTCTTCCCCTTGTTCGCGCACAAAGTACAAATTGCCGAAACGGGTTTGCAGTTCGATCCAAAAAGTCCGGGGTAAAAGTTCATAGACTGCATCACCAACACTGAAACTGAGGATGTTACCACCACGGGAATCAGCAACTAAGAGAATACTTTTGTCATCCAAACCCCAATATTTGATGACTGCTCTACCTGGAGTACGGTCATACTGGGTCAATACTCGCAATTTCCAGCCAGTATCGGCTTCAAATTGTTCTAACTCTTTGACAAGCTTCTCTTCTTGCAGATCGGGGAGCGATTTAGCTAAATCTACAACTGGGGTGAAGCTGTCAGGTAGTAAATCAGGATTTTCGTAAGCTAGGGCTGACGGTGAATGCATTGCCCACATTGACCCAGCCAAGAAAAATACTGCAATGGATACTAGGATTCGTCGCCAAAAACAAGATTGCATGGACGTTTTTATACAAATATCAACGGGAAAACTGAACAAGTTGTTTTAAAAGAGTACTGGAAAAGTGATACTTCTTTACACTTGTTTACTTTACTCTAATCTAAGGGATCAAAGCAAAGTGTTGGCTTTGGTGAGTTTTGAGTATAACCAAAGAGACTTTCCAGAAAGCGTTGTCAAATAAGGTTTATGAGTATTTTTTGCAGAAATTAAGGTAAAGGGGAAAGTACGGGAAAATTCTTCTTTCCCTAGAATCATTCCCGAAAAAGATTAAGTTTCACAGCATAGCTGCTTTTTTTAACCAGGTTTATTGCTCAGTCCAATCATCAGAGGTTGTAGATTTGGAGAGTGACTCTTTATCATCAAACCTGGTTTCCCAGCTAGCAGCCTCGTTGTAACCTTCATTAGGGCGGTATGCTTCTGGTTTTGTGCGGCGATTTTCCTGTCTGAGTGTTTCGCGTTCTCGCAACGTTAGGGGTGGTTTTTCGTTTGTTGGCAGGCGATCGCTTGTTCTTCGTCCAGGTTTTGGGCGTGTGAAGGTTTTCCAAGCAGCTTTGACGCCAACAACTATGCTACGTGTGCCTACTTGCAGATTTTGAGCTTGTTTTTTGGCACTATCTAGGCTTTGATCAACTTGTTTAACGACTTGACTGGCGCTTTTGACGCCTTCATTCACATCATCGGTTAAGTCAGTGATTTCCAAGCCAGTCATGCGAATGGCATTTAGAGTAGGTGGCAACTCCCGTGAGAGTGTATCAAAGAGCTTTTCCGCACTGCGGGCAGCGCGTGCTAACTCCTGCAAAGCGGGTATAGCTGCCACTAAAACAGCAGTCAGGCTGGTAGCAACTAAAAGCATGGATAGTCCCAGCCAAAACAGAGGATCAATCACGGTTATGCCATTTATGAACGTTCTAGATGCTGGGTCAGAGACTCTGAGTCTTCTACTGTGTTAGAAGCCTCACTCCTTACATCAACAGTGGTTTGCCGCTTTAAGGTTTGGCTTTCGCGCTGAGTGGCATCTACACCAGCTGCGATCGCATCCCGCAGTCTATCTAAAGTTTCATCCCAGTTTCGCAGAGCACTGGCAGAGAGCCTGTCTGCTTGGATTTGCACACTCGTTGATAAATCTTCTGCCAACTCTGGTAAGGCATCAGCAGATTTTTTTAAAAGTTTACGGGTTTCGCGCCCTGTGCGTGGAGCAATCAGCAAACCGGTCAAAGCACCGATAGTAGCTCCCAGCATCAAACCGCCAACAAATACTCCAGAACGGTTATTAGACATCTTGTTGTTTTTCTCCTTAAACCCATTTTAGGTGGGTTTTATCCCCTTGCAAGCCAAGAGAGGGTTTTATTATCTGCTGACAATATATCAGCCAGAAATGTTGCTTTTATTAACATGCTTCATTTGACAACAACCTTTTTCTCAGATATCGGCCCTAGTCGCCCAAAATATCGCCGCCAAGTTTGTTGTCCTAGCAACAACAGGTTGATAATTTGCCGCACTTGTTGGATTTGCATTTGTACCCCCAGGTTAGCCTGTCGCAAGTTATAAATTGCCTCCTGGCTGGTATAAATATTTTCCGGTGCATTTTGCAGTGCTGCATGAGTTGCGCGTTCATAGGCGGTTAAGCGATTTGCTACGAATGCCAACAGAGGCTTAAGTTTCCAAACTCGCCAAGCCACGTAGAGTAATATCAGCGATATGAGAGTATTAATTACGACAACAAGCATTACCATTGTTTATCTTCACTCAAGTCTGATGGACTTTTCTGTAATTTTGACTTGGCTTTGAGTCCATGATAGCGGCAGAGTTCTTAGTTAATCAGTGTTATGATGCTTCTCTTTTATCTGCAATACACGATGTGAGTATGTAGACGAGCCAGCAATTAACCTTTTATAATCGACATTAAGATGGCAAAAATTGTAATTTTTTTAACAAAATAAGCTATAGCAAAACTTGCATGAACCCAAATTGCAGCGATTGGGATGATCATTTACCCGATCAAACCCAAGCAGGCTATCCAGAGTTACTTCGCTCACTATATAGCAGTCCTAAATCATTTGAACACAAAGATACCCGACTTCTTAGAGAAGTCGGGTATCTGACTCACTTTATGTTCACAAATCAAATAGGATTGCTATAGACTAATATTTGATGATGAGGCTGATAATGCCAGTCCAAACACTAACGAAGCAAAGCAGGCAAAGAAAGGTAAAGATATAGTTCCAGACAGTGCAATTTTTGAGAAAATTGGCAATCTTCGGAAAGAGGTAGCGAATCACATTTATTTACAGATTACTGCAACTCCTCAAAGCTTACTACTACAGCGGTATACAGAGATACTTGATAAAGTTTTAGCCGATTACCAAAATGATACTAACTATCAAAAAGTAGATATTGAATTCTTAATCGACATTCTTGAGCATTTGCCAAGCCGTAGTTGTTTTGGATATTCGTGGGAGGATAAACGAGTCAAAGAAGCACTTAAGGCTATGAAAATAGAGGGTATAGAAAAGGGTATCTTGAATGTTCGCCGAGGAAAAGAAGGGAAAGGACTTGAGTTAACCAATCAAAAAGATAGACCTTGGAAGGGTTCGGGTTTTGCACAAAGCAAATGGATTAGTGAACCTAGACAAAAAAATCCAGATGTTCCAACACTAGTTATTATGTACGAAAAAGGTGAGAAAAATAAGCAATGGGATGGGCAAAAGCTTTATCTTCCAACGCTGATTCTGCCGAAAAACAAGTTTGTTTTTATGTTCAATTATTCAAACGAATCTGAAGAAATTGAGGACGATTTAGACTAGTAGGATGAAAAGATTTCAGGTTCGCTCATAATTAAATTATCCCCTTCAGCAAAACAGATAATGGAAACCCTCACCCTCAACATACCCCCCGCCGTAGGTTTAACAGATGAGCAGTTTTATCAACTCTGCGTTGCTAACGAACCTTGGCAGTTAGAACTCACCAAGGAAGGAGAATTAATTATTATGCCTCCAACAGGTGGAGAAAGCGGTATTCGGAACTCAGATATTAACATCGACCTTGGTTTATGGAATCGTAAAACCAAGCTAGGGAAGGTTTTTGACTCTTCCACGGAGTTTAAATTACCTAGTGGTGCTTATCGCTGTCCTGATGCGGCTTGGGTGAAGCGAGAACGCTGGGAAGCTTTAACCCAAGAAGAAAAGCGACGTTTCCCACCTATATGTCCAGATTTTGTGATTGAACTGCGTTCTGAAAGTGATTCTTTAGAGAAATTACGCGCCAAAATGCGGGAATATCAAAATAATGGTGCAAGTTTAGGTTGGTTAATTGACCCGCAAACGCCTTTAGTAGAAATCTATCGGACTGGACTTGATGTGGAAACTCTAAATTTCTCTGTTGATAACCCCCCGCAACTTTCTGGAGAAGAGGTTTTACCTGGGTTTGTTCTAGATTTGACTTTAATTTTAAATCCTTAGTCAAATCATAGTCAAACCATAGTCAATATTTTGCGGGTTCTGGTGGTATGGCTAATTCTGGTGGTACAGGTAGAGTATCACCATCATAGAAAACAGCCGCTTTACCTTCACTTCTAGCAGCATTAACAGCTTGTCTAGCTTCCTCCCACGATGGAAGCGTTAGAAAATGCCATTCTCCAATATCATCGTTAGCAATGGCTATAGTGGTTTTATGTTGTGTCCAATCTTTATCTGACATACCTTACATCGTGGCAATTAGCAGATTAAGTATAAAACAAAGTCACAGTCCTTTGCATAAACTCTTTCGCCACCTTGATACATTGAGATTGCGTAATCCAAATATAATTAATGTAGTTGATTATTTATCTATACCACATCTGACTTTTGAGATGCCAGTATTAGGCGAACAACCATGCATAGCGTATTAAAAGAGGGATAGTATTGTTGTTTCTATCCCTTGTTATTGTATCGTAAGTGGTGTTAAAACTCAGGTACTTGAACGTGTCTGATAGTGCCTGCGTAGTGTTTCATTATTATCTCTGGAGAATTTCCCGCCCATTTTGCAACCTGTACCACACTTACACCAGCTTCTAAGCAGTTTGTGATAAAGGTATGCCGTGTATGGTACTGGGGACGGTAAGGAATATTTAATTCAGACATCACGCTTTTCCATGCTCGATTAAGGAAGTTGTGAGCATCAATTAAACCACCTTTAGGAGCTTTAAAAACTGGTGTATCTGCATTAGGATTACTTGGTTTAATGGTAAGTAAAAACTCTTTGAGTGATTGATTAATGGGGAATTTGCGGCTTTCATGAGTCTTGGTATCTTTACGATTTCCTTCTACAACCGCTTCACTGAAGGTAATTAATGTCAGATTACTATTGATATGACCCCAATTTAGTCCTATGGCCTCAGAGGTTCTACAACCTGTCATAAACAAAAATCTGACATAGTTTGTATAGTGACTGTAGTATCTATTCCTCTCAAAAGCCGCGATAATCTGTTCTTGCTCACCTCTGTTAAATGGGTTGATTGTTTCATCTTCATCTTTTACAGCTACTTTTATCTTTTGTGACATACCCACAAATGGGTTATTACGAATAAACTCAGAATCTATAGCCCAATCACAACAGGCTTTTAATTGAGTTAAGACACGCTTTGTTGCATCAGGAGTTAGTTGATCGAGCAAGAAATCTCTAATTATTACCGCTTCTGAAAGCTTATGCGTTGGTAAACTAGCAATGTGGTTTCTAGTCTTCTTAAAATCCTTATTAATAGTGGTTATGCTCACAGTTTTAGACTTATAAGCTGTGTACTTATCCCATAACTCAGTCAATGTTGGCTGTTGCTGACCTTCTGTTATGGGTACAACCAGGGTTAAATGACTTTGAGGTTTATATTTAGCTAATGTGGGGTCAAAGCGTTCAAATGCAATATCTGATTCTATCTGTCTAACTTTAGCCTCAGCCAGCTTGCGATTCTCTGGTGTATCTGCCATCCCCAAAGTTAGATACTTTTGTTTCCCCCCAAAAAGTTGACGTGGTAAACGTAATCTGAGTCTGTCTTGGAATGACTCAACCCCAACTGAACCTTTGGATGATTTATGTTCTACGTTCATTGTCATATCCTTATTAATTGACTATGCTTACTCCTCTACTCTATAATCATAGTCAATTCATAGTCAAAGTCAAGCCTTAAAATGAAAAAAATCCCGCTATAAAATAGACTCCTTGACGTAATCGTGGCGAGAACAAGAGCTTTAGTAGAGTTTTAATAGACAAAGGCTCAGTAAACACCTTGTCTACTAAGCCTTTGGATAAGCCGAAAATGGCTGAAGCCTTTGCTGTAACTGATTTTCTTAAAAATGCCAGGAACCGGACTTGAACCGGTGACACGAGGATTTTCAGTCCTCTGCTCTACCAACTGAGCTATCCCGGCGCGGGCTTTTATTCTCGCCACGATTACTAATATTAGCAAACAAATAAGGATTTGGCAAGGGGTTGGCAGAAAAAAGATTTAAGCTGCTTTTAACCCTAACTTCACCCAACTGAAAACAGCCACAAATACCAAGAACTGAACTAGAACGATACTAGGGCCGGATGCTAGGTTAAACATACCAGAGACAATCATACCAGCAATGCTGCTAGTTGAACCAACAATTACCGACAAAATCAGAAACCAGCTAAAGTGATGACTCATCAGCTTGGCTGTGGAAGCGGGAATTACCAAAAAGGCGTTTACCAATAAAACGCCAACGGCTTTAATCGCCACGGCTACGGCTAGGGAGAGCAAGACGACAAACCCATAGCGATATAATTGAACGGGAACGCCTTGGACTTGGGCCACATCGGGGTTAAGGGTCAACAAGATTTGCGATCGCAAAGTTGATAATAAAAAGATGCTGCTTCCCAATAGTACCAGCAGCGTCAAAATCAAATCAGTGGTATCAATTGCCAGAATATCGCCAAATAACACTGCCATTAAGTTACCGCGATATCCTTTAATCAGACTAGTGAGAATCACACCGAGGGCTAATGCACCTGATAGCACAATACTGAGAACGCTATCGCTGGCTAAATCAGTTTTGTCAATAAAGTAGAGGACAATAACGCCAAAAACTAAGGTAAAAGGCAACAGCATCCAAGTAGGATTTATCTGTAACAACACACCCAAGACTACCCCTACTAATGCCGCGTGACTAACAGCATGACTGAAAAAAGACAACTGGCGCAAGGTGACGAAACTACCCAGTATTCCCCCAAGTATTCCCATCAACACAGCGCCAGCGATCGCACGTTGCATAAATGGGAATTGTAACAAACTCACCAAGTCTTGACTATTAGTGATAGCTAAGTAGGTAAACATAATTAAGTGTAAAATGACAATTTTGTTCGTAGTGAGGGATTTATCCCTCAATCCAAGGATTTGAAGGACTAAAGTCCTGACTACGAACTTTTTTGAATTTTGAATTGCTTAATGGTGATGTTCGTAACGGCTAAAACCTGGGCCATAGGTTGCTAAGAGGTTTTGCGGGGAAAGGGCTATTTCTGGCTTACCAGTGCAAACGAGAGTTTGGTTAAGACAAAGAACGCGATCGCAATGACGGCTTACCATATCAATATCATGAGAAACTTGCAACACCGTCCAGCCCTCTTCCCGCTTTAATTGATTTAGTAATGCATAAAAATCTGCTGTACCTTGCACATCAACCCCAGCAAAAGCTTCATCGAGAATCAACAGTCTGCGAGGTGTCACCAAACAATAAGCCAGCAACACCCGCTTGAGTTGACCACCACTGAGAGTACCAATAGCTTGATGACGCAGATGATAAACATCAGTTCGCTGTAAAGCTTCAACTATTGCTGCTGATTTTTCCCGGTCTTGTCTCCATAGCTTAGGAAGCAAGAAAGTCTCCCTTTGGCCTTTAGCCTTTGGTCTTTTGCCTTCATTGGCCCATCCCAATCCTACTAATTCGCTGACAGAAATGGGAAAGCTACGGTCAAAGATGAAATTTTGCGGCATATAACCCAATAAATGCCGTTTACGTCCCAATCGTTTAATGGGTAAACCAAAGATTTCCACCGTACCAGCACTGCGAGGAATCAAATCTAAAATGGCTTTTACCAGGGTACTTTTACCCGCGCCATTTGGCCCAACTATAGCTGTATCTGTCCCTGGCAACAATTCAAAGGCAATATCCCGAACAGCTAGATAACTGCCTTGATATACAGTTAAACCATCTACTTTTAAAATTGGTAATGTCATTGGTATTTAGTAATCAGTCATCAAATTTTAGATTTGGTCTTGCCGCTTCATCCAAAATCCCAAATCTAAAATTGGGAAGATTATTGGTTAACGGGAATTCCCTGAATATAAACAATAAAAAAACTACTTACACCCTGAGGCTAAAGTTTGTAAATTAGTTTTCATCGCCTGGAAATAATACTGTGTATCTGTCTTGCCAGTTTCCAGAGAATCCAGGGTCTGCAAATTTAAATTCAAGTCTTGGGAGAGACTTTTCAGCAATTTATTATCTATACCGGGTTCACTAAATAAGGCTTTAACTTTGTATTTCTTAACTGCATTAACAGCATTTTGCACGTCGGTTGGTGAAAGTTGATCTTCGGGGATTTCCACCACGGCAACTTGCTTAAGATTATAGCGTTGGGCTAAGTAAGGAAATGCATCATGAAATGTCACAAAGGTGCAATTGGGAGTTTTTTGCAAAGTCTGTTGAAATTGATTATTTAAACTTTCTAATTCTTTGATATAAGCCGCAGAATTAGTTTGATAAGTTGCTTTATTTTCTGGATCTGCGGCAATTAAGCCATCTCTAATATTGACTACTTGCTGTTTTGCTAAAACTGGATCAAGCCAAACGTGAGGATTTCCATCTGCATGGTCGTGATCGTGGTCTGTTTCCGCTGTTGCTGTTTTGTCAACGGTTGAAATTTGATTTAAAGTTTTAATACCCTTACTGGCATTAATTTCTGCCAATTTAGGATTTTGGGCATTTTTGACCGTGGCTTCGAGAAATTTCTCCAACCCCAAACCATTTTTTACCAGTACATTTGCGGTGGCGATCGCTTTTACATTCTCCGGTGTCCCTTGGTAATCATGTACCTCTGTACCCGGTGGAACCAAAATTTCTACATCCGCTACATCCCCAGCTACCGCTTTGGTAAACAAATACACTGGCAAAAACGTCGTCACTACTTTAGTTTTTTGCCCTGCTGGAGTAGATGCAGCCTCCTGTGCTGGGGTTGATATTTCCGTATTTATTCCCTGAATATTGTTTGATTCTTTACAACCAAAAGTGATTGACAACAGGAGCAAAGTAATTAGCGTCAGGATGCCGTTACCGCTTCGTTGTCCATATACACTAAATCTTATGGGATTACAAATCACAGTTTTTCCCCTCCTCAAGGATGCTGGCTAAATCGCAGTTAAAATTTCTATTACCAGCATATATATTATAATAATTATCATTCTCATACAACAATAGTACCCATAATTCTGTGTAACAATAACGACAGATTTTTTTGAGGTAAGTTGAAGTAATGAGGACATCTTGACTTATTTTGTTAATTAGAATACAAATTCTTAATAGAATTGCTGAGATTGTTTTTTAATAAAATGTGCTTTCAAAAAAGCGCTGTTAGGTTGTGAACTTTAAATCAGGGGTGAGGAAAAATGTCAAAATTATGGAAATCTCTGCTGGCTAGTCCGGCAATTTGTGGTGCAATGCTATTTGTGAGTGCTGCTGCATTCGCAGGGGAAACACCAGCTATATCAGAAACTAGTGAACCGCTAGTTATGACGAATACAGATGCCCAAGTTGAAAATATTAGTCAAGAACAGGTAATGTCACAAGTTACCTCAGTGTCTCAGTTGTCGGATGTACAAGCCACAGACTGGGCTTTCCAAGCTTTACAATCGTTGGTAGAGCGTTACGGTTGTATTGCAGGCTACCCCAATGGCACTTATCGCGGTAATCGGGCGTTGACGCGATATGAGTTTGCTGCTGGTTTGAATGCTTGTCTAGATCGGGTTAATGAACTCATTGCCACTGGTACAGCCGACTTGGTGACAAAAGAAGACTTAACCACATTGCAAAAGCTGCAAGAGGAATTTTCCGCAGAACTGGCAACCTTACGCGGTCGTGTGGATGCACTCGAAGCTAAAACGTCTGAGTTAGAAGCAAATCAATTTTCTACCACTACCAAACTGCAAGGGCAAGTTGTCACAGTCATCAGCGATGTTTTGTCAGGTGATAAGGTTGGTACAAACATCACAGACAAGAATACAACACTTGGGGCGCGAGCACGTATTGAACTGGTGAGTAGCTTCACGGGGCAAGATACTCTTTTCACCAGAATCCAAACTAATAATATTCTCAGCCCTGACATCAACACAAGAGAAGGAAACCTGTTCTTCGCCGGTACAGATGGTACTAACGATGCTTTTATCGATTTACTGTATTATGCATTCCCTCTTGGTAAAGCAACTCAAGTAAAATTGATTGCCAATGCAGGTGCACCAGATGATGTTACTAGTACGGTGAATATCTTTGATGGTGATGGCGGCTTTGGTGCTTTGTCTACCTTTGGGACACGAAACCCAATTTATAACCAGATATCTGGTGCCGGGTTGGCCGTAAACCAATACTTTAGCCGGAATGTGTCACTCAGTTTAGCGTATTTAGCTGCTCCTGGTGTGGCTAATAACCCTGCCCCTAAGAATGGGTTGTTTGATGGTGGTTACGGTGCTTTGGCACAGTTGACTGTGAAACCAAGCGATCGCATTGCTGTAGGTTTAACATACATCAATTCTTACAAACAGCCGCTACTCACAGGTAGCAATGCTGCAACCACAGATATCACCAATGAAGCATTTTCCAGCAATTCCTACGGTCTCCAAGCATCCATCGGTGTTAGTGATAAATTTGTCTTGGGTGGTTGGGCTGGATATACCAACAGCCGCATTTTGACAGGGAACCGTGGAGATGTAGACATTTGGAACTATGCCGTTACCCTTGGCTTCCCCGACCTTGGTAAAAAAGGTAACTTGGCAGGTATCATCGTTGGGATGGAACCTAAGGTAACAAGTTCTAACGTCACAGGATTGAGCGAAGATCAGGATACTTCTTATCACGTTGAGGCGTTTTACCAATACAAGGTAAGTGACAATATCACCATTACCCCAGGAATTATCTGGCTGACTGCGCCAGATCATAACAATGACAATGACAATGTTGTGATTGGTGCGCTGAGAACTACATTCAGTTTCTAATACTTAAAGTCTCAGACGAAGACGCGAAGAACAACTTTGCGTCTTCCCTGTTTGGTAAAAGATCAAAATAAAAATAAAAACCCAGCATCTTTCCTGGGTTGGATATTTTAAATCTAGATTGTCAATTTAATTCTACTTTTAGCCTAATGCTAACTTGAGCCAGAATTAGTCTGAAATCTTTGCAATTCCAAGCTTGTGCTGTTATTTAGACTGTCTTGAATTTCCGTTTTGCAAATGTGCCAGCACCCAAAGCACCGAAGGCTAATAAACCCAATATAGAACCAGGTTCAGGAACAGCTACTCTATAGGCATGGTTATCAGTTTCAAACGCATTTGAAGTTGATTTCAGGACTACCTTGTCAAAGGTCTGTCCCGCATCTGCGAAGAAATTAACAAAAACATTGTCCTGAGGACTAGTTTGATTCCCACTAGCAGTAGTGCCAGGGACATTGCTGCCAGTAAAAGATTGCAACAAACTACCGCCGCTATAGAATTCAATGGAATTATATGTATCCACTGAACCCCAGTGCAAGCCAAAGTAATCAAGTGCTTTATCAAAAAGAATACTCACAGAACCAGTGTTACCAGGGACACCAACGCTTGTGGTAGGAGAAATTGTCAGGTACTTGCTGGTATCACCAAATGGGTTAGCATATTGCCCGCTGACGTTGCCTGAAACTACCGTAGGAGTACCAACAGGAGAAGAGTATTTTGCAAATCCAGTAGTTGGTGCTACACCATTGTTAAAGTCAATTGTAATAGCTCCTGACTGATTGGAGATGATCCCATTGGGTGTAGGAGTTGAACTTCCGTTAACTAGGGTAATAGCGCTAGCAGGGTTAGCACTAATTAAAAAAAATGTAGTTCCAACTAAAGCTAATGAAATTTTTTCGAGAGCAAACATGACTTTTTTAACTTGTGATTTTCTTTCTATACCTTACTTTGACACTTAGACTGGCATTTTTGCAGCCATTAGTATGATTTTTTACAAAAAAAATATTTTTCAAGATTTATTTTAAAGATGAGAAAAAGACTTTTATGAGTGTTGCTGACACTGAGAGAATTTAGGCAATGAGCTAAATATCGTCGATTTTAGGGTATTTTTTGGTAGAAATAATAGAAATTAGATAAATTACTCCACTCAAGACTTTTATTATTAAAGTGTATTATTTTACACTAATCTCCCTTGCTGACTTTTAGTCAGCTATCGTCGGGGGATGTATCTTTCTTCACCCGTGATTCATCTCACCGCCAAATCAGAGATTATGGCGGGAGCATTCTCACGGAGTTAGCTAAACTCCAGTAGGGAAGCTTGTCTCAGACCAGCGAGGAAAAAGTGTGCTAGCTCAAAAAAAAGACCAGCCTCCCACAGCTAGCCTTTAAAAGTGTTTTTCGCGTTGTCTTCTCAATAGAGTTAAAACCAAATTGCGCGTTCCCAAAATGCAACGGGCAACTTTTCTTAACAAGATTGTAACAGTCAACACAGTTTTTTCGTGAATATCCAACAAAAAAGATATTCATTTAGATTGGAAGTTTCTCTCTGCCGGGGGATGTGGTCAGTCGGAGAAGAATCACTAATCCCCAATGACCAATGACCAATGACTAATGACTAATGACTAATGACTAATGACTAATGACTAATGACTAATGACTAATGACTAATGACTAATGACTGATTGCGGTTGTCCCCAAAGGATGGTTTCTTGCTTGTAAATGGCAATTCCGGGTTTGGCTCCTTTGGGCTTGTAGACGTGCTTGGGCTGAGTGTAAACTACTGGTACTTGCTCACTTTGGCGGGCGCGACTGAAGTAGGCGGTGAGATTGGCCACAAATTGCAAATCAGCTTCTTCGGGGACTGCACCGGGTTCGAGACGCAGTAGTAAATGGCTTCCGGGAATTTCTTGGGCGTGAAACCACAGGTCATAATCCCCAGCGACACGAAATGTTAAGTGGTCATTCTGGCGATTGTTGCGACCGATTAAGACTTCAAAGCCGCTGGGGGTGCGGTAACGATGAAAGTTGGTACTGGCGCTTTCGGTGGCACTGCGGTGGCGATATTCTGGGTCTTCTAGATATTTTTGCCCAATTAGCTCGTCGCGGATTTCTTCGAGGGCTTGTAAATCTTCTGTGGTTTGGTAGTGATCTATTTGGGCGATCGCAGCTTCCACTTGCTCTAAATACTCAACTTCTGCTTGCACCTCCAGAAATAGCGGTTCAACAGCAATGCGCGCACGTTTTAGCTTTTGGTGCTGTTTGTAAAGCTTTTGAGCATTTTGGACGGCGTTTTTATCTGGTAGGAGTGCGATCGCCACAGGCTTACCACTATCAAAGTCTGGGAGGATAATTTCTTTCATTCCCGGTTCCCAGTTGTGCAAGTTAGCCATTAACAAATCAGCTTTTTGCTTCCATTGATCCGCTTGATCTGACTGCTGCAAGCGATCGGCAAAGGTTTGCCTTTTCTGCCGTAATTTTGCCAGAATATTCTGCAATTTCTGACTCAGCTGATGGCGAACTTGAGAAAATAACTGTTGATTTATCTGATCTGTATAGTAGCGGTTAAGTAATTCTTGGATATCTTTGGTGGTAGCAATTGCGCCCCAACCCATCACAGTGTATCCGTCTTTAGTCCAAGCAGGTTGAAATTTACCAATTTCTAAAGCTTGTAGCCATTCTTGCCAGCGCTCAAATAGCCTTTGCCAGTCCTCCGGAGTGAGGGTATCGGTGGTTGTTTCTGGTGCTAAATTTGCTGCTAGTAACATTGAATCTAACAGTGCCGCACTCAAACCGCGATAACTTTTCAGCAACTGCTTTTTGATGGCTCCTGGGACTAAACTTACCCGTTCTTGCCAACGTTCTGGGGATTCGCTCAAACTGGGGATGGGGCCTGTGAGTTTCGGTGGTATTTCATAAGGCTGTCCGGTTTGGATGGGACGGACGCTGGATTGCTGCTGACTAACTTGATGGGCGGCGGTGATAATTAAATTGTTGGCGTCGGTGAGGATGGCGTTGCTATATTTGCCCATGACTTCTACATACAAGTGATATAGGGCGCTGTCTCCAGGCCGACGGGCAAATTGCAAATCAACAACACGCTCCCACGGTGCGATCGCTTCAATTGCCACCAGGGCTAAACCACCCAACTGGTGTACTAGTTGTTGGCTAAAGGTAAAAGTATCTTGTAGGCGTGGTGGCGGTTCGCCAATACAAATATGTGCAGCTTGGGGATGCCAGCAAATATCTAGCCAAACCCTTGTTTGTAGGGTACGTAATGCCACTGCAATAGTATAGCGATCGCGCTGGTAAACCTGCTCTGTTCGCGAGGGTAGCCAGTTAGCGCGTAGTTCGCTACAAGTTGCGGTCAGAGTAGTAAAGTCAACTGGTTGCAAAACGATTCATCACAATAGTATAGTTTTTCTATCAAGGCTATCAGCCAACAACAAAACCGTTAGATGCTCCGATTTGCCTCAGAATAATTCTAACGGTTACTACTGCACTATTGATTTGACTTGTTCTCAGCTATTTTTAGCCAAGCAGATTCAAGCAACTATGAACTAGTAAGTGTAAATGCTTTCGCCTGTTCAGGAGCTATAAATAACCCCAAGGTGACCAATCCTAAAACCAAAAGTGATTTACACTGGCTTGTGTACTTCTATAAAAGCAGAGTCATAATTTATTGTTAAAAATCAATAAACTAGATGATACCAAGTTAAAGGCACTGTTTTAGGAGCTTTAAATAAACAATATGCTCTTTTTATGGCAATTTTAAAATGAGTAAATCTTTTAAATCAAACTAGTAATATTACTTAAATTAATCGTAAAAATTAGATAGTCATTGTTCAAAATTCAAAAAAATTACGCATAAATGCGTAAATAAAAACCAACATAATACTGACAGTGTAAAATCCCCCACGTTTTAGTTGGGGGGTTTCATTAAAGTTATCCTTTCATTGGCGGTTCCTTATCCAAAATCTACTCGTTAGATGGGTCAACTCGCGGCTTTTTGGCGGCATCACCCAATATCTTGGGTGAGAACGAGATTGTAAAAGCTGCCTTCCTTGCGTTGGAACCGCCAATTTTGGACAGGTTTTTCCCAAGGATGAGCTTAGGTCTGACGACTACTCAAATAGGCTCAGAGAGCTTCTATGTAGTCAGCAAAGCGGGTTCTTTAACTGGTTGCTCCAACAGTTGAGTGTATAACTCATCAAGGCGTTGTGCTACACCATCCCAACTAAACTTGTTGATGACACACTTTCTGCCAGCTTTACCCAATTCGTTAAGCCATTCTGGATTAATCAGAATTCGGTCAATGGCGGTACTAAAAGCGGCTACGTCTTGTGGTGGTACTAATAAACCAGTTTTTTCATGAACAACAGTAAACTGAAGTCCGCCGACATCACTGGCTACTACTGGTGTGCCACTTGCCATTGCTTCGATTGCCACCAGTCCAAAGGGTTCGTAGTGGCTGGGAACGACACAAACATCAGCCGCGGCGTAATAAGCTGGCAGAATTTCCTGACTAAGCTGACCGGGAAAGGTGGTAAATTCACTCATTCCCAATTCGTTGACAATTTGCTCAATGCGATCGCGTTCTCTGCCGTCGCTGTTACCTGGAGTACTACCACCACCAATAATTAGCTGCACTTTTTGCGATCCATGTAACTTAGACTCGCGCACTGCTCGTACCAAGGTTTCTATACCTTTACGTCGGTCAAAACGCCCTACGTACAACACAACTTTGGCTTCTGGGTCAATTCCTAACTGGGCCCTTGCCGCTTGTGGTTCAACTGAACCGTACCGCCGAATATCTGTACCGCAGGGAATAATGTCAACTTCACCTTTAGAAGAAACAAGCGATCGCATATGTTGCTTTTCTTGCGGACTGGTAGCAATGATTCTCTCCGCTGTTTCCAACACTTGTTTTTCCACAGCTAAACGCTGATTAGCAACTAGGGGAATATTATCTATCGTGTTATACTTGACGGCTCCTAAAGAGTGGTAAGTGTGAACCTGTTTACTACCTTGAATTGCCTTTAATTGCATCCCTACCCAGCTAGATAGCCAGTAGTTAGAGTGAACCAAGGGATATGTGATTCCGTTCACTCTTTGGAATTTGAGCAACTGCTCTACAAATTCTGGCAAATACTTAAAACCATTGTCCCGTGGTACAAACTCCACCGGGCCAGCCGTTAAACGAATTGTTCGACAATTGCGGCTATGTTGAACAATCGTTTCTTGGTCAGCACTCACTTTGCGGCTAAACATATCAACTTTCCATCCTAGCAGGGCTAGTGATTCACCCACTTGGCGGACGTAAACATTTTGTCCTCCAGCTTCTTCTTTCCCTATTTCAATCGCTGGGTCTCCGTGGACTGAAATTAAGGCGATGCGTTTTTCAGTGGTAGAGTTCATGGTTTGTGTGTTGCTGATTTTAACAAGGTAGCAGGCGGTTCCAAGTTTGCGGGTAGCACGCTTACCTGAATAATGTAGTGAACTTTGATGAATCTTTATTTTAATTTAATTATGTCAAAGAATTCTATATATTTGCTACTGAAACTAAGCTGTTTAACTATTTATTTGTATTTAATTTATTTATATATAAATCCCTATATTCATATCTAATACTTTAGATAAATATCCATCTATCTATTTGTGTTGTTTATGCCAATAAAATCTGCCACGTATATGAATTCATAACGTGATTAAATACTGCTGTATAAACACTCCAGCGTCATAGCAAATTTAAAATACTTTATTTAATTTGAGTACTTTAAATTATGCTACTGAATCAGAAATTTAACGCTAATTAAGAGTGAACTAGATAATGTAAATTATCAAAAACAATCCTGTGATCAAGAAAATTTATTTAGACAACCATCTGGTTGAGTAAAATGTATTAACTTATACTATTATTAAAAGCTGTAAGCTTTTTGTTAATTACAATACATTTTTATAAAAAATACGGAAATAACAGTATTAATAATTTATATTGCTAAATATTAAGATAATTTTCCAGGCTGCATATAAGGTTGATGATGCTGACTGCTAAGAGCAAATAGGTTTAGCCAAACCCGATTAATTTCTTAAAGCTATGGTTTACATTGGTTAACCGAGGGTTTTACTTTTGCCTATTGCCTTCTGCTATATAATCTCGTTTTCACACAAGATATTGGGTGATGCCGCGCTGCGCACCGAGTTTAGCCATTTAACGAATAGATTTCGGATAACTTTAATGAAACCGCAAGTCACCAGCAAGCAACCCGATGGATGCAGCATTCTTATCTGAGGTAGAAATGCAAAACCCCCTCAGTTGCACCCTTTTACACGGGATTTTGACTGGAGGGGCTAGGATTTTTTCCTGTTTTTGCACCTTTCTCAAGGGAAAAGTTTTCAGCACATAATTACGCCAATGTTGAGGGAGGTTATCGAGGTTTTTGACAAACTTCTTCCCACCATTAAACTAAGGAGCTAAGGAATAATTGACAATTAAAAATTAAAAATCAAAAATTATTCTGATTTTTAATTTTTAATCTTTCTCCCTTAGGGATCAATTTGTAGCTTGTGCGGCTAGCATCTGCTTTAGCTTTTCTAATTCAGAAGCCCAACGGGGATCTGGACGAATAGCATCTGAATCACCAGCAGGAGTAGTTTCACGCGCACCGCCACCACGTCGGGGCTTCTTGGAGCCTTTTTCGCGACGGCTGCTTTCTTTGTTGGTGCTAGGAGTAGGGGTAACACTGGCATGACTAGCCACTTTCGGGGCTTGCTCCTCGCCTTCCTCGCCTTTTGTACGAGGTAATGCCTTCTCTAGCTTAATCGGCGTGTCTTTGAACAATTGACCATTATACTTTTCGATAATTTGATCTGCTTGTTCGTCGTTGTTCACCGTGAGAAAACCGAAACCACGGCACTTGCCAGTTTTCCGGTCTTTAATTAGTTTAGTGGTGACAGCTTCGCCCTCTGCTGCAAAAACTGCTTGCAACTCTTGACGATCTATTTCTTCTTTTGGCAAATTGCCTATATATAGGCGAACGGACATGAACTATACCTCCAGAGTTGAAATGAACTTGTTTTGGCCTGAAAACAATAACTTGGCTTTGGCTTTTAAATAGATGCTATTGACCAACACTGCCATAAACCAATTCTTTTAATCCAAACTGTCAACCTATACAATACAGTTTTTCGTTGGGATCAAGCTTGTTTAATACAAAAGCGCACTCTACGCTCAGCCAATACCACCTTAATTCTAGGAATTGTAATTTTAGCAGCCTACTGCCCGCCACAGTAAAGGAATTCTTCTCAGCCCTTGCCCGCAGAATAGAATACCATTCCTAACATTGTCACGGTATTTTCTACATAGCTAGTTTAACGCCTAGGTTTTTGGCGTTAGTATGATCGCATCGTAGCATAAAACACATTTTTTTTAGCAAGAGCAGATAATGGAAACAAAAACCAGCCAGTGGCTGGTTGATTTGCTGCTGTGTTGGGAAGATTAAAGGGTATGGGTTAGCGCCATTAGCTAGACCAATAACCAAGTTATGACGTTGAGTTAAGTTAGCTGCTGTTGATTGTGTAAATAAATGTAACATCTTAGAAAAGAAACTGCAACTTTTGTTTACATTTGGCTTTGCCAGTTGTGATTTCTTTTCGACCGACCAGGACAAGTTTAGACTTTTCTGGTGGGGAACAAATCCAAAATCCCGGCATTGAGTGACTACTAACTAACTAACCCGTCAGGAAAATGTAAGCGCCCCAAGCCTGTGCAGCAACGGCCAAAATGGTAGACCAAATGGGATGAAGGCTATGAATAGTTTTCCCATTTTGAGTTTGTAGGGTTTGGATATCGATCCAAGGCGTTGCTCCTCGCCGAAACCAGCCTGTAACTGTAATCCGTCGCCCAATCCAGTCTTGGGGGTTGACTGACTGCCCTAGCCAAGAAATATGGTGTAATTTCACTAAACCTGTGCTTGTTTGTAGCATTAAGTCTTGTGCTAGGCAGTTGCTAATGCCACTACGACCTAATAGTTTACCGACAAGACACACGCTAATACTGTCAATCGGCAGGGCAGATGGGTTAGCTAATAGGTTGGGCAGCTGATCATCAGTTTGCACATTGGTGGATACGATATCAGGAAAAAAAGAATTAATCCGCATAACTGTGCCAATGCTAAAGCCAATCAGCAGGCATCCTGTAACGAAAGACCAATCTTGATAAATCCACTTCAAATTTAACAACTTGAGTGCGAATGCTAATTCCCAAGTCAGCCAAATCAGACCAGCAAACACAAAGCCGAGGGGAATTCCCAACCAGGGAGCAATTTGTAATAAGAAGGACTGAGGCTTAACTTTTAAGGGCTGAAGGCTTGCCAGATGCAGTTCGGTTTCTAGATGCCAGTGGCGGGCTATTTGGCAAAGACCTTGGATGCGATCGCCAATTAAGGGGTGGCTATTGTTGATCGTCAACCATCGGCGATAAGGATTGAAGCTTTCCCACATCAATAAAGATTCAAAGGAAATATCACCTGCCATACTGCCCAAAGAGAGGCTTTGTTGATAGCCTACGGGCATCAGAATATTCAAGCTTTCTAACTGCCAACTGGTGTGTTCAAGTTTGGCGATATCACCAGCAATCCCCATAGTAATTTTGAGTAAAGCGCGAATTAGCCCGTTGGGGTTCCCAGTAATTTCGGCGGCGGTGCGATCGCTATGGTAAAGCCGCAACCGGGAGTTAAGCAAAGCAGTACCAGTCAGTAAACACCAAATTCCATAGGCAAAACTAGCGAGAACTGTGAACGGCCAGCGCCAAATTCCCTGTTTGATGTTGTTTCCCCACACAGACCCTTGCCGATATAAGCTGTAAATCGGCAGTGTCACCAGTAACACCAGGGACATCACAGGCAAATCCCAGCGCCCAATCTGCCCTATTCCCAGGGCGTAGATAGTGGCGATTTCATTATCCGCCAGTTGCTCTAACAGCCCCTGACTGACGACTATTCTGGCAGTGCGAGGTAGATTGCCATAGGTGAGGATCATTGGTGCGGCTATTGGCAAAATCCGTAGTTTGGGTAATGGACAGCGTTTCTGTTGGCTAGTACGTTGTAACACCCGGACTGCTTCGCGACTGTAGGTATGCAAGACCTCTTTAGTTAACTGTCGCTGACTATAAAAGTCTGCCAGTAGCCTATCTAGCAACCAGGGAGAAACTGCAATTAGTAAGACTAATACGAGTATTAATGCCGTTGTCGGGTCATAGTATAAAAGCTGCAATGGCTCCAAGAAAGGGAGTTGGACTAAAATCTGATTGATTATGCCCATTGCTAACTTGACTATTTCTCGCAACATCCAGAACAAGGCCATGAATGTACCTACTGCCAGCAGCCGCGAGGGGATTAAGTTCGGCTTACCCAGGGGTTGCCATACTTTGGCGCGTTTTGCTTGTCGCCAATAACGGCTGAATCGTTCGCTTTGTGTGTTGTTTACAGAGCCAATCAAACCACTTAAAGGCGCAGCAGGTGCTTCTAATGTGCCTGGGAAGTGACTAGCTGGTAGAGGCGGGGAATTAGCCGTATTAGTTTCTAATGCTGTTTGTTTTAGCTGCTGTTGTGGTGCAGCAGCGACTGGGGGAGAATCTAAGCTGGAATTATCAAAGGCAACAAATCCAGTTGCATTTTTTGAGGTTAGTAATATATCACGTTTTTTTTGTTTCGTCAAATGTTCAAGAGCGCGTGTTGCCCACTCTTGAACTTGCGGATTATTACTCTCAATTAGATGCTCACACAGGGCGATCGCCTTGGGAACTCCGCCACTGCGGGCATAAGCCATCACTAAACCAACCTGGGCTTGTAAGCTAGCATTACCATTGCCTGGGCTGCTGGCAAGAGGTTCTAGGTGTTTAATTGCTGTGTGGTAATTTCCCTGCTTGAGGGCAACTAATCCAGCCTCCAAAGATGGTTCGGTATATGAAGGCATACAAATTCTGGCACTCCAATTTCTTCTAACTGATTCACGTTTGTCCAAAAGTGCGTTCTTCAGCTACCCTGATAATCAAAGTGCATCCCCATGGGGTTTCTAACGAGTGAATTATCCCTCCACAGGTTGTTGACCGGAAAATACTGGGGCGATGGCGCTTAATTTCAACTCTGGATGATCTCCCGCTAACTGTTGGCAATTCCATTCATTCCGGAATAGCAACACCGGGCGTCCCATGTTGTCTTTGACTGTAGTGGTGTTAAATAAACGTCCCACTTTATTTAAAGCGGACCATCCGCCATCAACCCAACGGGCGACACTATAGGGCAATACTTCTAGCAAGGTTTCCACGCCGTACTCATTTTGTAAGCGAAACTGCACCACCTCGAATTGCAACTGACCCACCGCCGCCAAAATTGGATCGCGCTTGGCTTCATCAACTGAGTGCATAATTTGCACAGCACCCTCTTCTCGTAATTCAGCAATACCTTTTTGAAATTGCTTAAACTTCGAGGGGTTGGGGTTTCTCAGGGTAGCAAACAGTTCTGGCGAGAAATAAGGAATCCCCTCATATTCTAGCTTTTGTCCTGTATAAATTGTATCGCCTATCGCGAAAACGCCAGGATTGTTCAAACCGATCACATCGCCGGGATAAGCTACATCAATCGATTCCCGTTCTTGAGCAAAAAGTTTTTGCGGACGAGACAGACGGACGACTTTGCCAGTGCGGGCGTGATTCACTGTCATATCTTTTTCAAACTTTCCCGTACAGACCCGGATAAATGCGACGCGATCGCGATGCTTCGGGTCCATATTAGCTTGCAGTTTGAAAACAAACCCAGAAAAATCCGGGTAGGTAGGGGCAACTTCACCAACGCTACTATTGTGATTACCAGGTTTCAGGGCATAGTCCAAGAAGTACTTGAGGAATAACTCCACCCCAAAGTTAGTCATGGCACTACCAAAGAACACAGGCGTCATTTTTCCTTGATGCACCAATTCTAAATCTAGTTCCGACCCCGCTCCTTCCAACAGTTCTAAATCATTTTTCAGTTGGTGGTAAAGGTCTTCTTCTAGGAGTTCTTCAATTTTGGCATCACCTAAATCGATTATTGTATCCTTGGCTTCCCGGCTACCGTGGGCGCTACGTTCAAACAGGTGAATTTGTTGTTTATGACGGTCAAACACACCTTTAAAGCGATCGCCCATCCCAATCGGCCAGTTGACTGCATAGGTCTGCAAACCCAATTCTTGCTCAATCTCGTCCAAGAGATCCAGTGGTTCCCTTCCCGGACGGTCGAGTTTATTGATAAAAGTAAAGATGGGGATACCCCGCAATTTGCACACTTCAAACAGTTTGCGAGTTTGCGGTTCCAAACCTTTGGCTACATCAATCAGCATCACCGCATTATCTGCGGCGGCTAGGGTGCGATAAGTATCTTCACTGAAATCTTGGTGTCCAGGAGTATCGAGCAAATTTATCTGACAGTTCCGGTATGCAAACTGCAACACCGTAGAAGTAATGGAAATACCCCGTTGTTGTTCCATTGCCATCCAGTCAGAAGTAGCTTTGCGCTGGGCCCGTCGCGCCTTCACCGCCCCAGCTTCGTGAATTGCACCTCCGTATAACAGTAGCTTTTCAGTAAGTGTCGTTTTACCAGCATCAGGGTGAGAAATAATCGCAAAGTTGCGGCGCAGTTCAACTGCTTGCAGCAATTCAGACTCAAGTTCGGTTGTCATCAGTGTATTTGTTCGCTTGTAAATTAACTTAACGTAATTTTTTACTACTCTAGCGAGTCTTTTAATCTTAAGACAAGGAGGCTCGTGATAGGGTCGTAATATCACTAACCATTTGAAATAATAGGAGAAAAGAATGTACGACTCAGACAAGCGAAAGTTATTATCTGCTCTATGTCATGGAGCCATTTTTTTTAGTACTGCGGTTGTCTCTGTAGGTTTACCCATTGCCATACTATTCGTATCCGATGATCCTGTAGTTAAAAGCAATGCCAAAGAATCTATCAACTTCCACTTTAATGTATGGTTATATGGAGGGATTCTGGGAGCGCTGTTGTTTCTAACTGGTTGGTTACTTTTACCACTAGTAGTCTTGCTACCACTAGCAGGTTTAGGGTATCTACTGCACTGGGGACTAACTATTTGGGCACTTACCCATGTTTTTAGCAATCCAGATCAACCCTTCCGTTATCCATTTATTTTCCGTGTCTTGTAGCACAAATTATGGTAATTAGTAATTAGGCTTTTCACCAATCAGGTATGCCCTATTACTCAATTTCCCTAATTAATTGGATAGAATTTTAAGATCGTTTTTTCAACTGTCCGTTGGCGAGATGTCAACCAAGCTGTAAAATACAAAATTGCCCCACAGCTTCATCAACAGCAGGGCAAAAGACAGTTAAGCACTGTTTGTAGTGTGTCTGAAGGTCACAAGGCAAAACCTTGCTTTTGTGACGCTTTGTTTTGTGTCCATCGCGTTGTTTTTCTTGATAAAACTTTATGTTTCCAACTCATCGCCCCCGCCGTCTGCGTACCCATCCCCAATTACGTCGGATGGTTCGTGAAACTGTTTTAACAACAAGTGATTTAATTTACCCATTGTTTGCTGTACCGGGCGAGGGAATAGCCAATGAAGTCAAATCTATGCCGGGAGTTTACCAACTTTCGGTAGATAAAATTGTTGAAGAAGCCAAAGAAGTTTATGACTTAGGAATTCCCGCTATTATTCTTTTTGGAATTCCTGCGGAGAAAGATATAGATGCTACTGGTGCTTGGCATGATTGTGGTATTGTCCAAAAAGCAGCAACAGCCGTAAAAGCAGCCATTCCTGATTTAATTGTAGTTGCTGATACTTGTTTGTGTGAGTATACTAGCCACGGTCATTGTGGTTATCTACAAGTTGGTGATTTAACCGGACGGGTTTTAAATGACCCCACTTTAGAATTACTCAAGAAAACAGCAGTTTCTCAAGCACAAGCCGGTGCTGATATCATTGCACCTTCGGGAATGATGGATGGCTTTGTCCAAGCAATTCGTCAGGGTTTGGATGCGGCGGGATTTGAAGATACGCCGATTATGTCCTATGCTGCTAAATACGCTTCAGCTTATTACGGCCCATTTAGAGATGCAGCTGACTCGACACCGCAATTTGGCGACAGACGCACTTACCAAATGGACCCAGGTAACGCCCGCGAAGCTATCAAAGAAATTGAATTAGATATCGCTGAAGGCGCTGATATGCTCATGGTTAAGCCGGCTTTGGCATACATGGATATTATCTGGCGTGTGAAGGAAGCGAGTAATTTACCAGTAGCTGCTTACAATGTTTCTGGCGAGTATTCAATGGTGAAAGCCGCAGCCCTCAACGGCTGGGTTGATGAACAGCGCATAGTTTTGGAAACTTTAACTGGCTTTAAGCGTGCTGGTGCTGATTTGATTTTGACCTACCATGCAAAAGATGCTGCTAGGTGGTTGGGGTAAGTTAAAGAAATCTCACGCAAAGGCGCAAAGGCGCAAAGAGAATTTGAGTATCTTTCGCCTTTGTTATTCGTCGCAACCTGAATCTACACTCGGAAGAAGGTCATTGAGATCAGCTTCAGTAACTTTTTCGTTTTTATTATTCATAATAGCTTGACGGATATTGTCTAGTTCTTCTTTAGCAGCCCAATGACGAGTTGCAAGAACCCTATACTCATCTGTTCTACCTTCACGTTTTGTCTGCTCTAATAATTTTGCTTGTATTAAAAATTTTAATGCTTGTTGGGCTTTACGAACGCTCATTTTACAAATCTGAGCAGTTTTCTTCAGGCTAGCAAAGCATACTCCTTCTTCTTTACCACCAGTTCTACGAACCATGTGAGTATAGATACGAAATTCATACGGGTCTAACCCATATTCATCTAAGAAGTTGTGAATAAACGCAACTGAAGTGGGTAAAGAGTCAGTTTTCTCTAAGAAATTAGATTTTTCTGAAAGATTTTTTTTATCAGACATTGGAAATAATTGCGCTAGTAGTCTAGTTTTTTGTACTTGTGCATAAGCAGAATATGCACATGGCGACTTATGCACTTGCTACCTTAGTACCTATGCACTCGCTGCACTACCAACCTATGCACCTCCTGCCGTAGCTCTGTTATATATATAGTTATTTTCTTAATGGATATATTTATCTCTTTAACAGGGCTAACGCCCTACTAGTTGTGAGGTAATATTAAGTTATTGTCATGAAAATAATATCCGAAACAAGATTCAAGGAATTCTCCAGCAAATACCCTGATGCTAAAGCTAATCTCTTAACTTGGTATAAGCGAGCAAAATTAGCTAAATGGCAAAATTTTAACGAAGTCTGCCAAAATTTCAAACAAAGGAGTGTTGATAAAGTAGATAATTTTATTATTTTTGATATTTGTGGTACAGACTACCGCTTAATTACTTCAATCGATTTCATTGGCAAGAAAGTATACTTAAAATATTTCTTGACTCACACAAACTACAGTAAAGACAAATGGAAAGATGATTAACCTTTCTGCTAAAGGTATGAATTACTTAGAGTTATTACAAGCTTTTCCTCCTAGACCTATCAAATCTGATGAGGAACTGCTTGCTACTCAAAATGTAATTGATTCTCTATTAGACAATACTCCATTAACACCAGATGAGCAAGACTATCTTGATTTACTAGGTACTTTAGTTTACGAATACGAGCAAACAAAAGAGCCTGTTCCTGATATTTATGGAATAGAGTTGCTTAAAGCTCTTATGGAAGAATATGGTTTGGGTCAAAAAGATTTGATTCCTGTATTTAAGACAGAATCTATAATGTCAGATATCCTAACAGAAAAGCGTAAACTAACTATAGATCATATTCAAGAGTTAGCAGAAATTTTCCATCTTTCACCTGCTGTTTTTCTTCCGCTACCTACTCAAAATTTATAGTTTTAAATTGATTTTAAATCTATAGTCAGGATTAAATATTTCCTCCAAAAGTGTCTTGGCGACTGGAAGTCACAGCTACACAGGCAAAACCCTTGACTTTGTATTAGTCCACGGAGGTGGACTTTGCCTGTGTAGTAGCGAATTATATTCGCCCAAGACTCTCATGCCAAAATTTGGCTGTTCGTCAAATGACTGACGGAGGAAGTAAGAAGAGTCCGACAGGTGCGAAAAACATTTCGCAGGTATTCTAGGCGTTCATGAGAAAAAGCAAATTTCAGGATGTTGATGAGTCGTCCCCAAGCGTACAATTGTGCAGAGCTAGTGGCTTGGCGAAATTTTTGGCTATAAAATTCTTTCCAGAACTCTGGCGCTTTGTACGTCTTTTGCTTGCGCCAACGTTTGCGCCAAGTCAGTATATCTTGATTTGTGGGGGGTGCTGCTTCTAAAATTGGCGGTAAATCGGCGTAACTGACAAATCTGACAAGATGTTCGGCGATTACCAATATTACATTCGGCCAGCAGCGGATTTCTTTGATTTCGGTAACTGGTATATTGAGGAGGAGCGCGATCGCATCTTCGGTGACAAAGCGGACTAAAGGATTGACGTAGTTCGATTCTGCTCGTTCAATTGTTATCATGGTAGATGACCTCGATATTGATGTTGGGTAGATAGCCTCGATATTGATATTGGGTAGATAGCTTCGATATTTCTATTGGGTAGATGACCTCGATATATCTATTGGAGTGTTTCCATCTTCTGGGTCAATAACTCCCAGCTTTTGGGAATTTGTTTTAAATTGTCGGTCGCTCTTTCGTTTGCGAGACTCGGAGCGATCGCTTTTTATCTCTATGTAAATATTAAAGGATATATATATATCTGTTGTCAAGTATGGGTTTGGTAAGGTTGCGAATTCGAGAGTTCGCCGCTGAAAACGGCTGGACATTAAAAGAAGTTGCTGAACGTTCTGGAGTAGGCTACAGTGCGCTCAAAGTTTATGCGCGTTCTCCCGGTTTAGCCACTGTTGACGTCACAGCCTTGCACAAACTAGCGCGAACCTTCAACGTTCTGATAGAAGATTTGTACGAGATAGTACAGGATTGATAAAGCGAATTAGAGTATTGATATGGGTTCGCAGCAGTTGATTCCGAAACAGGTGAAAAATAATGGGTTTGGTGAGGTTGCGGATTAAAGAATTTGCGGCAGAGAAGGGCTGGACACTGAAAGAAGTTTCTGACCGTTCAGGAATTGCATATACCACGCTCAAGAATTACGCCAAGTCTCCTGGCTTGGCGACTGTGGATGTAACATCTCTTCACAAATTGGCCCGGACATTTGACGTTTTAATGGAAGACTTATACGAAATTGTGCAGGAGTAGGGGAAAAGTTGCGGCTAGTTGCACAAATCCTTTGGATATTTGACCTTTTTATCAAAAAACTGTATTGAAGACTACAGAAAAAGGTACTGTCTTGTTTGCCAGAGGTGGCAGCGATCGCTTATAAAAGAATATATGGTTAATAAATTGTCTTCAATTGGCATTTTTATGTCAATCGATTTAATAAACAGACTCTAAATTTTCACAGGGAGCGTCGCATATGGATATGCAAGTCCTGAGAGAGCATGCGGGACTTAGCCGTACAGAGGTTGCCTTCAGGCTTGCAATCAGTGAAACCAGCGTTCGCAACTGGGAAGCTGGGCGTACTGAACCCACGATGACACCAAAAAAATATTTAGATGCTTTGCGGCTATTCAAATGTACACCTGAAGAGTTAGCAGCCGCCAGTGAAAAATCTATTAATCAGCGACATAAACGTAAACCAGGGAGGCCAAAACGCTTTCCAGACAATCAGTTACATCAGGTGACTGATTCGCCAGTGTGCAGTTAAAGTTAGAAAGTTAATCAAAAGTAGAATCTTGATGATCTTGTACTGTTCTACCTTGGCTTTGGGAGCAGCATCTGGCAAAAAATCAATCTCTAACTAGTGCGATCGCTCACGGTATTGGCCACGGTAGCACGATAAGATTCTAAAACAATAATCGCAACTAAAGGTCTAAATGGCGGAAACACTATTTTTCAACGCTCTGCGGGAAGCCATTGATGAAGAAATGGCCCGTGACTCCAGCGTATTTGTTCTCGGTGAAGACGTAGGACACTATGGCGGTTCCTATAAAGTTACCAAAGACCTATGCAAAAAGTATGGTGATCTGCGAGTTCTAGACACCCCGATTGCCGAAAACAGCTTTACTGGCATGGCTGTAGGAGCAGCCATGACTGGGTTAAGACCGATCATCGAAGGCATGAACATGGGCTTTTTGCTGCTAGCTTTCAACCAAATATCCAACAATGCCGGGATGCTGCGCTATACTTCCGGCGGTAACTTTAAAATTCCAATGGTGATTCGCGGACCTGGAGGTGTGGGACGGCAATTAGGGGCTGAACATTCCCAGCGGCTTGAAGCATATTTCCAAGCCGTTCCTGGGTTAAAAATTGTCACCTGCTCCACACCTTACAACGCCAAAGGACTTTTAAAATCTGCTATCCGCGATGATAACCCAGTGCTGTTTTTTGAGCACGTGCTGCTTTACAACTTAAAAGAAGACCTACCAGAAACAGAATATTTAGTACCTCTGGATAAAGCCGAAGTGGTGCGTCGCGGCAAAGATGTGACAATTCTCACTTATTCCCGGATGCGCCATCATGTGCTGCAAGCCGTAAAAACTTTGGAAAAACAAGGTTTTGACCCAGAAGTAATTGACTTGATCTCCCTCAAGCCTCTGGATTTCGATACCATCGGTACATCGATCCGCAAAACCCATCGCGTGATTATTGTGGAAGAATGCATGAGAACCGGGGGTATTGGTGCAGAATTAACCGCCTCAATTAACGATCGCCTATTTGATGAACTGGATGCACCAGTGCTACGGCTTTCTTCCCAAGACATCCCCACACCTTACAACGGTAATCTGGAGCGACTAACCATTGTCCAACCAGAGCAAATTGTCGAAGCAGTGGAAAAAATGGTAGCTTTGCGAGTTTAGGTAATAGGTAACAGGTAATTGGGAAAAAGGGGAAGAGAAAAAACGATTACCTTTTTCCCGATTACCGATTACTGATTACTGATTACTCATAACGCTGTGAAAGAACGCTATCATAACCTTTGTCAGTTGCGAGTTATGGTATGCAGAGACAGCGATCGCTATTGGTTTTGATTTTAGTGTTGGTAATTGCCGCCATTGCGGTGATTGCCACAATTCCCATACCCCTGGGACTGGACTTGCGGGGAGGATCACAGCTTACAATTCAGGTGAAACCAACAGCGGAGATACCGCAAATCACCGAACGAGAATTGGAAGGCGTGAAAAAAGTAGTCGAAGGTCGAATTAACGGTCTCGGCGTTTCCGAACCAGTAATCCAAACTGTGGGTACAGACAAGATTCTAGTGCAGTTACCAGGGGTAAACGACCCAGAGCAAGCAGAACGGGTACTAGGGGGTACAGCGCAGTTAGAATTTCGCACCCAAAAACCTGGTACAGAAACTCAAATATTTGCTTTAAAAGTATCTCAATCAGAACTAAAAGCAAAGCAACAAGAGTTGAGAAAGAGCAAGGACAAAGAAGCAATTGCTAAAAATCAAGCTGCCTTGCAGAATAATAATCAGGCGATCGCCGACTTGTTTGAAAGCACCAACCCACCGCTAATTGGCAAATACCTTCAAGATGCCTATGGCGAACCCACTCAAGGTAACAATTGGAATGTTGCCATTCGCTTCAATCAAAAGGGTGGTGAACTGTTTGCCGAACTAACGAAAAAGCTTGCTGGTACTGGACGCAGCATCGGCATTTTTCTCGATAACGAACTAATTAGCGCTCCTGTAGTCGGACCAGAACACGCAGCCACTGGTATTACTGGCGGTTCAGCCGTGATTCAGGGTACTTTCAAAGCCCAAGAAGCCAATGACTTAGGCGTGCAGTTGCGCGGTGGTGCATTACCCGTACCCGTAGAAATTGCCGAAATCCGCACTGTTGGCGCAACCTTGGGTAAAGACAGCATCACTAGCAGTATCTATGCTGGAATCGGTGGTCTGACTTTAGTCTTAATATTTATGGTGGTGTACTATAGATTACCAGGGCTAATTGCGGATATATCACTATTAATCTATTCCCTGCTTACCTGGGCTACCTTTGCTTTGTTGGGTGTCACCCTAACATTGCCGGGAATTGCCGGTTTTATCCTCAGTATTGGCATGGCAGTTGATGCCAACGTGCTAATTTTTGAACGGACGAGGGAAGAATTGCAGGCAGGCAAAACCCTATATCGTTCTGTCGAATCTGGCTTTTACCGGGCCTTTTCCAGTATTTTAGACGGCAACGTTACCACAGTCATTGCCTGTGCTGCACTATTTTGGCTGGGGGCTGGTTTGGTAAAAGGCTTTGCCCTAACTTTGGCTTTAGGGGTAGCAGTGAGTATGTTTACTGCCATTACCTGTAGTCGCACCTTCATGTTTTTGGCAATTACAATTCCTGCATTGCGGAAACCAGAACTTTTCTGTCCGAACCTGCCAGTATCAAATAAGGCAGAGGTAGCTAGATGAAACTGAGTATTAACAAATCGCGATCGCTATGGTGGACTATTTCTTCTGCCATTATTCTTGCTGGAATCATCTCAATGGTGATTTCTTGGCAAAACCCCAACATTCGCGCCCCTCTACGTCCTAGTTTGGATTTCGTTGGTGGTACAAGATTACAGTTTGAACGGGATTGCACTAAACCGGGTAACTGCGACAAGCCAATTGATATCAATGTCGTCCGGGAAGTAGCTAAAGAACAGGGTTTGGGCGATAGCAGCATCCAAATTGTTGCTGACAAAAATACACGTGCCGAAAATGGAATATCAATTCGGACAAAAACCTTAGATCGCGAGCAACGTAGCAAGTTGCAAAATGCCTTAAGCGAAAAAATTGGCACTTTTGATCAGCAAAAAAACCAATTTGATAGCGTTGGCCCCACTCTAGGGCGAGAGTTGTTGACATCTGGGATCATCGCCCTGATTGTTTCCTTTGCCGGCATCATTATTTACTTGAGCTTCCGCTTCCAATTGGACTATGCCGTATTTGCGATCGTTGCTCTACTTCATGATGTTTTAATCACGGCAGGGATATTCTCAATTTTCGGTTTGGTACTAGGCACTGAAGTGGATAGCCTCTTCATCGTCGCCCTACTAACGATTACAGGCTTCTCGGTAAACGATACGGTGGTAATTTACGATCGCATTCGGGAAACGCTGCAAACAAATCCCCACCGCCAGATTGCTGACATTGTAGATGATGCCGTCAACCAAACCTTAGGACGGTCAATCAACACGACTTTTACCACGTTGCTGTCATTATTTGCCATCTTTTTGTTTGGAGGAGAAACACTAAAAAACTTTGCCTTAGCTTTAATTATTGGCTTTACAGTGGGAGCTTACTCCAGCATATTTGTCGCCAGTACCCTCCTAACTTGGTGGCGAGAGCGCACAGTCCAATCCCCAGCTGAGTCAATTGATACCAGTGCCAGTTCCCAGGATAGTTAACCTTGGGACTAGTTCACAATTGGGTTAAAGCATTTTAAATTTTGTTTATTCCCCTATGGCTCAATCCGACGAAGAACCACCAATTAATCAACTAGACCTTGAGAACTCTGACCAATCTTTTGCTCAACAAGTGCAAAGGCTACACCAACTGACAATCTACGGCAGGTGGTTGTTTGTTGGTTGTTTGTGGGTCACCATTGCCCCTCTTTGCCTGTGGGAGATACGTACAGAAATTGCTTTATGGCAACAATACTTTACCTGGGTAGCAGTGCGATATGGACTTGTATTCCATCCACTAGCTACCCTAGGTCTAGCCTTTTGTATCGGTATGACCTTAGCGGTGTTAATTTGGCAAAGCCGGAATATCCTTCAGGGACTACCAAAACAGGAAAAACAACGTTTAGAACAACAAGTTTATCGGATACGTCAGCAGGGGCCAAGTCATCCTCTGTGGAAATGGGTTTGTCATTAAAAGCAAGCAAATAGTTGCATATAGATATACGTTTTCAGTACTTTCTAGCAAAATATGACTAAACAATAGCCAAGATCCTGCCAAAATTGGGTGTCTACATAATGAACTTTCCTCAGATTCAATTTAGCGACCGTCATGCCGAAATTGACCTGCACCAACTCCAGGAGCTACTAAATATTTCAGCTTTTTGGGCAAAAGGGCGTAGTATTGAGGATTTGGCCATAGCCATTGCCAACAGCGATCCAGTAATTTGCATTTGGGATGGAGAAAAACTCATTGGCTTTGCTAGGGCCACTTCCGATGGCATCTATCGCGCCACAATTTGGGATGTTGTCATTCACCCAGAATATCGTGGTAATGGGCTGGGAATCAAATTAGTAGAAACTGTTCTCAGCCATCCCCGGATGCAGGTTGAGCGCGTTTACCTGATGACCACTCACCAACAGGAGTTCTACGAAAAAATTGGTTTCCAGTCCAATACCACCACCACAATGGTGCTACACAACCAAACTAACTTGGGTTCTCTGCCAACTGGGGAAATTCAGCTTCAGGAATCACTAGGGGGATAGAAACTTGTAGCCTAGTAAGCTGCTCCTTTGCTTCCTTGTCTGTGGGAGAAAGCAGGATTTCCAGTTTTCCTCCCATCACTTCCATTAAGGTTTGATTGAGTAATAGCTTCATTCCTGGAGATAAACCTACATTCTCCTCTACAGGCTTGTCTTCAGATTTGATTAAATCTATCGGCTCACTCCAGGGCACAGCATGAGTGGGCACATCCAACCAAATGTAGACAAAATTATTTGTCGGTGCAACTCTACTGGAAAGGCAGAGGCTGCCGAACTCCATCTGAGAAATAGCTGTGTCTACTAAATTTACCAATACTTGGCGTAGCCAACGAGGATCTGCCAAAACATAAGTTTCGGGAGCGGGGGGTAAAACGAGAAAGGGAAAATTGCGATTTGCTGCCAGCATATAAGTTAATTTATCAACTTCCTGTAGCACTTCAGCTAATGCTAGGGGTTGAATATCTAATTTGCTGTTCCCATGTTCTGTTCTGGCAATGCTGAGAATTTCATCAATCAGCTTCAGTAATTTCAGCGCCCGCTCATGAGCTTGAGCAATAAATTCTCGCTCTTCAGCCGGATCTTCACACAAATCCGACAAAATTAACTGGTGCAAGCCAATCAGACCATTCAGGGGCGATCGCAATTCATGGGTTGTCCTTGCCAAAAAACCCGCTTTAAACTGGCTCATTTGGGCTGCCATTTCGTATGCCAGCTGGGTTTGCTTCACCTGTTGTAAGAGTAGTGGCAGATGCTGTTGTTCTTCGAGCAATACTGAAGATGAGCCAGATGTAGCCTTTGCCGAGCGCGCAAATAACCCACAAAAACCCATCCCTAATGCTATTCCTGCTCCTAGATATACCCAGTCGCTCACATTCATAGTCTGGCAATTATTAACTTGTTAATTGACCGCAAATACGCTTTCCTGAAATTCCGGATTTTCTAGTCCATCATCCATGTAGAGACGCTGCGTAAACGTTGCTGCTACCTTGCCGAATTATCTAACTTAATGGCACCTTGCCGCAAAATTTGCCAATTCATCCCCGTCCATTTGGCAACGGTGGAAGGTAGACCCATTCCTGCTATTTCGCCCTGGTGTGCTTTTGTTTCCAGAGTCAGAACTTCCGGGAATGTAGCCTCAATTTCTGCGATTGTCTGCAAGGGTGGCTGACCTGATAAATTAGCGCTTGTGGTGGCTAGAGGCCCCGTTTGTGCCAAAATAGTTTGAGCGATCGCACAATTCGGCACTCTAATCCCAATTGTTGTCGAGTCAATCGGGTTCATCGCCTTTGGCAGGCGATGGCTTGCTGGTAAAACTAACGTCAGCGCTCCCGGCCAATATTTACTTACTAATTCTTCCCAAATCTGACGCTCCACATCACTACCTTTCACATAAGGCCACAAATCAGCAGCACTAGCAGCCATCAAAATCAAAGGTTTATCCTGAGAACGCTGTTTAGCAATAAAAATTAATTCGGCTTTTTCTGGTAAAACTGCGAGTGCGGGAACAGTATCTGTAGGAAAACTCACTAAACAGCCAGCTTTAGCCTTATTTATCAGTTCTTCTAAAGAAACATTCATAATTTAGAATTTTTAATTCGTAAAAGATAAAGATTTAGTTTTACCCTTTCTTTCTTTTCAAAGATAATTTGCGATACCTAACTTTGGGTATAGCCATCACTTACACATGATAGGCAGTTATAACCTTTTTCTTATCAGGACTGTAAATAGACTCCACTCTTGGGTATTCATCATGAACCCACCAAACCTTAATCCTGTTTCCTTGCGCCGGAGCAGTTCCCGACATAGAATAACCAGCATCATTCATTAACTTCTCAAATTGGTTTGAGTCTAAAATCGTACACTTAAACTCTGGCAGCCCCTGTATTTGATGCCTATTCAGAGTCATAACGCCTGGTAATTTGTAAGTATCTTGTACCTTACCTTACTTACAATCTCTTAAATTGCCTTTTTGGCAATAAATTCTAGTAAACTTTAAATACCTTGTGCTAGAACAGAAATTAAGGCTGGGGGTCATAAGTACCCTGGTAAGTTGTAAATATCTTATACCCTGGCAATACTAAAGCTATACCCGCCTTACTGTGTATCTGACCTGGATATCTGTAAGGTTGATCGTCAGGAACCGCACCACCAATCCGAAGATGTATCCCTAGTAGCCATAAATACAATCCAGGAATCAATAAATCCATACTATAAGCAATTTCTCTCATTGCTTCATTTTCAAAAATGGAGTTATTGCGAGTAATTCTAAAATTGGTATTTGTGATGTTCAACATGAGTTTTCAATCCCCAATAGGGATTTGGAGAGTTTCAATTCCCAATGGGGATTTTGAGAGGAGAAGGGAGTTTCAATCCCCAATTGGGATTATCTTAACAGGAGAGGCGAGTTTCAACCCCTATTAGCGGATTATCTTCATTGAAAAAACCTCTAAGATAAGTTCCCCTGTCTTTGTCTAACTTCTATACGCCAAAGCAAAACGTTCAATCCCCGCCAAATCAGCGTGAATTGAAATATTGCAATAGCTACCTTGAGCTTCTAGCAGTTCCCGTACTGCTTCTGCCTGTCCTGCCATCATCTCAATCAGCCATACCCCACCAGGGCGTAAATAATTGGGGGAGATAGCGATTAAATGGCGGATGCAATCTAAACCATCAGCCCCCCCATCTAAAGCTAAATGTGGTTCATGGTTAAAGACTTCCGGTTGTAGAGTAGGCAAAGTACTGGTGGGAATATAGGGCGGGTTCGACACCATACCGCTAAACTGACCTTTGAGGGATGATAGCGGCTCCCACCAAGAACCTTGATAAAAGCGAATGCCTTCAGCCAGACCCAAATTTTGGGCATTGGCTTGAGCGATCGCCAAGGCTTCCGGACTGTAATCGACAGCATGGATGGTTGCTTCTGGCAAAGCATCTGCCAACCCCAGAGCGATCGCGCCACTACCAGTGCCCAAATCTGCCCAATGTCCTGACCGTAAAGGCTCTTTTGCCCCATCCCTAGCAGCGACTGCCACAGCTAAATCAATCAAGTACTCTGTTTCTGGTCTGGGAATTAAAACAGCCCTCGACACGGCGATTTTAAACCATCGCCAAGGCGTAACTCCGGCAATGTACTGCACTGGCAAGCGGTCATTTAATCGCCTTTGCCACAGATGGTCTAACTCTTCTAGAGACAGATCCATCTGCATCTGAGGCCAGTCCTTGAAAGACTCCAAACGTAGCGCCAAGCGATCTAAGCCAGCTACCTCTTGCAGAAGCCAATCTACCTCCACCAGTGGCACATCAGTAGCTCCTGCCGCCAGGATAGCCCGATGACGCCATTGCCAAAGTTGTAAACCAGAAACTACCTTTGGCTGTTGATCCGTCATACCTTAACGTTGATTAGGCTTCTTAGGCTGTGAAGTAGCAGGAGTTTTGGGCGCATTATCCCTAGGCAGCGTCTTGATATATTCTCTAGACTCTGGAGATGGCACTAAGACAACTTGGTTAAGCCAGGAATCGTTTTTACCCTGTAAGGTTTTAATCACCCCATCTACGTCTATTACTTGAATATCAGCTTTAGGATACTTTGGCTTCACCTGGTTCAATAAACCTTGTGCATCTTGCTTACTGAGAAATAGCGGAATAAGTTGCTGTTTATCAGATGTCATTTGAATTGGTACATACCCCTGTTCTGGTGCAAATCTGACAGCAAAAACAGGCACACTCTTAAACTGATCTACCTTTTGACCACTTTGACGCAACAATTCCAACGCCCCCTGAATCTCTTGATCCACAGGTTTAAAGGCAAATACAAGGCGATTTGGTTGGTTTTTGGTTTCTTGCAATTGCTGATAAATTATCCCTAGAGGCACTGCTGTCACTTGTAGAGTTTTCGCCACTTCGTCCAGCTTTGGATCTTTACCTTTCACCTTCCGCAGTTCGGCGATAAAAGCTTGAGCCTCCTGCCGACTCATATAGACCCCTGTCACCGAACCACCACCTTTTTGCCCATTTTCACCCTCAGGCAGGGCGCGACTTAAGGGTAAGCCTTTGTCATTAGTAATCAAATACACAGGTACTGAGTCTAATTTATCTTTTATTTGTTGTTCTGACAATGCCAGTACTGAGAGATTTATGCCAAAAACCGTTCCCAGCAGCGTACTCCCGACTAAACCCAATGTTGCGCCCCAGCGAACCAATGATTTCATGACTGCTCCTCGCGTCAATATTTCAATTAACTCAGACAATCAGACAAATGGTAGGATTTGTACAGCACCAACTAGTTTTAGTTATATAGCAATCCATTTGAGTTGTAAAAAACCCATCACAACCATTGACTGTTAACAGTCAAGTTGTTCTAGTATCGCCTTGACTAACTGACTGTGTTAAAGCTGCTTTTTTCAGAATTTGCCTTGCTATTCACTACAAAATACTGTAGATGCTTGTTGTATGTCGTCTCAAGCGGCGAAAAATTTCCCCGACCTTTAAGCTAAAACAATGCCATTTTATTCTCTTTTCCAGTTATGGGTGACGATATTACTGAAATAATCGTTCCAAATACCATGAATTAAATATCCACTTAAGTCTATACAAAAGCCAGTTGTTGGAGTATCTGACTGCTGCCTAAGAAAACATTCGGTAATTAAGTCTGATCTTTAAAATCGGGATGACAGGATTTGAACCTGCGACATCCTGCTCCCAAAGCAGGCGCGCTACCAAGCTGCGCTACATCCCGGATAAATTAGTCTACTTTTAGTGGTCTAGCCTTGGCTATACAAAACAGCACAGAATTAATGCTTGACCGAAGTATTAATGTGATTATATCAGATAATTAGACTAATTGCAAACTCCTTTGAGAATTTGCTTTCAATGGTCGATGGGACAGCCGTCTCTGCTAAAGAAAGAAGGGAAGGTAATACTGAGGAGTAGACGCAAGTCCTTGCTTTGGCACTCCCCTGTGATTTCATCAGCCCCCACCATAACCACAAGGCTTGGTGGTGGGTAGCTCACCCATCATTGTTGATTTTCTTGTGGCAAGCAGTTTTATTTGTATTTTAGATTGGGGATTTAGTGAGGATACCAAAACATCCCTTTAATGCCTTCAGGATCGGACATGAAGCCCATAGTTCGATAGAAATCGACAACATGGGGGTCTGCGAAGAGAGTGACATTGCTAATCTCTTCACTCCTCAGTTTTTTGAGGACGTATTTCATCAAAGATTTACCCAGTCCTTGACCTTGAAAGTCTGGGTGAACTACCACATCCCAAATAGTGGCATTAAACGCATGATCTGAGGTAGCACGGGCAAAACCAATCAGCCGTTTTTGGTTTCCTCGCACTTGCCACATTGAGGCAACGAGAAAACTATGCTCAATGGCTTTTTTTACTTTTCTCAGAGGACGACGCGACCAACCGACTGCATCACAGAGTTCTTCTAGTTCATACAGATCGATATCTCGCTCCGTACTGAAAACGATACGAGCCTCCTTGCCTTCCGTACGCTGGGCGAAACTGGAAGCTTCGCCAACGCTACTAGGGCTAGAGTTGCCCGCAGATTCTGCTGTATGCTCTTCAAAGGGAGTTGTTTTAGTTGTCGCTACAGCTTCAGGGGTACTAAACCAAGTTTTCCAAAAACCCATGCCAACGTGGTTCGGGTAATATAACTGAAATGTTTTCCACTCTTTTTGAGTGTTGATTCACGTTTGACACTACCCTGATGAGAAATCAGGGAATTCTTGGTTCTACGAAGTTGCTTGCTCTGACAGGACTTATCCAACCAATGTAGAGGCATCTTCTCCCCAAGCGTAAATTCCGACGTGCCCCGTCGTACTGGTACCAATTAGTTTTTTGGCGCTTGTTAAGTTTAATAGGTTACTCAATCGTTAGATTGGTTTACGCAGTATTTTCACGGTTGAAATACTTTTGGCGTTACCTACTTATCCTTCATCAAACCATGCTAACACAAAACTTGGCAGGATTTATCCTGCCGATGCTTTTTACACTCCCACTCCTGAGGAACAACTGTTAGTCGTCTGTGGGCTGACAGGGGCTTTCCGCTCCTTAACCTTAAATTTGGGTGCGCCCCACCTTAATGTCTTTCACGAAGAAGCTTTCTTGTCAAGGTACGTTATCTGTGGAAATATTGGGTTTTTCAAGTGGTTGATTTCTCTATCCACTACAATACAAGATACTACATTACGAGGTATTCTGCTGTGGCAAAGTCTCAAAAGGATATCACTTGGACGATAACAGAAGCAGAAAAAGAATTGTTATAGCCATATTGTGAGTAAGATAGCAGAACTCGAACTGATATTTTGCGGGAGTTGATTGGAGAATGGTAGCCGATGTACCTTCTTTCATCGCACCCCTAGAAAATACTACAACCAGAAATAGTTTTAAATTTCTGGTTGCTGTTGATGAGCTTCTCAAAATTCCCACACTATTTTGTCAAGGCTAGGGTAAATTTCCCAAAATATTAGGCTATGAAAGTGAAATAGTATTGCCAAACGTCGTTAATTTTACGTTCAAGCATATTCAGGTATATTCTTTTATAGAAACTAAAATATCTGACTATCCTAATTTTCAAATCAGGAAACTTCAACGACTGTATACCAGACGCAAACCTAAAGTTAATGATTATCTACACAAAACCAGCCGATTTGTTATTGACTACCTCATTAAAAAAGTGATCCCTAATGCTTTTGTAAAGGGGAAAGAGGCTGTTGTAGTGCCTCTTTCAGAGGAGCAACGCTTACAGCCAATCCGAATCACTCCGGATCAACTCATAGCATGACTATTTGGAACTACATAACACCGTTTTTAGCTTTAGTTTTAACAAAGCAAGGGAGTCTTACCCCCAACGATGGCTTCTGGTTTAAAATCTTCGACACTGGAACTCCTAAAGCGCTTTAACCGAGCGTTTCCGCAGTTTTACGAGCAATTTGTTAGCAGTGAGATTCAACTGCAAAATTTACGATTAGCCTACCGTCTCTATAAAACTAGACGTGCTGTGATCGAGTTAAAACCCGAAGGTAGCAAAAGTGCCCTGCATTTTGCCTACCGTAACCAGTCTTTTCTCCTCAGCGATATTTTTGGTGTGCTGGCAGCTTACGGGTTGACTATCCACGGTCTAAGTCTATACGGTCAGATTCGACCGCCGATGTTAGTTTTTATCAAACTCCTGGTGTCTCGTGGCAGCAAAGCCTTGACTGACAAAACCGCAGAAAACGTCTGCCGCGCTATTCGTGAGGCTTTAGGAGGGCGGTTTGAGGTGGAGGAGATGCTGGCGGTAGAATTCAACCTTGACGCTGGCTTAGAGCAGGTACAAACTGAGTTCTATGTTGATCCGGTTTTTCATCTCCCTGCCTTAGTGATTGAAGCCGATAATCAACCGGGATTATTTTACAAAGTGATGTATGCCATCTGGCAGGAAGATTTGCTGGTAGTCAATGCCAATTTACTGGTTTGGCGCGGACGCACAAGGCTGATTCTCTACTTGTTAGGACCGAATGAAAGCCTCATTCCTGAATATCTGGGTCATAAAATTGCTGAAGGGGTGCGACAGCGGTTGCTTGATCGATGAGTGTAGCGTCAAAATTTTGAACCGTCTTCGCTATCCTTCCCCATCCTACGAATAGTTGAGGGTGGAGAAGTATAGCGGGTACGATATAAGTATGGCAACCATAGAAATCTTGGGCGTTCCTCACGCATACGAGCTCACAGCTCCCACGTCCTTTCCCCATGCTTTAGTGTTTATCCACGGTTGGCTCAATAGCCGTGGATACTGGCAACCTGTGATTTCCCGCCTATCAGTTGATTTGCAGTGTCTGTCTTATGATTTGCGGGGTTTTGGTGAATCCCAGTCCGAGGCAAAAACTGATTTTAATTGGGCACAAAATTCTTTGAGCCTGATTTCTACTAACTGTGACTCGGTTGACTATGCTTTGAATTCTCTTTATACTCCCTCTGCCTATGCTCAGGATTTAGCAGCCCTCCTGGAACAGATGAATATTACCAGTGCTTGGCTAATTGGTCACTCCTTGGGAGGTACTATTGCCCTGTGGGGAGCTGCTCAACTACCTGAATGTGTTAAGGGAGTAATTTGTATTAATGCAGGTGGTGGTATTTATCTCAAAGAAGCTTTTGAGCAATTTCGCTCTGCGGGGCAGAAATTTTTACAAATCCGCCCGCGTTGGCTATCTCAAGTACCTTTGATTGATTTACTGTTTACTAGAGCGAGTGTGGCACGTCCGCTGGATCGCTATTGGGCGCGTCAGAGGGTAATTGATTTCGTTGTTGCTGACCCAGAAGCTGCTCTCTTAACGCTGTTAGATTCGACGACGGAGGAAGAAATCAACCGCTTACCCCAGTTGGTATCCCAACTTCAGCAGCCAGTTTATTTCTTGACTGGTACTGACGATAAGGTTATGGAACCCAAGTATGTTCGGCATTTAGCTAGTTTTCATTCGCTTTTCCACTACATTGGAGACAATGTAATTGAAATCCCTAATTGTGGGCACTTGGCAATGTTAGAGCAGCCAGATGCGGTGGCTAATCACATCCGGTCAATAGTGGGTCGCTAGGCTCCAATTAAAATTTCAATGTTGATATAACTTCATCACTTGGGTCAGCGCTAGTCTGGATTCAACGCCTAGGGTGAGGGGGGATGTATGACCACGGGATAGGTGGTCAGTGGCGGTACAGCCTATCATGGCGGCGTTATCGGTGCAGAATTTAAGGGGGGGAAAGAGAACCCGTAGGTTGTGTTCGGTTGCTGCTGCTTGTAAGTGTTTTCTTAGCCCACTATTAGCTGCTACGCCTCCACCCACAGCGATTGTGTCTAGACCATAGTCACGGGCACAGGCGATCGCTCTTTTAGTGAGCGATCGCGCTACGGTTTCTTGAAAACTAGCCGCCACATCTGCCACTGGTATTTGAGAGCCATCTTTCTCTAGCTGCTGCACTAAACGCAGTACTGCTGTCTTTAACCCGCTAAAACTCCCATCGTAGGGATGAATACCCCCACCTGGTAGGGAAATTTTCCCTTCTGGCAGAGCAAAGGCTTGGGGGTTACCTGTTTGTGCCAGCTTGTCAATTATCGGCCCACCGGGATAACCCAGCTTTAATAACCGCGCCACTTTATCAAAAGCTTCACCTGCGGCATCATCACGAGTTTCGCCTAAAGTTTCGTAAATACCACAATCTTTGACGTAAATCAAGCTTGTATGTCCGCCGGAAACTAGTAAGCTAAGGAAAGGGGGATCTAAAGTTGGCTCACTCAAGTAAGTCGCATAGATATGACCTTCGAGGTGATGAACTCCCAAAAATGCTTTATTGTGTACCATTGCCAAGGTTTTGGCAGCAGTTAACCCCACTAAAAGCGCCCCTACGAGTCCCGGCGCACAAGTGGCGGCGATCCCATCAATTTGATCCCAGTCTATATGGCTCTGCTCCAAAGATGCGGCGATCGCTTGGTTGATCGTTTCTAAGTGCTGGCGAGAAGCTACCTCTGGCACTACCCCACCATATTGCTGATGGACTGAAATTTGTGAAGCTACGATACTGCTGCAAACTTGACGATTCTTAACAATTGCGACGGCAGTTTCATCACAGCTGGTTTCGATTGCTAAAACGGTTGCCATAAAGAATACTGAGTTCTGAGTGCTGGATAGGGGACTTGTTTGAGAAGCTTTAACTTTTATTTACTTAAACTTTACTCGGTTCCCGCCCAAGAGTATGATTACTGGCTAGTTATGCAAATAAACCCTGTACAAGCCGCTTCGTTTTGTACATAAAACTTTCTGTTTTGTAATAAAAGGAAACAACTCCATGCGACGATTGTTTGCTTTGATTTTAGCGATTTGTCTTTGGTTCAATTTTGCTCCACCAGCAAAAGCTTTAGGGGCTAACCTTGTACCCTGCAAAGACTCTCCCGCATTTCAAGAGCTAGCCAAAAATGCCCGTAACACCACCGCCGACCCCGAATCAGGGAAAAAGCGGTTTGAGCGCTATTCTCAGGCCCTGTGCGGCCCTGAAGGTTACCCCCACTTGATTGTGGATGGACGCCTTGATCGTGCTGGCGACTTCCTGATCCCCAGTATCCTGTTCCTCTATATTGCTGGTTGGATTGGTTGGGTAGGTCGTGCCTACCTGCAAGCAATTAAAAAGGGGCCAGATGTCGAACAAAAAGAAATCCAAATCGATCTTGGGTTGGCACTACCTATCATCGCCACAGGCTTTGCTTGGCCAGCGGCAGCAATTAAGGAGTTGCTCTCTGGGGAATTAACTGCCAAGGATTCAGAAATCACTGTTTCCCCACGCTAATGCCGATTCACTCATTCACTTGCTTAGGAGACTCAATTCATGGCAGACAAAAGCGACCAATCATCCTATTTGATTAAATTTATCTCCACAGCACCAGTGGCAGCTACCATCTGGCTGACAATCACAGCTGGGATTTTGATTGAATTTAACCGCTTTTTCCCGGACTTACTTTTCCACCCACTACCTTAAATTTAAGGCGGGATTGACAAAATTTGAATGTCTTGGCTTTTGCCTAAGAACGTGCAGTTCGGTTGCTCGACCTAGTTAGGTAAAACTATCACTCAAATGGTTTTGGAAACTCGTGATGCTGGAAACAGCTTACGAGTTTCCAACTTTTAAAAGCAGCTAAATTAATTTTTCTAAACTTCCCAGCTAAAAATCTGCTTTACCTACAATGATTATAAGAAAGTAGCTTTTCACCCGTTCTAAATTTAGAGGCGAAGATCAATTATGGCCCAATCAGTAAATGCATCCAAGAATCTCCCTAGTGACCCCAGAAATAGAGAGGCTGCTTTTCCACCAGGACGGGATCCCCAGAAAGGTGACCTGGAAACCGCAATTAATTCTTCTCCCTTAATTAAGTGGTTCATTAATAACTTACCAGCCTATCGCCCTGGTCTTAATCCTGGTAGACGTGGGCTAGAAGTTGGCATGGCTCATGGTTACTTGCTATTTGGGCCCTTCTCTAAATTGGGGCCCTTACGAGATGCAGCTAATGCTAACTTAGCTGGGTTATTGGCAAGCATAGGCTTGGTTGTGATTCTCACCGCCTGTCTGTCCCTATATGCCAATAGCAATCCTCCCAAAGCACTTCCCAGTGTTGCTGTGCCTAACCCCCCAACAGATGCTTTTAACTCCAAAGAAAGCTGGAATAACTTTGCCAGTGCTTTCTTGATTGGTGGTATTGGTGGTGCAGTAGTAGCTTACTTTTTGACTAGTAATTTGGGACTAATTCAAGGTCTGTTGGGTTAATTTAATTTTTGGTAATTGGCACTTTGTCAGTTGTGACTTGTCAGTGGTAATCATAAAAATAACTGGCAAATAATAACTAACGACTGACAGTGGTGATTACCAAAAAGTAATTCTTAGCTCAAACAGCATTCGCCTCACATCTGTCCCTTCTCTGAGTGTGAGATGAATGCGCGGTAAAACTTGTAGGGTACAAGGTAAGAAATTCATAGTCTGCGGTCGGGCATTCCGTGGGCTTAAAACAAAGGTCAACGCCTCCCACAGCAATAGCTGGATTGGTTGAGAAGCCTACAGTGTATGCTTGCATCAGTGTAGGAGTATGTCAGGTAATCAAATAATAATTAATGGGTTTTAGTAACCAAAAATACACAAAGAACATACAGAAAGAGCTATGGTTTCCCTGGATGTACTTTGTGATTTTCTCCATGGGGCTAAATTATCCAAACAAAGCCGCTTCGATGTCATTAAGAGCGGTTTCAAAATCGTCATTCACGATTTGAATATCAAATTCATCTGCGGCTTTAATTTCTTCTTGGGCGCGACGCAGACGACGAGCGATCGCATCTTCAGGGTCTTGGCCGCGACCGCGTATCCGTTTCTCCAATTCGGGAAATGAAGGTGGCAAAATAAATATACTGAGGGCGCTGGGAAAGGAAGCGCGAATTTGTCTTGCTCCTTCTAGCTCAATTTCCAGCATTACCAACTTACCACAGCGAATGTGGTTCAGTACTGCTTCACGGGGAGTGCCGTAATAGTTACCAGCAAATTCTGCCCATTCCAAAAATTCACCTTGACTGACCAGTTCTTCAAACTTATCGCGGCTGATAAAGTAATAGTTTTTGCCGTTGATTTCCCCTGAACGAGGAGAACGAGTCGTCACAGATACCGAATAATACAGTTCCGGATGACGCTGTAGGAGCGATCGCATTAAAGTACCTTTGCCAACTCCACTAGGGCCGGTTAAAAGGATTAGTCTGCCATGAGGCGGGCATTCTTCGGTAGTAGCACCACTCTGGAGGGGTAAAACTTGCATCATCCGTTAAACTTGTGAATTAATCAATAGACATTATTCATTTAGTCTGGAGTTCTTTGCTAGAGCTACCTTGGACTAAGGAATTTGTAGCACGAGTGACAGAAAACTTGTCTAATTCATATCCTACGGCCGATATGGTGCAAATAGGGTAAGGCTATTAACTCTCTTCTTAGGATAGGTTATATTGTCTCAAATTGATGAAACAGTCTAACCGCGAATGTTCCCAATCTAAAATTGGTATAACCCACTCCTAGTCAATTATCTACAACCTGATGTTCGCGGGAAATCACGAAGCGATTGGCTACCGTTTCCGGCTGAATCGCTGAGAGAATTACGTGGCTGGAATCGGTGATAATTACAGCCCTAGTTCGACGACCATAAGTTGCATCAATCAGTTGACCTCTGTCCCGTGCATCGGTAATGATCCGCTTAATCGGAGCGGACTCTGGACTGACAATGGCAACTACTCGGTTAGCAGACACGATGTTGCCAAAACCGATGTTGATTAACTGAATGTCCATAAATAAACTGACGCCAAATGCGGTATGAGAAGCTGATCACAAACTTATTCCCATGTTATCTTCAAAAAATGGGAGTTACAACGCTTCTGGTCTCGCCAGCTGATGTTTTTTCCTAACAACTGCTTTTTTTAGCTATTTATCAGCCAAATTTGTGAAAAATCTGCCCAAAGATATAGGCGAAATCATATCTATAGGGGCTATTACCCCAGGGCGGAATTAAAAATTAACAATTAACAATCGCTCTTTCTCTGCTTCAATTCTTGCCATTTTTGCCGCAACTGCTTCCAGTTAGGAGTATCACCACCATAACGCCAGCTAACATAAGCTTGGCAAATTTCATCAATTACTTGAGCGGTGGCTGGGGAATGGTGCTGGTATGATACTCTGCCGTACTCTAAGGGTGTCTGGGCGGGATGTTTACCCAAACCCTTTTGAGCCGTCCATTGGAGCATTTGTTGATAAAGCTTTTCCATTGGTGGTAATTTATGCAACCAACGGCGATTGAGCCACTGTTGCCACTGTACCCAAAAGAGCCAACCGAAGAAAGACGCTGTAGTTGCGAAGATTAAGCCAGTCAATATCCCTAGCCAACCTTGAGAGAATAAAGCTAAAAACCAAGCGATCGCTCTGATGAGTAAGCTAAATATTGTCCCAAACACATTGTTTAGCAAACCAGTCACAGGAGAGGGTAACCACCCAGCTACCCATTGCCAAAACTGGCGCAGAACGCTAAAAGTCTGAGTTTCCTCAATTGAGGGGGGAATTAGGGGATGATTGGGAATTGGGTCAAAGGTAAACCAGCCATATTTAGGGAAATATACTTCCGTCATGGAGTATGCATCAGTGTTACGGACGATATACATCCCTGTGAAGGGATTAAACGTCCCCGGAGCAAAGCCTGCTACTAACCGTGCGGGGATGCCAATGGAACGTAGCATCACCGTAAGTACTGTAGAGAAGTGGTCTGGATAGCCGCCTTTGTTTTTGAACAAAAAAGCTTCTACCAAGTCTTCTTTTTCATCCAAATAAGGCAGTCCTAAGGGATCTGTGGGGATAGAGTAGTTTTGCTTCAGGTACTGAGCCAGGTAGAGAGCCTTTTCGTAGGGCGAATCTAGGTTTTTATTGTCTAAAGACCTGGAAACTCGTTCTCGATTGTAATCGGCGAGGATTTCTTCAGTGCGTTGCTGTACTTTTTCAGCAATTTTTGGTGGGATGTTTAGGTAATACTTTTGAATATATGGTGGATATTTAGTAGTCGCTTTTCCTAACAAAGAGCGATCGCGGTATGGTACTGCGGAAATTACTGTGTATGTCAGGTTTTCTGATAACTCCACAGGCGATCGCAAACCGTTTTCTTGATCCACAGCGATCACTGGTGTGGGGAAATAAATTTCCTTAGGATCAGCCATAGCGGGAATCAAGTTAGGTAAATCCGCCACTACTGTGTAAGTTTGGATTACCTCCTTAGTTTTACCAGTCATCACTGGTGGGGAGAGAAAAATTTGGTAAGACCAAGGCGATCGCTTGAGGGTAGTAACCTCTTCATTGCGAGAAATCTCCCAACCCTTACCTGTATATTTATCAAAGGCCAGCACTCGCCAAAAACCCTCAGCCTGCGATCGCACCCGCATCACCACCTTGGGTTTCATCTCCCCCCGCAGGTTTTGGTTCATCTGGCTATTAAAACCGTAATAAAAGCTATCATCAACCTTCCCTGGTTGACCATTTCGGCCTTTTCCCTGATCACTGCCTTGATTATTTCCATTACCTTGGCGGACATAACCAGGATTAGTAATGCTACGCCCTGTAAAGTCACCTTTAACGTTAATTGGGGAACTTACAGGAAAAGTCCGTAGCTGATAGCCAGGGAACCGGGGCAGAACAGCAAAAATTAAGAGACCCAGCCCCACAATCAGCAAAAAATTCAGAATTAAAAATTTAAAATTAAGATTTGAGGAATTCTGCTTGTTGAATTTTTCCTTTTTAAAGCTTAATTGTTTTAAGCCCAAGCGTGAGCGGTAGTCTAAAACTAAAGTTGGTAGGGCGATCGCTAAAAATAACAGCAACACAAGTGCAAAAGCGGAAGTTTGACTCAAAGTTCCAGCCACACCTATTAATATCAACCCAATAACAATTGAATAACCCAAGTCTTTGCGGCGGGGCGTATCAAAGCTGTGGAGTACCTGGAGTTGAATTAATAATTCTGCCAAACCCAGCCGGGTATCATTCAACTCCCCCAGCAGCCGTCCAAACAAAGCACCCAGCGCTACTAACATTCCAATAGCGATGCAGAACTTGACTGGAATATTAGCATTGCGGCGACCGTAATAAGCCCAAATTGCACCCACCATACTCGACGGCACCGCCCAAAGACTAAATCTAGTCTCGGCTGCAATATCCGTCGCCACAATTCCCAAAATTACCAACGCTAGCACCAGCACCCGTAAGGGAATAGAATCTTCCACTTCTATTAAAGGCGAACCCTGGATATTTTGCCGCCAGTAAATACCTACAGGCAGACGCCAAAACCGATTTATCCTGGATAAGTTAAACATCTTGAAGTAAGCAAAGCGATGATGTAGACGCCACGGACACAATGCTGGGGATAGAAAAAGATCACCCTGTCTTCCTGTCTTCAGCAGTAGCCCTCCCTATCCTAGCTTTAGACACCCTTGAGGAATCTAAGGGAATCTACCCATCTTGTGCAAGTGTCCTCATCATAGACGCCCTAATGATCGCTTGTTGAACATAGGATAAGCTTCAAAGCCAGGAAAATCATCTTCATAGCATTGGCGTTGATCAACTTAGAGTGCTAGCGGTGGTAATTTTCTCTAAATCGTGGGACTAATCACAAACAACAATGGCTGTTGGCCTAGGTCGGGAAATTCAACTTCCAGAGTGTAAGTCTGGTTAAGTTGCCCGCAGCATAATTCTACACTCAGGTTTCCTGGACTCGAAGATTGTGCCATTGCTTGGGAGCCATTTCCCCCAAGTCGCAAAATCCCTTTAGTGGGTAACTCACCCTGAACAATTAACTTCGTCAATTTACCCAGACATTGGAGTTCTACTCTAATGCTAAGAGTACCCGCACTCGTTAGCCATTGTCTTGCTACCACTGGATGGGTGAGTGAAATTGGCAGAGTCAGATTATCCAGCAGTTGTTTAGCCGCCAGTAAAGACAACGCCATTTGTTGACGTGGCCCCAAATCTGAGTAATCACTCTGAATATTCGGCATTTTTTCCAGGGTATCCACAGACCGATAGGTGCTTCTGAGCACCAATCCAGCTAGGTCATTTATTGTCTGGGAATCATTAGGGAAAAAGCTCTCCACCACTTGAACTAGTTTTGCCCCTAGGGGTAGTGAAGATGTGAGTAACACCTGACACTTTTCTAGCAATTGGCAGAAAATTTTCTCCGGTAAATGAACTGGCAGATTGAGCTTCGCTTGCTGTGCCATCAACCCCCAGGCAGGAACTAAGGCAATCGATGGCTCATTAACAAACTCAGGATAGTCTATTAATTCTGATTCCCAAGGGAATAAAGGTGGATGATTTTGGCTTTGGATTTGTAACCGACGCTTAAGGACGGCTTGGAAACGTTCTTGCACAGTAGGAATTTCTCCTAGTTGAAAGGTTTGGGGTTTCCCTCCCAACTCTTGCTCACCACTTTTTGACGCAGCGGCTTCCTTGAGAGGGTTTTCTACCCCGTCAATCTCCTCACACTCCACCGAGGAATGCTCGCCGGTTCTGACATGATCTGCCAACAACCAATCGAGTAACTGGTGTTGTAAGGATTCTGAGTCACTATTCATGAGTAGATGCACCTGATCCGGATACTAACGAGTTACGAATTTCCCAAGCTTGCTCAAGAATTTTAAACCACCGTTTTTGAAGTTGTGACATGGACAACCCTAAAGTTTTGGCAATTTTTTCGTCCACTTGTCCTTGTTGCTTTAACTCCAGTAAAGACCGCTGTTTATCGTCCAACTGGGCTGTGTATGCAAGCCATTGTTGGGGAGTCAAGCCCAAATTTGTGGGCAAAGAAGCTTCCAACCACTCATGAACCAATTCCCAGCGATGCAACAAGGCAAAACGAATTAAATGATACTTAAAGCGCTGCTGCAAGTAATCCCTCTGACGGGGTGTTAAACCCAAAATCTGCTCAATTTCCTGCGCTGAGAGATCCTGAAGGCGGAGAGAAAAGTAATCAGCGCAGTCCGATTGTTGGCGTTGTTCTAAATAATTCATTAATTCCGTAATCACAACCGAGCGCAGGGTGTCTTCTTCTGGTTCTGGTTCTGGCTGCATCGCCATCGCCGAGCGCAATTGTTGCACAGCAGGCTCTTCCCAAGACCCGTCAGCTTCGTTGCTGCTACCTTCTGCTGCTTGTTCTATGTCTACGCTAGTTTCTGGGGGTTGCTGTTGGGAAAAGGTTTGCGCTCGCAGAATAATTAGCTGCTGCTGGCGTCCGGGTAAAGGAATCCGTCGCTTACCATAGCGCTCGGTAAAGGCCATGTACTCAGCTAATTCTAGAAGGGTTTGGGGGCGATAGGTGGCATCTAATTGGTTTTCCCGCCGGAAAGCATTCAATGCCTCCAGATAAAAACTCTGGAGAAAATCTTCGATGATAGTCAGCCGCCCTTGATAACTCAATTGCTTCTGAGGAGGATTAATGTAACGATAAATGATTGCACTCAGAGTACTGTGTAATTCTACCCTGCCCCGATTTGAACCCAACTGATAGTATCTGAGACATTGTTGCAGCCGATGTCTGGCTAGGGTAATTGCCGAGCTTTCTATAGCACCGGAAGCCTGGATACGTTTACTCTCACTGCAAATCCGGTGGACTTCGGCAGCAATTCTTGTTGCCACATCGTGACAATTCTGTTCCGAAGCTTTGGTTGATTGCTGAAGCTCCTTAAATAGAAGCTGAAATATCACCTCCACGCCAATAGAATTTTCTCCCTCAATAGTTGCGGTTGCGGCTGAATTCATAGTCTCAGTTTTAAAAAGACCCTAACATAAACATACTTAAACACAACCTGTAGTACCGTGGGTGTTGGATTGATGGGTTTTGCATATAAGCTAAACCCATGCCAATCCTGCCAGGAGAGGATGTGGCTCAAGAAAGTTATTCCCCGCTAGGCGTGGGATTGTTCGTACTTATGTTATGTCCATTGCCCAGAAACACTCTTACAAGTCATGATGGATTTAGAAGCACAAATTCAATTGCTGATTGACAATGCACCCCATGATGGTATAACACCACAACTTATCGCAGCAATCGCACCGACTCTGGGCGCGATCGCCCAAAAGTTACGCTACCCCCAATACTATATTCTCCAAAACTCGAAACAAGGCTGGATTTTAACTACATTGAGTAACCGTGAAAATCCAACTTTAGAAAAGTGCGTAATTTATGCCTTCCCTACTTTACAGGATGTCTCACTCTCCTCCAATGCTGGGCTTGACCCTCAAGTAGTAGCTACAGCCATTCCTGTCACTCACATTTTGTTTCAACTGGTGGCATTAGAACCAGTGGATAGTATAGTTTTTTTTGAAACTCCAGGTACGACTACCAACGCCGTCGAAGTGCGGCGATCTGACCTACAAAACCTGATACAACAAACGTTGCAAAAACACCGCCCCGGTAAACAAGTACCTCCTGATATCGCTTGAGGAGATTAGGGATTAGGGATTAGGGATTGATGATTGGTGATTTAAAAGATTTCCCAGTCCCCAGCCTCCAATACCTAGTCCCCAGTCCCTAATAGAGCCGACTCAGTACATAGTCAGCGATGTTAATCAATGCTTGCTGAGAGTCTGAGGGTGGCAAAGTCGCAATATGTTCAGCCGCTAACTTAGCATGGTGAGCAGCTAATTCTCTAGCCCGCTGTATACCTTGACTGTCTTGAATCAGTACTAGGGCCTGCTCTAAATCTCCTTCTTGGGCAAACTCTCGTTCAATCAACACTTCTAGGTATGGTTTTTCTTTCAAAGCAAATAACACTGGTGCAGTAAGATTACCGCTTTTGAGATCTGATCCTGCTGGTTTACCCAAGGTATCTGTGGAACTGGTGAAATCTAAAATGTCATCCACAATCTGGAACGCTAGACCAAGATGCCTACCGTAGTTATACAAATGTTCAGCTGTTTCTGGGGAAACTTCACTGAGTAATCCAGCTGCTTTAGAACTGTTAGCCATTAATGAGGCTGTTTTGTAATAGCTCTTTTTGAGGTAACTCTCAGTTGAGAGACTGCTATCAAAGCGATTCAGTCCTTGCTGGATCTCCCCAGCGGCCAGATCCATAATCACTTCCGAAAGCAGTTTTACCACCTCCAAATTATCCAGATTTGCCAAATACCAAGACGATTGGGCAAAGAGAAAATCTCCTGCGAGTACGGCAATGCGGTTCCCAAACAAACTATGAACTGTAGGAACACCACGTCGCACATTTGACTCGTCTACCACATCGTCATGTACCAAGCTAGCTGTGTGGATCATTTCCGTAATTTCTGCTAATCGTCGGTGACGGAGAGTAATGTCTTGGTCTAGGATGCTTGCTCGCGATATTAGCAGGACAATTGCCGGTCTAATGCGCTTCCCCCCAGCTCCGAATAAATGTTCGGCTGCTGCATAGAGGATGGGGTGGCGATTTCCAACTAGCTGTTTCAGGTTTTCTGCTAGTATTCGCAGGTCTGCTTCCACAGGGGTAAACAGGGAGGTGGCTGGGGTCATGGATGGGCGGACTCTGGCTTAGGTTACGAAAGTTTACATATCCTATACCCATTTTAAGATAAGCCAGTGCCAGCGGAAAGTTTTCCTGAGGAAATCCCATCCTTCCCATCCATATTGCCTGTAAAAACTCTAGAAAATGGCTTCTGATTGATATCCCCTAGGACATATCATCTGTCTTTCAAAAAAAAGCAATAAAAGACACAGGTACTTTTTAAGTATTAATACAGCGGTCTAGTCATTAGGGATACTTATCTATTTTCTGAACAATCTTCTATCATAGAGATATTTATTGTTTGACTAAGAATTTTCTTGATGGCAATAAGCTTGATGGGTGACCTTGAACACAACAGATGAAAATGCATCTTGTTCCTTACCCAGTAACTATTACATACAAGATATTTTCAGGTAGGACTAATTGATCCCAGCCTTGTGCAAAGCCAGCTAGAAAATTTTAAATTTAGTCGAGAAGTTAGCTAAAAAGTCAGGGTCGTTGTGTTACGCTAAAATGTAGGGATTTTAAATTTTTCAGATATTCGCCCTTCAAAGGTTAATCATCGGTAGGTGATTTTACTCAATGGAGTTGTGAGTCTAAAATAACAAGTCGCTGATGGGATCAAGGGAACTATCTCTTGGGTTGGTTTTACAACATACATCTATGTTGGAGCTATGTGCTACCCTTACGGGAAGCTGCTATACGTCTCAGCGCACGTAGAGTGCCAGCGTAGCTTCTATTGTAGTAGTGTGAGTGTAAGTAACGCAGACTAGGTAGACTGCTGAGGAGCGCAGTTATAATTTGCTATTTGGCAATTTAACTGCTGTCGGATGTATGGTCTGCGAAAAATTAAGTTAAATAATAAATTCGTTGACCGGAGAGAATTAAGACTCTACGGTTAGAACGAAAACGGATAACTACAGCCATTAAGAATGCACTTGATCGGCTGAAGTTCTACTTATTTATATTCCTTTGAAAGAAGAGCTGGTAGAACAATGATTTACGAAAATATGCCTATGATGATATTTATTTTAGCGGCTGGATATTTATTCGCAGTTTATTTATTACTAGCACTAGCAAAGCGAACAGGTAAAAAAACTGCCTCTGCTAAAAGTGTGCCTTTGGCTACCAAAGGCACACATAAGCCAGAGATATCAGTCAGGCCAAAGGTGACTGGAATAGTTAATAGCCAGTAGTCAATAGTCAAAATATTGACCAATAACTATTAACCAACATAGTCTTGTTGAAGTTGGGAAATAGTGGCATTAGTAAAGCATACCTGTTCCACTAGTGGAGTATAGCCCAACCACTGCATTCCAGACTGTGCAAACTGTTGCGGACAACCGCTAACAGCGAAGCGAGTTGGCAGTGGTGGGTGAGTATTCCTTAACCCTAGTAGGTCTAAGTCTTGGGCACAAGCTGCTACGACATGAACTGCTGGGTCAACCAGCTTGACTTGAGGGGGGAGGAGCGATCGCAGTATTGGTGCAAGATGGGGATAATGGGTACAGCCGTAGACTAAAGTGTCAATTTCCTGCTTGATCAGGGTTGCTAGATAAGATCGTGCTACTTCAGTGGTGTAGGGGTCGTGAATGCGATTCTGCTCAATTAGTGGCACAAACTCTGGACAACTAACTTGCCAGACTTGGGCATCGGGTTGTATTTCGAGAATAGCATGACGATAGGCATTGCTCTTAGCAGTGGCCGGGGTAGCAATTACACCAATACGCTTTCCTTGCTGCACTGCTGCCTTTGCTCCTGGTAGGATCACTCCTAGAATCGGGATACTAAATTCCTGACGCACTACTTCTAGCGCTAGGGCAGAACTGGTATTGCAAGCCATAATCACCATTTTTACCTGCTGCTGTTGCATCCAGGTAATAATTTCGCGCACAAACTGTAAAATTTCTGCTTGTGAACGAATGCCATAAGGAAGTCGAGCTGTATCCCCAAAGTAAATTACTAATTCATTGGGGAGTTGTCGATAGAGTTGTCGCAGTACCGTTAGACCACCCACACCACTATCGAAGATGCCAATTGGGGCACGTTGGGGTTCTTGGTCAGAAAAATGGTCAAGATTTCCTTCAAAGATGGAAGATGAATACACAAGCGGATATTGATTTAGGTTTTTGGATTTAAGATACAGGATTTAGCAGACAATCGGCTAAATGACTATTAAATCCTGCACGCAAAAGAAGTCTACATACCACCTCTTTAAATAAGAATTTGTACTACATTTTTACCTTGGTTGCATTTTTATCTTTGTTGTAAATACCTGAGAATACCACGAGCGATCGCATCTGCCATGCGATTTTGGTATTCTGGTGTTCCCAATCGCGGATTGTCCTCCCGACCACTCATATAGCCAGTTTCCACTAAAATCGAGGGCATGGAACTTTTTCTGAGGACGTAAAATCGGGCTTTGCGGGTTCCCCGGTCTTTAATGGTACCGATATTCTGAAGAATGGACTTGCGAACAGCTTCCGCCAGACCATAACCACTGTCGTAATAATATACTTCTAACCCATTCACATCAGGGCGACGGTCAACGGAATTAGCGTGAATACTGACAAACAAAGTTGCATTCACACGCTCCGCTATATCTACCCGTCCCTGAAGTTCTACAAAAAAGTCAGCATCCCGCGTTAGCACGGCTTGTACGCCATTTTGCTCCAAAATCGTAGCAACCCTTTTACTAATCGGCAGGACAACATCTTTTTCTAACAAACCACCTAAACCAGGCGCACCGGAGTCTTTACCACCATGTCCGGGGTCAATAACTACTCGCAATTTCCCCCTGGGAACCGAGAGACGTGGCTGTGGCTGAACTTGATTATTATTCGTACTGGTGTCTGGTAGTTGTCCGCTGTTTGGTAATGGTAAGGGAGGTAAACCAATCGGGGGTATTGCTCGGCCAGAACGTTGTAATTGGAGCGCCAAAAGCTTGTTGCTGAACTGGTTGAGTTCGCCAATTTGCACTCCCGACGCAGGTTGGATCAAAACGACTACAGTATTAGGTGCTTGGGTTTGTAGCCGTACTCGGAGGACAGGGCTATTGGCATCAAAAGCAGGGCCTGTAACCTTAGAAGCTAACTTAGCGTTGGGAATGGTGATGCGGAACAAGCCAGAGGTTCTATCCCAACCACCGGTGGCAGATACAGTTTGGTCAGACCGAATCAGAAGTTGCGTGCCATTACCAGCCAGTTCCACAGCCTGAATAGTTGCTGGCGAGTTGGTAGCAGGTGTTGTGGGACTTTGAATATTATCTCCACCAGGTAATCTAACAACACGACTGGGTAAGACGACAAAACCACCAATACTGCTGGCACTAGCCCGCCAATCGGGGCTATTTTTGTCCACCTGCAAAGTCATCCGCACCCCAGGTGGTCTGGTTTGGAGTTGGGAGAATTGAATGCGGCTGACACCATAACGATTAATTGACAGATCCCGCTGGGCCAAACTTGATGATAACGCTGCGCCAGCAATGTCAATGTTGATTGTCCGATTATCGTCGCTGCGATTGACTTGAACCTGAGGATTAGCACCACTAGTACGAATGAAAAATCCATCACCTGTGACTCGGAAGTTCTCAATTTGAGTTATCCCTGCTGTGGTGTTGACCACCGTTTCCTCGGTAGACGGGGCAGCACCTGTTGTCACCACATTGTAAATATTTCTAGGAGGTAGCACTGGTGCTGATGTTTTTGCGGGTGCTGTGGTAGAAGGCACTTCTGGTTGCTGTTCTCTACTTTCTTTGGCAGAAACTATCGCCTCAACATTTGGCTTTGGTAATTGGACTGTCCAGCGGCTGCCAGTAGTGCCAACAAATTTTACTAACTTCGGGTCTAGTGTATAACCAGGAGTAAGTTCGATGACTATGCGGGTTGTTTGATTGTCAAACTGTCCGATACGGATAGCGCGAATTGCACCGCCTACTTGTTGCGTTAATTGCGGACGTTCAAATTTGGTGTCTGGCAAATCAATTACCAGACGAGTGGGGTTGAAAATTAGTTGTGCTTGGGGTTGGACAGTGCCTGAAGTGTTAATTTCCAGTCGGTTTTGATTAGTATCAAACCGCCAAGACTCCAGTTTTGCAGCCATTGCTGGCGATGATAGCAAGAAAATAGTGCCAATAGTGCTGGGTAGTAACCAGTGTAGTTTCAAAGTCTTTTCTCCTGATTCGCATTCTCTTATGAGCTGTCAATATCTCAACATATTGGTAAATCCTCACACCGTCACCGCCCAAACTTTAGCTTTGAAGCAGCAAAAGAGTTTTGCGCTGGTATTGTTACACAGCTAATGGCGTAAAATCTTAGCATATCCATCTGCTTTTGCCATGCTGTGAGCGCAGAAATATTTGAAGAGCAAAGCATCAGATTACACCAAAGAAGCGCTATCAGAATTAATCGTACTCAGTAAAATCCATCAATGAAACTTAAATCAGCCAAGAGTTGGTATTAAGTTGTTCGATTACTGGTCATCGATGCAGCGATTAAAAACTTCCAACTGCTGTCAACTGGTGCAGTAACGCTTGGTGACAGCTACTCTTTAATTAGAAAAATTCTTATGGTTGGGTGTGGCTAGTGGTAAAGATGAGATTAATCACGGCTTTCCACAAGTGGATTTTCTGATGACAGCAGCAACACTCCTGTCATCGGGACGACCAAGCTGTATAAAAAGAGGAATCTTTAAATGTATTTGCTGAAGCATTGAAACCAAATTAATTATCTTTGCTTTAAGTATTGGAGAATACCGCGAGCGATCGCTTCCGCCATTTGATTTTGGTAAGCTGGGTTTTTTAACTTAGCAATATCCTCCCGCCCAGTCAAATAACCAGTTTCCACTAAAATTGAAGGCATTGAACTTTTTCTGAGCACAAAAAATCTGGCTCGCCGCACCCGTCGATCTTTCACATCTACGCTTTGGAGAATGCTGTTATGAACCAAGCGAGCTAGACTCAGACCGCTGTCGTAATAGTAGGTTTCCAAACCACTCACATCCGGACGGCTCAGACCGACTGAATTAGCATGGATGCTGACAAATACATCAGCTTTAGCTCTTTGTGCCATATTTACTCTTCCCGGAAGGCTAACGAAATAGTCAGAATTCCGTGCCATCATCACGGAAACGCCATTTTGCTGCAAAACCTCCGCTATCCTTTTGCTAATGGGCAGGATGATATCCTTCTCCCGTACTCCTCCAATACCAATAGCACCTGGATCTTGGCCGCCGTGTCCGGGGTCAATGAATACTAGTACCTTTCCTTTAGGAACTGGGCGGGACTGCGGTGGCGATATATCTGTTGGGTTTGGTAATTGCCCTTGAAGCGGAGGTAAAGGGGGCGTTATGGGGGGTATGGTGACTCGACGAGAGCCTTGTAATTGTAGAGCCAAAAGCTGGCTGCTTAACTGGTTGATTTCCCCAATTTGTATTCCCGACGCTGGTTGGACAAAAATCACTACAGTGTTAGGAGCTTGGGGTTGCAGACGTACCCGGAGAATGGGGCTATTGGCATCAAAAGCAGGGCCTGTCACCGAGCGAGCTAACTTAGCATTGGAAATAGTGATCCGGAATAGACCAGTAGTCCTGTCCCAGCCACTTGTAGCCGATAGAGTTTGGTCGCCTCTAATCAGCAGTTGGGTGCCGTTCCCAGCTAATTCTACAGACTGAATAGTGGCTGGATAGTTAGTTGCAGGTGGGTTGCTGGAAGATGGAGGGGGTGTAGGTTGGGTACTGCTTTGAGGTAAGCGAACAACAGAACTGGTAGGTAGAAGTACCAAATCACCGGAACTGCTAAGGCTTGCTCGCCAGTCGGGGCTATTTTTATTTACCCGCAACGTCATGCGAACAGATGTTGGTGTTGTTTGCAGTTGGGTGAAATCAATCCGGCTTACACCATGCTGATTGATTGGCAAATTTCCCTGGGCTAAACGTGGTGATAAAGTTGCACCAGAGATATCCATGAATATGGTAGTGCGATCGCGGCTACGATTTACCTTAAAGACAGGATTATCGCCACTAGTGCGGATAAAAAATCCATCCCCTGTCGCTTGTAAGCTCTCAATTTGAGTCTTTCCTACTGTAGGAGGAGCGATCGCTGATATCTCAGGTTTCGTCTGAGGATCTATTGTCACTAAACTGTAAATGTTGTTGCTGGCACTTGATGGTGCTTTCTCGATTTCCGGCTTTGGTAATTGCACTGTCCAGCGACTGCCAGTAGTGCCGACAAATTGCACCAGCTTAGGGTCTAGAATATAACCAGGAGAAAGTTCCACAACTATACGCGTTGTTTGTTTGTCAAACTGCCCGACACGGATAGCGCGAATCGTACCGTTTAAAAGTTGCGTTGACTGTGGACGCCCAAAACTGGTATTTGGTAAATCAATTACCAGACGAGTAGGGTTGAAAACTAGTTGCGCCTGGGGTTGAACAGCGCCCGAAGTGTTAATTTCCAGTCGGTTTTGATTGGCATCAAACCGCCAAGATTCCAGTTTTGCAGCCAAAGCCGGCGACGATAGCAAAACAATAGTTCCACAAGTGCTAGGTAGTAACCAGTGTAATTTCACAGTCATTTCTCCTGATTTGCATTCATGAGAGCCATCAAGGTTTCAAAATATTGGTAAATCCTCACACCGTCACCACCTAAACTTTTACTTTATATGCCTGTTTGAAGTTTGGCACTGATATAAGCAGAATTAGCTATACATAGTCAATCCTAGTCAGTCCCACTTGACTTAGTCAGGGATTAATGCTGAGTTGTTTGATTGGATGCTGAAAAGATTTCCACCAATGTCAACTTATGAAGCAAGATTTACAAGTGTCAATTCCTAATTACTGGGCAAATATTCAGAGTATGACAGGGGCCCTGGAAAAGACTAAAAATCAATAACATTCCAAATACTAGTAGGAATTAGAAACAAACAAAAATTTACTATGCACAGGAGACGGCGATTAGGAAAGAGAAGTTTCCGTTGAGTAGGAAGTGCTAAGTCCTGAGTGGGAATTACTCAGGACTGATTTATGTTCTACCTCAGACTTTAATTAACTTTCCTGAGAATCTTGTGATGTCGGTATGACAAACTGAGGCGGTTCTATTACCAATGGCGTCCCAGAGGAGGCGTCTAAAATTAATTTCTCTGAGTCTGTCGCTACGGTTTTTGGTTCGGGAAATACGAATCGTAGTAAGGGAGGGGCTAAAAATGTTGTCAGGATTACCATCATGATAATGGCTGCCCCCAGTGATTTTGAGAGAACACCACTCGCTGCGCCAACGCCAGCAAATACCAACCCTACTTCTCCTCTAGGAATCATCCCCACACCAATTGCTAAACGGTTGATTCCGGGTTGACCAAACACCGTTAAACCTGTGATCACTTTACCAATAATGGCTACTGTAATCAGGAAAGTTGCCATAATTAGACCTTCCCGATTACTGGGAATCCCTGGATTCAAAACTCCCAAATCGGTTTTTGCCCCAACAGCGACAAAGAAAATCGGCACCAGCATATCAGCAATGGGGATAACTTGCTTTTGCAGTTCTTTCCGCTTATCAGTTTCTTCTAGGACTAAGCCTGCGGCAAAAGCGCCCAGAATTGCTTCTAAGTGGATGGCGGCGGCAAAGTATGCCATGACAAAGGCGAAGATGAATGCTGGTATTACCAACTCGCCCCGTGTTTTGAGTTGATCGGCGATCGCCACAAAAGACTTATTGAAAACATTGCCCAGCAAGATCGCACCCAGAAGAAAACCAGTGGCGCTGATAATCAGATAAATCACTTTAGTCACATCTACCGCGCCATCTTTAGCCAGACTGGCAACTACCGCAAGCACGATAATTCCTAGTACGTCATCAATTACCGCAGCACCGATAATAATCTGCCCTTCTTTAGAATTGAGACGCCCCAATTCTGATAGCACCTTGGAAGTAATACCAATACTAGTAGCCGTCAAAGCCGCCCCAGCAAAAATTGCTGGTACAGCACTGATACCAAATAAAGTCATTAACCCGACAGTACCAGCAGCGAAAGGTGCTACCACCCCCACCACTGCGACAACGAAGGCTTGAGTACCAACCGCCATCAAGTCTTTTAAGTTTGACTCCAAACCAATTTCAAATAGCAGGATGATCACACCCAGTTCTGCCAAAACAGAAACCACCTCAGACTGTGCTGCAAACACCTCTGGAGTGGCTTCAGGACTTAACCCAGCAGTGGTTTGGAGGAAGGTCATAATCAGAGAACTCGAACTGTCTGCGCCACCTTCGGGAAACACCAACAGATGTAGTACAGAAACGCCTACCACTACACCACCGAGGAGTTCGCCTAAGACAGGCGGTAAACCCACTCGGTTCGATAATTCCCCACCAACTTTGCTGGCGAGGTAAATTATCACTAAACTCAGCAGCACTGCCGCTACTACCATTGAACTGTCTGCGGCTTTTGTTGCGCTTGCCAGCAGAGGGAAAGAAAAGTTGACTGCATCTAAAAACTGCATTTGTTCTGTGAAAATCCTTCTCTTTATTTTTACCGCTTTCGTTCAAGCAACTATTTGGAGATTTTTGGTAGATTTATTGCTGCCAACTCAATTAATCTTTGCCAGTAGAACTCAGAAACTGGGACTACAGACAGTCTAGGGAGTCGCAGCAACTCAAAGTTTGTAAACTTACCATCCTGCTTGATTTGGACTAGGGTAACGGGCTGGGTAACTCTTTGCACTGCCCGCAGATCCACAACTACCCGTTTGCTATCATTCAATGCTGGATCGGCATAAGGTTGACTGATGATTTCTGCCACACCCATAACTTGCCGTTCTTTACCTGTGTGATAAATCAACGCCAAGTCGTGCAGGAGCATTGTACGTAGATATTTTAACGCTAAGGGATTGTTCACTCCATCCCAAACTGTACTACCTTCTCTTTCTAGATCAAAGTAGGAATAATCTGCCGGTTCTGTTTTCAGTAGCCAATAGGCCATAACAAAATCTCCACAAGTTTTGATGTAATTTTTTCAGTTTCTAAAAATGTAACCACTTCAGCTTTTGATTGTGGCAGTGTCAAAGTAGAAACATACATTTCCGAGCTATCAATCCCATTAGAGTTCTGAAAAACTCTGACTGGCTGTTGACTATTAATAGTTGACAGACAATTAATGATTGTTAGATACGTTTAATTAAAAGCATCTGGATAATTTTTGTGAGGAGTGCAAATCTGATGTCTAGAACCACTGTGTCCGGTTCTCAGTTTCCCTCTAGGAACTTGTGGAAAATATTACCTTTGCTGTTGCTGGTATGTGTGACTTTTATCCTGCCTGCTTCCGCCCAAGAAAAAGAGAAATTGTGGCGTACTCTCACTGTTAGTGGCCGTGGCATGGAAACAATTCCCACAACCCTTTCGCAAGTAAGTTTGGGGGTGGAGATTCAGGGAAAAACCGCCGAGGAGGTACAGCTTGAGGCTGCCCGCAGGTCTTCGGCTGTGGTGACTTTGCTGAAAAACCGGAATGTGGAAAAATTGCAAACTACTGGTATTCGCCTCAATCCAGTTTATAGCTATAACAATAATGTGCAGCGGATTACTGGCTATAGTGCTAACAACACTGTGAGTTTTCGCTTGGCTACCGAGAAAGCGGGTACATTATTAGATGAAGCAGTGAAAGCTGGGGCGACGCAAATTAATGGCATTAGCTTTGTAGCCAGTGACGAGGCGATCGCATCTGCTCAAAAACAAGCACTTAAAGAAGCTACTCAAGAAGCCCAAAAACAAGCTGATGCCGTTTTCAACACACTAGGATTAAAGCCGAAAGAAATAGTCAGCATTCAAATTAATGGTGCAAGTCCGCCACCACCACCGATGCTGTATCGTGCTGAAGCTGCTAAATTAGCTAACGCTGATGCTTCTACTCCTGTAATTGGTGGTGAACAGCAGGTTGAAGCATCGGTGACGTTGCAAATTAGTTATTAGTTATTAGTCATTAGTCATTAGTCAGCGGTCAGTGGTAAATAAACAACTGACAACTGACCGCTGATGAATTAGAAATTTTCTGGAGACATATCGCCCATACCGCCGTCTCCGTCACGCTTAGAACCTAATAAATCCAGTTGGTCTACTTGGATAACTGGTGTGGAACGGTTTGCTCCGGTTTGGCGATCGCTCCATGTGTCAAACTTCAAGGAGCCTTTGATGCCAATTAGGCTGCCCTTACGCACATAATTACCCGCCACCTCCGCCGTTTTTCCCCATAATTCCAAATTAAACCAGTCAGGTTTATCATTATTGCGCGATCGCCGATTGACCGCAAGTGTTAATTTACACTTAACACTACCAGACTCAAAATACTTCATATCAGGGTCAGTGCCTACACGACCAACAAGAGTGACAATATTGATGCTCATGAACCTTACCTTTTAGTACAGGTGTACTTTTTGATTTCGACTTTCATCATAGCGAATTGTGAAACTGGTTAAAATATGTTAAATAATTTACAATATAATTAATTTAAAAGTAGGAAAACCCTTGGGAACACAAAGAAAACTACACAGTTATACTGATGTTACCTGAGATTCTTAACAATTAAAATGCTTGAAACATAGCCAAAGAATACCAAAAACTATAGAAAAATAGTTTGGGTTACTGGACTCAGACTAAAAAACGTAATAAAATCCAGCACGATTAACTCTTACCGTTATAGTCAAATTTATCGCTAATAGGGAGCGTAGAGACGAGTGGGTTTTTTCAGGAACTTTCGCTCATCATGGGACATGGGTATCGACCTCGGTACAGCCAACACCCTTGTTTACGTATCTGGTAAAGGTATTGTACTCCAAGAGCCTTCTGTAGTTGCTATCGATGTAAACGAAAAAGTAGCACTGGCAGTAGGAGAAGAAGCAAAAAAAATGCTCGGTCGCACACCGGGAAATGTGATTGCCCTCCGCCCCCTGCGTGATGGGGTAATTGCTGACTTTGATACAGCCGAGTTGATGCTAAAAAGCTTTATCCAGCGGGTAAATGAGGGTAGGTCTCTGATTTTACCCCGAATTGTCATCGGCATTCCCAGTGGTGTGACAGGGGTAGAAAGACGAGCCGTGATGGATGCAGCTACTCAAGCTGGTGCCAGAGAAGTGTATTTAATTGATGAGCCAGTAGCAGCAGCAATTGGCGCGGGGTTACCAGTTGCCGAACCGACTGGCAACATGATCATTGATATCGGTGGCGGCACAACAGAAGTAGCAGTACTGAGTCTACAAGGTACAGTAATCAGTGAATCAGTACGCATTGCCGGCGATGAACTGACAGAAGCAATCATCATTTACATGAAGAAAGTTCATAACTTAGTGATTGGGGAACGGACTGCCGAAGACATCAAAATTCGGATTGGTTCTGCCTATCCCACTAATGATGATGGTGATGCCATGATGGAAGTCCGAGGCTTACACCTGCTTTCTGGGTTACCGCGAACTGTGACGATCAAAGGCCCAGAAATTCGTGAAAGTATGTTGGAACCGTTATCAGTAATTATCGAAGCAGTGAAAAGGACACTGGAACGCACACCTCCGGAACTGGCAGCAGATATCATTGACCGGGGTATTATGCTAGCTGGTGGTGGCGCCTTACTCAAAGGGATAGATACGCTGATTAGCCATGAAACGGGCATTGTGACACACATTGCTGCCGATCCTTTAAGTTGTGTTGTCCTGGGAACAGGTCGTGTGTTAGAAAATTTCAAGCAGTTAGAACGGGTGTTCAGCGGACGTTCTCGAAATATGTAGCAAAAAGCACTCTCAGTAGATATTGGGTTCTGTATTTATGAATAATTATGGAATCCAGTATCTTCAGTAACTATAAAATATAAAAAAGGCATACATAAATGTTTAGTGTACGTCGTTGGTGGGATCGCAAAGGCTTACAAATTGGCATATTAGCTCTAGTAGTTGGTAGTGCCTGGACACTGCGACAGACTCAAGGCGCGCTGCTGCTGGAGGTGTACCAGGGACTTTCCCGTCCCTTGCAAATGTTGCAATCAGGGCCAACTCCCGAAGAACGTCTTAGGGATGCTCGGTTATTGGAGTTACAAACCCGCATAGTAGATTTGGAAACTCAAAATCAAAAGTTACAGGATTTATTGGGTTATGTAGAAAAAGAATCCCTTTCATCACGCCCAATTCCGGCGCGGGTGGTAGGACGCGGTGCTGATAATTGGTGGCAACAAGTAACCCTGAATCGTGGCAGAAGTGCGGGTATTCAGGAAGGCTCTATCGTCAAGGCAGATGGGGGACTGGTGGGTTTGGTAGAAAGTGTCACACCTAATACTAGCCGTGTGTTATTAGTCAGCGACCTCAAGAGTCAAGTAGGTGTAACCATCAGCCGTACAGCAGCGAAGGGCGTTTTGCGGGGTGATTCTTCAGATGAAGCGGTGTTGGAGTTTTATGAAAAAGTCCCAAATGTGAAGGTAGGAGATTTAGTTTCCACATCTACTTATAGTCAGAAGTTTCCCTCTGGCTTGGCGGTAGGACGAGTTAAGTCACTGGATTTAAAGAAACTCCCCACATCAGTAGCCAAAATTGAGCTATTCCCGCCGATTCGGTCTTTGGATTGGGTAAGTATCTACCCTAAGCCAGAAACGCCAGAGGCAGAAAATCCTAACTTGGCAAATGAGCAACCGCAAAAGTCTCGTTAGATTCTATCGGTACTTTTTGCTGGGGACTCTTTACTGAGGACTGGGGAATTATTGAATTCCTCTCTCCCTGGTATCCTCCCAATCCCTTGGGAAAAGCCTGGACAAAATTGGCGGTTCCAATGCAAGGAAGGCGGCTTCGAGAATTTCGTTTTCACCCAAAATATTGGGTGATGCCGCCAAAAAGCACCGAGTTTACCCATCTAACGAGTAGATTTTGGCTCAGGAACCGCCAATGAAAGGATAACTTTAATGAAACCCTAATACCCTTGAAGAAAATTTCAGAAAACAATGAAGATTCCTGGATTTGGTGATGACAGGCTCCGAAAGCCAAAATCGCCGGAACGAAAATCCAAAATCCTAATCCAGCCCCTAGGGCGTTGGCATCCTCGTATGCGTCAACTGATGGATTGGACAGTAACAGTTGGCTCTGTGCTGTTATGTTTATGGTTGGCACGAAACCGGATCTCAGGTATGGAATTATTGGGCATTGGTCCCAATTGGCTGTTAATTTGGGTGGTAGCTTGGAGTGTCAAGCGCCCAGTTTTTGTTGGAGCATTGGCAGGTATAGTTTTGGGAATGGTGCAAGATAGCTTTACATCACCTGACCCTACTCATGCATTAAGTCTAGGGATAGTGGGGATGCTGACTAGTCTGATTCAGAAGCAGCGATTTATCCAAGAAGACTTTATTTCGATAGCTTTAATCGTCTTTGCGATGGCGGTTTTGTCAGAGTCTATCTTTGGTTTACAACTGACTTTGATGCGCGATGCAGGTGGGCAAAGCCTACGCCAAGTTGAATCGATTTGGAAATACTACCAGCTTGTCGCCCTTGCTTCTTCCATTCTCAGTAGCCTGTGGGCGCCTGTGGTTTACTATCCCTTAAATAGTTGGTGGCAGAAGATGAAATTGTTAGAGCAGTCTTAGACAATTCAATCAAAGGTTAACTAGGTTTGTTGTCTATCCCCACAGAGTAAACAGTTAAATTGGTCTGTACAGAAGTCAGGGTTAAAAGCAGATGCCTTTAGCCCTCACTGGCAAATATTTAGAGAATTTAGGCAACTTCTGGCAATATAGACTCAAGCTAGCGAGAAGTTTAATTTAAATCGAGACAGCCAATATAGGGACTGGATATTAATGTTTAATGTTGACGATCAAAGTCGCTAGCGTGCCCAATATTTACGATATTATTGCCTAAAATTATGGATAATTCCCCAGTGGTCGCTCAAGCAGATCCATCCTTACCCAGTGACACCCAGGAAAATGCACTGCTAGTCGGGACTGCGGTTAGCTCAGATTCCCCAGGGAAGGAAAGGGTAGGCAGTGACTTTGACCGACAGATGATGCAGCGGTGTTTGGAACTTGCCCGCCGCGCTTTAGGACGTACTTCGCCAAATCCCCTAGTGGGGGCGGTAGTTGTCAAAGATGGGGAAATTGTCGGGGAAGGCTTTCATCCCCGTGCAGGTGAACCCCATGCAGAAGTTTTTGCTTTGAGGGCAGCAGGCGTTGGCGCTCGTGGAGCTACAATCTATGTCAGCCTCGAACCTTGCAATCACTATGGACGCACTCCTCCTTGTTCTGAAGGGTTAATAGCAGCTGGGGTGGCAAAGGTGGTGGTGGGCATGGTTGACCCTAACCCACTGGTCGCTGGCGCTGGTATTGCCCGTTTACGTGGGGCGGGAATTGAAGTTTTGGTAGGTGTGGAAGAAGCAGCCTGCCGGCAGCTAAATGAAGGTTTTGTCCATCGTATTCTTCACAAGCGACCTATGGGCATTTTGAAATATGCCATGACTTTAGATGGCAAAATTGCTACTAGTTCTGGTCATAGTGCCTGGGTGACAAGCCAAGATTCCCGCAGTGAAGTACATCAACTGCGGTCAAGTTGCGATGCAGTAATTGTCGGCGGTAATACAGTGCGACAGGACAATCCTTACTTAACCAGTCACCAGGTGGGGGGCCATAATCCCCTGCGGGTGGTGATGAGTCGCCATCTTAACTTGCCAGAAAATGCTCACCTGTGGGAAACAGCCTCGGTTGGGACTTTGGTGTTGACGGAGGTAGGTGCTAACCCTAATTTTCAAGAGATGTTGCTCAAACATGGGGTGGAAGTGGTGGAATTGGCATCACTGACACCAGATCAGGCAATGGATTATTTATATAAGCGGGGTTTTTGTAGCGTCTTGTGGGAGTGTGGTGGTACCTTAGCTGCGAGTGCGATCGCTCAAGGTGCAGTGCAAAAAGTGCTGGCTTTTATTGCCCCAAAAATCATTGGTGGTAGTAATGCTCCTACACCTGTGGGCGACTTAGGTTTTACTACCATGACTCAGGCCCTATCCCTAGAACGTGTCCGTTGGCGCGTGATCGGTGTCGATTGCTTAGTGGAAGGTTATTTGCGCCAAAAAAGTGAATAGTCAACAGTCGATATGCCATGATCATAACTATTGATTTTTGCTATTTTTAGTAACTAGAGTTACTAAAACTGCTGACGTTCATAAGCAATATCACGTATGAGACTTAGTCTAGCCCGAATGTAGTCACTGAGGAAGTCGGTGTCTTTAGGATCTAACAACGCTTGCGTTGTAGTTTGTTTCACCAACCACTGCACCAAGCTAGCATCGTCAAGCTGCAATAGGGTCATCGCTTGGGCAGCTTCAACCACAGACCAAAGCTGACGCATAATCGTAGGAGTCATCAGACCTCAATTTAATCATTAGCTTAGTTCTTTTCAGATTACACAATTCCGGTAGTACCTGACGAGATAAATGTACAAGATGAGATAACTATTATCAAAAACTTAATAAACAGATTTATAACTTGATGAAGATTAAGAATCAGCAACTTTCAGCCATAATTTAACAAAAGTTAACTGTATTTAGAGAATGCTTATAGGTATTTGTCGTTGAACAGTGCGCTGTCTTCAATAATAACAATTTGCAGCAGCTAATCGGGTTAGTGGTAGTCTAAACCATCTAGTCCGCCAACATAGATTAAATGCAGCTTTGAAGGATACTAAATTATTGTATCTACTTATACTTAATCTAACCAAAGCCACTTTTAAGAAAACTTAATCACAGATAAAACACCAAGCAATTACAGTTAAATTTTCTTTTTGACGACAAAAATTGTCAAATCCTGATTATGATTGGAGCATTGAGCTTGAAACAGTCCGTCTAGCATAATTGCTAGCAGCAGTTCTCTATTAATTCAGTGAGATGGTTAAACCTGACAACAGCTTTAACACACTTGAGGAAACCTGCTTCACTCCAGAGCCTACTGAACTGAGTGCAATCGCCTCTCGTTGCCACAGCAGCAGTATTGGCAAGCTGCTGCCTGATGCTTTCTACATTCATATTTTGTCAGTACACGCCCTTGACCCCTTGCTCCAGGAATATGAAAGCCGCGCCCGGAGTGCCGCGCCCCAAGTACAAGAAGCAACCCTCGTCAAATTTAGTACAAACAAACCCAAAATTTCCTATTTGTTTTATCCCGATTTTGATACTGACCCTCATCCAGCTTTACAAGCCAGTATTCAAGTTGACCTAGAAACCCTCCAAGTCAATTACCGGGACTATAGGACCTCTGAAAATCCTCCCGTCCTGCACCGCAAAGAAACCTTTGTTACCTCTGACTATCACCTTTACGAGCAGTTTGCCGCCCTGACTCGTGCTCAAGAAGCTTTAGGTCTACTGAATAATTCTAAAGGTATCGGTACACGAGTGGGATGGCAAAAGCGGCTGCAAGCTTATGGTGTGGAAATACAGGGATATACCATCATCCAACGGCAAAAAACCATCCCCAGGGTAACGGTAGCACCCCAAATAGACCGTCATAAAGCGGCGATTGTGCGTAATGATTTCTCCCGCCCTGTACGTTTAGCCCTAGAAACTAATTTATTTACCCCAGATACCACCTTTTTTGACTATGGTTGCGGACATGGGGGGGACGTTATCCGCCTAGGACAACAAGGTTATCACAGTTGCGGATGGGATCCTTATTACTCACCCGATACCAACCAAGGGCCGGCGGATATTGTCAACATTGGCTTTGTGATTAATGTCATCGAAGACCAAAGCGAACGCCGGGAAGCCTTAGTTAAAGCCTGGGAATTGACTCAGAAAGTTTTGCTAGTCGCCGCCCAAGTTTTGATAGCTGACACTAACAGAGGTGTAGTAGCTTATGGCGATGGAATCATTACTAACCGCAACACTTTTCAGAAATATTACGACCAAGAAGAACTAAAAATTTACATCGACCAAGTGCTTGGAGTTGATGCTATTCCCGTAGCCTTGGGTGTGTACTTTGTGTTCAAAGATGAAGCTCAAGCACAATTATTCCGGGCTTCTCGCTACCGTTCTCGCGCTACTACCCCCAGAGTTCGGGCCTGCATTAAGCGGTTTGAGGACTATCAGGAACTGTTAACTCCGTTGATGGCTTTTGTGACTGAACGCGGTCGCCTCCCCAGTAAAGACGAACTACCCCAAGAGGCTGATATCAGTGGGGAATTTGGCAGCTTACGGCGTGCTTTCCAGGTGATTTTGCAGGCGACTGACCCGCAAGAATGGGAGGGAATTTCAGAAAAACGCCGCCAAGATTTGATGGTTTATTTGGCTCTTTGTCAATTCAGCCAACGTCCAAAATTATCAAATTTAGTTCGGGAAGCCCAAGAGGATATTCTCGGCTTATTTGGTAGTTATAAACAAGCTTGGCTAAATGCTGACCAGATGTTACACAGTTTGGGAGATAGGTCAAATATTATTGAACGTTGTCAAAATAGTCCAGTGGGGAAAAAATTACCAAATTCTCTCTGGGTTCATATTTCCGCTTTACAATCCCTAGACCCTCTATTGCGCCTTTATGAAGGTTGTGCTAGTCGTACCATAGGACGCTTAGAGGAAGCCAATGTAATTAAATTTCATGCTAAAACACCCAAAATTTCCTATCTTTTTTACCCAGATTTTGATGTTGACCCCCATCCAGGGTTACATACTGGGATGGAAATTGATTTGCGTGATTTACACGTTACTTATCGGGATTACGATATTGATGATGACCCACCAGTGTTACACCAAAAAGATGCTTTAGTTACTCCTGACTATCCACAGTATGAGAAGTTTGCTAAGTTAACTCGTCAAGAAGAAGATTGGGGATTATTAAATAACTGGCGGAGTATTAGCCATCTTTCTGGCTGGCGTAAATGCTTGGCAGATAACTGTGCAATTCTGAAAAACTATCATTTATATTGGTGCAAGGATGCTGACCCTTATAAGCTTAAGGTGCTGCGTTCTGCTGTGGAAAGTCGTCAACAGAAAAGGCGTAAAGCTACTAAAAAGCAGAAATCAGAACTAGATACTTCTACTAATATTGAGTCAGAAGAATCTTAATCTCTTGCAGATGAATTTTGATTTCCCGTAACCCCTCTTTTTAAGGGGTAACTTATAACTGAGTTAAAAATATAGTATTCATATTTAAATTGTGAAAATCGCTAGCCTCAGATACCCGACTTCTCAAAGAAGTCGGGTATCTTTTTGTTCCAAAATCTGCTTGGATAATTTTAGCCATTGTTCAATTCCCTTTTTAGTGGGTTGTCCAAGGTTGGTGAATGTCCAAATATCTCGTTTATGCTGGGGGCCATAGCTGATGTGAATTGGTCTTTGGGTTCCGTAAAAGTAGAGGGAATCAAAGGGGAGTTGTGTTTGCAAAATCCACTCTACAAGCTGGTCGCTGGGTAAATCTGTAATCAGAAAATCACAAGCTGCACCTAATCTTTCGCAGTAATATTTACCGTTATTTTTGACTTCATGAGCCATGTGTTGGTCTAATTCAGGAGCTACACGGCCATTTTTTTTACCTGTGGCTGGGTCAGTTTTTTCGAGAAATTTCTTTAAATCCTGGGAACAAAAACCATAGGTGAGGTGAAACCTATCAATTCCAAAAAAGTCGATAGTTGGGTCGAGGATAAACTGATTTAAGTCTTGAAGTGCGGGAATTACTTCTTGGATATTTTTGGGAAATGGGTTGACTTGATTGGCATATTGATGATAAGTCTGGGTGCAGGTGCAAAATTCATCTAGTGTGAGATATTTGCCGAGTTTTAGATTTTTAATATTCATGACAATAGGAATCAAATAGGACTTAACGGACAGAATTTACGCAAATATGGGGTATTGGTTTGTGTCGTTAGAAATCATGATTGGTGCGTTAGGGAACGCACCCTACAGGTAGGATGGGTAAAGAGACCTATCAAAAAAACTGAAAAGACGGTAAATTTGTAAAGGAAAGTAAGTCCTATCAAATACAGAATTGGTATCAGATGTTGTAGATATATCAAGTCCGAATGAACACTCGCAATTGACAAGTGTTCATTTGGAATAAATTTCAGCAACTGGAACTTAGTGCAGATTTTCGTAAACTTGTAGCGTTGATGTTCTTAAATCATGCTTGGGTGAAGACAGCGCGGCTACAGGCTATTTTTTAATGAGACAAACTTACTCAATCTGGGACTTAGTTCTAGTCAGTTCAATGCTAATTTTGCCGCCAAAGTCGGGAATGGGTGCGGCGGGTTTACTCAAAATGACTTGAACTTGGGTTAGGCGATCGCTTTTTTGCAGGATAGAATCGGCGATAGTGGCGGCTAAACGTTCCACCAGAGAGAATTTGCAGGTTTTGATCAGATGCTGAACCATGGTGATGATGCTGCGATAATCGAGAGTATCTGCGATCGCATCTGAGTTACCAGCGACGGAGAGATCCAGCCATAACTTTACATCTACCTCAAACCATTGCCCTAGCACCTGTTCCTCTGGTAGAAACCCAGTGTAGCCATAGGCGCGAATTCCCGTTACATGAATGCAGTCCATAAAATTTTGAGCACGAATTTTACATTTTGGGTTTTACAACAATTTTCAGGTAAATGAACCACATTTTTTATCTCACGCAAAGGCGCAAAGGCGCAAAAAGAACGCAAGAGTGTAGTGTGACATACTCCACACACTCCCCTTCGGGTGAGTGTGGGCTTCTCAACGACTCCTCTATGAGGACATTGATTGAGCTTTGAGGGCGTGTGTCCCACGCGCCTTTATGTTAATA
>NZ_JACJRJ010000026.1 GCF_014697195.1 Cylindrospermum sp. FACHB-282 | reverse complement strand
TCAGAAAAGCAATCCCTAATGCTTTTGCAGATGGGATACAGGGGATTGTAGTTTCCCCAGTAAAGGTAACACTTTCAAAGTAAAAGATATTTGTCTATATTTTTTACAACTATGAGCAATTACCTGAGCTTAATCCTGGAGAACGCACCAGCCTAGAAATTCTATGGAAGCGTTATATTTATCACCGATCAGGCGGGAATTTATTAGAAAGTACGGTGATGCTATTACTCGTTTCTCCATTACTTACCGTTGCAAGTTTATATGATCCACCTTTTCCCATCAAAGCTGAAGAATCTGTACAAATAACAGTAGCTGATAGCGAAGAAACTCTACAGGGTCGAATAGATGTGCTGGTATTACGCGAACGCTTGTGGATTATTGTTTTAGAATCTAAAAAAACCATGCTATCAGTTTGGGCAGCACTGCCGCAAATTCTTACCTACTTGATGGCTAGTCCAAATAGTGAGCAGCCTAATTTTGGAATGCTCACCAATGGGGATGATATTGTGTTTGTCAAGTTAGAAAATAAACACTATGGCATCTCACGAGTATTTGCCCCTCTCTCTACCCAAAGCGAATTAGAGTCTGCGTGTCGAGTCCTACGGAAAATTGCAGAAACAGTCAGATGATGAAGAAAGGCTAAGTAATGCCCCCATAACTCAGTTTTTGGTATCAACGTAGCAAATCACTAATAACGTTATGATAGAAAACAGTCCGGTTGCAAATGTATTTGAGTGAATTATCCTGCGCCGTCTCCAGAACTTGACCTTGGGTCGATTTTTCCCTTTGAACTAGATCAATTCCAGCAGGATGCGATCGCCTCCCTGAATGCTGGACGCTCAGTAGTTGTATGTGCGCCCACAGGTTCAGGCAAAACATTGGTAGGGGAATACGCCATTTATCGCGCCCTGTCGCGAGGCAAACGAGTGTTTTACACAACACCTCTGAAGGCGTTATCAAATCAAAAATTACGTGACTTTCGGGAAAAATTTGGGTTTGATCAAGTTGGACTGTTAACTGGAGATGCCTCCATTAACAGAGAAGCACCAATTTTGGTAATGACCACAGAGATTTTCCGAAACATGCTCTATGGCACACCCATAGGGCAAGTCGGCATCTCATTAGTAGATGTAGAAGCAGTGGTGCTCGATGAGTGCCACTACATGAACGATCGCCAACGGGGTACAGTTTGGGAAGAATCAATTATCTATTGCCCCCGTGAAGTCCAACTCGTCGCCCTTTCCGCAACAGTGGCCAACAGCGATCAACTCACCGACTGGCTAAATCGGGTTCATGGGCCCACAGACCTGATTTACTCCGATTTTCGCCCAGTACCATTAGAATTTCACTTTTGCAATCCCAAGGGGCTATTTCCCCTACTGAATGAAAGCAAAACCAAAATTAACTCCCGATTATCGAAGCGGGGGGGAAAAAAAGGAACTGTTGACAGAGGCAGAAGTGGTAGACCTGAGGCTCCCGGTATTATTTACACCCTGAGCCAACTAGAGCAACGGGATATGCTGCCAGCAATTTACTTTATCTTCAGCCGTCGGGGATGTGATAAAGCCGTAGCAGAAGTGGGTGATTTATGGCTGGTAAATAATGAAGAATCCCAAATATTGCGGGAACAAATTGATGAATTTTTAAGCCGCAATCCCGAAGCCGGGCGTTCTGGGCAAATTGCGCCCCTATATCGCGGAATTGCCGCTCACCATGCCGGGATTTTGCCTGCATGGAAAGTTCTGGTAGAAGAACTATTTCAGCAGGGACTGATTAAAGTAGTCTTTGCCACCGAGACTTTAGCTGCGGGAATTAATATGCCCGCCCGGACAACAGTTATTTCCACCCTAAGCAAGCGTACCGACAACGGACACCGCCTATTAAAAGCTTCCGAATTCCTGCAAATGTCAGGCCGGGCTGGACGCCGGGGGATGGATCTCCAAGGCCATGTGGTGACAGTACAAACTCCCTTTGAAGGAGCTAAAGAAGCGGCATATTTGGCTACATCTGAGGCAGACCCCCTAGTGAGCCAGTTTACGCCCAGCTACGGCATGGTGCTCAACTTACTACAAACCCACAGCCTAGACCAAACCAGAGAACTGATAGAACGCAGCTTTGGTCAGTATATGGCTACCTTGCATTTAAGACCAGATTATGAGGAAATTGCCGAAATCCAAAGAGAATTAACCCAAATTCAGGAACAAATCGCCGCAGTCGATGACAATGAATTGGCTGTGTATGAAAAATTGCGGCAACGCTTGAAAGTAGAACGGCAGATATTAAGAACTCTGCAAGAGCAAGCACAGAAAGACAGACAAGAACAATTGGTGATGATGCTGGACTTTGCAGTTTCCGGAACATTGCTGAGTCTCAAGGACAAAAACATCACAGCAACTTTACCCATAACAGCTGTGTTAGTTGCCAAAAGTCCAATTGCTGCTGGTCAAACTCCTTACTTGGTATGCTTGGGGCGAGATAACCGTTGGTATGTGGCAACCTCCGTGGATGTCGTTGATTTGTATGCTGAACTGCCACGGGTGGAAGTGCCGCCTGATATGCTACCACCGCCAGAACTGCCTTTAAAAAGAGGACAGTCCATCCGTGGTAATGAAGAAACTGCCGCAGTTGCTCAATATATACCTGATCCTGGGGAGTTTTTGCCTGCGTCTCCGGAAGTGGCAGCACAACTGTGCCGTGTGACTGCTGTCCAAGAGCAATTAGAAACTCACCCCTTACATCAAGAAGGCAATGCTGCCGCTATATTCAAACGCAGAGCACGTTGCATTGAGTTAGAAGCCGAAATTGAAGAGTTGCAAGGGCGGGTAGGGCAACAGTCTCAACGTCATTGGGAAGAGTTTCTCAGTTTAATTGAAATTTTGCAGCAATTTGGTGGTTTGGATAACTTAGTGCCTACGACATTGGGGCAAATCGCGGCGGCAATTCGCGGTGAAAATGAATTATGGATCGGTTTAGTCTTCGCTAGCGGGGAATTGGACAACTTAGATCCCCACCATTTAGCAGCAGCTGCGGCGGCTTTAGTGACAGAAACCCCCCGTCCTGATAGTAAGGTGCGCTATGAACTCAGTAATGAGGTGGCAGACGCTTTGGCCAAATTGCGGGGAATTCGCCGTCAAATGTTCCAAGTTCAACGGCGCTATAATGTCGCCTTGCCTATCTGGTTGGAATTTGAGTTAATTGCGATTGTAGAACAGTGGGCCCTGGGAATGGAGTGGATAGAACTGTGCGAAAATACCACCTTGGATGAGGGGGATGTGGTGAGACTTTTACGCCGGACTTTGGACTTATTATCCCAGATTCCCCATGTTCCCAATTTACCCGATTCTTTGCAGCGCAATGCCTATCGGGCTATGCAACTAATTGATCGATTCCCGGTGAATGAAGTGATGGAGTGAAGAGACACCTTTGGGGGAATTCAAAATTCAAAATTTTCAAAATTAAGAACCACCAAAATGAATTTAAGGAATGAAAATCAGGACACCTTGTGTAGAAGTGCTTACGCATCTCAACATAAGTCTTTTGTTTTTTTTCCCTGAATAAATTTAGGTGGTGCTGTATACTTTTATTTTTTTGAATTTTGAATTTTGAATTGGAGCGTAAGCGCAGCGTCTGGTAGAGAAGCGACTGTCCAGTTGTGGTAATAGCGACAAGCGCCCTAAAATCCTAATAGACTAAGGGTTGACTACCTTGCATGGTACGTAAAGCATTTATACAATATGGGCAGTCACAGCCGAATACAGCGATCGCTTTATTACTTTCGGCTTCAGAAAAGTCTAACATCGCAATATTCTTGTCAGATGGCTGTACCGAGTTAACTCTAGATGCAGGTGTAGAGCGCGATAATTGATTTGTTGGTGTATTCCGGATACACACAAACTTGTCGTAGCTAATATGTGGATGCCGGATACAGGCTTCACCATTTTGCAGTCGGAGAACTGGTTGGCTTGCGTGGGCAGGATTCACCAATGCCAGTGTAGACATTAGAGAGGTAAAAATTGTGGAGCTAGAAAGTAAACTAAGTATTAATTTTCTATTCATCAGTTTTTTGAGAAAATGCCTCTGAACGCTAAGGCTATCCGATTAACTATATGTCGGTCAAGAGACTTTGGATTGTAAATACCAAAGATTTATAATTTTTTTGATTAATTCAACCTAGGTCAGAAATATACGGCGTGGCACAATAGTAAAAACTAAAATGTTATGATAATTATTTAATAATCCATTCTACTAAAATTAATGAAAAAAGTTCCGTAGAAATCCGATATTCGCAACGGTGAAGCAGGCAAAACTACTTTTAGCCAGAATGCTCGCTGATGTGTTAAAAGTTTTATATTAATCCGAGGTATATAATGACTACTCAAACTCATCCTTCGGTGTTGCAAAAAACAGCAAGCTTGACATTGAAATTAGTAGTATTATAGCGATTAAGAGTTACGTGAGGTACAGATAATATTTTGAAACGCAAAGGGACGCAAAGTAAAGCGCAGAGGTACGCAGAGATTTGTACCTCAGCAGACTAGAAAACGCTATATTAAAAAATAAATATATTAAACAATAAATATCATTTTTATCCCTCATTGATAAAGATTCTTATTCTTAAATAAAAATCTTGCGAAAACTTCTTTTTTTTATTACCTTTAAACCAAGGCTAGAATATCAAACATGACTAACTATACTGAATAAATATGAAGCAAAAACCAAATTCAGAATCTTCCGGCTGTTGCAGTTGCGGTCATGATCATGAACATGAGATTCATGAGAATCACAGTCATGATGAGAATCATAACCATGATCACGGCGGAGAATTTAACCTCAAAAATGAGATATTTCCTTTGGTTGTGGTTTTAAGTTTATACGCACCTGGTTTAATTTTCGAGGAACAATTACACCGGACTTTTTATAGTATTGGTGAATATCTGGTTTTCCTACCTGCGTATCTTATCAGCGGGTGGAGCGTTTTAAAATCTGCTGGAAGAAATATACTCAGAGGTAGAGTATTTGATGAAAACTTTTTAATGACAATAGCGACACTGGGGGCGCTAGCAATTCATAAATTGCCCGAAGCTGTCGGTGTGATGTTATTTTATAAAATCGGCGAATTATTCCAGGATATTGCCGTCAGTCGTTCCCGTAATTCCATCAAAGCCTTATTGGAAGTACGCCCAGACTATGCCAACCTGAAAATAAATGGAGAGTTGAAAAAAGTATCTCCAGAAAAAGTCAATATTAATGACATTATCATTGTCAAACCAGGGGAAAAAATCCCCCTAGATGGTGAAATTATAGAAGGTAATTCACAAGTTGACACATCCGCCTTAACTGGAGAATCTGTACCACGAACTGTAAGAGTTGGAGAAACGGTTTTGGCTGGAATGCTCAATAAAATGGGAGTCCTCAGCATTAAAGTCACAAAACTATTTGATGAGTCTTCCATAGCCAAAATTTTAGAATTGGTGCAGAATGCCAGAAGCAAAAAAGCAGAAACTGAAAAATTTATTACTAAATTTGCCAGATATTATACGCCAGTAGTAGTTTTTGCTTCTCTAGCAGTTGCGCTATTGCCTCCTTTATTCATTCCTGGGGCAAAATCTTCAGAATGGGTTTATCGCGCCCTGATATTATTAGTGATTTCCTGTCCATGTGGACTGATCATAAGTATCCCACTAGGTTATTTTGGGGGCATAGGAGGTGCGGCAAAACGCGGTATTTTGGTTAAAGGGTCTATTTTTTTAGATGTTTTGACTACAGTAAAGACAGTTGTTTTTGACAAAACTGGAACCTTGACAAAAGGAGAGTTTAAGGTATCAAACATTGTTCCAGTAAACGGCTTTAATAAGCAAGATTTATTACAATTAGCTGCCAAGGTTGAATCAAATTCAAATCATCCCATCGCTCAATCTATCCTTGAGGTATACGGTGAAAAAATAGATATATCCGAAGTGAAAGAATTTGAAGATATTGCTGGTTATGGGATCAGAGCTAAAGTAGGAAATCAGGTAGTGATAGCGGGATGCGATCGCCTATTGCATAGAGAAAACATTGCTCATGATGTCTGTGATTTAGAGGGAACAGTTGTTCATTTAGCGGTAGACAATATTTATGCTGGATATATTGTGATCACTGATGAGTTGAAAGAAGATGCGAGACAGGCTATTCAAGCATTAAAGCGTCTGGGTGTGGAGAAAACAGTAATGTTGACAGGGGATAATCAGGCGATCGCATCCCGTGTTAGTCAACAGCTTGGCATAGATGATTACGAAGCAGAGTTATTACCAGAAGACAAAGTCAGGGCGATTGAGAAGCTACTTAGCACCGCCAGAAAGCATGGTAAAGTCGCCTTTGTTGGGGATGGAATTAATGATGCGCCTGTGATTGCTAGAGCCGATGTTGGCATAGCAATGGGTGGGCTAGGGTCAGATGCGGCGATAGAAACTGCGGATATTGTCATCATGACCGATGGGCCCTCGAAAGTAGCGGAAGCAATACAAATCGCCAGAAAAACCCACAAAATTGTTTGGCAAAATATTGGTTTTGCTTTAGGAATTAAAGGTGTATTTATTGGGTTAGGTATTTTAGGTATAGCAACGATGTGGGAAGCTGTTTTTGCCGACGTCGGCGTAGCTCTCCTAGCGATTGTCAACGCCACCAGAGTGATGAAATAATATTCTTTGTTATTTGGGAATTGTGAATGATGCAAATATACAGTTAACTGTAGGATAGTAATCTGATTTCTCTAAACTTAGAGGAAAAGACAGAGATTCCAAAATATTCAGTGTTAAATTATACTTTTTTAAAATTTCATAGTCGTTATACTCATTTTTAGGTTCTACCTGGGAATTGATGAAGTGGCAAAGCCACTTCATTTTTATAAGGAAAATGCTGAAAACCCCTGAGAAACAGCAACACAGTTGCGTATTTCGTACTTCAGGTGCTTGGGTTGAAAGCTAGTTGAGTCCTTTAGGACTCTGTGAAGTTTTGTTTTGCCTCGATTGTTGGCTTATGCCAAACATGATTGCATAAATATGCAGTTGGTTAGGTCGAACCGATGATAATTTACTCTTTTCAAAGTCAAAGGCAAAGACAAGCAGTATCGTGCAATAGATGACGCTATTCGTACTAGTCAGTTCATCCAGAATAAATCCTTGAGATATTGGATGGAAAATAAAAATGTCACTAAGTACGATCTGAATAAATATTGTGCTGTGCTGGCTGCTGAGTTTCCTTTTGCAGATGAACTCAATTCAATGGCTAGACAGTCTGCTGCTGAACGTGCATGGTCAGCGATATCACGGTTTTACGACAACTGTAAAAAGAAAGTTAAAGGCAAAAAGGGGTTCCCAAAGTTTAAAAAACATTGTCGCTCAGTTGAGTACAAGACAAGTGGCTACAAACTTTCGGTTAATCGTAAAGCGATTACTTTCTCTGATAAGAAAGGAATTGGAACTTTGAAGCTGAAGGGAACTTACGACCTTAATTACTACGATATCAAGCAAATTAAGCGTGTCCGGTTAGTACGTCGTGCTGACGGGTACTATGCCCAGTTTGCAATTAATGTTCATGCTTTAGTTGAGACACAGCCGACTCTTCAAGTAATTGGTATTGACTTAGGTTTGAAGTATTTCATTGCCGATAGCAAAGGTAATGTAGAAACTGCGCCTAAGTTTTACCGCAAATCGGAGAAAGCTTTAAACCGTGCTAATCGTAAAAAATCCAAGAAGTTCAGCGCGGCAAGGAAGAAAGCCAAACTTCGACAATCTAACAATTACCACAAAGCTAGAAATAGGTATGCCCGTAAGCATTTAAGAGTAAGTAGGCAACGAAAAGAGTATTGCAAGAGATTAGCATACTCCGTCATCCAATCTAATGATTTGGTAGCCTATGAAGACTTAAATGTGAAAGGGCTGGTTCGTAACCGACATTTAGCTAAAAGCATAAGTGACGCTGGCTGGTACACTTTTCGATTGTGGTTAGAATATTTTGGGTATAAATATGGGAAAGTAACTGTTGCAGTTCCTCCACATAATACAAGCCAAAGCTGTTCCAACTGTGGTGAGAAAGTGAAAAAATCTCTGTCTACGAGAACCCATCTTTGCCCCCATTGTGGATATGTGGCGGATAGAGATTTAAACGCTAGCGTCAACATTTTGAAACTAGGACTGAGTACGGTAGGGATACGGTCATTTACGCTACAGGAGATTTGCCCTCTTGGGCGATTGGCGCAAGCCTGTTGTCTAACGGCGAGTCTATGAATGTAGAATCCCCGTCGCTTTAGCGCGGGGAGTGTCAATGACCGAGGTAGTAGTCAATGAAGAAATCAAAAGCAGAAGTTAAAAATCTACTAATTTAACTTTGATTAATCATTAACCAGATCATCTCGCCATTTCTCGCGGCTTTCCCTATTCTCTCCATCACGCGATCGCGCTAAGTTCCAAGTCCCCCACATTAGGGGTTTCTGTCGCTCAACATGGTTAATTAGCTGCATGATTGACTGATCTACCTTGATGGGGGTTTTCAAATCAAACTGAATCGTCTGAAAAATTTTGGTGTCAGCCTGAATAAAGTAGTAAACCAAAATCTTAGTCAGCCAAAGCATAACTCTATTAGACAACCAACCGAAAATCCCTCGATGTTTCTTAGCAATAAATATAGTCTGACCTTCGGTTTTTCCTCCTTCTAGAAGACGCAAGGCAAACATAACGTAGAAATGCATGAACTTGGGGCCAATTGTCACCGTGCCAGTAGTGCCGTACCAATAGCAAAGATCGTAGGTAATAGCATTTTTGTAGAAGGGACGGATAAGTTTGATCAAAAAAGAATCTTGGCCACCGAATGTAGTGTTGCTGAAGGTAATAGCATTATGATTCAGTTCCTGTTTGTCAAAGATAAATTCTGATAGCAGTTTGTGAACTGTATTGAAGTGTTGAGCATCGATAGCGTTCACCATCACCACATTAGGGTGACAGTTCGTCACGAAGTGGGAACCAAAAGCACTGACACAGTCCTCTATCTCCAATTCCGGGACAAAAGGTAGGGGTTGTTGCGGAGTTTCCCCAGTCCAAACCCAAATCATCCCATATTTCTCAGCCGTGGGCCAACTTTTTAACTTCACGGGAAGAGGCTCTGCTAAACAGGGAATATCAACACAGATACCTTCAGAATCAAACTTCCACTGGTGGAAAAAACAGCGTAATTCATTACCCTCTACTTTGCCTTCTGCAAGGTGAGCACCCATATGTGGACAGTAGGCATCTAAGGTAACTGCTATTTTATCTTTACCACGATAAATTACTAGTTCCCTGCCCAAGATAGTGATAGGTTTTACCTGACCTACCCGCAGATTTTGAGAGGGTATTACCCAATACCATCCCTCAATAAAACGCTCTGGGTTATTGAAAGTTTTAGGTTTACGGTTTGAGCTAACATTCTGCGAGTTAAAGTTCATTTTTAGGGTTTCACTTGAAGTCAAGCAGTTAATCTATAACTAGCATGAGACCCCAAGAAAAACAGTTACTTTCAGTACTGGCAGAGATATACAGCGGCCAATTATCAAATTCAGTATTTGAAACCTTGAAAAAAATGTCAAAATTGTACCAATTAAATAAAAGCCTATTTAAACTCACATCCACTCTGAGTAGGTATCTGAAAAATCAAAACTTAGTAAATTCTCTAATTAGAGAAAAATTCACAATGCTGATACTGAGGTTTTGCTAAACTCTAGAACAATTTAGCGAAGCTGGAAAAGTCTCCGGCGGTCAAAGTGTGTCTAGCTAAATCAAGTCTAATTAGCCACTTTTGAAGTATAGCAATCCAAAAGGATTTGTGAGAGAATACTTAGGCAACAAAAAAGTAATATTTGCCACTATAAATCAAGTCTGAGCAACATACTTAAATATCTTGATTTGGGGATAATGTAGGGTTTCTCAATCTGGTGAGGTACTTTTTTAAAGCTAAAAATTTTAACTAGTAAAGTCTGGGTGTACCTCAGTAGATTAGGAAACGCTATATCAGCTTCTAGCTACCTCCTGTTCAAACAGAGTGGTGATCAATCCAGTCTTTAACCATTAACACATTTTTGGCTTAACACATTATGACCAACTTATTGAATAGCACACTAGCGCAATCTGAATCATCTAAGCCTAGCCTAAAGAATGACTTTAATAAAAGAATAGGAAATCATTACTGTCAGCGCTTTAGCCGATTTAATAGTTTTCGCAAGGGATATAGTATTTTGCAAAATCAATTGCAGAGTTTGAATCCTACTGCTTACAAAAAACGTTTGCAAATGAGTGATAAATCCATCTTTGCGGGGTTGGAAGCTGATAAATTTGTGGCAGATTTAGAAGAGACTTCAGTAAGTTATGGACTACAACTGCCTGCCAACATGACAACCAAAATTCTTGAGTTTGCCACTCGCATACCTTCTACAGAACCGGGCTTTGATGATGAATTTATCCCAGAGGATGTTCAAAATGGTCGTTTAAGAGGTGGGCGTTATGTGATGCGGGGTTTGGTAAGTAATGTGATGGATTGTCCAGCTATCCAGCAACTTGTCCATGATTCTTTACTTTTAGAAATAGTCCGTAAATATCTCAAGTATTGGCCCACGATGATTACACAACATCTAACTTGGAGTTTTGCTTCAGACCTATCAGAAGCAGAAATCCAGAAAATCTACCCACCAACTAATTTTCATTATGATGTTGCGGGTTATAATTTTATGACATCGTATTTCTACATTACAGATGTTGACGCAGATTCTGGCCCTCACGTCATGATTAAAAAGTCTCGTGATCAAAAGCCATTAAGCATGTTGTTGGCTTCTAATCTCCAAACTGATGATGCTGTATATAACCATTACGGCAAAGATAGTGAGATAGTGATTACTGGTAAGAGTGGATTTGGCTTTGTTCAAGATCCTTCCTGTATTCACAAAGTTAAACCCCCTACTACCTCTAATCGGCTACTTTTACAAATCAGATATTCTTAACTAATGAGACACTGAGGCGCGAATTGTTGTTTTATGTAAAGGCTCAGTTTTCATTCTTGGGTGTCTGCATTATAGTTGCACACCAATATTTTTCGGTTAGTGATTATCCTAGGGACACAGTATTGCTGTGTCCCTATAAAGTGGTCTAATGATTTAAAAACTGCTGTAACCGAGAAGTATTGGGTGGCACACTACTATTTTTTCTTAGTCAATTCGGCAATTGGTGGCAGTGCTGGCGATTTACTCAAGAGAAACCACCATAACTCTAGTCCAATTAAGGCTAAACCGCCGATGGTGACACCGATTTTCAATGCCAAAGGTTGCTCAATGGGTTGAAATTGGCTAGTTTGATCTGATGTAGAAGCTGGCATTTTTGCTAATACTGCACCTGATGTATTACTGAATATCACTAAACCAGCAAGGCTTCCCCAAAGTGTTTTTGTGTTCAACATTTGCGAAATTCCTCAGCAATTATGCGGTGAGTTTTGGTTGAAAGTTACGCAATCGCAGGGCATTGGTAACAACAGAAAGAGAGGAAAGGGCCATGGCTGCGCCGGCAATAATTGGATTGAGCAACCAGCCAAAGACGGGGTAGAGAATTCCCGCGGCAATGGGAATGCCGATGATGTTATAAATAAAAGCAAAGAAGAGATTTTGTTGGATATTACCAATGGTGGCGCGACTGAGTTGAATAGCTGTGACGATCGCTTGCAAGTCTCCAGAAATTAGAGTGATATCGCTAGCGGCGATCGCAATATCTGTTCCTGTACCAATGGCTATGCCAACATCAGCCTGTGCTAGAGCTGGTGCATCATTAATCCCATCACCCACCATAGCGACAATTTTGGATTTTGAAGCTGTGGCATTTTGCAAAGATTGGATAATGGCAGCTTTTTGGTCTGGACGGACTTCGGCAAAAACTCCCGTGATCCCAACAAGTTGGGCGATCGCCTGAGCAGTTTGGCGATTATCTCCTGTCAGCATCACTACTTCTAAACCTAACTTCTGTAGTGCTTTCACTGCCACTGCTGATGACGGTTTCAGGGCATCGGCAATACCCATAATTCCTTGTAACTCACCATCTACAGCTATCCAAATTACTGTTTTACTAGCAGATTCCCAATCCTCTCGATATTGCTGGAGAGCAACAGTGTTAATTCCTAATTCCGCTAACCAGCGCTGTGTACCAATTTGTACCAAATGTTCAGCAACAATACCTTGGACACCACTACCTGTCTGAGATCCAAATTCAGTTACCGCAGACTCGGATAAACTCACTTGTTGAGATTGGGCATATTTCACCACCGCAGCGGCCAAGGGATGCTCAGAATTGCGTTCTACCGTTGCGGCTAACTGTAAAAGCTGGAGTTCATTCCCGTTATCTGTACCATTGACAGTCACAAAGTCTGTCACCGTGGGTTTACCCTGAGTTAAAGTTCCCGTTTTATCTAGAACGATAATTTGGATTTTGTGTGCCAGTTCCAAGCTTTCGGCACTCTTAATCAAGATGCCATTTTCCGCACCTTTGCCTGTTCCCACCATGACAGAGGTGGGAGTAGCTAAACCCAAAGCACAGGGACAGGCGATAATCAGCACACCTACCATTGTGATTGTAGCCAGGGTAAAGTTGCCAGTGAAGTTAAACCAAATGACGAAAGTAGCGATCGCGATCGCCATGACAACCGGCACAAACCACCCCGTCACCTGATCTGCCAAGCGCTGAATCGGTGCTTTAGAACCTTGAGCCTGTTGCACTAATTTGACAATTTGCGCCAAAAATGTATCTTTACCGACTCTTGTCACCCGAAACTCAAAGGCACCCGCACCATTAATAGTTGCCCCAATCACCTCATCCCCTGGCTGCTTTTTTACAGGCACACTTTCACCCGTCACCATCGCCTCATCTACCGTAGAAACCCCCGTAATCACCTCCCCATCTACGGGAATCTTCTCCCCAGGACGCACCAAAATCTCATCATTAACTCTAACTTCCCCGATGGGAAGATCCATCTCCACCCCACCGCGAATCACTCTGGCATTTCTGGGTTGCAGTCCCATGAGTTTGTGGATAGCAACTGATGTTTGCCCCTTAGCGCGGCTTTCCAACAACCGCCCCAAAAGAATTAAAGTTACAACAATCGCCGCCACCTCATAATAAACATGAGGTTCTAAGCCTTGAGCCAGCAAGAACCCAGGAAAAAGCGTAACAAACACAGAATATAAATAAGCTGCACCCGTGCCCAAGGAAATCAGGGTATCCATTGTTGCTGTATGGCGTTTAAGAGACTTCCAAGCATTGCGGTAAAAAGACCCACCACACCAGAACTCAACAGGAGTCGTTAGCACTAACTGCACCCAAGGATTATGCAAAAATCCGGGAATCAAGGGCAAATTTACCCCAGTCATCATGGGCAATGACCCAAAAAATAGGAAAATGCTAATTACACCGCCCACCATCACCTTGAGGTTAAGTTCCCGGTTTTCAGCTAAATTACTCGCTTTCTCGGCATCATCTTCACCCATGTTTTGATCGTCGAGTGAGTAAGATGAGTATCCCGCAGCATCAATAGCGGCTTGGATATTCTCTAAATTGACTCGCTGGCGATCGTACTTAATGGTGGCTTGCTCCGTACCAACGTTAACGTTGCAGTCAATCACCCCAGGAATAGAGAGAATTGCCTGCTCAACGTTATTGGCACAAGAGGCACAACTCATACCTCGAAGTTTGAGTGTGAGATTATCCATATTATTAGTAGTTCTAAGTTTTGAGTTTTGAGTGCAATAAGACTTACGCAAAAATGATATGAAACCCTCGATTTACCCTAGTACTCTGTTAACTAAAGTTTGAAGGATAAAGGAACGTAGACCGAAGGGCGTGCCGCAGGCTACCGCAAAGGATGCTGCATAGCGCGAAGGAAAGAAGGAAGGAAGAATGAAAGTTTTATTTACCTGTCAAAATGTATTCGGCAGACTACTAAGGGCAATTCATGAATTGCCCCTACATTTTGTACTTAATGCGTCAGTTATATGCAATTAGCACTGTCTTGACTCAGAACGGAAATTAGTTAGCGGGATAGCCAGCAGCAGCCAAGGCTTCTTTAATTGCTGTTTCTGAAGCTTGAGTTTCTACATTGACAAGCTTGGTTTGAGGATCAGCTTGAATGCTGGCGTTAGCATCAACCGCTTGCAGTGCTTTGGTGATGTTGTTAGCACAGGCAGAACAAGCCATACCGGGAACTGTGAGTTGGAGTGTCATAAGTTTAAAGAATTGAATGAAAAAAGGAAAAAATGATTAAGACCAAGTTTGATACCATTGCTGCATTTGCTGAATTTCAGCAGTTTGCGATTTGATAATAGCTTGAGCTAGATGGCGAATTTGTGGGTGAGTAGCATTTTTGAGAACTGTCTGCGCCATCATGACTGCTGACTGATGGTGAGGAACCATCTGACGGATAAAATCTTTGTCAAAGTCAGCAGCATTTTTCAGAGAATCTATATTTACATTCATGCCCATCATGCCTGAATGCATGCCGTCAAAAATCAGCTTGTTTGAGTACTACTGTTACTGATTTTTGGCGGAAATTCGCCCTAAATTCATCGTAAACTCTCCAGTTGACTAGAGAGTACGGGAAACTTTACAAATCTATAAAATTCAACTTTAGCGATTTGAAATTGTCGGCAGCTTGGCAACTTATCAACAAATTAGTTAAGATTAACCTGTTACTTTCCCCACAATTCCGGGAAAATGACCCCCTACCACTTGAGACGCGGCTGCTGAACCCATGTCTCGTTAATCTCTTCAAAACAAAGAGTCTTGTTTAAGGCTCTGAAAAACTTCATGCAGCCAAAAAATATTCAACGTCTCCTGCGTGCTTTAGGGCGCCAGGGTTTAGATGTAAGTTATCAAAACAGCATTTATTCTGTCCGTTTAGCTAATTCTCCAAATGCCCCAGCAGCAGAAGTCCTACTACCGGAGGGTTTCCCTGTAGAAGCAAAGGCACTGAAGCAGTTAGCCAATTTGGCAAACGTCCGCCACCCATCTGGTGGTTGCGTTTGTCGTGCTTGTGCTACCCCTGACTTTCACCCTGGTGATGCAGGTATCGCTATTGGTTCCGTCGTGGAAACTGTAGGACAAGTTATTCCGGCGGCTGTCGGTTCTGATATTAATTGCGGAATGCGTTTACACATCGCTGATTTAACTATTGATCAATTCCTAGCAAAACGCGATCGCTTTGTAGAATTGATCAAGGGTGATTACTTTTTCGGTACGCGAGATGTCACCATGACAGCCCAAACCATGCAATCTCTATTTCAGTATGGGGTTCCCGGTTGGATAGATGGGATGCTAGATGCACCTACAGGTAGTTTTGTCAATTCCAACTGGCAACAACTTTCTCAAGAGTGCGATGGCTGCGCCGATGCCTTCGGCAAACGCATCTTTTTAGGTGGTTCAATGGCTGGAAACTGGCGACTTGCACCAGAAGAACTAGTTCCCGACACTGGACTTGTGCGCGATGGTGGACTAGCAACCATTGGCGGTGGTAATCATTTTGTAGAAGTGCAGCGAGTTGACAAAGTCGAAAATCGCGCTTTAGCCTACCCTTGGGGAGTGCGTGAGGGACAGCTAGCTTTTATGATTCACTCTGGTTCCCGGAATGTGGGTAAATATATCGGGGGCATGTGGCGAGATAAAGCGAAAGCCTCATGGGAAAAGGGTTTAAAGTATCCTGAATCTCAGATTTTTCCTCTTTCTACTCATTCCCACCCCGAACTAGTTGCTGGTTATCTAGAAGCTGAAGCAACTGCTGCTAACTACGGTTTTGTTAATCGTCTGCTGTTAGCGGAATTGCTGCGTTTGCGGTTGCGGGAAGTTTACGGAGATGTGGAAGCGCCTCTAGTTTATGACTTGCCGCACAATATCACCTTACCATTCGGTCAGGGTTGGGTAACGCGTAAAGGTGCTTGTCCCGCACATCCAGAACAACCTGTAATTATCCCTGGTTCGATGGGTGATTATTCTTACCTGATGGTAGGCAAGGGAAATCCAGCATATTGTAATTCTGCATCACATGGGGCGGGAAGAATTCGTACTCGTTTCGACCTTAACCGCAGAGGTGCATCGGAAACTGAAGCCGAACTAGGTTTAACCGGAGTTGACTGCATCACCTTGCGCGAAGAACGCCGCATTGAGGAAGCACCCGCAGCCTACAAACCGATTCAGTCTGTGATTGATATCCAAGTTGAAGCCCAAATGGTGGATGTAGTAGCACGCTTGAGTCCGGTGTTGACGTTTAAAGCATAGGGATGATTTTGGCGTTGTTGAATAAGGTTTCATTACTGAAATCAACAGCGTCAAGAATTCAAAAATTGGGGTGAGGTTTGCAACTTTAGGTTTCCATCAGTGGTAAAAGTTTATTATTAACAACGAAATACCAATGCAATTACAACGTTTTTTGGTTAAGATATGTAGAGGGAGGTGTAAACATGGAGTTCACAACAGAAAAATCTATTAATTTACAAAACGGCCCCAATTGGCAGTCTTTTGAAAAATTCCGTACAGAAGGCGGAAAAGCTCTTGAGCCTGTCAAAGATGGCAAAGTTGCTATTTTAAGCACAAAAACTGGACAATACCGCATCCTTGAGGAGCATGACTTTCAAAAACTCCTAGGTCTGGCTCGTGATGTTGAGCGCTTGCGTGGAGGATTGCGTGTGTTGTTGCGTACTGTCCGCGTTGCACAGAAACATCCAGATGCTGAAAGCATGAGTTTGTTAATGGAAACAATCACCATGTTGGGTAGTATACCTGAACTGCCAACTCGTGATAGTTTTGAGCCTTTAATGCCAGAAGGTCTAGAGGTTGATTTAGATGATGAAGTAAATCTCAACCCTGACGAAATCGAAAGACCCCTTGGCTAGTAAATCGCTGACTATAAGAATAGTGTTGATTGATAGATTTAGGATCGGTGTTACCAACCCTAAAATTACTATGTTATTCTTGGCTGCTTTGCTGCTGTATATTTGACCGCATTTTAACCTCACTCTCACCAGCACGAACCATAATCGAGCGAACTAGAGAGCCAAAAATGCGCCATCCCACTAAACTCAAGCTTGCATGTCGGGTAGATAGTAGTAAGTCTTCTAATTTTATTGATACAATCCCATCAAATAGCACAGCATTGCCAACTACATTAGGTGCATCACCCGGTAAAGGTGGAAGATACATTTGTTTTGTGGACTTAAACGTTAGTAACTCTGAAAGTAATTGCTTGGCATCTGAATCTTTATTACTAATGGGTGACACACTCAATAATGCTGCATATTTACGACGTTGTGGAACAAGATCACAAGTTGAAGTAGCTATGACAAATTTGTTACCTGTAATACGATCACCGAGGATGTAGGCTGCATCTGTACTAACAATGTCACCTTGCAAAAGGCAAAATGGGTCTTCTTCTGGATGTATCAGACCCTTCTGAAGAACATCCTGATATTCAATAGGCTTAAGCACTAGAGCAGCTTCTTTGTTGAAAACTTGTTGACGCTTGGCTGTCTTTCCCAGGTTCTTAGAGAACTCTTGGATGATTTTGATGGCTTGGTCATCATGGGAAAGGTTATGTAAGCGCGCTTCAAGTTCTGCTAAATCTTCTGGCGTCTTAATCTCTGAAGTTAAGCTCAAAGTGCTGTTAGTAGGCTCGTTGTTGCGAAGGTTTTGATTTTGTGCCATCATAAATTAACAGCCATTAGACTGTTTGGATTTTGGTCAAAGTAAATTCACAGCCATAAAGCTGTTCGAGTTAACTGTAAATACCCATACCCTGGTTTCCGTGCAAAAGTAGTCAGGGAGAAATGGATATAATATTTCAGCCAATAGCCCTAAAGTAAAAATTTACTTAGGGCTATTATTCACTCTTAACTTATTATACTGTGGCGAAATTAATTAAGCAATGTTTTTAAAAACATCAGAAATCTTAAGCTTGCAACTCATTTAATAGGTCTATTGCGACTCAGGGGCAGATTTTTATCTTTAAGCCCAGTGAAAATGGGGAACCTTGATCGAAGCTGATCCCAACTTGTTTAAGTCATCATCCTCACCAGAAAAGACTTTCCCACACCGATTAATGTGCGTAACGTACCAAATCAGATATGCGATCTGCTGAAAGCAGCAGTACTTCTCTACGAGACGCTTGGCGAACGCTATCGCACCCTTCACTAGATTTTTAAGGTCAGTATTAGCCTTGGTAATGATAAATTGTGGAATTAGATAAACGTAAATGCCGCATACTTACAGCCAGTTCGGGATAACTCAATCAGCTATTTTTTGAATTACAACTAAGTAGGTTGGCGTAAATAATTCAAGGTTGGTAGTGAGGGCTAAAGCCCTCACTACGAGCAAATTTCAATAATTTTTACTTTGCTTAACATAGTTTGATTTCTTTTCGCCTACTTACTTAGATACAGTCAATATAGTTTCCTGCCTATATTTGTTAATATAGACAAGAAACCAACTTTAGTTAATTGTTTAATTTTGACTTGACAGCAGGTTGATGGATGCCATCATTATCTAGGGCGCTGTAGCTATCACTGGGCAAAAGTCCCAACCAGGGGTCAGAACTAGGAGTTAAAAACAGTTCAGCATAAACCTTTTCATTGAGGCTTTCTACATTACTTGTCTGGTTATTTTGGATAAACCATTGATGAATTTGGTTGTGTAGTATATATTCATTCCTGACTGTATCTACAGCCATTGTGGTTTCAAAGTTTTTCACTAATGCCAATAAATTATCTATTTGATTATTGCCAGAATGAAACTTTTTAGCTTTGATTAAAGAGATGCTATTTTTATCTAGCTTGGCATCGACGGCATAGAGTTGAGCAATCTTATTCCAAGCTTTTTCGTCGGTGATTTCTACTAAGGCATTTTGATTTTGTTGGGCAGGCTGGATAGCTTTAAGCATGGGGCGTTCTACTACCATTTTAGAAACCGCTAGAGAGCCTGCTATTGTTGCTGTAGGTGTGGGATTTTCTGCCAGTTTGGGAGGGGATTTGATGCCTAACCGCGATAAATCTTTTACCCATTGGCTTTGGATAGTATTTAGGCGATCGCTATGGTACTTTTGTAAGAAGAGTTGGCGATCGCCTAATGCGAGTTTGCTATACTCTTTAAAAGTCCCTTCCGCCTGCTGTAGCTGACGCAAAAACGCCTTAGGCCCATATAAACCGGGGATAGCATCAATCGGACGTCCCTCAGCATCAAGAATGTAGTGAATGCTATTGCCTGTAATCGTCCGTTCCATCTGCCGTCCGTCCCCAAAATCAATTGTCACTTTAGGCACAGGGCGCACAGACTGCCAATGCAAGATAAACCGCTTACCCAGGAATTGAGAAATCTCAGCATTTGGATACAGCGCCACCCGAAAAAAGCGACTATTAGCACAACTCAAATCCTGATCTAGCCTACCCAATAAACGCAGAGATAGTATAGGTTTACCGCTGACTTTAGCTGCTGCTTTGGCTTGCTCTATATCAGTATACCAGTAGAGACGAGAGGCGTAGCAGTCCCGCTGCTGGCAAAGTGCATCTAAAGCGGCGCGGGTTTCTGGGGAAGCCATAGCTGAAGCATGGGAATTGAGAAATGTTTGCAACCCCTGGGAACCCTGTTGTCGCAGTCTAGCAACTTCTTGAGATAGCTGGGAATTTACAGCTACAGGAGTTTGTGCAACAGCCGATTGCCAAAAACTAAAACTGAGTAAAATCAACGGGAGAGAACTTTTAAAACTGCTAAATTTCATATATTTTCCTGGTATTGAGATTGGAGATTGTGGATTGGGGATTAGGGGTTGGGTATTAGGGATTGGGTATTAGGGATTGGGTATTAGGGATTGGCGATTGATTTCTATTACCCATTACCCATTACCCATTACCCATTACCTATTACCCATTTCTTAAACTTCCCCAAAACAGACTTGTTCATAACGTTTACCAGCAATCTCCCAAGTGAACTCAGATTCTACTAGTTCTCTACCGTTGCGAGATAGTTGACTACGGAGTTGTGGCTGATCAAATATTTGGCTAATAGCTGCAATATATTCTGCGGGTTGATTGGCACGTAATGCCCGTAATGGTATTGTAGCCCCATCTACCGCTAATCCTTCCAAACCGCGATCGCTCCCCACCACCGGCACACCCGCCGCCATTGCTTCTAAAGTCTTATTTTTAATGCCAAACCCAGTCCGCATTGGCACAACACAGAGGGTAGCTTGGTGTAAATACTCTACCATAGAAGGCACTCTTCCAACTACATTAATACCTGGTTTTTCTTGGAGTGCCAAAACTTCTGGTGCAGGACGAGAACCGACAATATCAAAAGTTGTATCTGGATAAAGTTTTTGGATTTCTGGTAAAACTTCGTTGCTGAAAAAGCAGACAGCATCGATGTTTGCTAAATTATCCATCGCCCCAATAAAAATTAACCTCTGCCCCCCCGCATTGCTGATACGATTGGGAAAGGCAGCCAAATCTACACCATTGGCAATAACTGTAATTATAGCATGAGGGTTAAACTCTTGCAGTTGTATTTTATCTTCTTCAGTTGTCACCACAATTTCTGAGAATTTAGCACAATAGCTTTTTTCATAACGACGCAAAAGGGGCAAATTAATTTGATCTCTCAACCTATTTTCAGTGATGCCAGTAGTTAACTGATTACGACAAGTACCATAAACAGAACTATGGATATTAACTATAGTTTTTAGCTTTTTTTGGAAATGCGATCGCACATAAATTTCATTGACGCTGTGTTCACAGGTAATCACATCACATTTACCCGCTTTCACAAAGTTATCAATCCACTCTTGCATCTCCACTGAGTAACGGTTAAGTACACTTGGCGGTGTCCCCTGTAGTAAAAACCTGCCAAAGCGCTGAATTTTCTTCAGTATTCCCGTGCTAGTTCCCAAATCTGGAGGACGATCAAAAACGACTAGATGATCAACACAATCCTGTAATTCTGCTATCTCTGCGTCGGTGACATCGCCTTGGCGTTGGGTTATCAGAGTAATAGAATGGCGTTGTTTGATATATTTCAGTAAATTAAACGTTCTCACTTGGGTTCCCCCCCGCGTTGGCGGATAGGGAAAGGTAGCAGATAGCATTAAGATATTCATATATAAACTTTGACGGTATGGTGTAAATTGTCTACCATACTTCTAAGCTATTTCTAGAAACCTCATGCTAATTTATACCATTTCTTTATGAACTTGCACCTTAAGCCGCCGCAGCAGCCCCAAAACTAAAGTTCAGGGCTAGTAGCTAAAGTCGGTTAAAACGGACTGTAAGGGTTTTTTCAGTTGTCTAAAGATGGGTTTTGCTATTAGACTCAGAATAAATTATGAGGTGGGCTGAGGATTAGAGATTAACTTACCAATTACCAATTACCAATTACCAATTACCAATTACCAGCCTAAGAGGATGTTTGAAAAGCGACTAGAAGTCGCGCGCCACTTGCTTCAAGTCGGCGGAGCCGCCCAACGCAGTGGCTTGGCTACACAGACAAAACCCACCTCTGTGGGTTAGAAAACGCTTGATTTTGGATTAGCGGCTACACAGACAAAACCCACCTCTGTGGGTTAGACAGCGCTTGATTTTGGATTAGTCCACGGAGGTGGACTTTGCTTGTGTAGTAGCGACTTCTAGTCGCCTTTTAGTCTTTTGTTAGATTATTAAATATCTCTATTATGCCTAAAATTTCTGTTTGTATTCCTACTTTTAATCGCGCTCACTTACTACCTTACGCTATTGAAAGTGTACTGAATCAATCCGAAAAACATTTTGAATTAATTATCTGTGATGATGGTTCAAGTGATAGCACACCTGAGTTGATGTCACAGTACACAGACAAGCGAATTAAATACATCCGTCATCCACAAAATATTGGTAAAAGCAATAATATGCGTTCTGGCTTTGATGCTGCTAGGGGGCAATATTTTATAAAATTTGATGATGATGATCGACTAACTAGCGATTTTCTCGCCCGGACTGCGGCTATACTTAATCAAAATTATAGCATTGATTTTGTCGGTACAGACCATTGGATAATTGATATTAACAATCTCCGAGATGAAGCGCAAACTCAAGAAAATTCTCGGCGCTGGGGAAGAAAGAATTTACCCGCAGGTGTAGTTGATAATTTGCTAGAAATTGTATTTATTCAGCAAAGCTTTCAAGTTGGGGCGACATTATTTCGTCGTCAAACGTTGCAAGAGTTGGGCTTTATGTTGCCAAATCTGCAAAATTGTGAAGATAATGATTTATTTGTGCGGCTAGCCCAGGCTGGGAAAAAGGGCTATTATCTACCAGAGTTGTTGATGGAATATCGAGTCCATGCAGAACAGCAAGGAATTAATCGAGCAATTCCTTATTTATTTGATAAAGTCCGCTATTTAGAAAGTTATAAGTTTGAGTCAGAGAAATTAGAAAAAATTAGACAAAATCGCTTAACTGAAACGCAATTATTATTAGGTTTGCGGTTAATTGAGAAGGGGGAAACCCAAAAGGGGAGGGAGTTAGTTTTGGCGGGTAAGTCTTTTTCAACTACTAAAGCGTGGACTGGTTTAGGGTTATCGTTGTTACCTATTTGGTTGCGGGGTAAGGCGTTTGGGGTGTTGCGCCAAGTGCGGGGGTAAATATTTTTTTTGTAGAGAAAATTGCTGAATCAGGAAATAGTGAATAGGGGATCTCATATCGTGTAGCAGTCATACTTACTAATTAAAAGTACAATGGGAAAACTGTGTAAATTTTTGCCATTCAAGCTAAAGTAGTCCTGAGTCATATACAGCAAGATTGCCCCCATGGATACGAAAGAGTTAAAGTTTGTCTTAAAGCTATTGGGATGTGAGAATTATCGCGCTCTTTTGAGTGCAAGCCTTTTCAGTTCTTTTAAAAGTGAGAAAAACAAAATTTGTCGAGATTTAGGCGATCGCGAATTGGTAGACTATTCTCGTGAGATTGCCACAGTTAAAATTTTACCCCCTGGTGATGCCCTGCTGAAACTCGACTCAGCGGAGTTACCCATCACCGACAAAGAACGTAAAGCGCTAGAGAAAATAAGTAAAGCTGCTGGTAAAATCGCCCCCAGCGAAATCACCTCGCTAAAAGCTGCTGAACGAAGCGAGATATTGAAAAGCTTGAGTGAGCGGGGTTTGATTGCAGCCGAAATCAAAATTCAAAGAACTAAAGCTGAGGTTTGGCTAACTGAAAGAGGAATTGAGTTTTTGCGGGATGAATACAGTCCTAACAAAGGCTCTAACCCTGCTATCAGCTTGGAATTGCTGAATAATTACTTGCGCTTTTTGCGGAAGACTTTACGAGTTAAGCCAGAAGCAGCTTCTCCTATACCACCTAACGCTGAAAAGTCAGGTGTAGAAACAATCATCAATCCCAATGATGAAGAAATTTTACAAATTATCGAGAAATTAGACAAAGAATTGGGTACAGAAAATTATTTACCCATTTTCCATCTACGGCAAAAATTACAACCGCCAATGTCACGGGATGAATTAGATCAAGCGCTGTATCGTTTGCAAAAGGCTGACAAAATTGATTTGAGCGCGTTGCAAGAAGTCAGCGCTTACACACCAGAACAAATTGACGCTGGAATTCCTCAAAATATTGGTGGTCAACTGTTCTTTATCATAGTCAATTAACAGCCTTTTATATATTTTTCATTTTTTCTTTCAACAGTTCGCCCTCTCACTAACGTGTATCTATGACAGACATCAACGACATTATTAAACGTGAGGTCAACCCTTTTGGCGTGATCAATTTAAAGGCTAATAATTTTTGGGCTGACAAGCAAGATTCGACGCTGATGGTTGAATCAATTCATAAAGAGGCAATAATAGCTATTGAACATTTACTCGACGTAGTAGGTAAAGATCATCGTAGCTGCACAGTTTTGTTAGTCGGTGATTCTGGTTCAGGAAAAAGTTATTTACTAGGTCGGCTCAAACGCACTCTCAACCCCAAAGCCTTTTTCGCATATATTCTCTGTAACTGGGCTGATAGTAGCAATATCTGGCGGCATATTTTGAGTCGTACTGTTGATAGTTTAATTCAAGTTCCAGAAGGTGAAAAAGAATCACAGTTAATGTTATGGCTCAAAAGTTTATCAGCATTTACAAAAACTGATATAAAAGACAAAATATTTAAAGATAATTTTTGGGAAGCGCTGAAAAGCAGTCGTCAAAGATTCATTAACCACCTCAAGGAGACTTATAGAAGAACAGGTATTTATAACGCTGATATCTTTTTTGGAGTGCTGCACGACCTGGCAAATCCAGAATTATATGACTTGGCTTGTGAATGGTTACGCGGAGATAACTTAAGTGAAGATTCCATGAAAGAACTCAAGGTAAGAAACTGCATCGATACAGAAGATGCTGCGAAAAATATTTTGGCAAACTTTGGCAGAATCTCTACACAAACCCAACCAATTGTTTTATGCTTTGACAATTTAGACACTATGCCCCAGTTACCAGAAGGCTTCCTGGAAATACAACCTTTTTTCAATGTCAACACAACTATTCATGGGGATAACCTAAAAAACTTTTTGGTGATTATCAGCGTTATTACAGATACATTAAAACGTCATTTAGATCGTATTTTCCCAGCCGATAAAGCAGGAATACATCGAACAATTCAGTTAAAAAATATTACACTGGAACAAGCAGAAGCACTTTGGGCTTATCAACTTAAGCCATTACATCAACTAGCGAATCCTAGACCTAAATCCGAAATTTTTCCTCTAAATCGGCAAATTTTAGACATAACCTACCCTGGGGGTAAAACCATGCCTAGAAATACATTAATTCTAGGCCGTGATAAATATCAAGACTATAAACTCTCACTATTAAACGGAGGAGCCGGAGGAGGATCTGAGAAGACTCAATCAGAATTACAGTTGCTATGGCATAAAGAATATAAGAACAGCAAGGAAAAAATTACTAGGATATCTTCGCTATCATCATCTGAGTTAATTCAGATGTTGAAATACGCTATATCTGCCTTACAAATCCAGGCAGTTAAGCCTAAACTTTTAAGCGGAACTTTTGCTACTTATTCCTTAAGTTATCAACATCCGGTAAATGGGCAAAAAGTAGGTATAGTTTGGACAGAGGATTTAAACATGAAGAGTTTTTATTATGTAATGAATGCCTCCCAAACAGTAATTCAAAACAACCTATGTCAATCTCTTTACTTAATCCGCGCTGGAGATTTGGGAAAACCAAACCTTTCTGGAAATCAAATTTATAGACAGATTTTTACAGCTACTAATCATCATCATATTAAGCCAAATCTTGCTTCTATTCATTACTTAGCAACATACCTAAGTTTTGTAAATTCTGCAAAATCTCAAGAATTAGTAATTAATGGAAAATCCATTACTTTGCCAAGACTAGAAACTTTAATCCGTGAGTCTGAAATTTTGAATAAATGTACTTTATTGGGAGAGCTAGGGATAATTAAAAATGATCCTCCTACTCCGTTACTAGAGTTAATAGAATGTAAAGATTTTCTATTTAATCTAGTCGCAAGTCATCATTTTTTGGGGACACAAACTTTAATTAAAAATGCTCGTAGCACCTTTAATACAGTTAGCGAATCTCAAATTAATGAATTGATTCAACAACTATGTCAAGAGAATAAAATTAAAATTCTTGACCCCAAAGCAAAGCCAGAAGCTCAATTAATTTGCTTAGTTCCTCAAAAGTAATCTATCCAGTACAATTTATTTATATCAGCTAATGCATTACCTGAAAGACGCTGCTGAAATTTATAAGCAAATATCTCAACTAGCCTTAGCTAAAACCCTCTGGGTAGACACAGAAGTTGCTGATTGGGATACTCCTTATCCAAAGTTAGCACTTATTCAGGTATTGGCTGATCCTACAGATTCTACAGGTGAATCTGCTTACCTGTTCGATGTGTTGGGTAAACAGGATTTAGCAGATTATTTTATTAACCAAATCATGGTTAATCCCCAAATTGAAAAAGTTTTTCATAACTCTGGTTTTGATTTAAAGTATTTAGGAAAAACTCTAGCACAAAATGTAACTTGTACTTTAAAATTAGCTCAAAAGATTAAGCGCCAAGTTTTACAAACTACCAACTTAAAACTTAAAACCTTAGCGTACGAACTTTGCCACTTTTCCAATGTTGATGCAGATGAAGGAAAAAGCGACTGGGGAAAGCGCCCTCTGAGTCAAAAGCAGCTACAATATGCAGCAATGGATACGGTTTATTTAGCTGCTGTCCATCGTCGCTTACTCGAAATTTCTAACCCTAATGCTGTCAGTGATATTTTTACTATGGTAAAGAATGATTTTAATAAATCAACAGATAAATCTGAAAATTCATCTTTAACTGCTACTAAAGTCAGAGTTGCTTTTGAATGTCCCCGACTATTTTATCTAAATCATAAATTTGGTGATAAGGCAATATTTTGTCCTAAAAATGCCGCTGTTGGGATTGGTAACCTCTTTCACCAATTAGCAGATGATTTTGTGAAGTTACTTCTTACAGATCCACAATTTAAATTACTGTTTCAGTTACCCGCATCCCAGCTAAATATAGACGAAACTTACTCGCAAATTAAACAAATATTTTATCAAATCAAATTTTTTCCCTATTTACAAGAATCTGTTAGTAAAGATGCTAGCAAAGCATCTGTATTATTGCAAGTTTGGCAGGGAATGCAAGGACTAATTAGACAATTTACTGAATTATTAATAATCAATCGGCGTTTTTGCAGTGCTGAAACAGTTATTGGTAATACTTTTATTTCTGAAGAGCGCAGTATTGAACATTATTTTAATTTACCAGATGGGACAAAGCAACGGGTAAGAGGAGAATTTGATTGCTTAGTTTTTAACTGTGAATTAAAGCGCCTTTGTATGGTGGAGTTCAAAACCTATCAGCCTGTAGATCCAGCAGCACAATTAGCCCAAGTTTCTCTCTATAGTTATATGCTATGGGAGAAGAAAAAAGCACCTGTTGATTCAGCGGTTTACTGTGTTTTGCCAGAGTTTAAAGAGTATCGATATTCTTGGGAACAGCTAGAAAATACAGTTCATCAATTGATTCCCCGCAAATTATTACAGATGCAGCAATGGTTGAATTGGGAATCTCCAAATCCTAACCCACCACCTGCTACAACCCAGCCTCACCTCTGCGAAATTTGCCCCCAGCAGAAAAAATGTCAGACTTTGTTTGTTGCTGAATCTGATTCCCCCCAGCGCTTCCAGGAGGAGCAATCTATTGATGTTGAGCTAAATTTAGATCCTCCTCAACTCCCCTTACCAAGGGAGGAGACAGTTATCAATGCTGATGAAATAGGGGAAACTTTGGTTAATACTCTGCAATCTTTTGGTGTTGGTGTTGACTATCAAGGTGCTGCTGTTGGGCCTGCTTTTATCCGGGTAAAACTTAAACCTAATCTTGGTGTAAAAGTTATTTCAATACTGAAATTATCTGCTGATTTACAAGTGCAGTTGGGGTTAGAATATCCGCCTTTAATTGCGCCTCAAGCTGGATATGTGAGTATTGATTTACCGCGTACAGATAGGCAAATTGCCAAGTTTGAAGAATATATTCAACAGAAATTTTTGCCACCGACAGCACCGATAAAAATTGCAATTGGGGTAAGTATTGATGGTAAGTTGCTAGAGGCTGATTTATCTGATCCGAATACTTGTCACTTTTTGGTTGGGGGAAGTACTGGAAGCGGAAAGAGTGAATTTTTGCGATCGCTACTTCTAAGTCTACTCTACCGCCATTCTCCCCAACATCTGAAAATCGCTCTAGTTGATCCCAAGCGAGTTACCTTTCCAGAGTTTGAGCAGATGTCTTGGTTATATTCCCCAGTTGTCAAAGATAGCGATCGCGCGGTAGAACTGATGGAAGAACTACTTGCAGAGATGGAGTCCCGCTACCAAAAGTTTGAAAAAGCTAGATGTGCTGATTTAACCACCTATAATCAACGTTCCTCCCAGCCTCTACCCCGTATTGTCTGCATTTTTGATGAATATGCCGATTTTATGGCAGAAAAAGAAGTCCGCACCGTCCTAGAACAAAGTATCAAACGTCTAGGAGCAATGGCAAGGGCAGCGGGAATTCATCTGATTATCGCCACACAACGCCCAGAAGCCAGTATTGTCACCCCAATTATTCGCTCAAATTTACCCGGACGAGTCGCACTAAGTACCAAAAGCGAAGCAGATTCAAAAATTATTTTAGGTGGTACATCAAGCGTAGCCGCTTACCTGATAGGGAAAGGCGATTTGGTTTACCAAGTCGGGCCTCAGCTACAGCGCCTACAAAGCTTATTGGCGGCAACTATTCGCCTACCTTCAGTTTAGAGGATGTTTGTAAAGCGACTAGAAGTCGCGGCTACACAGACAAAACCCGCCTGCGCGGGTTAAAAATGTTGATTTTTCGTTAGACCAGGTCGGTGGACTTTGCCTGTGTAGTAGCGTTCGCGAAGCGTGCCGGAGGCTTTATTATATTCGCCCAAGACTTTTAAAACATCCTCTTAGAGGATGTTTTAAAAGTCTAATTTATTACTAGCCCTGGCGACTAGAAGTCGCGCGCCACATGCTTCAAGTCGGCGGAGCCGCCCAACGCAGTGGCTTGGCTACACAGACAAAACCCACCTCCGTGGGTTAGAAAACCCTTGATTTTGCGTTAGTCCACGGAGGTGGACAATGCTAGTGTAGTAGCGTTCGCGAAGCGTGCCGGAGGCTCTATTATATTCGCCTAATACTTTTCAAACAACCTCTTAGACTGAATGCACCCCACGCTGATATAATCTGACTGCTTCCAGGGATAACATATCGCTAAAAGAACTTTTTTGCATCCCGAAAAAGATTAAATTTAGCGAAGGTTTAAATAAATCAGGTAATGTGTACGCTACCTAGATGGGAATGCGTCATTAGAGGAATTAAGCAATGGGATATGTAATTGCAACTGCAAATATGAAAGGTGGTGTGGGTAAAACTACACTCACTGTTAACTTAGCTACTTGTTTAGCGAAAAATTATGGTAAGCGGGTACTTGTCTTAGATTTAGATAGCCAAATTAGTGCCACCCTTAGTTTAATGTCGCCTTTGGAATTTGCCAAGCGTCGCAAACAAAGAAAAACTTTTAGGTATCTGCTAGACGAAGTTATCAATCCTCAACCTGATGCTAAACTGACGATTCATGATATCGTTCAGTCAAAAGTATGTAATCTCCCAGGACTGGATTTATTACCGGGAGATATTGACTTGTATGATGAATTTGTGGTTTCAGAAATGCTGCATCAGCAATCTGTGGCTTTGGGTGAACAGGACTTTGAAAGAATTTGGAATCGCTTTGAAAGGGTTTTGATTAATAACATTTTAAAACCAGTGCGGGAAGAATATGATTTTATTCTTTTAGATTGTGCTCCTGGTTATAATCTATTGACTCGTAGCGCTTTAGCTGCTAGTGATTTCTATATCTTGCCTGCTAAACCAGAACCTTTATCTGTTGTGGGTATTCAATTACTTGAAAGACGCATTGCTCAGTTAAAAGATAGTCATGAATTTGAAGCGAAGATTGATATCAAAATGCTGGGAATTGTGTTTAGTATGTCTAGCGCTAATTTGCTGAATGGTAGATATTACAAACAAGTAATGCACCGCGTTGTTGAAGATTTCGGTGTAGATAAAATTTGTAAAGCACAAATACCTGTTGATGTGAATGTCGCTAAGGCTGTTGATAGTTTTATGCCGGCAGTTTTGCTTAGTCCTAATTCGGCTGGTTCTAAAGCGTTTAATCAGTTAACTCAGGAGTTGTTGCAGAAGCTTTAGTTACCGGACGACTGAAGTCGCGCGCCACATGCTCCAAGTCGGCGGAGCCGCCCAACGCAGTGGCTTGGCTACACAAACAAAGTCCGCCTGCGCGGACTAATTATTAGCTGATTGTGATTTTGGAGATTTTGTAGAGATGTTGCATACAACTAGGACTAAAGCTGCGTGTCACACTCAATGTAAGATTGTAAGGTGCGTCAGATGTTGAAAATCTGTTGATTGTTAACGAATTATCGAGTCTGACGCACCCTACGAATATGCCAGTTGCGTAAGTCCTGACAACATCTCTACATTTATTTCTAACATTCCCCTTTCAACAATTGCTGTACAGAAATGGTAATTTCTGGAAACGCCAAAGGGCTGATTTCTCCCTCTGTCAAAGTAATTTCCGAGCGATAATCACCATCGGCTGGTTGACGTAGGATTTTCACTTGGTGATGTTTTAAGTTTACAACCCAATATTCTTGAATTCCAGCAGTTGCATAGATTTTGCGTTTGATATCTAAATCTTTGTTTAAGCTGCTATTAGCGTATTCAATTAGCCAAAAGATGTTTTCTGGGTAAGGGTGACGGGTTCGATAAATAGCGCGGTTTGGTTCGACAATTGCTAAATCTGGTTCGGGTTCAGAATTGTTTTCTGGGATGGTAATGGGTTTAGCATCGCGCACTAGTGCTTTGTGAGTCAGGAGTTCTCGCAGGTAGTCAGCCGTATCGGTACTAAGTTGGGCGTGTTCCGGCCCCTCTGGTGACATATTAACAATTTCTCCATTCAATAGCTCGACGTGACGACTTTCTAAAAGACCGATTTCAATCATGCGGTGATAGTCTTCTAGACTCCATTTGGCGGTGGTTACGGTCATAATATTCTCCGTTAACCGTGCAGTTTATCTAATTTTGGCATATTTGAAAGTCTCGCCTGTCCAGAATAGCAGGCGAGACGCCTGCTCTACGGGCTAAAATTCGCCAGCTAAGGCGGGAATGCAACGTTCACATAGTAGGGGATGTTCCGCTGATTCGCCTACATGGGTAGAATAGTTCCAACAGCGATCGCATTTTTGCCCATCTGCATTCACTATCCCAATTCCCCAGGTATCAGACTGCAAGCTGTATTTCAATCCTTGCAGTGCTTCTGGACTATCCAACACTTCCACCTGAGAGGTGAGGAACAAATACCGCAGTTCATCGATACCATTACCGCTGGCTGGATTCAGGGATTTTACGGTAGCGCGTAATTGCTCATCAGTCACATATAGCAATGCTTTAGCCTCTAGGGAAGAACCAATCAATTTTTCTAGCCTAGCTTGCTCTAACACCTTATTAACCTCAGTGCGAAGTTGCCGCAATTGTTCCCAAGATTTCGCTAATTCTGGATTTTCCCATTTATCTTCTAATTGCACCCAACCAGCCTCAAACACTGATTTATAGGGTGTTTTATAGGGGATAAATTGCCAGATATCTTCAGCAGTATGACACAACACAGGTGCGATCGCCTTGACTAAATTCTCCAAAGCAATCTGCAACACCGTTTGACAACTGCGACGACGGAAAGCATCGGTAGAACTGATATACAGTCTATCCTTCGCCACATCTAAATAAAAGTTAGATAAATCCACAACGCAGAAATTCTGCACAGTTTGGAAAAAGCGGAAAAATTGGAAACTGTCAAAAGCTTCCGTCACCTCATTAAACACCTCACGGATGCGGTGCAGCATATACTTATCTAACTCTGGCAAATCCTCAAAAGGTACTGCATCAGTTTCTGGGTTAAAATCATCTAAGCTACCCAACAAAAACCGCGCCGTATTGCGAATTTTATTCCGCACATCTGCGAGTTGCTTAATGATATTGCTTCCCAAACGCACATCAGAGGAATAATCAACCGAAGACACCCACAACCGCAGCACATCTGCACCATAAGCCGGTTGTTGTTTTTGGTTGCTACCACCCTGAAGAATCAACTGAGGATCAACCACATTCCCCACAGATTTACTCATCTTCCGTCCATTTTCATCCAAGACGAAACCATGAGTTAACACAGTTTTATAAGGTGCAATGCCATTTACCGCCACACTAGTCAGCAAACTCGACTGAAACCAACCGCGATGTTGATCGGAACCTTCCAAGTACATATCCACAGGATAGCCTAACTCAGGACGCTGCTTGGCGACTGCTGCCCAAGATGAGCCAGAATCAAACCAGACATCCATTGTATCTGTACCTCTGCGGTAAGTCTTGCCATCGTTGCGGTATTGTTCTGGTAACAACTCCTCAACCGACAACTCCCACCAAGCATCAGAACCCTTTTCAGCGATAATTGCCTGAACGTAATTGATAGTTTCCTCATTTAGCAAGACTTCCCCGGTAGCTTCATCATAAAACACCGGAATAGGAACACCCCAACTGCGTTGACGGGAGATGCACCAATCAGAACGCTCTGCTACCATTGGAGTAATGCGGTTTTCACCTTGGGGGGGAATCCATGTTACGGAGGCGATCGCATTTAATGCAGCTTCCCGGAAACCCTCAACCGAAGCAAACCACTGCTCAGTCGCCCGGAAAATCGTCGGCTTTTTCGTCCGCCAATCATAGGGATACTTGTGTTGATAAGCTTCCTCCTTCAACAAAGAACCCGCCTCAGTCAGCGCATCAATCACCGCCTGATTCCCATCACCCAAAACATTTAATCCCGCAAACTTACCCGCCTCAGCCGTAAAATTGCCATTATCATCAACCGGCGCCAAGATAGGCAAACCATACCGCTGTCCCACAATGTAGTCTTCTTGACCATGACCAGGAGCAGTATGCACCAACCCCGTACCCGAATCAGTCGTAATATAATCACCACCCACCACAACCGGACTTACCCTATCAAACAGAGGATGACGATAAGTAGTACCTTCCAAATCCCTCCCCGAAAAACTCTCCTTAACCCTTAACTCCACATCCAACTTAGCAGATAAACCCTCCACCAAATCAGCCGCCACAATCAGATACTTGTATTCCCTTTGCTCCTTTGCGTCTTTGCGCGAAACCTCCACCACCGCATAACTCAAATCTGCATTCACAGCCACAGCCAAATTCCCCGGAATAGTCCAAGGAGTAGTAGTCCAGATAGCTACACCCAAATCCGGCAGATATGCCGCCAAACTAGATTTCAACGCCTCAGAAACCCCCGTAACCGCAAAAGCAGCATAAATACTGCGAGAAACGTGACCTTCAGGATATTCCAACTCCGCCTCAGCCAAAGCAGTTTTAGAACTAGGACTCCAGTGAACCGGCTTCAAACCGCGATAGATGTAACCCTTTAAGAACATCTGCCCAAAAACCCCAATTTGGGCCGCCTCGTATTCTGGCTGTAGCGTCAAATAAGGATGATCCCAATCACCCCAAACACCATAGCGCTTAAAGCTTTCGCGCTGATCATTAACTGTAGCAAGGGCAAATTCCTGCGCTTTTTTCCGCAATTGCAACGGTGTCAAGTTTTGCCGTTCTGCCGATTTCATGTTTTGCAGAACTTTCAACTCAATCGGCAGTCCGTGACAATCCCAACCAGGCACGTAGCGGACTTTACGCCCTTTCAGTAATTGGTAACGGTTAATAATATCTTTGAGAATCTTATTTAAGGCATGACCAATATGCAACGAGCCGTTGGCGTAGGGAGGCCCATCGTGCAGTATAAATAATTCGCCGGGGTTCTTTTCTGAGAGTTGAGAGTAAATTTTGTTTTCTTCCCAGAATTTTTGGATTTCGGGTTCCCGCTTGATAGCGTTAGCCCGCATATCAAAGTTAGTCTTGGGTAAATTTACAGTATCTTTGTACTTTCCAGTTTCTGTCACAGTTTCATGCCTAAGTTTAGGTGTGCAGGTTTCATCAATTATAGAAGATGCCACAATCCTAAATTGTAGTACCGTGCCCCAGGCATATTTTGAATGAGAGATTTTGGAATTTCCCTCCTGTAGGGTGAGAAGTTTGTCATTTTTTCCCCGCCAGATAGGGAAGGGTCAGCAATAGCTTTTTTACTGGCGGGTTGAGGCTTAAAATATTTCAACCACCTGCAACAGCGGGGACAATACTTACCTCATCACCATCTTTTAAAACTGTTTCTGTTCCTTCCAAAAAGCGGATGTCTTCGCTATTGACATACAAATTTAAGAACCGCCGTGGTTTTCCAGTGTCATCGCACAACCGAGATTTGATTCCTGGACAACTTTGTTCTAAGGAATCGAACAGTTCAGAGATGTTGCCACCACTACATTCTAGGGCAGCTTGGTTATTGGTAAATTTTTGCAGAGCAGTAGGGACTAAAACTGTTATAGCCATAGTTAATTATTTAGTGAAGAGTTGTTACTTGTCAGTTGCTAATGACTAAACGAGGACTTGCTGCCATTCTAGGCGGTTGAGTGTTTGGGATCTCTCTAGGGCTCGTTCAAAGCTATCGAGTTTAGCATCGATTGTCAAAGGTTCGCCAACATAGTCTTGTATGGCTTCTTGGGTTTTTAAACCATTGCCAGTGATGTAAACCACGGTAGTTTCATCTGGATCAATTTTGCCAGCTTCTACCAATTTTTTCAGCACAGCGACGGTTGTACCACCGGCGGTTTCTGTAAAGATGCCTTCAGTTTCTGCCAGCAGCTTGATACCTTCAATAATTTCTGCATCATTGACTGATTCAATATTGCCGTTAGTCTTCCGGGCTATTTCCATAGCATAAACACCGTCTGCTGGGTTGCCGATCGCAATTGATTTGGCAATTGTATTCGGTTTCACTGGTTTAATAAAGTCGCGCCCTTCCTTGTATGCTTGGGCTATGGGGGAACAGCCTTCAGCTTGCGCACCACTGAAGCGAACATCTTTGGCTGCCACTAAACCGACTTCTACAAATTCTTGGAAACCCTTATAAATTTTGGTAAACAGAGAACCAGAAGCTAGGGGAGCCACGATATGGTCGGGTAGCTCCCAACCCAGTTGTTCTGCAACTTCAAAACCCAGTGTCTTAGAACCTTCTGAGTAGTAGGGACGCAGATTGATATTGACAAAACCCCAGCCGTGTGTATTGGCAACTTCCGAGCAGAGGCGATTTACTTGATCGTAGTTGCCCTTAACTGCCATGAGAGTAGGACTGTAGATGAGGCTACCCAGGATTTTACCTGCTTCCAAATCGGCGGGGATGAACACACAGCAATCTAAACCGGCATGGGCGGCGATCGCAGCTGTAGAATTTGCCAAGTTACCGGTACTAGCGCAAGAAACAGTTGTGAAACCCAACTCTCTGGCTCTGGAGAGGGCGACAGACACCACTCGATCCTTGAAGCTGAGGGTGGGCATATTGACGGCATCATTTTTAATATAAAGCTTATTTAAACCCAGGCGGCGGGCAAGACGTTGGGAACGAACCAAGGGAGTCATCCCTGTGCCCACATCGATCACGTTGTCAGTGGCGACGGGCAAAAAGGGACGGTAGCGCCAAATTGAATTTGGCCCGGCTTGAATTTTTTCCCGACTCACAGATAGACGCAAGGCGCTGTAGTCATATTTGACTTCTAACGGCCCAAAGCATAACTCACAAACATGGCTGGCCTTTAGCTCATATTCCGTGCCACATTCTTTACACTTCAAAGCTTGCAAAATGGCAGTCGTTCCTTGGGTGTCTGTGGTTGTTGCCTGAGTCATAAACTGCTTTCCCTGTGATGTCCGTCAACTGTCGTTTGATACTAGCACGTGTAAAAATACCCGTCAAACATACCCGACTATTTTTGTCGGGTTTGTTTTTTGAATTATCATGAGAATGTCAAGTATATATACGCAATACAAAGCATGAATTGTCACAAACAAATATAAGACTATCCAGGTTAATTAGCCGCCGCTAACGGGTGGAATTAGCACCACTTCATCGCCATCTTTTAAGAGGGTATCTGGTTCGACAAATATCAAATTAATGCCAAAGCGGGTGATGTCGCGCCATTGAGCTAGTTCTGGGTGTTCAGTAATCAGGCGATCGCATACTGCTGCCACAGTTGTACCATGAGGAAATTCCCAAATTAGTTGAGAAACTCCATAGGCTTCTTGATAAGCAGCGAACAATTTGACGTTAACGGTGATTGCAGACTTAGTCATTGGTTCTTGGTAAACTAGCAAAGATCAAAAAGAGTTAGCAAAAATAGCTGCTTGAGTGCGATCGCGCAAATTTAAACGATTGAGAATACTGGTTACATGGTTTTTTACAGTTCTCTCAGAAATGTAAAGGGACTCAGCTATTTCGTGGTTACTAGCACCTGTGGCAATTAACTGCAAAACCTCTCTTTCTCTGGGTGTCAGTTCTGCTAAAGCCGGCGGTGGCGGTGGGGTGGGAGAATAGGGCACAGTTAAGGCTTTCTCCAGTAATCCTGGCCCTAGCTGACTATATCCTTGATGAACTGAACGGATAGCATTTGCTAATGGTTCTAATGATGTATCTTTTAACAAATAGCCCCTGGCACCAAATCGCATCGCTTGCCAAACATATTCATCATCATCAAAGGTTGTTAATACTAAGACTTTCACTGCTGCAAAGCGCTGACAAATGGCTTCAGTTGCGGCTACACCATCCATTACAGGCATACGGATGTCCATTAAAACTACATCTGGTTGTAGAGATGTTTCATAAACTTTTTCTAAAAAGGCGATCGCACTTTGACCATTTTCAGCTTCGCCCACAATCTGCAAGTCGCTTTTTGAACCCAATAAGCTTTTTAATCCCTGGCGAATAATCATTTGATCATCTACTAATAATAGGCGAATCATAGTGCTAGCCTCTATATCTAGAATAAATCCCCAGACGTTAAAATCATTATCCCAGATTTTTAATCATCAAATTTTTGCCGTGGTAGCGGTAAGAAGTTTTAAGAGTTCGTCCTGGCAATATAAATTGTGTTTTTTTTACACTAAAGCTTCAATAAGAGAAAATTCTCAGCGCCTTAGCTATTGAATTTGCTGTCTGCTTTGTAATGGTACTCCTGAACTTTGGTTTAGGGTAGTAACTGTTACACCTAAAGCCAAGAGCGAGATTATAGAAATTCCAATTAGCAATCTGACTTGCTGACGCAAATATTTCACCTCTCGACTCAGGGTTTCTGCCTCTAAGGGGTAATATGTTTGAACTTCGGAAACTTGAATAGGTATTGTACTAGGTGTATCTATTGGTGAATTTTCAAAACTTACCTTGGATAGCAACCAATTAGTAATTAACTGGGGACAGTTGTTCTTAAACCAATACCAGGCAACAATTTTAAATATAGGTTTAGACATCTGGGCAATTAATTTCATCATCCGGTTTAAAGGCACCACAGGAAACTTTTGGTTAATTAGATTGACTGAGCCAATATCATAGAGGCAGTCTAAAATCAGCTTAACAGTAGCTTCTTCATTGTTAACTAAGTTTTGCAGTAAAAGCTGAACATCATGCATTCGCTCTGCTTCAATAGCCTGGGTTGCTAATTTTTCTGGAGACTTTACTGATTTATTCAGAGATTTTTGTGTACTTATTGTCATAGGTTTATGGTAGCAAAGAATGTAATTTCACTACAAGTATCTTCAGGTATAAATACATCTCATCTAGAGTAAAATATAGCCGTGATTTGGCAACCAGCCCCTAGTGTACTAATGATTTTAAATTCACCTCCCAAGGCTAGGGTGCGTTCTCGCATTCCCTGAATGCCAAATCCTGTAGTGTTTTGATTGGGATTGAAGCCTTTACCATTGTCTTCTACTTGTAAATACAGATGTTCTAGAGTTGCTTGTAAGTTAATTTTGACCTGAGTTGCCGCGCCATGTTTGGAGATATTTGTGAGGGCTTCTTGAATAATGCGGTAAATTGTTGTGCTAACTTCAGGGGATAATGATAGAGGTAAGCTGAGGGTGCTTTTGGGGATAATGCCACTCCGGCGCTGAAAATCGGTTAACAATAAAGCGATCGCCGAAGCTAAAGATTTTCCTTGCAGGGGGTCAAAACGCAGGGTTGCTACAGATTGACGGACTTCCCGCAAGGCATTAGTACCAAGCTGTTTGGCTTCGAGTAAGAAGGTTCTGGTTTCATCAAGATTGGTTGACAGAAATAATAAAGCATTTTCTAGCTGGATACTTTGAGCTGTGAGGGAGTGTCCCAAGGCATCGTGAATTTCCCGCGCAATCCGGTTGCGTTCTTGTAATGTTGCTTGGTTTTCAATCTTTAGGGAATATTCTCGTAGTTGCTGATGAGCGATCGCTAACTTTTCTCGACTCTGCCGTTCTCCCAATAAAGCATTCACTAACAACAACACAAACACCAACACCAAGCCAAACAGCAATGCGGAATTGAATGTTAATTGCCAAACAATACTTTTGAGATTGTCTGCGTCCGGTGGTGATAGATTTGGTAACGGTGGTCTGACAAAGTCAATCTGCCCAAAGGGTGGTAAAGAGGTAAAAACGAAGGAGATAAACGCCAGACTTGCCACCAGCAAGCGTTGAGTTAATTGAAACACTAGGCAACTGCGCAGAACTAAAATCAACAGCAGCGATGGTGGAAACCTCATACCCCGTCCGCCTGCCACACTTACCAACAAAATTAAGCAAAATCCTAACCCAATGTAAAGTGCTTTAAATAATAAGTTATGCCCTGGCAAGCGCAAACCCATAATACCAAAGCTAGCTAGGCTCAAAAATAACAGCAGTAAATTTTGGGGAGAAACAGGCTGTAAAAAGGGTGGATAAGGGAATTTTATCAACGGAAACTCTGTCAAAAGTGCTATTACCAAGAGAATCCACTCTAGGTAAAGTAGTAGGCGAAAAGGGTGGGGTTGGAGTTTGATCGGGGAGTTCACAGCGGCAACTTGGAAAAATAGAATATTTTCTACTTTCTCCATTAAAAACTCAAATTAAAGATAAAGCAATCCTATCTAAGTTATAGAAATTTTTTTTATTTTAGGCAAAGGCGCAACTGCAAAACGGAGTAGGACTAAAGTACTAGATAAAATTAGTACTTTAGTTGCAACGACATTTAGGATATTTGATCCAGGCGATCGCTAGGGCAAATTTCTAAGATAAGAACATCACAACAGAAATTTGCTGGAGACATTATGCAACTCAAACATCGATTCCTGCCAATTTGGATTGGGACAGCTAGCTTAATTATTAGCTTGGGGGTAACAATAGCTTATGCCCAAAGTCCCAATGAACCATTACCAAATAAACCTATAACTGCTGGGGCTCCATTTGGTAAACCTCCACAAGAATTTCCCGAACTAGCAAACATAAATCTGACTCAAGAACAAAAAGAAAAAATCCAACAAATTCAACGGGAAATCATGCCACAAATTGGGGGAATTTTACCCCGTCCTGATTTGACACCGGAGCAAAAAAAACAATTTGAGTCTGGCCAACCAGTTCAAGTTACGCTCACACCGCCGACATCTGAACAAAAAGCCAAATTGGAAAAACTGATACAAACATACCGAGAACGGGTAGCAGAAATTTTAACTCCTCAGCAAAGGCAGCAGTTTGAGCAAAATTACCAAGATGTAATAAAGCAGCGCGGTGAGTTGAAATAGTAGAGATGTTAAATACAATTTCTCTCTGAATGGTTTGGGGGTATGGTTTATCCGGCGTATTTCAGCCAAATGGCAACTGTTATAGTTAACCAGAATTACTTGTTCAATTTGCTAGTATCATCCTTCAAAGGTGATTTGGTAAATTTGGATGGATAAATTAACTAGACAAACGCTAATTTGGCTGGGTGCGACTTTCCTATTTTTGGGTTTAATTGGGTGCGAGCGCCTTGTTACCCCTGGTGGAGACACAGTTGAGCGAGTGAGTGATGGTGATACTTTAGTAGTCAAAGGCACTAATGGTAAGAATGTCACCGTGCGCTTTGCTTGTGTCGATGCGCCAGAAATCCCCCATAGCAACAAAGAAAAGAGTAGTAAACTGGTGAGAGATCGCAATCAATTTAGTTGGGGTGCGAAAGCCCAAGAACGGGTGCAGCAACTGGTTAAGCAAGGAGGCGATCGCGTAACTTTGAAGATCACAGATAGCGATCGCTACGGTAGAAAAGTGGCTGAAGTCCGTTTAAAAGACGGCACTTTTATCCAGCAAGTATTGTTAAGGGAAGGATTAGCCAAAGCTTATCGCCCTTATTTAAACAAGTGTCCCAGTAAAGACATAGTTCAACAAACCGAAGCCCAAGCGCAAGAGCAAAAGCTGGGGATTTGGAGTGATAGAAAATTTGTTGACCCTTGGGAATATCGGCAATTCAGCAAGTCAGCGAAATAAAGTTTTGAAAGCAAAAACACACAGATAAATGATCGGGGTTTAAATCCCCTTTTTTCAGCAGTTTATACACAAAATTCTGGTTATACTCCAAGGTTTAGCGGTGGGATGCCACTTGAGAACGCTTAACAGGATTCATCCAAACTTCCAAACGACTGAAAGCTTGGGAAGAAAGCAGGGTTAAGCATAGGTAAACCACAGCTACAGCCGCGTAAATTTCAAATGAGCGATAATTTTCGGCGACAATTAATTGTCCTTTACGAAACAATTCTTCAAAGCCGATAACCGCCACTAAACTAGTATCTTTCAACAAACTGATAAACTCATTACCTAAAGGTGGAATCATCCGCCGGAAGGCTTGAGGAAAAATCACATAAATCATCGTTTCTACAGCACTTAAACCGAGGGATTGCGAAGCTTCTGATTGTCCTGGTTCAATGGATTGAATGCCCGCTCGGACAACTTCGGCAATGTAGGCAGCGCTATTTAAACTTAAGGCAATTACTCCAGCTACCAGGCGATCAAAGGTAAATGTAAAACCTAATTCTTGAGCAATTGCTGGTAAACCAAAATAAATCATAAAAATCTGTACAAGCAATGGCGTTCCTCGGAAAAAATCCACATAAGCCCGAGCCAGCCACCGCACAGGAGTAATGGGAGAAAGGCGGACTATACCAATTAGGGAACCTCCAATTAAACCCGCAAATACAGAAAATACTGTTAATTGCAGTGTTACCAAAGCGCCGTTTAATAAAGTGGGAGCAGACTGCAAAATTACGCCTATAGAAGTTAATATTGCCGACGAAGTGTCAGCACCGATTTGATTAGCAATTGCTGATTTTTCGGGTAATTCTGGTGGGTTAGATTTAAACCATTTTTGATAAATCTGTTGATAAGTGCCAGTTTGCAGTACTGTTGTTAAACCTTGATTAATTAATCTTAAATAGGGGGATTTTTTAGGAGTAGCAATCCCATAAAACTCCTCTGTTAACAATTGCTCTACGACTTTAATTCCCTGGAGATTGCCTGTGTTAATTGCGTATAAAGTTACAGGGGCATCGTTAATGACTGCATCTACATTATTATTCAGCAATTCTTGCAGGGCTATAGGTGCAGAATCAAAACTGCGAATTTGTACACCAGGAATACTTTTGGCTTTTGTAGCGCCCGTTGTGCCAATTTGGACGGCAACTTTTTTATTTTTGAGACTGTCAAAACCAGTAATATCTTGATTGTCGGCACCGATAGCGATCGCTAATCCAGCTTTAAAATAAGGGCGGGAAAAAGAAATCGTCTTTGCCCGTTCTTGGGTAATGGTGATCGAACTAATGGCCGCATCTACGGTTTTGGCTTGCAACGCCGGGATAATGCCATCAAAAGGCAAACTTTGAAAATCTACTTTAAAGCCAGCAGCCGTTGCAGCAGCATTCATCAAATCTATCGAAAAACCCTGTAACTCTCCGTCTTTACCCTGAAACTCAAATGGTGGAAAAGCTGGTTCAGTAGCTACCCGTAGGGTTTTACCCTGAGTAGGATTCCCACTACAGCCAGCCAGAAACAAACAACTCAACCCGACAACCAAATACCAACGCAACCAACGCCCTAAACCTAACTTCATATGAACAATCCCACCCCAATGATTAGTTTTGAAAATATCCAAAAAAACTTTGGTTCTCTGAAAGTGCTTAAAGGCATCACCGGCGAAATCAACCGCGGTGAAGTTGTGGCCGTCATCGGTTCTTCTGGCTGTGGAAAAAGTACTCTGTTGCGCTGCTTCAACCGCTTAGAAAGCATAGATGGCGGCAGTTTGCTGGTTAACGGTATTAACCTATCCCGACCCACTGTCAACTATAACCAACTGCGGCAACTGCGATCGCAAGTTGGTATGGTTTTTCAGCAATTTAACTTGTTTCCCCATCTCAGTGTGCTGGAAAATCTGACACTGGCCCCCTGCAAAGTTTTGGGGAAAACACCAAAAGAAAGCGCCCATCTAGGGGCGTTATATTTAGAAAAAGTTGGGTTATCTAACAAAGCTGGGGCTTATCCCGAACAACTTTCTGGGGGACAAAAGCAACGAGTAGCGATCGCCCGTAGCTTATGTATGAACCCCCAAATTATGCTATTTGACGAACCCACCAGCGCCCTAGATCCGGAACTCGTCGGCGAAGTTCTGCAAGTGATGCAGCAATTAGCAGCGGAGGGAATGACCATGGTAGTTGTCACCCATGAAATGCAATTTGCGCGGGAAGTAGCCAAAGATGTGATTTTTTTAGATAAAGGCGTAATAGCTGAACAAGGCCCAGCTTATGAACTGCTTACCAATCCACAAAGCGATCGCCTAAACATTTTCCTCAGTCGTCTCAACTCTAGAGAATTTTGAACTACAGCAATTTTCATGCATTTAAACCACACCATCAATTAATATCGTGTCCGGTTAAAGACTTATCATTAAGACCGCTTTCTTGCAGGGGGAAAGAGGGAAACCCTGTTTTTGCACAGATGTAGGAATCATAACTAATTAGCCGGACATGATATCATCTCTTTCCTCAAATCTTGCACCTGGAAACATGGATGTCAAAACCACAACTACGAGCTAGGGGAATCAATCGCTCAATAGCATTTAAGCTGCGCTTACCCTGCTACTTAATCATCTAATTCGGGACAGTAATACTCGACAGCCATAGTATTTATAATGTCCGCGTCAATATTTGCCGAAATTTCCTGTGAATTTTCTGGTGTTCCGGTTTTGATTGATGAACAAATTCTCTTAGCATGTTGAACGATATCTTCAGGAGATTGTTGTGCTTTTGATAGAGCATTGTTAATCAATGGTAAACCCCTCTGTCTTTTTCTTAAAAAACTTTTGTAATCCTCTAGAAACTGCTGATCAGTTGTTGATAATTTTGATTTTAAAACTTGAATCTTGTTAATACCACAAAGTTTAGAGAGGTTTATAATCTGCCCCTCATTGGTTTGCATATAACAAACGAAGTCTTCTGAAGCGAGCGCTATTGAGTTACCAGATTCAGACAAAGCACTCTGTTGGAGAGATAAAACAATTAACGAACAGGGCAAAAAAAACAAGTTTACCGTCCACATTGACCTGCCAAATCTAACAATACTCCTTACCATAATTTTTTCCAAATTTTCTAAATTTTTGTTTGCCAAAATATACATACGACGTAATTTTTAAACTGGATAGTTATATAGAAATTCGGTTTGATTCCTGAAAATGTTTTAAAATAAGAAATTTTTAGTTTCAGTACGTTTTCAAAATTATATAGCAATCCGATTTGATTTTTGAAAAAATCTAAGTATATGTAGGGTGTATTATGCCATAGGCTAACGCACCCTACGTATATTTCAAAAATCAAATATGAGTCCTATATTCGGATTCCTATAGCAGCTAGCAGCTAGGGTAATTAGGAAATAAACTGGTGACAAAGCTTAGACTTCAACCCTTGGGAAAAATCCGTCCAAAATTGGTCAGCCTTCGGTTGAATCCCCGACCTTTCCGAGCAAGTAAGCGTAGCGAAACTTGTTCAGGTCGGAGATTATCAATAAGTCACCTTAGGTGCGGTTTCTTGTCCAAGCCCCCCAAATTGCTAATGTAATTCCGGGATCTTGGATATTCACAAACATTGTTTTGCCATCAGGGGAGAAACAAACACCAGCAAATTCACTGCCATTGATAGCATTTGTTGCAAAACGATATACTTCACCTCTTTGATTAACACCTTGTACATATTCAGTGCCACTACCATCTTCGCAGAGGAAAAGATCACCAAATGGAGCAACAGTAATGTTATCAGGGAAATTTAGTTCATCAACATTACTAGATTCCACAACCAAAGTGAGAGTATCATTTTTGGGGTTATAAGCAAATACTTGCCCTTGTCCTACATCACCCCCGTTGCTACAGGTAAAGTAGACTAAGCCATTGCCATACCAAGCACCTTCACCACGACTAAAGATAGCCGCACCTTTGTTTTGTCCTTGTCTCCGTACAGAAATATTGACATCATTGGTAGCAGGGTCAACATTATCGATTTTTACCCAGCTAACAGGTAAAGACTTTCCTTTAAATTGTTGGAAATTCTTAGCGGTAATAGCTTTGGGCATTCCTTCAATCACTAAAGCTTCAAGCACTCCACCGCTTTGGAGATTACCTTTCTGATTAGGACGGAAACGATAGAAGCAGCTACTTCCGTCGTCTTCAGTTTGATAAACCCAACCACTATTAGGATCTACGGCTACAGCTTCGTGGTTGAAACGTCCCATTGCTACCAGAGCAATAGGATCAGCAACTTGAATGTCAGCAGTTGCAGGCACTTCAAAATTATAACCATGCTTCTTCGTAGCTGTGTTATTGGCAGCAGGAATAGTTAAATTCTCTTCACAACTTACCCAAGTACCCCAAGGAGTCGGCCCACCAGCACAGTTACGAATAGTTCCTGCCAAAGAAGCAAAATGTTTCTCTACCCGACGATTAGCACCAACAACAATGCTGGTTGTTCCTCCCCCAATCTCGTCATATTTCTTAAATGCGATGACTCCGTTAGGAGTGGGGTTGAGTTCATGATTTCGCACTAAGACTGTCGTGTTATTAGGGCCAGGAAAAGCAGCCATACCATCATGATTGCTTGGCACTAATGTACCATCATCCATCATTTGGCCTGTATAGGATATGGCAGTGTAGTTAAAGCCAGGGGGAAGTTCCAGCAAAGGAGTTGTGCTTAAATTAATTCCCCCAAGAATCAAACCTGCTAGTTCATTGGCATTTGTAGGTAACTTGGCTTCTAAAGGCCCGTAGCCGATTCCTCGCGCAACTTGACCGCTAGCCACTCTTGCATAGAAGGCTTCCAAAGGAGAAAGCATTGTGACACCAGCAGCACTTGCTCCAGCTAATTTAAAAAACTTACGTCTTGATAAGTTCATCATTGGTAAATGGTTACAATTTAAGAACAACTATGACAATTTTGCAAGTAACCTTAGGTGTTTTTTTCTAAGAACTAAATAAGATCCGGTTAAAATTTAATCAAAGTTCAGGGTAGCTGAGACTCGACTAATTCCACACCAAAAACCTCAGCAAAACACTGACATACATCAAAACGAACTTCTTGACAAGAAATACCAGGAATCCATTCGGCTAAACTACCCACCGACTTATCAGCAATCCCACAGGGTACAATCCGCTCAAAGCCTGTCAAATCTGGACAAACGTTTAAGGCAAAGCCGTGCATGGTAATCCAGCGACTAACTTTAATACCGATAGCAGCAACCTTGCGCCCTTCTAGCCAAACACCAGTAAAAGCGGGTATGCGATCGCCCTGTAAGCCGTATTTTGCCAGAACGCGAATTAATACTTCTTCCAATTGTCGCAAATACCAATGCAAGTCTTGACGGTAACGTTGCAGATTTAAAATTGGATACCCCACCAGCTGTCCAGGACAGTGGTAAGTTACCTCACCACCGCGTTCAACTTTATGCACCTCATATTCACTTTTATCTTGGTCAAATTTGATAAATTCTGGGTTTGCTCCCTGCCCCAAAGTGTACACAGGCGGGTGTTCCAGCAAAATTAACACATCATCCAGACTGGGGTTGTTGATGCGTTCAGCCAGAAGCGATCGCTGCCAACGATGAGCATCTAGATACGGCATCAACTCCTGGTTGTATAACAAACAACGATATTTGTGTATTTCGATACTATCGTTCATGGCAAAAATCTACTAAGTTGAAGAGAGAAAATTTTACAAGTTACCAGGAGAGATTCGATAAATGTCAAGCTTTGCAAAGGATCTTAAAGGAACATCAAGGGAATCTGTTTTAGAAATTACAAAGTGCTAGTTTGGATATATAACCTCAATGGTGTTGGGAGGAATTCTCTGCAATAAGCATCACGCCAAGACAATAGGAACAAAAGCGCTGGCTGATGACATCTCAGAAGTTGAAGGCATCTATCAGGATAAAACTTCCACAAAGACTTGTGTTGTCTATCAGCAGCAAGCAAACCTCCACAAGGAGACTCCAGAGCAACTGCTCCTAGTTGTGTAAACTTGGCTTTAACCTAGAAGGCAGCCACGAAGGCTGTAGCTGAGATTACCTCACACAGGAGTTGTAGATAGTTATTCAATTGCCTGACAACCAATTGAAGACTAGCGCAGAGATTGGGAGATCAATCAAGGTTATGGGTAGAGACAACTCTAGATGCACCAAGCGTAGCGCAGGCACACCAGCAATGTACCAAAAAAGTTCGCGATTTGTGTTGGCAGCAGTGATAGACCTTACCGCAATTTCTTTTCATACAACACAAATTCACATCAAATATTGAGCGGGAGAGTTTACATGAAGCTTGTCATCCACGGCAAAAATATTGAAATCACCGATGGGATTCGGGAGTATGTACACCAAAAAATTGAAAAAGCAGTTAGTCATTTTCAAAACATCACAAATCAAGTGGATGTGCATTTAAGCGTAGCTCGCAATCCCCGAATTAGCACTAAACAAGCGGCTGAAGTAACTATTTATGCCAATGGTAGCGTCATCCGGGCGGAGGAAAGCAGCGAGAACTTATACGCCAGTATTGACTTAGTGGCAGATAAAATTGCCCGTCAACTGCGTAAATATAAAGAACGTCGTCAAGACCAAAAAACTCAACCTATACCAACTAATGAAGTAATAGTTCCTGAGCCGGTAGCTACAGATTTAATCGGCGATCGCACCCCAGAACTACCAGACGAAGTTGTTCGCACCAAATATTTTTCCATGCCCCCCATGACCCTTGCAGAAGCCCAAGAACAACTGCAAATGGTAGGACATGACTTTTATATGTTCCGCAATTCCGAAACAGGAGAAATTAACGTAATTTACGAACGCAATCACGGCGGTTATGGTGTAATTCAACCCCGCAACAGTAACGGTCATACCAACGGCAAAAATGGCAAAACAGCCCAAGCTAATGTTGGCATTCCCGAAAAATCCCACTCTAAATAAACACTGATTAAATGCTTGATATGTAGAGACGTTTCATGAAACGTCTCTACAATTTGGTCTTTCAAATGAAATTGCTGTAAACCCTCTTACTTCGCCCTCAGCTGTTGCAGAGTTTTCAGCGTTTCCTCAACGTGACCTTTAAAATTCAACATGGAATCAAACACATATTGCACAATTCCCTGTTGATCAATCACGTAGGTAACACGACCGGGAATAAATCCAAAAGCGGTAGTTGCACCGTATAGCTTCCGCACTTGGTCGCCTTTGTCACTCAAAAGAGTAAATGGCAACTGATGCTTGGCAGCAAAACGCTGATGGGATTCGCTAGAGTCACCACTGACACCGATAACTTCAGCGCCAGCAGCTTTAAACACTTCATATTGATCACGAAAAGCGCATGATTCCGCTGTACATCCTGGCGTGTCGTCTTTAGGATAAAAGTACAGGACAACAGCTTGCTTACCGCGAAAATCTCTTAAACTCACGGTTGAGCCATTTTGTGCAGGTAGCGCGAAATCGGGCGCAGTATCTCCAACTTTAATCGGCATAATTTAAAAAATTCCCAATTGCAAATTCATTCATTAGGCAGAAATCGGGTTTTTCAACTTAGATAAGTTGTTCTAGAAATTTATTTTCCGCCAGTTACCCAGATTCCTTGATGTGGTAACTTAACAAAATTTTACCTTGTATTCCAGTCTATAAATTTTGCTTGATTAGGTGCATTAGGAGGAGTACTCTTAGATCCTCCAATACAACATTCGGCATAATGCGCCTAACTTCACTAGATGTTTTTCGCGGTATTACCATCGCAGCGATGATTCTCGTCAACATGGCGGGAGTCGCAGATGAGATATATCCCCTCTTAGATCATGCTAAGTGGAACGGTTGCACACCAACGGACTTGGTGTTTCCCTTTTTTCTCTTCATTGTCGGTGTGGCAATGACTTTCTCCCTGTCAAAATACACCGCAGCCAACAAACCCACCAAAGCTGTTTACCTCCGCATCTTGCGCCGCGCCGCCATTCTCTTTGCTTTGGGGTTGCTGCTAAATGGCTTTTGGAATAAGGGTGTCGGGACTTTTGACTTAAGTAATATCCGCTTTATGGGGGTATTGCAGCGCATCAGCTTGACTTACCTGCTGGCATCTTTGGCAGTTTTGCAGCTACCGCGTAAAGGACAATGGATACTAGCGGGGGTTTTACTCCTCGGCTATTGGTTAACGATGATGTATGTGCCAGTTCCAGATTATGGTGCAGGAGTGTTGACGCGGGAGGGGAATTTTGGCGCTTATATTGACCGTTTGATTATACCCAAGGCACATCTATATAAAGGCGATGGTTTCAACTTACTCGGAGATCCAGAGGGGCTTTTCAGCACTATTCCCGCTGTGGTAAGTGTCCTCGCTGGCTACTTTGCTGGGGAATGGATACGCAGCCAGCCTGTAAAATCACGCACAAGTTTGGGTTTGGTGTTAGTTGGTGTGGCTTGTTTGGTGATTGGTTGGGGGTGGGGATGGATATTCCCGTTTAACAAAAAAATCTGGACGAGTTCCTACGTTGTGTTTACATCAGGTTGGGCGTTGCTGTTACTAGCTGGTTGTTATGAACTGATAGAAGTGCGACTGATTAAGCGCTGGAGTAAACCTTTTGAGATAATGGGTTTAAATGCGATCGCACTTTTTGTGGCTTCGGTGATGCTAATTAAAATTTTAGCCAAAACTACTATCGGCACTGGGGAGAACGCACCCAGCACCTATAATTGGATTGACCAGACTTTCTTCATCTCTTGGGCGGGGGCGCTAAATGGTACTCTGTTATTTGCGATCGCCACTGTTTTATTATGGTTCGCTGTTGCCCTCTTGATGTATCGGCAAAACTGGTTTTTTAAAGTTTAATGGAACGCGGAAGTCCCCACCTTCAATGTACTCATAAGGTGGGGATTGTGAGCACTTCGACAAGCTCAGTGACCACGGGGGATAAGGATTGCATCTGGAATTGATTTTTTGCACAGCAAAAACAAATATTCAGATGGATGAGGAATCCCCAGGTTTTCTGGTAAGATATTCATGTCTTGACCACCAATGCCGTAAGCGAAAACCAAGCTGATAGGTAAGTGTCGCAAGGAAAAGATTTGGGTCTTGGGAACCAAGACTCCTGCCCTTGGAGGGAATGTCAGACCAATAGAACTACGGAGTCCTTGAGGCTATTCCCGATGAATTGGGAAGCTCTGTCCGTCTTACGGCAGCGTAGTTCACCTTCTAGACATAGCAATTTTGAACAGACTTCTTGTGGTGTAACAGTTATCTTCATAGCATCGATGAAGTTCTCAGACTTTTACGCCTTTGCAAGCAAACTCATGACACCTCAAGAATTTTTAGAAAATTTGGCAACAGCCGCAACAGATTCCGAAAAACTAGTAGTTTTTGCGCGATACCTGGATACAACTGCCCTAGACAACGCCACATCCCCAAAATGGAGACGTCTTTCTTACGGTTCCGAACTTCAGATGGCGCTAAATAATCTTGCTTTTCATTTAGAAGCACTTGCTGAAACCGGAAATTAATTACTGAATCAATAAGGTTCAGTTAAAAAAATTGTAGCGACTGTCTTGATTGTCAAGACAGTCACTACATCACATTGTGGACTTTTAAAACATCCCCTGACTCATCCAAACAATATAGTAAAACCCTCTTGGGTAAAATGTTTATCGTGGGTTAGTACCTCAGTAATTCCTAATTGCTTCATAGTCTGCATAGAAATGCAATCTGTGAGGCTATATTCTTTATCAGCACGTTGTTTGTAGAGTTCAAGACCAGCTAGAAATGTGTCATGACTTTGTGGAACAATCTGAACATAATCGTTTTGCAAGATATCTTGAACTCTCTGAATAGCCACTTGCCGTATTTTGGTATCATAGGCTGAGAAGAAGTTGAGAAACTCTGTTAATACTTCATCTGTTGTAACTAGACGAACCGAAACAAGACTTTTACTAAAGCTTTTGACCGTTGAATGCCATTCATCTCTGGGATTGAAGAAAGCAGCCCAGTAAAATGTATCTACAAAAATCCTTCTCATGATTCTTGTTTTGGTTTGCCGTAGATGTAATGATCAATTTGTACCGCGCCATCTGTCGGTAGTTGAGTGATCACCTCTTCTGGCAATTCGTTGGTAAAATCTGCAAATATTTCCCAAATTGGTTTACTTTTCGGCTGAAGTTGCTGTTCCCTTGATTCTACTGTTAATTGAATAACAGAATTTGAACCAGTATTTTGTTGATTTCGTCTGGCTTTCGCAAACAATAAAAAATCTAACAATTCTTCAATTAGATTATCTGGTGCTTCCTCGATTTCTCTGATTAATTGTTCTTTTGAAGTCATGGGTTTACCTCATTTCATTAGATTTTATTCATCCAGGCAATTAATACCCAAGGTTGCCAGTTGCTGATTTATCCAAGCTGTTGCTGTAGCTTCGTCGGTTTCAATGGCTTTCTCTACTCCTGTTTTAGCACTTTCTAGAACTTGTTTGGATTTAAACTTGAGTTCAAAGGATGAATTTACGTTTTGAACAATTCTTTCTTGTTCAGGTAGCAAAATAATAGGAATAAAAATATCTGCCATATCAGCCTGTGCAATGCTGTAATATGCCATCCCATGAACTCTTCGTTCTATTTGTAAATAACCAAATTTTTAATTGAGAAATAAACTAACGTAGTCAGGTAAAACTTCTTGTTTTGATTTACCTTTCAGACGCAACAGCATAATCTCACTACTAATTATACTGCGTACTTCTTTTTCTGTGACAACAGCAGAATTACCAAAACTACCTTTTCGGGTAAATAGAATATCTCCAACTTGTAAACCAATAGGTTTATCTATATCTGCTTGTGTAATTGGAACTTTTGCAGCACCTTCTATATCAATTTTTCCTAGTTTGATATCTCCTACCCTTATATAAGGTGTACCTGCATCTGTAAACTCTCGAAAATCCCATCCATTCTGAATAGGTTCTATTAATAAGCCTAATTTGCTGACAGGAAAACCACAGTTTTGAATTACTGCTTCAGCTTGCTCATATTTTGGTAAAAAATAATCTGAGTCAAAGCGACCAGAAGCCAGGAAGGAAGATGAAAAACTTTTAACAGCAATATTTTCTTCAGTAGGTTTCCAGTCTTTTAAATTAAGTTCTGAAAGCAGTAATTCTTCAGCTTGCCGATAATTGTATTGAGATAATTTAAGAAGTTTATATGAATTATGGACTAATTTATCAATACTATGTTGAAAGTAAGTAGTGAAACAAGGTATTATAATCTCTTTAAATTTGGCCGGACTAAAATTAGTTTGATTACCTGTCATTGAGTATTTTTCAATTTCCTTCCTTCCATATTCTGAATTAAGAAAAACAGTTAAAACTTCTGGAGTAATTAAGGACTTTTTTGGACGAATACGAAATAGATAAGAAGCAAAACCAAAATTAGTATTTTCCAATACTAATGCGCTTTTTCCTACCAATTTTGGATTTCCATTGGTTCGACAGATAAGGACATCTCCTGCTATAAGTCTTAAATCTATAAAAGTAGACTCATCAATCAAATCACAATATTTAGCAGGTGTACCTATAAAGTAGCTTTCAAACTCATTTAATCTCAGTACGGGATAACCTGATTGAACTTCATTTAACTCTTTAGAAGTTCCATATTGTACACAATCTATGATTTGTTCTCCTCGCTTAAATTGGCTAAAAGTACTTGTCTTTGCAATATAAAACTCAGCTTCAAGTCTGAGAATATCTTGCTCTCTAACCTTACTAAAATTAACCTCAACCGCTTCCAGCCCATCCATTAACCGCTGATACTTCAATTCATCAAACGGTGTAACAGATGGGCTAGATTTAAAAAAACTTAAATTCTCCTTTTTCGCAAACTCAATAAATGCCTCAGCAATACCATCTTCCGTCACTCCCTCATGGTTAAATAAATCATGGTCAACCACCAAATGACCATGATTATCTTGTAAAAATGCTTTGTCTTTCTCCTGTTCTGATAACCCCTCCTCAGAACTTAGTAATACCCTGCGGCAAATTTTCTCACCAGAGTTATCCTTTCCCGACTTCCGCATTGTCGCAAAAAAGATGTTGTAATCTTTCACCCGTGGACACAACGTCCCCGCTTTCGGGTCATCATTCCACTTCTGCACAAACAAAACTGAAGTTTTAGTTCCTGTATGGGGTTTAAAAGTATTTCCATGTAACCCCACAACCGCCAAAATTCGGCATCTTTCTGCTATATAATCGCGAATATCTTTATCTGATGAATTATTAAACCTTCCTTGAGGTAAAACAATTGCCATTCTACCTCCAGGCTTCAAAAAATCTAGATTGCGCTCAATAAATAATATATCTCGCCCCACCTTTGATTGCCAATTACCATTAGGCTTTTTTGCTAAATCATATTTACTAATAATCTGTGATTCCTTAATATCTCCAGCAAATGGTGGGTTAGCCATCAACAGATCAAACTGAAACTCTTTGTAACTGTCTTTATTGCGGCGGAGTTTCTTTAATCGTTTCAGTCCCTCAAAATAAATATTCTGCCAATCTTCATCTCGTGCTACCTCATCCCACTTTTCAAAATCTAAAGTGTTCAGGTGTAACACATTAGTTTGTCCATCCCCTGCAATTAAATTTAGTGTTCTAGCTACCCTTACCGCCTTTTCATCAAAATCAATAGCGAACACCTTTTCCTGCACATATTTTTCACAGCGATAAGGCTTTTCTTCTAAAGAAAATAAATTGCTGATAGTGATTCCTTCATCCTCAATAATTTGTTTCCAAACATGAAAAATTGTATGTACTGGAAACCCAGAGGAACCCGCCGCTGTATCAATCATATACTCATCCTCTTGAGGATGAAGCATTTTGACACACATATCAATTACATATCGAGGCGTAAAATATTGTCCTTTTTCTCCCTTGCTGCTTTGATTAATCAAATACTCGAATGCTTCATCTACCACATCCAGATTTGAGTTAAACAGCTTGACATTCTCTAAAGAAGAAACACACACCGACAGATGAGAAGGAGTTAAAGCAATTTTGCTATCTTCACTAAAAACGCCTTCCCAATGTTTCTTGGCCTTATCAAATAAATCTTGAATCTTATTTTTTAATGCAATTTCCGTTTGTCCTGTATTTCTAAACTCTAATAACCGAGTTTGACGATTCTTTCCTTGTCCAGAAAGCCATTCATCATACAACTTGGTAAAAATGAGTTTGAATAATTCCTCAAAAACATCAACTCCTGCATTCGCTAAAACCTCATCTTCCATTTCTTCAATTAAGGACTTTAGCGATTTTTTCTCATTGACGAGTTTATCTTTTTTAATTAAATCTTCTAATGTGAACCTTTCATTGAGAATATCCGCTAAAGTTTGGCTAACATTAGGAATATCTGTAATATCTTCAAAATAGTTAGGGTCTTTGCGCTGATAGTAAGAAATTGCGTCACCATTTGTCCAAACGCCAATCGGTGAGCCTGTGGCGTTACAATAAGAGCGTAGTTGGTCTTTCCCATCTTTTAACTTGGGCTTTTTCAGTTCGACAATAATGTAGGGAACATTCGGTCTATCTTTGTCAAAAATAGCAATATCAGCTTTTTTCTTTTCCCGTCCAAAGGTGACAACGTACTCAACTGTAATGCGGCTTATTGGGTAATCATAGCGCTGAGTTAAAACTTGCAAATAAAGCTGTCGTACTGCTTCTTCAGGAGTTAATTTAATTTCTTTACCACGTACCAAGCATTGAATATAAGCTACATCCCCACTTTTAGTTTGCTTGATCAAAATGGATTTCTCCAAAGTGTCAATTTCTTGGGGTGTGAATTGAGATAGTTTGTAATTAGAGTCTTTGAAAATTGCGGCGAGATTCATGAAGCTTTTAATTGTAATTCAATTAGCTGAACGCCGAGAAGTTCCAGAGATGCTGGAACCCTCAAGCTAGATAGCTGAATCAGTATAAAACCCAGCCTGACAGTTTGAGTCAGTCAACTAAATTTTTGTTACTTTACTCAAAAGAATCACCGTATCAATTACACAACAGCCTCCAATGCTTCAGCAGTATTCATTTGGTCAAGAGTTCGCCAAATTTCTTGCAACATTGGGTCTAAACCTGTGCGAGTAACTGCGGAAATGATGAAAACTGGGGAGTGGGAGATTTGATTTAGTTGGGTAGCTAATGCTTCTAAATCGACTGTATCTCGATCAACCGCATCAATTTTGTTTAGCGCCACAATTTGCGATCGCTTGGCTAAACCCCGCCCATAAGCTTGCAACTCTTGCTGAATAGTGTTGTAATCACCAATCACATCCTCACTAGTCGCATCAATCAAGTGAAGCAGTACCCTTGTCCGTTCGATGTGACGCAAGAAATCATGTCCCAGTCCCACCCCAAGAGAAGCCCCCTCAATCAGTCCGGGAATATCCGCAAAAACAGTACCATCGCCAGTTGGTTTCCGCACTACACCCAAATTTGGTACTAGGGTAGTGAAAGGATAATCGGCGATTTTGGGGCGTGCAGATGACAAAGAAGAAATTAAAGTAGATTTACCAGCATTTGGTAAACCAATAATTCCCACCTCCGCCAACAGCTTCAACTCCATGCGTAGTACCTTCATTTCCCCAGGAAGTCCAGGGAGAGAAAATTCTGGGGCGCGGTTGCGGTTACTCAAAAAATGCTGATTTCCCAGTCCGCCTTTACCGCCTTCAGCCACCCGAAAAACTTGTCCAGGTGTAATTAAATCCCCCAGCATTGCTCCTGTTCCGGCATCATAAATAGCAGTACCACAAGGGACTTCGACAACTAGATCCTTTCCACCAGCGCCGGTGCAATTATTTGGCCCACCGCGATCGCCATCTTCCGCCTTAAAAAGATGCTTGTATCTAAAGTCCAGCAAGGTTTGCAGGTTTTCTCTCGCCACAAAAATTACTGAACCACCACGGCCGCCATTACCACCTGAAGGGCCACCAGCCGGTACATACTTTTCCCGCCGAAAGGCCACAATACCATCGCCACCTTTACCAGCTTCAACTTCAATTACTACTTGATCAATAAATTGCATATTCTTAGAGTCCTTCCTTTCTGAGTGCTGAGTTATAAGTTATGAGTCATGAGTTATAAATTATAAGTTTTAACTCTTAATTCCTTACTATTTACTTGTAACTCAGCAACGCCAGTTGCTACAAGGTCGGGAACCTCTGCAATGCACTAGTTCTGCCCTGCGGTAAACCGCCCTCCGGGTATCTACAGCACTTAGCAGCACTCAAATATATGGTGAAATATCCTCACCACATTCATCTGCCAAATAGGAAAGGGCGCGGAAACGTAAACCCACCATTTGCTCATACAGTGGGTTGATTTTGCACAACGGGGGAATATGAACAATTTTGCGTCCAAATAGGGTGATATCCCGCGCAAAGGGACATTGAGAAGGAATCATCTTACATAAAAATCTAGCAACTCTAGGGTCTTGGATATCTAACCCATCTAACCAGTCGCGCATCGGGTTGAGGGGGTCTGGTAGGGGTAGATGGGGTGCAGGAGTTGGGGCAGCCCCGAACACCTGTTTTTTGCCTTCGAGGGTGTGGCGTAAGGCTTCTAGGACATTCTCTTGCAGTTCTAAGGTGTTGCAAAACTGTTGTAAAAGCTGGTCTTCGCTGGGAGAATAAGTGCCATCTGCGATCGCCACCATCACCGCTGTGCGTAAGAAATTTTCCGCTACTGGCGTACCTCTACCCAAAACCGCAGCTAAATCCTCTGGTGTAATCACCTCTAGGGAATCCCAGCTAATCCCAAGAGCTAATTCATCCTGGGTAATGCTGGCAATTAATTGCTGTTCTTGGGCATCAAAGTTACCATCTGCCCAAGCAATTGTCAGCAATCCACGCAACCAAGCCGCAATTTGTTCGCTACTGTAGGGAGATTCAATAGCACTTGTCATAAACACACACCTCAAGCTTTCCTCAGTCAATATTAAGCCACCTTCCAGGTGTCTAAACTGTTACACAGCTAACTTACGAGCTAGGAAGATTTGTTTGTTGTTGACAGAGGAGAAATTGGATATTTGCTTGATAATTAATAATTAACACTCATAGCGTCCCCAGTTCCTGCTTGTAACTGTTGACCATCAAAGACCCAAAAATAAAGTTAAAAATTCACAACTGTCAGTATTGCGTTAAAATCCGTCTGAAAGTGATCATAAAGAACTTTTGCTACTTAATATGTTTTCTTTTGGTATTGAGCATGAAGTTGCTTTCCTCAACCATCAAGGAAAGTTTGCTGATTTTGTCCGCACAAAATTTGCTGACTTTGATCAAATTGTTGCTAGGCTACCTATATACTCCAGTGACTACCCACAATTGCGCGTCGGCGATGCTGGCATAAAAAAAAAGCGGTGGTATATTGAGGGGTTTGAAAGATTTGCCGATTCCGAAGAAGTCATTGACTGTCTGGTTAAAGGTATCGAAATTAGAACAACTATACACTCAGATATTCAAGGCGCGGTGACTGAATTAACAGAAAGTTTTTGCTTACTGCGTGAGGTTGCTGTTAGCTTTGGTTTCATGCCAGCTTTGGTTAGTTTTAATCCCTACCACACTGTTTTTGAGCCTCAACCCCGATTAAATGATTATGAAATCAAACGGCGACAGGCGTCACCAGAAAAACAAACTGCCCACATTCCTATGTTGACCTATGGACCAGATTTAAATATTTCAGTGGCTGGTTTATCTTACGAACGTGTAATTGATATTGGGAAAAAGTTAACTTATTACAGTCCATACATTGTACCTTTTAGTTATAGTTCTCCTTTTTATAATGGTAGTTTGTGGTCAGGACTTTCTGTAAGAACATTTATCAGAACTGGCAAAAGACCGGCGGCCCTAGTTTTTGTCCAGGAACCAGAACAACTGATTAAAAGCGTACCCTCATTGACAAAAATAGCCCGTATTCCAGCAGAAGTTGGTCGCATAGAATTTAAGGCTTGTGATAGTTGTGATGATTTTTCTATCTATGCCGCTCTGTTGGCGTTGTTAAAAGGTCTAGTGCTAGATGAAACTTTACAGGGTCGAGCTATTATCCCTGACGCAGCTTTGCACCAACTATCAGCAAAAGCAGGGTTTGACAACGAAGATATTTTGATGAACGCCACAAAGGTCTTACAAGCCGCTGAAGTCGCCCTTGGAGATGACCCAGACGCTAATTTATTAACGCCACTGAAACTTATTTTGTCCCAGGGAAAAACAAAATCCCATGAACTAATTAAGGTATTCCAGCGTGTCGGTTCAATAGAAGAGACATTAAGGCAGACTTACTAAATTATGGGTAATGGGTAATGGGTAATGGGTAATGGGTAATGGGTAATTGGGAATTGGTAATTGGTAATTGGGAATTGGTAATAGGGAAAACAGCAATGAGTTTTCTGTAAAATTACCAATTTCACCTGACTACGGCGACGGATTAGAAGGACTTACAGCAGCCGGCTTTATTGCCTGACTGGGAGGAATTTTTTCAATAGGAATCAGCGATTCCATCACAGTCTTGACAATTGGTGCAGCGACAGTAGAACCATAAGCATTTTCTCCTTTTGGTTCATCCACCAATGCTAAAATTACATAACGGGGAGATTCCACAGGCAAAATAGCTACAAAGCTGGTGATTCTAGCACCGATGATATAGCCGCCGTTGGAACTGGCTTTTTGAGCGGTGCCGGTTTTGCCGGCGATGCGATAACCCTCAATTTGTGCCGCTTTGCCACTGCCTTCAGTCACCACAGTTTCCATCATTTCTACGACCTTTTGGGTTATTGTGGATGAGAAAATTTGGCGTGGTGCTGGCAGGGTGGGTGAATAATGCATCTGCCCCTTGTTATCAATTAATCCCCGGACAACATGGGGTGTTACCAATTTGCCGCCATTGGCTAAAGCTCCGTGCATTTGTACTAGTTGTAATGGCGTCAGGGAGAAACCCTGTCCAAAGGAGGTAGTTGCGGGTTCGATTGATGAAGAGATAAATTCTTCTTGACTTTTGAGCCGACCCGTGACTTCAAAGGGCAGATCAGTATCAACTTTTTGCCCAAGCCCCAAACGTTCCAGCCAGTTGTAATAGACTGAAGGGCGCAATCGTTGGATGATTTGCACCATACCAACGTTGCTAGATTGTTGCAGAATCTGAGAAATGTTGATTTGCCGATAACTGTTGATTTCAGCATTTTTGATAATGCGGTCAGCGACTCGAATAGTACCGGGGTCATTAAACACATCATCTGGTTTGATGACCTGATTTTCTAATGCGATCGCAATATTCAAAGGCTTGAAGGTTGATCCTGGTTCATAAAGATCCGCCACCGTCCAGTTTTTGAACAGTGAGATATCAGCTTTGGAATATTCATTTGGGTTATAGCTAGGCTGAGAAACCAAAGCGAGTAAAGAACCATCCAGGGCATCCATGACAATTACTGCCCCGCGTTTTGCCTCAAACTTTTCCATCTGTTGTTTGAGAGCAGAACGAGCTGCCCTTTGCAGGCGGCTATCAATAGTCATTTGTAATTGCAAATCATCAAAATGCAAAAACCCTTCTGGAGCATGATCTGGCATCAGGGCCCCATTACCAGCCCGACTCATCCGCACAGTTTGTCCAGAACGTTCTAGTAACTTCTCCTGACTGTATTCCACACCTGCCTGACCGCGACGGTCAAGATTAACATAACCCACCACATTAGAGATTAAATCCCCTTGTGGGTAAAATCGGGAGTATTTTTGAATTAACTCCAAACCATTCAAGCGTAACGAAATTAGGCGATCGCCAACATCTTCTGACACAGTAGAGGCAAGTAAAATCCCGCTTTTCTTACTTTGAAATATTTTCTGCAACTCAGCCGAATCTTTGTTCAGCATGGGAGCAAGTAGCCCTGCCATCTCGTCATTAGATTTATCAAACAGCTTCGGATGGGCATACAAAGTAAACACTGGGCGATCAATCGCCAACATATTGCCATTGCGATCCTGCACTGGACGCCGGGGCATAAAAGGACGCACATTCACCATTTGCTGGTTTCGCGCCTTCTCTGTCAGTTTTGATCCCTGGATAATTTGCAACTGATACAAGTTGAAAGCCAACCCCACCCCAGCAGCCATTAATACACCCCATACTATTAACAGTCGGGACTTAACATTGGGTGTTTGATCTTGAGTCTTAGAGGCAACATTCCCTTGCTCAGATGACCTAGAAAACGAACGCTGCCTTGTGAATTCTAAATTCCGAAAATTTCTGAATTTTCTTCTGCTTGGTGACTTCTGCATAGCCTTGTTCAGCCTTGGGAAAAACCTGGACAAAATTGGTCAGCCAATGCTTGTTGGCGGCTTATATAATCTCGGTTTCACCTAAGATATTGGGTGATGCCGCGCTGGCCGTCCTTTGTTTACCCATCTAACGAGTAGATTTTGGCTCAGGAACCGCCAATGAAAGCATAACTTTCATGAAACCCCCGCTTTACGGATTCCAGAGTTCAATGTCCAGAGGAATTAACCATAACTGTTGTGTGAACCTTGATCCTTGATTTTAATATCCCAGTGGAGAGAGAGTTTGCTGCTGCATAGACGAATTAGGTGTTGTGTTAGAAGATGTTGGCTTAGAACTACGAGAGACTGGCGGCAAGAAAATTGTCCCCGCAGGAGTTGGCGATACCAGTCCTGCTGTTGCTCTCTCTGCTTCCTCAGCCATTTTGTTCGTCAGTGTCGCGTTAGTTGTAGTTAATTGCCGCTCATGACGTTGCAGATTTTGCAGTTTGCGGTATGCCTGACTCCAAAGTTCTTGGGAATATACCGTCCAACCATAAACCACAAGCGTGGCTACCACTAACAAAAACGCCACAGATGACGAATAGCGATTGAGTATGGACAAGCGCAGTAACCACACAGGTGCAGACCTAGAACTAGACATTATGGGAAGGTGTACATTCGACTGCGCGTTAATATTTGAGACTTGTTGTTTTCCTAGCTCTTTGACTGATATAGGCATTTGTGCCCCATTTGTGCGAGGTACCGCTAAATTCTTTGAGGGACGCCGTTGTCTTTTAGGCGTTAACGGTGCAGATTCAGTAGCGGCTGTAGAGCCACTCTGCACTGCTGACCCCAAACGTGCAGCGCGGCGCTTCTCTAACGAAAGGGTAGAATCTCGCCGGAACCAAGTACCTCTAGCAGAAACAGGTGATTTGCGAGCAACAACCATAGTTTTTTTGGATAGGAAATACTGTATTTTAGATTAATTGTCTGTTTTTGCTAAGGTTAAAAGGGCTTTTTGAACCACAAGCACACATTACACTTACACCCTTTTATCACTTGTTACAGGTAGCTGCGCCATTGTTGGTTTCCTCTACGTACTACAATGCTTATAAGCAGCAAGGGACAACTTCGATAGCTTAACCTGTTAGGCAGGTATCCGCATTCAACAGTATGGCAAGACAGGGCAGCCAAGGGCAATAGTCTGCTGAAGTTATGACAATTTTTGCTATAGTAGCTGTACAATGTAGTAAACTTAGAGATTTCTGAACAGAAATCAAGTTACCCTATTCCTCATAGTTAGGAGAAACTCGTCTAAGACTGATGATAGCTAAGACGAAACAAAATACCCAAAGGATTGCATTTAACTATCTATGTAATCTGAAAGCATTTAACAAAAATCAACAAATAAGGTATCGTATTCAACAGGCGAAATTTTTTATTGCCGCAATTGGTGAAAGAGGAGTTATGAAAACAAGAATCTTTGGTTTGGCTTTAATTTTAAGTTTGGCTACCGTCCTCGGAGCCTGTGAAGGTGGTGGCGAACCTGGTGGTACTACCGCTACCCCTGCTGCTACAGGTGAACCGACTGATAGTGCTACCCCTGCTGCTACCCCTGCTGCTACCCCTGCTGCTACCCCTGCTGCTACCCCTGCTGCTACTCCCACTAAGACCCCGTAGATTGTAGTTGAAATCACGTACATACTAGGTTAGTGACAGCGCTCCTCACTACATATTCCTCACTTGAATTAATTGGGTTCTGCCGAAAACACCAGCACTCTTAATGTTGAGGGTGCTAAATTTTCAGCTTGAATATAGCAGCAACTAAAGGACACTGGTAGAGAAGGTAACAACCTCAACCAAGTGTCCATTTAACTAAAAAGTTAACATCCAAAATGGTACAAGCTGCTAGAGTAGCTTTATGTTACTATTACAATTTAGTACTTCTCACTACTGTCGCAAAGCCCGTTTAGCACTGGGTTACAAAGGCATTAATTACAAGATCGAAAATCTTACTCCTGGCTTGCACATCCTAAAAGTGAAGCCGCTGACTGGTTTGACAACGCTACCAGTTTTGTTGCCAGAAATTGAGGGACAACCAGAAGGGATTGAGGGGAGCGCAGTACCAAAGGCGATCGCCGACTCTACCCAAATTTTCAAATTTCTCGAAACCTATCAACCAGAACCACCAATATTTTTAGCCAACCACGAACAGCAAACTGAAGCCTGGATGCTAGAAGATTGGTTGGATGAAAGCATCGGGACAGCAACGCGATTTGTCTATTATCAGTTTCGCGCTGGTGCGGGTAAGCAAATCGACCCTTCACTTTTTAGTCAGATGGTGATCCGCGTGGTGCGAAAACAATATGGGGTCAACAATGCCACTGTAGAATTAGCTACTAATAGATTAGTCACGGCTTTGGAAGAATTATCTATCCGCTGGCAAAGAAGTAATTATTTAGTGGGTAGCAGTCTAAGTGTGGCAGACATTGCCGCAGCAGCATTACTTAGTCCTTTAGCGCTGATTCCTCAATACCGGCAGGGATATCCCTGGCTGTTTGAGCGCATTGTGCAAGTCCACCAACTGTGTGGTGAACCGCTACCGCCGGGACTCTAAAAATTCAAAATCCAAAATATGCCTGGGGCTTCCGTAAGGGTTTGGGGAATCCTGGACAAAACTGGACAACCTTGCTAAAAATTTATTCGCTACGCTAGTAAACTCTGTCCGGTAGGGGGGGTCTGATCGCGATGATTATTGAGAATAAGCGCAATAAACCCCCCCCTACCGGAAAGGTTGTCCAGTTTTGTCTAGATAAAATGAAGCGGATACAAAATTCAAAAAAATACATAATCCAGAATGCAAAAGGACACCGATGAAGCGATTAGTATTTTTTGTGAGCATTGCTACTAGTATTTTGGTGGGGTTGAGTAGCCATTGGGGGGCAGGAGTTAGGGCATTACCGCCACCGGAGGATACGCCGGAAGAAATATTGCGAACAGAGATTATTACAGAAGCGCGATCGCCTATTGATGGTAAACGCCTAACTGCCGCTGAATACGCCCAATTGCAAGGGCAACTACAAAACAGTCCGCCACCAAAACTGAATACCAATGTGCGGGAACAGATTTTTTTATTGCGGTTACGGAAGACATTGCTTCAGTTTTTCCCATTTTTAAATTTTTGAGAAAGACAAATTAGTTATTAGTTATTCTTATAATATTCATTACCCACCGCCCCTCGTCTCATCCACAGAAAAGAATTGGGACTCATTCTGCGGTAGGATAACGGTGGCAACAAAATTGCAAATAAATGTAAAGACATAGATTATAGATATTAAAAAACCAAATTTAGTTTGAGCTAACAGCAAATCCACACCCCAGTCTAAAACTTAGTGCTGGTATAAATATCACAGGGATGAGGAGTCTTACCTCGGCAAATATGCAACGCATTACGTAGCAATTGGAGTGGGATAGACGAAGAATCGCCACTATTTTTACATACAAGTCTAAAAGCTTGAAACAGTCTCATAATCAGGGTTTTTTGTTAAAATTCAATCATTGCAAAGCTAAAAATGCTGGCAATTAAACGACTGAACCTTGACAACTCAGAGTATGGAGATAAGTCGCCAACTCCTCCCTGTGAAAGGTCAACTAAATAACATACGTCTAAAAATGTCCAGATTTTAGATAGCAGAAAACCACACCTGACCCTTGGGACGGTGCTGGAGGTATTTCACTCAATCACCTTATTTCACGTAGGTAGCTTCATGTCCATGACCACGATCGCCCCTGAACAGGTTAATCGCATCGTTTGGAATCAGCATCACGATCCGTTTGAAATACTGGGTTCTCATCCTATAGAGCAAAATGGTAAAACTATCTGGGCTGTGCGAGCCTACCTACCAAATGCGAGTGCCGCATGGGTAGTTGTTCCTGAAGAACGGAAGGAATACCCAATGCAAGCGGTGCATGATCCCCACTTTTTTGAATGCATAATTGAAACCGCAGAACTAACAAACTACCAGCTACGCATTAAAGAAGGGGAAAACGAGCGAGTCACTTATGACCCTTACGCCTTCAATTCTCCCCACTTGACAGACTTTGATTTACATTTGTTTGCTGAAGGCAACCATCACCGAATTTACGAAAAACTGGGAGCGCACCTCACAGAGGTAGATGGGGTTAAAGGGGTTTATTTTGCTGTTTGGGCGCCCAATGCCCGTAATGTCTCCTTGCTGGGAGATTTCAACCTCTGGGATGGGCGCAAAAACCAGATGCGTAAAGGCCCAACCGGCATTTGGGAGTTATTTATTCCTGAACTGGGAGTAGGAGAGCATTATAAATATGAAATCAAAAATTTTGAAGGACATATTTACGAAAAATCTGATCCCTATGGTTTCCAGCAGGAACCCCGCCCCAAAACTGCATCCATTGTTACTGACTTAAGTGTCCACAACTGGAGTGATGAAAACTGGATGGATGTGCGGCGTCACACCGATCCCCTGACTCAGCCAATCTCCGTTTACGAAGTGCATTTAGGTTCTTGGTTACACGCTTCTAGTGGGGAACCTGCGAAACTGCCTAGTGGGGAAATTGAAGCTGTAGTTCCTGTTTCTGAACTCAACCCTGGGGCACGTTTTCTTACCTATCGGGAGTTAGCAGATAAACTCATTCCCTATGTCAAGGAAATGGGATACACCCATTTGGAACTGCTACCGATCGCAGAACATCCCTTTGATGGCTCTTGGGGTTATCAAGTAACTGGGTACTTTGCCCCCACTTCTCGTTTTGGTAGCCCTGAAGATTTCATGTATTTTGTTGACCAATGTCACCAAAATGGTGTTGGTGTGATTGTCGATTGGGTTCCCGGACACTTCCCTAAAGATGGGCATGGGTTAGCTTTCTTCGATGGTAGTCACCTGTACGAACACGCTGATCCCCGCAAAGGTGAACACAAAGAATGGGGTACTTTGGTGTTCAACTACAACCGCCACGAAGTCAGGAATTTTCTGGTAGCAAATGCCCTCTTTTGGTTTGACAAGTACCACATTGATGGAATTCGCGTTGATGCTGTGGCTTCGATGCTCTACCTTGACTATTGCCGCAAACCAGGAGAATGGCTACCTAATCAGTACGGTGGTAGAGAAAACCTGGAAGCTGCGGATTTCTTGCGTCAGGTAAATCACTTGCTGTTTAGCTATTTCCCCGGCGTTCTCTCAATTGCTGAAGAATCTACTTCTTGGCCAATGGTATCTTGGCCTACCTACACAGGTGGACTGGGCTTTAACTTGAAGTGGAATATGGGTTGGATGCACGATATGCTGGACTATTTCAGCATGGATCCTTGGTTCCGCCAGTTTCACCAAAACAATATTACCTTTAGTATGTGGTATAACCACAGCGAGAACTTTATGCTGGCTCTGTCCCACGATGAAGTGGTGCACGGTAAGAGCAATATTATCGGTAAAATGCCGGGGGATAAATGGCAGAAGCTCGCTAATGTGCGTTGTTTGTTTAGCTATATGTTCGCTCACCCAGGGAAGAAAACCATGTTTATGAGCATGGAATTTGGACAGTGGAGTGAGTGGAATGTCTGGGCTGATTTGGAGTGGCATCTATTGCAGTATGAAGCCCATCAACAGTTGAAACAGTTTTTCCAAGATTTAAACCATCTCTACCGCTCTGAATCAACTTTGTACACTCTGGATTTTGCCCAAGAAGGGTTTGAGTGGATTGACTGTAGCGACAACCGCCATAGTGTGGTTTCTTTTATCCGGCGCGATAAGGATTCTGAAAATTTTGCGATCGTGGTTTGTAATTTCACACCACAACCCCATTCTCATTATCGCATCGGTGTACCAGAAAAGGGGTTTTATACTGAGTTGTTCAATAGTGATGCTCGTCAATATGGCGGTAGCAATATGGGCAATTTAGGTGGTAAGTGGACTGATGATTGGTCTTTGCACAATCATCCTTATTCTCTGGATTTGTGTCTACCTCCTTTGGGTGTGTTGATTCTCAAGTTGGGTGAGCAGAAGTCAGCGCAGGTGATGGAATAACAGTTTAATTATCCACATAAATTACAAATTTGTAGGGGCACTGTGCCCCTACGGTTGTTGGGAGGTAATTAATTAGGGATTGCATAATTTGCGATATCGCTTCCAGGTTGGTAAGGATTAATGGGGTTAATGCGATCGGCTATTTACGGCTACTTTTTGCCGGAGCGTTTATCATATTCCCGATTCGAGATACTACTTTGCTATTTCTTACCACCTCAGTACTCTGACCTAAGCAAATTATGTATTATACTATTGAAGAGAAATTACAAACTTGTGTAAATAAATAGGTGGAAAATGAGCAGTCCATTTTTAACTCCGAATGAGTTTGAAAGAATTTTTACATCTCACTTAAAAATAGAGACTTATTCTAAATCAATAGATTCACTACTTAGCCGAAGAAGTTTAAATAAAATAAATTATACCCCATATTATCAGAGAAACTATGTTTGGGATGATCATAAAGCAACTTATTTTATTGAGAGCATATTATTAGGAACTGAAATTCCACCTCTAATATTTTTCAACAATGGTACTGGAATAGAAGTTATTGATGGAAGACAGAGATTTGAAACTATATATCGTTTCATGGAAAATCAATTTTCGCTCACAATAAATGGTTTAGCATCCCTAAAGCAACTTGCAAGATCAACTTATGATTCTTTAAGAGCTAATTCAGATACTACAAGTATTATTGATTTATTCCTTGACGCAAAAATCAGAATTATAGAATTTGAGATAGTTAACGAACCTAAGCTAGATACTGGTCTAGAAGATAAGATTAAAAAAGAGATATTTGGTCGTTATAATTCTGGTATAACGCCTCTAAAAAAGCCAGAAATAGATAATGCTGTTTATGATGCTGATTTTATTTTTCAGCATTTCAAGAAAAAAGTAATAGAAAATAGTGAGATTTCAAACATTATTAATGATCTGTTTTTGCCAAAAAAGGAGAGTAGAAAAGAGTTTGATAGTGGTAAAGTATTGCAGTTTATAAGGAGATATTTGGTAATTCATAAATTTCCCATAAAACACTATGCTTCGGGAAATAATAGAACCGAAATACTAGATAAATTGTATGAACATTTAGCTAATAGTACAGAAACCGAAGATATAGATAAGCTCTATCATTGTTTTATTGAAAAAATTCATATTGTTAATAATTTAAAGCGGGTTTTTACAGAAATTAATGTCAGTTGCAATCGTTTAGTTTGTGAATGTTTACTTTGGGGCTTGCAGGTATTAGATGTTGAAGATATAGACTTGTCTAAGTTGAAGGAACGTGATTTCATTGAACGTTTAGCTAATGAAATATCGAATAATATTGAGAAGTATACAGAAGTAGAATCAAATTACTATAGCCAAGTTTATGAACGATTTTCATTTACAGCAGAACTATTTGAGAAAGAACTTAATATTAATCTTCGTGCTTATGTTGGAGGAGATAAAAAAAGTAGAGATGAACTGAAGAAACTGAGTAGAGGTCAGAACAATGATACTGTTACCAAATTAGGAGAACTTGCATCTCTTAGAGTAACGAAGCCTGAACCATCCAAGAATTCAATTGATGACCTTACTAGGGTAATGAAACGTAATATTTTTCTTGTTCGTCCATCTTATCAAAGGTCAGAAGTTATCAGCGTATCCAAAGCATCTTCAATTATTGAAAGTATTCTTTTAGATATTAGTCTTCCTCCCATCTTTATTTATAAACGTAAAGATGGCACTTCAGAGGTGATAGATGGTCAACAACGTCTATTAACTATTCTAGGGTTTGTAGGTGAAAATTATATAGATGAAAATCATCAGCGACGTGAACCCAAAAATTCTGGTTTTGCATTGAAAGGCTTAAAAATACTGAATAAATTAAATAATAAAACTTATAAAGACCTCAAAGACTATGATCCTGCATTACAGGACAAAATTCTAGATTTTGAAATTTTTGTAGTTGAAATTCAGGAGAGCCTTAACCCAGAATTTAACCCAGTTGATCTATTTGTAAGGCTCAATAATAAACCTTATCCAATCCGTGAAAACTCTTTTGAAATGTGGAATTCTTGGGTAGAGAGAGAAATAATAACAGCTATCAGGCAAAATGTTGAAAAACATAGGGGATGGCTTTATTCCAAGCTTATCAGAGGACGTAATGATAGGGATAGAATGGAAAATGAAGAACTTTATACTTCTCTGGCATTCCTTGAGTTTCATCGTATAATGAAGACTAAGGGCTATGATAAATATTTATATTTTTATAATAAAAATGATGGAATTAGTGTAAGGATGAGTTCATCTCATGATATTACGAAATTACTTCAAAATATATCTGAAAATGAAGAAGTAAAGAATAAGTTTTTGTTGGCAATTAAAAGTGTAGAAAATTATATAAAGAAGATAAAGCTGGTTTTACTTGATAAAAATGTTAGTCAAGATAAAGTCATATTAGAAGATTTTTTTAAAACCGAATTAAATTCACTCTTTAAGGCTCAAAGGCAAATCCGTTCCTTCAGACGTACAAAACAAGATTTTTACATCCTTTGGTATCTCCTTGTTCCACTTAATTATGAAATGGTTAAGTTTTACAGGTTGGAAATAAAGGAAGACATACAAAGTATTTTCTATGCCTTAAGAAATAATATTAATAACTTTTCAAAGGATGATTTCTTGTTACAAGTGCAAGATTTTCATACTAAGTACTCAGTTGAAAAAAGGCAAACTAAACTCTCTGACCTAGAGAAAGTTGAGATGCTAAAGGAGCAAGGGAACCGTTGTCCTATTTCAGGCACACTTATTTTTATAGGAGATGAAATTGAAGTAGATCATAATATTCCATTAGCTATAGGAGGTGCAGATTCTAAAGATAATTTTCAAATAGTTCACAAAGATAGTAATCGTAGTAAAGGAGCTAAACATCAATCTGAGTAGCTTTAATGTGCTTTCCATCCTTATATATCTCTGCTAGAAATCAAATAATAGGCTTGTAAGTTAACGGTGCTTCACGTTCCAATTGTAAAGTCTGATCGCACTTATTCAGCAACTTGCACAAGCATTGACAATCAATGCAGGAACCAGAACAGAGGTATCAAACAAGACCTTCATAAACCAATTTGTTCCTGAATGCGTTCCTTTGTCAACTCATCTATGAAGGTATTGAAATCAAAGTTTTCTGCCAATTGAGTATCTACAACTAAAATTCCTTCTTTTCGATAAACTCTTGGTTGATTAGGAGATACTACATTAGTCACTTCAGTCCTTTGCTGACTCAGTGCGGCTACTTTTTCGGTAACTGGTTGCAAAACAAATTCTTCAGGTGAAATTCCCTGACTACTTGCCCATTTTTCTATTTTTTGTTGGAGTGGAGAAGGAAAGTTCATCGCAGTCAAGACAAAAGTGCTTCACATTCTAATTGTAAAGCGCGATCGCCTAATCCCCCACCCCATGCCCTAATATAGAAATATCAACAATGGCTAGCCCACAACTACAAAGCCATGTCCGAAACCCTAGCTACACCTGATGTAACATTCCCCCCCACCCAGGCAGAATTACCCTACGATGACGGTGTCCCGATGGAAAGCCAACGGCATAAAATGCAAATGGATCTGCTGATTGATACCTTCGGAACTTGGCTAGAACAAAGAGAAGACGGGTATGCAAGCGGTAATATGTTTGTCTATTTCAGTTTGGCGCAGTTGAAAAACCAAGATTTTCGAGGGCCAGATTTCTTTGGTGTGCTGGGAGTTCCTAAAGGAGAACGCCGCAGTTGGGTTGTTTGGGAAGAAGGTAAAAGCCCTGATGTGGTTATTGAGTTGCTGTCTCCCAATACCGCCCAAACTGACAAAAATGAAAAAAAGCTGATTTATCAAAATCAGATGCGTGTACCAGATTATTTCTGGTTTGATCCCTTTAATCCTGATGACTGGGTTGGTTTTTCTCTAGAACATGGAGTTTATCAACCAATAACACCCAATGCCGAAAATCGGTTAGTGAGTCAAGCAACAGGTTTATCATTGCTACGATGGCAAGGTAGCTATAAAGGCGTTGAAACTACTTGGTTACGCTGGGCGACAATGGAGGGGGAATTGTTGCCAACTGCGGAAGAAAAGGAACGACATCTGGCAAACCAAGCCCAACAACGGGCTGAACGGGCAGAGTTGCAGTTGCAGCAAACGGCACGAAAGTTACTTCAGTCGGGGATGTCGGTGGAACAGGTAGCTGAGTTAACAGGTTTGGCAGAATCGGAAGTTGAACAATTGAGGGTTTAGAGATATTTTTGTAATAAACCAATTACAATTTCTGGTGTTTCGAGATGGGGTAATATTCCTGTGTTGGCGATCGCATCAAAATTTTTAATTGCACCTGGATTCAAATTTGCCAAGCGCCGCCCTAGTTCGATTTTAGTAAATTGTGCCTCTTCGCCCCAAAAGATGACAGTGGGAATTTTCAGTTGCTGAATATATAAACTCAAGTCAAAATAAAGGTCGCCCCGCAAAAACGCCAAAGCGGCAAACTTGGCATTAGGTTGTTGTGCAGACATTAAATAAGCTTCCACCATCTCTGGAGATACCCGTTCTGGTTTAGCGAACAGAAAACTTTGCAGAAAATTTCGCACTGCAAATTCATTTTCAGCACCCAAGGCATAAATTAAATGGTCTAACAAAGGTGTATTGATCACAGAAAGTGGTAACCTACGTCCAGCGCCTTGGCCAAAGTCATCAAACCCAGAGGGAGAAACCAGAATCAGTCTTTGGAATAATTCAGGTTGGGTAATAGCCAGACGGATAGTAAAAGCAGCTGTGAGGGATGAAGCTACGACTGTGACAGGTTTGTGGCAAGTTTGGCTAATAAATTCGGCGATCGCATTTAGATAGTCCCGAATTTGGTAATCTCGTACTGGATGGGCAGATTCTCCCCAACCGATTAAATCAGGGGCTAAAATACGGTACCCAGAGGCAAAAGCCGGGTAAACTTTAGACCATTCATAAGCAGATGCACCACCACCAAAGTTGTGCAAAAACAATAGCGGGGGTAACTCTTCCGTCTCAGCAATTATCCAAGGTGCAGCGGTTTGGGTATAGTAAACCATAGCCCCCAGAGATGTATGAATGATTTTATGCCCAAAGCCGGGAGGTTGAAACTGAAGCATATAATTAGAATTATGGAAATCTCATCCTTTATCCAGCTTTATCACCTGTGATCTGAACAAGTTGATTTAGGTTCTCACCACTAATATGATAAGCTGCCCCGAAACCAATTACAAAACGGCCTTCACTTGGAGTTAACTGGAAAATGCGAAAGTCAGACAAGCCGCGTAAAAGATCAACAATTTGACCAAAACGCCCTTGAAATTGGTCAACAATATAATTCCACTTGTCAGTTTCTCGGTCTATCAAACTTGCAGTACAATCAAAACTCAAACGGCGACGAGCAAAAACTTGATCAGCCTTAGCTTCATCCTCGATAAATAGAACACTCACATGAGGATTGATATAGATATTTTTGGTGTGGGTAGAAAGACCACTCACATAGATATAGATATTTTTAGAATCATCCATCCAAAAAGGAGCATAACTAGCATTAGGTATTCCCTGAACATCCACAGTGCCAATAATGATACTGGCGAATTCCTGCGGAAATTTTTCATACTCAGCTTGAGCTTTTTCTAGTTGGCTCATAAGTCAATTGCTTTTTGAATACTAACATTTTATTGTTAATTATAATATTTAAATTGATATTTAAGTGAAATTTATTTTCATTCCCATGGCAGAGTTTACCATCGGCAACACTATTGATACTATAATCACCCCCAATGATTCTGAAAATCTTTTCCTTCTTCTCTTTGCGGTTAGTTAAAAAAAATTAATTAAAATCTCACCAACCAACAGCCAAAACTTGTTCATCGTTCTCTCATTAGGCTAGACTGAAGTAAAATAGTGAGGACGCAATTGTGACCGACAAAAATCGTTCTCAATGGGACTTATGCAGGTTCATTGAAACCCTTACCTACTTTGAGGTAATTCCTTTACTTAACTGGGTACAGCAGTTAATCCAAGGTCGTCCCAAGGATAATCAAAATATACCCAATGGAGGAAGAAGCGTGGGTGTAATCTTGGTAGCAGGTGCCACGGGTGGCGTCGGTAAACGAGTGGTGCGGCGATTGGTGGAACGGGGGTATAAAGTGCGATCGCTTGTCCGCGACATCGAAAAAGCCAGAAAAACCCTTGGCGATGACGTAGACTTGGTAGTTGCAGACATCACCAAACCTGAGACTTTAACCCCCATAGTCATGGCTAATATCCAAGCTGTAGTATGTTGTACAGCAGTGCGTGTGCAACCAGTGGAGGGGGATACACCAGATAGAGCCAAATACAATCAAGGCATCAAATTTTACCTACCAGAAATAGTTGGTGACACTCCAGAAAATGTAGAATATCAAGGTGTAAAAAACTTGGTAGAAGCAGCAGCAAAATATCTACCCCAAGCAGGAAAAAAACTGATCTTTGATTTCACTAAACCATCAGATGAATTAAAAAATATCTGGGGTGCGCTGGATGATGTAGTGATGGGTGGCGTCAGTGCAAGTAATTTTCAATTACTAGAAAATACAGCCCTATTCGCTGGTAATGTCTCCACCGCCAACTCAGGGGGATTTGCTTCTGTGAGAACAAAGAATTTTACTCCACCCTTCGACTTATCCGGTTATGAAGGTGTAGAATTGCGCGTCAAAGGTGACGGTCAGCGTTATAAAATATTTTTGCGGACAGAGACAACATGGGATGGTGTTGGTTATAGCTATTCTTTCGACACCATAGCTAATACCTGGATAGATATTCCCATCTCTTTTAGCGATTTGGTTCCGGTATTTCGGGCAAAAGTTGTCAAAGATTGCCCACCAATTGACACTAGCAAAATTAGCTCATTTCAATTGATGTTGAGCAAATTTGAATATGATGGTGCTTTAAATCCCAAATTTACTCCCGGTGGTTTTGCTTTGCAAGTGGAAGCAATTAAAGCTTATGGTGGGGAAGCTTTACCACAGTTTGTCCTTGTCAGTTCTGCTGGAGTGACACGTCCAGGACGTCCCGGTATTAATTTAGATGAAGAACCACCAGCAGTGAGATTAAATGACCAATTAGGAGGAATTTTAACTTGGAAATTGAAAGGTGAAGATAGTTTAAGATCAAGTGGGATTCCTTACACAATTATTCGACCTTGTGCTTTAACTGAAGAAGCAGGGGGCAAAGAATTTATATTTGAGCAAGGTGACAATATTCGCGGTAAAATTAGCCGTGAGGATATTGCCGAACTTTGCGTCCAAGTACTACAACAATCAACCGCAAGCAACCGCACTTTTGAAGTGAAAGCGGGAGAAAATAGTGCTAATTCCATTGATTGGCAAAAGTTATTTTCTCAATTACAGCCTGATAAATAAATTCAAACAACCCCACCCCTTAATCCCCTCTACCACGGGAAAGAGGGGAGTTAACAATTCAAAATTCAAAAAAATTAAAGACATGTTCAGACGGGGATTTAAGCCCCGACTGAAAATGATGCTACCTGTAGAGGTAGGGGTCTTAAACCCTTTGATTTATGATAACGAGTTAATAAAATGTTTAACAGATTATTATTCGCCGGGATTTTGGTAATAATTATCTGGAGTGGTATATTATCAAATACTGCTTCACCCCAGCAAGTAGACTCTCGCATCAATAACTTAGAATTTGACTTGCGTCGTCTTGATTTGCGATTGAACCAAATTGAGTTACAATTAAGTAAAATCGGTCAGTCTCCATCATCTAGAATAACACTGACTCCCCCATCTTCTAACGGTTCTAGACGAAGTTTAGCACAGTCAGAACGGGATAAAATGCTTGAGCGGCTGTCAACTTTGGTGGTTGAATTAAAGCAGCAAGTTAATAATTTAGATAAGCGAGTCTCTAAAATTGAGTCACGCTGAAGAACTTAACCCCCTACCATAGAAGAGAAGCGGGCGATTTCATTCAATACGCTTGGTCTTAAGGCTAATTGTAGGGTGTGTTACCGCGCAGCGTAACGCACCATCGTGATCTAAATATTTAGGTTAATTGAGATGACAACAAATATTAATAAAAAAGTCACTTATGAAGGCGGTTGTCACTGTGGTGCAGTGCGCTTTCAGGTGGTGGTTGATAAACACAAAGTAGATGATTGTAATTGTTCAATTTGCTGGAAAAAGGGATTTTTGCATTTAATTGTGCCGCGAGAGCAGTTTACTTTGTTGCAAGGTGAAGATGAGTTGACAACTTATAAATTTAATACGGGAGTTGCACAACATAAGTTTTGCCGCATTTGTGGAATGCATCCTTTTTATATTCCCCGCAGTCATCCCGATGGTGTTGATGTAAATGTGCGGTGTTTAGATGGAGATGTGATGGCGAATTTTGAGATTGTGCCTTTTGATGGCGCAAATTGGGAGGACAATATTCATAAGTTAGTTAATTCTGGTTCAACCAGCCCTGACGAATAGAATAGAGCCTCCGGAACGCTTCGCGAACGCGGTTATACAGTTGAAGCTCAACCAGTTGGGTTAACAAAAAAACATCTCCAGAAAAGAAGTAGGCGTTATATGCAACTTTTTGTAGGGACAATTCATGAATTGTCCCTACATCTGCTACAATATTTTATAGTTGGCGCGATCGCAAAATCTCAACTCCTGCGATCGCCGCCACACCCACCAGAACTAATCACCCAAAAAATAAAAGCGATGACGTAACGCCACCGCTTTTGCAATGATTTTAAAAAATGCAGCTTAAGCCGCAACAGGCGCTAACAACTGGATATTCGAGAAAATAAATTCTTGAACTGAAACTTTTCCTTCTATCTCCGTGCGAATCTCCCGACGATTTAGAATAAAATACTCACCAACTTTTTCGTATTCGTCAACAAACTCGCTTCTACCGCCCTTTTGTGCGCCGGTTTTGGGGTCATGATATACAGAGTCATAGGAGTGAGATAGATATCCTGCCCCTGTGTCGTGACTGCTAAAGGTGTCAATTGTGACGTAAGTACCGTGAATTAAACGGTGAACGTGACAAACTTCGTTATTGCGAACTTTGTATTTATCGCCCTCAGCCTTACCACCCATCAAAATCTCCACTGCACCAGTTGAGTCAGTGGTACCATATCTAAAGGTATTGGCGCTGTGGGTGTCTTCAAAGGCGCGACGGACGCGGTGGATAGCGATTTCCCAAGCTTGGTTATGAATTGCTTTTTTAGCTTGCTCGTCTTCTATATCTAAAACTTCTGCTTTGAGATTGCCATCAATAATAACTTTGCCTGTAAAAACTTGCCCGTCCTGCTTATATGTGACATCTGCGGTGTAACCGGGGAAGTTCTTATCCCAAGTGTAGCGGTTTTCATAAGCAGCCCGGAAAAGTTCTTGGGCAGAGATGGTTGTAACTGTCATGCGCTTCTCCTATCGCCACTAGTAATAATAGCGTTTTATTTTTCCTGGTATTAGCATAGAAGTAATTATGGAGCCTCGCATAGTCCCCAAGTGGGTACAATTATGGCTAATTCACTCCACGCCGTTTTTCATGCGATCGCTAATGTCCGAAATGAGCAAGAATTAAAACTAGCTCTCAAGGATACAATTAGCGAGCATTTTGGCGTACAACATTGGGGCATCTATCTCCTAGATGACGACTCAACCGCTAAAATTGAAGTTCAGGGCATTCCCGCTGTCTGCTTAGAGAGCAACCCCGTGGGGCGCTATGTAGTTGAGCGTCACGCACCCGCCCATGAACAACTATTATTATCCCCAGACGACTGGAAACACATTTGTTCACGCTCCGACCATGAACACGTGATGACTGGGCCTATTGTATGTGATGGCCGTTTGGTGGGGACAGTAAATTTTGCCCGTGACACAGGCAGTCCCGCCTTTAATGGTAACGATTTAGCTGACTTGAGCGCCCTATGCATTCATTTATCAGCCAAACTCGCCACCCTGCGAACAAAACCAAAAACATTTGAGTCTTCTGCAAGCTGTCCCCTAACACCACGGGAGTTACAAATTGCTGAATTAGTCGCCCAGGGATTAACTAATACCGAAATAGCCGCCAGACTATGGATTTCCCAAAGTGCTGTTAAGCAAGCTTTAAAAAGGATGTTCCGCAAGCTAGAGGTTTCATCTCGCGCAGAAATGGTCGCCAGATTGCAAGACATCCTGGGTTCCTAGAAAATAATTTAATAGCAGCCCTAAATTATTTGTGAAAACCTCTCTTTCTCTGTCCTCTGCGATTCCTTAAAACAATTAATTTTCACAAATTAGATAGGATTTATAAATGACTCGCCCGCCCATTCTTCAACCTGGTACAAGTTATACATTTAGCAAATATTTTGAATTACCTTACGCCCCTGCCGACATTCTGGCAGAATTGAATTGTCGATATGAACGCAAACGGCTTGATTTACCAAAGTACGAAGGACATCTCAATTGCTTAGATTTTTTAACCGGCTATTTGCAAAGAAATTTAACCTACGTCAACCCCATAAGTGAAACAGCAAGACGAGAAGTATTGATAGCACCGACGCTGCTAGAAATTTGTGCAGAAACTCACAGTCAACTAAATATTGAATATCCTATTAATGTTAACGAACAGCTAAAGGGGAGTTTTGACTATTACATAAACGGCGATGTGGGAATGCTAGTAATTGAAGCCAAACAATCTGATTTAAGTCGAGGATTTACCCAACTCGCAGTAGAATTAATTGCCCTTGACCAATGGACACAATCAGAAACACCAGTTTTATATGGTGCAGTCACAACAGGAGAAGACTGGCGGTTTGGCATATTTCACCGTCAAGAAAAGCTGATTTCCCAAGATTTGAAACTTTATCGTGTTCCGGAAGAATTAGAAGAATTACTCCGAATTTTGGTAGGAATTATTGCTACACCTGCAATATTTTAAAATCGAGACTTTCAGATACATGACTTCTTAGAGAATTCGGGGATATTGATTAAGGAGATCATAATAAACTATCAATCTTTCTTGCTAACCAAAACCGAAAGCTGCTATGATATAATTTATAACTTATTTCTTTATTAATGCTTATTTCTTGCAGAAACTCCCACCAATCATCGATAAATTCCGTGACATCATATATATCAGCATTGAGAATTTTGGCAATAGCAACTGTTGAGATTGCTTGAGTTTGCGCCGCAGTCAGAACCCGCAATAACTCTACAGCTAAATCTGAGAAATCTTCACCTTGTATCTTTTGCCAATGCTGTTGATAATAGGCTTCTAAACCTGGGGGAATATTATCAAATTCGGATGCTTGAGAGTAAAAGCCTTCAGCTATAGCTTTTAAAATTTGATGCACATACATAAAATTATTTTCGTCTTCGCCGATGAGGTGTGACCTCTCCCCCAGTAGTGGAGGGGAGTAATTTTTTCCCCCTTCCTTTGCAGGGTTGGGGGTTAGGTTTCTTTGAATATATGTTTTGATATCTTCGCTATTTTCTGCTGCATAGTCTGATAAATCAAGTATTTGTGATGGCGCTTCAATTAACAAACCAGAATTTGCTTTTTTATAAGGACGACGGGAGAAAATAAAATAAACCCCATCGGGTAAATATCGCGGTAGATAAAATAAATTGGTTCCCAATGGTTGACCATTAGGGTTAATTGCATCTAAAGCATCAATAATAATGATTAATTTCTCTTCAGGTTGTAACTTATCGCTGACTTGTTGCAGCAAAAGCGATAAAAACCAACTTCCCTCCGCAGCATTTTCAGTAAATGACTCCCTCCTCGGTTGGGGTGGGGTCTGTAACCATTCACTTAACTGTGTACAAACTTCTTTAAGAAATTCCTCAACTCGATTTTTACCCGCAATTTGGGCATTGTAATAAATAGTATGAGGATTTTGTTTCACATATTGGGCGAGAATGGCACTTTTACCACTACCGGGTACACCAACAATAGTGAAATAACCCCGCTGGTGATGGTGGAGAAAATCATCAATAGCTGTGAAGATAAAATCACGACCAACAAAATTTTGAGTTTTTTCCAGAATAACTTGTTGAAATTCCTGGGGGTAGGAGGGAGAATGGCGAGAGGTGGGGAAAGGTTGGATATTCATAATTTACACCTTTATTCCTTCCAGACGCAGAAAATGCAAGCGTCCTGATACTTCGCCAGCTACAATTGTGACACCATCAGGAGCGACAGCACAGCAGGTTATGGAACTTTCTCCTGTGAAAGTGGCTATTTCTGAACCTGACTGCAAATCCCAAACTTTGATTGTCTTGTCACGAGAACCAGAAATCACAGATTTACCATCGGGGGTGATGGCGAGCGCATTTACCCAGTTACTATGACCTCTCAGAGTAAACTTTTCGGTTTTTGTCTGCAAATCCCAGACTTTGATTGTGTTGTCACGGGAAGCAGAAATCACCGACTGACTATCGGGAGTAATGGCGATCGCATTTACCGAGTCACTATGGCCTTTCAGGGTGAACTTTTCGGTTCCGGTCTGCAAATCCCAGACTTTGATTGTGTTGTCCCAAGAACCAGAAATCACCGACTGACTATCGGGAGTAATGGCGATCGCATTTACCGAGTCACTATGACCTGTCAGGGTGAACTTTTCGGTTCCGGTCTGCAAATCCCAGGCTTTGATTGTGGAGTCAAGGGAACCAGAAATCACCGATTTACTATCGGGGGTAATGGCGATCGCATTTACCGATTTACTATGACCTGTCTTCGCGTAGCGTGACCCAGGAAGGGTGAATTTTTCGGTTCCGGTCTGCAAATCCCAGACTTTGATTGTATCGTCACCGGAACCAGAAATCACCGACTGACTATCGGGAGTAATGGCGATCGCATTTACCGAGTCACTATGACCTGTCAGGGTGAACTTTTCTGTTCCGGTCTGAAAATCCCAGACTTTGATTGTGAAGTCACGGGAGCCAGAAATCACCGATTTACCATCGTTTGTAATGGCGATCGCATTTACCGAGTCACTATGACTTGTTTCCGCGTAGCGTGACCCAAGAAGGGTGAATTTTTCGGTTCCGGTCTGCAAATCCCAGACTTTGATTGTGTCGTCACGGGAACCAGAAATCACAAACTGACCATCATTTGTAATGGCGATCGCATTTACCGAGTTACTATGACCTCTCAGGGTAAACTTTTCGGTTCCGGTCTGCAAATCCCAGACTTTGATTGTGTTGTCCCAAGAACCAGAAATCACCGACTGACTATCGGGAGTAATAGTGATCGTATTTACCGAGTTACTATGACCTGTTAGGGTGAACGTTTCTGTTCTGGTCTGCAAATCCCAGGCTTTGATTGTTTCGTCACGGGAAGCAGAAAACACAGATTTACCATCGTTTGTAATGGCGATCGCATTTACCGAGTCACTATGACCCGTCAGGGTGAACTTTTCGGTTCTGGTCTGTAAATCCCAGACTTTGATTGTGTCGTCACCGGAACCAGAAATCACCGACTGACCATCGGGGGTAATGGCGATCGCATTTACCGAGTCACTATGACCTGTCAGGGTGAACTTTTCGGTTCCGGTCTGCAAATCCCAGACTTTGATTGTGTCGTCACCGGAACCAGAAATCACCGACTGACCATCGGGGGTAATGGCGATCGCATTTACCCAGCGACTATGACCTGTCAGGGTGCGAATTAATGCGCCACCTGGGGGAGTTAAGCTACCTGTTAAACAACGCAAACCACTGTTTTTGGTTGCTGTTATTTGTTGCATTAAGCCTTTAATTTCCGGTGCGTCAAAATGCAGCAACCGCCCTAATAATTGCCCAGATAATTGCTTTTTATCCTGATTTAAAATATGCGCTGAAAGTTGCAGCGCACCTTGTATTAACTTTAATGCCTTAACTTTATCTGGATTATAGTCTGGCTGGTTTAATATTTCTGCATAGTCAAGCAAATCATAATCTTCAATTAGCGCCTTTACCCCAAATCGAGAATGATTAAGTTTTGCTTCGATAAACTCAAAATCTGCCAATAAACGCCAGATTTTATTAACTTTTCCACCCTCTAACAATAACCGAGTAAATTCACCTAAAAAATGTTCTCTTTCCTCTGGTGAACTTTCATCTAACCAGGCGCTAATATTACTCATAACCCAGAAGTCCCGCTGTCATATTATCTGCAACTTCGGCGCTGATATCTGGTAAACTCACCCCTGCTGCTTGAACAATATCTTGACGCTGTAAAAAGTCTCGAAAACTTTCATGATAAAACCGATAACGCGGCGGTTGATAATTTTCTTGTTTCTGTAAAAACTGCGCCCAGCCTTTTAGAACTTCTGCTACTGTCAAATCACTTTGCTTAGAGTATTTAGCAATAACTTCACGAGATGCGGCGCTACTTAATGCACACATCACATAGATAATCTTAATTTTGTTTCTGGGTAAAGGCTTAGTCGTCATACCCATTAATCGCCAATGGCTTTCATAATATCCCTGCAACCCTACAGGTAATTCATCCAGAGGTTTATCATTATAAAAACCTTCGGCTATAGCTGGTAAAACACAGCGCAGATACATAAAATTATTTTCACTTTTGGCGGCGATTGTTTCTATAAAATCAGTTTTAGATATGTGACTTTTCTGTTGTATCCACTGCTGTAACCCTTGTTGATATTCATCTGATTTTAGCAATTGCCAAATATACTCTTTGACATCATTATTACTCTTTTGTTCATACTTAGTTAAATCTAATTCTTGATAGGAAATACTAGGAGAAAGGCTTAATCTTTTATCTTCTGGGTTATAAGGTCTTCTGGTCAGAATGAAGTAAACTTTTTCTGGTAAAGTCGTCGGTAAATATAATAAATTACTGTTTCCTTCTTGGTCAACTTCATCCAGTGCATCAACAATAATTACTAAGCTTTCCCAATTAGATAATTGTGTACTAGCTTTGATTAATAAAGTTGATAAATCAGCATCTGCTAAATCTGGCAATTGGAAACGTTGTGTTAATTGTTGACGAATTAACTTTAGAAACAAATCCGGGCGATTTTTCCCTTCTGCACGAATATTAAAAAAGCAAATTGTTCCAGGGTTATTTAATATATACTTTGCAGCAATGGTACTTTTACCCATCCCTGCAACACCAATGATTTGAAAATAGCCACTTTTGTTATTTTTGATAAAATCATCAATGGCATTGAAAACAAATTCTCTACCACAGAATACCTGTGTTTTATCTTTAATTAGTACTTCAAACTCTGGTGGGATGAGTTGTGGATACCAATTATTAACTATATCTATTGGTTTAGTATTTAAAACTTCAGCAATATTTTCCACAGCCCATCTTTCAACGCCATTTGGACATTCTTTTGTTCCTAATAGACGTTTAACGGTGTCTTCTGATACCTTCGCTTTTTCTGCAAGGGTTTCAATCGTTAAACCTTCTGCTTTATATGCTTCTCTGAGTTTAATTTTTCCTGATGCACTGGAAGTGATCTGATCTTTTCCCGAAGAGGATTGTAAATCAACTTCTAACGCTATCAAATTCTCTCGCCTATTGATTTTTATGTTATCAACTTCGCTCTCTATTTCAAAATGATCGCAGAGATTTTGTATATGTTTACGAACTGTGGCAGGTGAAGCATTAATTTCATCAGCGATTTCATCATCTGTTTTTCCTTGTTTTAGCAGTTCTAAAACTTTTCTGGGTTTTAGGGTGAGTTCCTGAATTTTTTTTCTAAGTTCATGTCTATTCATCGGTTTCATGACAAAAAATATACTAAATTGATAGTTCTCTAATTCATCAAGCTAGTTTATTGATGACTGCGAATTGTACGGGTATATAAAAATACTTACATACCTGATTGGAGCCAATGAATCATTGGCAGCAGCATCTAAAAGCAAACTGGCAAATTATTCAAATTTGACTTGTCTTAATCTAAGTTACTACACAAAATTCACAAAGCAAGTATATTGACACATCTTTTTTATTAAGCTAATTTGGTGAAAACTGTGTATTTATTCCACAATTTTCACATAAATAGGAATTTTTTACGTGAATTTAGAATTTACTAGACTGATGTCTAAGGCGCTAGTATCAAGTAAAAACGCGGCTTTACTAGCATTTCTAGCATTTCTAGCATTTATTCTAGCGTTGGTTAGCGTGATGAAAAGCCCGCCAGCACCGCCTCCTCAAACCAATTCTGCTACTGAAAAAACCAAGGTTCACAAAACGCCAGAAACACCTCCAACTAATAATCCACAAATTGTAATTAACAACAATTCTTCAGCTACTAGTGGACATTCCTTTGTTAATGGCAAAAACCCTGCATCTTCTACTGATAAAGACACAGGCAGTTAGGGAAAAATAGTAGCCCCCTCTCCGGTTTCGGGGAGGGGGTTAGGGGTGAAGTTACGCCGGATAAATCCTTAAGCGGCGATTTGGTTCTTCGCCAAAACTGTCAGATTTGAGTCGATAATGTTCTACCAACTCATGTTGCATTTTGCGGACTTGGGAAGAACGGGGTAATAACTCAACTGGCTGTCCTTTGGGAATGACAATTTGCTCTACAGCAAGTCTGGCTTCTTCTAGGGCGTCCATTTCGTCATCGCTGCCACTGTGCAAAAACAGTTGCAGTTCTCGGTCATCGGCGGTTTCTGGGTCATCCATGTTCAGCAAGCGCCGCAAGCCACGGGTAATCTGAGGAATAGTGCTGGACTTGATTACGTGGATGGGTACTTGACGGGCTTTAGCCATTTGCCGCAGTTTGGCATGGTTTTTGATATGCGATCGCAATGCTAAAATTGCATCAGCACTATCAATATCCTTTGTCAATGCCACCGGCAAAGTTAGCACATTGATTACCTGTTCTAATTGGTGGCGGCTAACCCCATAGGGGTAAATATGCAAGGGCAAATCCTCGCCGTTTGGCCCCGCATGTTTGCTGGCATGGTAATCAAAGCTGTCAGAGTGATTAAAAGATTCATCCAACAAGCGGTCAAATTCACTGCGTCCAGTCACCCGCTCCCGTTCTACGGGAAATGCTGGTAATGCTATCATTTGCCCAGATGAACGCCAGCCATTAGGCTGTCGCACCGGTGGGAAAGGTTCCTCTCCACCTACTAGCTGCCCGCCGCGACCATTAACAACAGCTAACTGCCGTGTAACTGCAACTTTGCCTTGCTCATCAACAGTTCTTGTTTGTGGGCTAGGTTGACGTCCCCGCAACAGATGATCAACCGTATCAGCAACGCTTTCGTGTACTACCCAGCGCTGCCTCTCCAACATTTCCACAGCAATCTCAAAAGTGGGAGGGGCTTTGCGTTCCAAAACAGTCTTTTGAGATCCCCGCCTTCTGGCCTCGTCATCTCCTAGGGTTACAGCCTGAATGCCCCCAACTAAATCACATAGGGTGGGGTTTTTGATCAGGTTTTCAATCTGGTTACCGTGAGCAGTACCTACCAATTGCACACCGCGTTCGGCAATGGTACGAGCCGCTAAAGCTTCCAGTTCTGTACCAATTTCATCAATCACAATGACTTCTGGCATGTGGTTTTCCACTGCCTCAATCATCACCTGATGCTGTTGATCTGGATGAGCTACTTGCATCCGTCTGGCGCGACCAATGGCGGGGTGAGCAACATCACCATCTCCAGCAATTTCGTTGGAGGTGTCGATAATCACCACCCGCTTATGCAGATCGTCCGCTAAAACACGGGCAATTTCCCTTAAGGCGGTAGTTTTGCCCACGCCCGGACGCCCCAGCATGAGAATCGATTTACCAGTTTCTACCAAATCGCGGATCATGCCAATTGTGCCGAATACCGCCCGTCCGACGCGACAAGTTAAGCCAATAATCTTGCCTGTACGGTTGCGGATGGCGCTGATCCGATGCAAGGTTTGCTCAATTCCTGCCCGATTATCTCCGCCAAAAACTCCGACTCGCTGAATGCAATCATCTATTTGTGCTTGAGTTACAGGTATTTCGCTCAGATACTCAGCTTCCTGGGGAAAACGAGCTTCTGGGCGACGACCCAGATCCAAAACTACTTCAACTAAACTATCTCGTTTGGGATGATTCTCTAGTACGTGTCGCAGATCCTGGGGCAAAATGTCTAACAACTTTTGGAGATCTTCTGTAATCGTCATGCTTTCTATGGTGACGTTTTGAGAGATAACGAGGACACTTCTGTGCGGGGTTTCCCCCCGTTGAGGAAAGTTTCCGCAACGAAGGATTAGCGCTCTTGCTGTGACTTGATCTGGGAAATGAGAGAATGGGCAAGCCCTACAGCTTGCCAGAGTAATTCTGGTTCTTCTTCTAGGCGGATAGTCGCCTTGAGACTAGCTTGACTCACCTCCTTATTCTCTAACTGATCGAGAACTGGTGACAGTAGTACACGGGCGTAGCTACCGTAAGCTACTCCGGCAATTTTGGATTTTAGATTTTGGATTTTGGCGCCACTGTCTTGCGGAGCCAGTGCTTTGCTCATGTGACCAAGGTTGAAGCAACTGGCTTGAGGTTCCCGAACTTGTAGCAACTGGCGTGATTTTGGCAAGTCGTCTTTTAATCCAAAATCTAAAATCGGCAATCTAAAATCGTTGAGCAGTCCCATTGCTTTTAACTTAGCAACGGTATAGCTGTTGGTGCCGCCTGCTAACTGCACATATCCCGGTAACTTAGCTGCCAAAACTTTTTGCCCTAATTTCACCGCCGCTATAGTAGTACCGTCTCCAATATCACCACTCATCGGACGACCGTCAGTTTGCCAAATTAAGGTACTCTTGAGGGGGCTGATCAGGTGATATATTGCCTTGAGGTAGTCGAGCATTCCCTCGCCATCGGGACAGCTGATAGCTAAAACTTTTAATTGCTCCGCCCACGGTGAAATTACTTGCCATAATTGCTGAAATTCTGCCAAACGCCCTACTTTTGTATGAATTTCGACGGCATCCACTCCCGTTGACATAACTAATGGCGCGATCGCTCCTGGCGTTGACATATATGACTCTGTATAAATTATACCATAAGGACAGGCAGGTATGCAACGTCCACAGCCATAGCACTTTTGAGCAACAACTCCCGAAGAGTCATCTTTTATACTGTTAAACACAATCGCTTGTGCCGGACAAATCCTTTCACAGGGTCTAGGGCAGTCTGGGGGGCAATCAGTAGCATTAAACTCAGCTTTACGAAAATGGGGGTCTTCTCCATCGTTAAGGCTGACCATTAAAAAGGGTAAGTTGCCTTTATAGTTAAAGCCTCGCTCCTGGGCATCCTTAGCTAAATCTTTGGCTACAACTAGAGCCTCTTGGGCTGCTGCAATCACAGCAAGATCAGCTGCCACATCTATGCAGTCAGCGCCCGCCAAAGTGTAGGCTAATGTTAAACTTCTGACAGCAGGTAGATGTTGGAAACTGGCACCGCAAATCAGCTTGAACCAGTGACCTTGTTTCAGGGATTGTAAAGGGGCGAACAGATCAGTCACATTTCTATTATGCTTTTAGGCGACGGAAAATAGTAGTCTGTCATCGATAAAAAGTCCGGATTTCCTCATGCTGAGTTCTGAATATGCAGCGCCACGACTGTTGAAGTCACCTGTCATCCTTCTCTAGGAGGAGATAACCGTTAGCTTCTGCTATGTTTTTATATTTTTTTTATACGCTGTATGGGAGTAGGATTGCCATCAGTAGATCAATAGTACTACTATTTTTGTATAAAATTTTCTAGTTTTATTTTTCTGGGGGCAGGATCTCAATTTTATTGCCGACTTGTAAAATTTTCCCAGCTTCTGAGGCGGCTAATCGTGTATTTACACTCAAGCTGTAAAAGTTTTGAAAACTGGATGAAGCTACCCACTTTGGCAAGGTTGCTTGGCGCTGGTTCGCAAATATTTTGGCAAAGTTTGGGTAAGCTACCCCTAGGTAAGAATCGCGGGTAGGGACTACACAACGCTGACAGGGATTTATCCCAAAAAAGCGCACATCTCCCACCTGAAAGCTTACTGTATGCCCACCTTCAGTAAACAGCCGATCTTCCCAAAATGCTGGTACACCATCAATCTCGATGTTGGCACGCATCCGACGACGCAATTCATCTACAGTCAAACCAGGATACCAACCAGCCACTTCTACTAAGGTGGCGGTGCTAATCACTGTTGGCCCTAGTGAGTTGGTATCATCGGGAAAGCCCTGTTGGGAGTTTTGCCCTAATGTGACGGTAAACCCAAAAAAATCACTTAAAGTTGCTGTTAGCTTTTGCTGTTCTTCATCTAGATGAAAAACTTGTGGTGAGTTGCTGCCTGGAGTTTGCAGTGAGATGGTTCTAGATTCTAAAGAAAATTGTGAGCGCAGTAAATGGATTTTGGGATGGCGTTTGCCGTTGACTAACCTACCCTGGGCGTCAAAAATGGCAAATTCGCGATCGCCTAGGTTGGGGCGAAGCCCATCGCCTATAATTGCACCACTGGCGAGAATTGTCGCCGTTTCAACTTCGACGCCATCCAGTGACTTAATTGGGTACAGTAAAATCTTGGCTAGGTATGACATTTAGGAAATCCAAAATTCTCTCATTCAAAACTCAATAATTTTACAAGAAACAGACGGGAGTTTGAAAGCCCCGGAGGAACAGGCGCACAGCGCCATACTCCGTACTTCAGACCGGGGATGAAAAACGACTCGGTAGGCTTTAGCCTACCTGTAATATATCTGTAATTTCAGGTAGAGTACCAAGCAATTCCTCTACAACTTGGGCAATAGTTGTATCTTTTTTTGCAGCATACAACCGCAGTTTATTCATTCTGCGTTCGGTAATTCTAATGTGTAATTCTTTTTTTGTCATACATGACACAATGACGACACACTTATGTTAGCATACAGGTAAGGAGGCAAAACAAATGTATGGATGCCAGCAAAATTTAATTAATCCAAATGAAGAGTTAAAAGCAGTACTTGAG
>NZ_JACJRJ010000025.1 GCF_014697195.1 Cylindrospermum sp. FACHB-282 | reverse complement strand
ATAATCTGATAGTTTCATATTTGTTGTTCTAAACCTTGACAACTATCTTAATACATTTATCTATATTTGGTAATGTCTGTCTATAAAATCAGAGAAGTTTACCAATACCACAAACAAGGTTAAAGGCATTCAGCCACCACCAGAAATTAAGCAAGAAAACCTGGGATTCAGTGACTTCGTTCACGACAATGATGGGGTTGTACGTCGCCATCTTCTATTCATGAACCAAGAGGCTGCCTCCTTGTGTTCTGCCCCCTATGCTCTCAGTACACAACTGGCATTCCGCTATCTATGGAATCAAGGAATTACACCTCGCTTCACTCCCAAAGGTGATTTACAGCTGGGTAATACCGTTTTTTCCTCTCTTAAGACTCGTCCTGGCGGTTATCAAATCGCGGCCAATGGACAAATCTTACTCAATTATCGTTCCTCAAAGCAGATAGCGGAACAGGTGACACTAACGCAATTTTTAACTGGTCGCGTTAACCCAAGTGCCATCAAAGACCGGATTGTTTTGGTCGGTGTAACAGCAAAGGGTGATTTTCCCGACACCTGGTCTACGCCCTACGGTGCTTTCTTAGATGAGCAAATGCCTGGGGTGCTGGTACAAGCGCAAATGGTCAGCCAGATCCTCAGTGCCGTCCTGGATAAGCGTCCGTTGCTGCGAATTTGGTCACCCTGGATTGAGGTGGTTTGGATATGGAGCTGGTCTCTAACGGGAGTACTGTTTGTTTGGTATTGGCGTTCCTTCCCTAAAGTGGCTTTGGCCCTTGGTGTATCCTCTGGCGTTTTGTATTTACTCTGTTTTAGTCTATTAATGCGCGGTACTTGGGTGCCTTATGTGCCATCAGCTTTAGCGCTGCTAGGAACAGTTGGCTTGATGTCAATTCAAAATTCAAAAGCTGAAATATCTAAGGTAATTGACACTCTCAGGTCTAAAGACACTGAGATTCTTTAATCAACTAAACAGGCTGGGCCAAAATTTTATTTTTAATTTGCAAATATTTGTATGGGGCAGAGAAGATTTTTATGAAGCTAAGTTCACGGCCAATAAAACTGTTTTTAGTAGTAGCGCTGAGTTGTACCACCTTACTGGGTAGCCTGTGTTCGGTTTTAGCGAAACCAACCTCACTAGGCGATCGCACTCAAGGTAAAGCGGTTTCGGCTCAAACCGTCAACTTTAATTTACCCCAACTCCCGCCAGGCCCGCCTCCTGGTGGGCGTGCCCGTGGAGGAGCCAAGCGAGGTGAGTGTCTAAGGGTCAAACCTGAACTCACTGCACTAGTGCCCTTTACTCAGGAACGGAAGGAACCCAAGACCGTAACAAATGTTTGGGGATTAACGACTGTAGAACGCCCAACCTGGTGGTTCTATGTGCCATATACCAAGGACTCTGGCTATGTAACTGAATTTGTGTTACAAGATGAGCAAGATGACTCTGTATACCAAAAAGTGGCGATCGCTCTACCAGATCAGCCAGAAATCATCCCCGTTTCTCTGCCTGCTAATACTTCTCCGTTAGCACTGGGCAAACAATACCGTTGGTTTTTAACAGTAGACTGTAACCAAAAAAAGGAATCGCTGCCAGTTTATGTATATGTTGAAGGAGTAATTCAACGGGTCAACCTCAGTCAAGAAGTTGCCCAAAAGCTAAAAACAGCAACACCTCAACAGCAAGTTGCCATATACGCCCAAAATGGAATATGGCATGAAGCATTAACAACTCTAGTACAACTGCGCCAGCAATATCCCCAGGATGTAGCACTTCTGGCACAATGGCAAGATTTGTTGGCGGGCTTCCAATTTGACGATGTAGTAGCGAAACCAGTTTTCCCTGGAAAGCCTTAACTGCTATATAAATCCTAGACAAGTCTAGACATTATTCTTTGTCGGAGATGTCTATTGTTTCAGTCTCGGATACTGGGTACGGCAGGGGTTTCCCCAACAAACCTGCCCAGAGGCCATAGAAGTAAAAACAGTACTACGAGCGCCAATCACAGCGTTAGCCCCGATTTGCACTCCTGGCCCTAGGAAACAATATGCCGCCACCCATGCCCCATTGCCGATGGTGATCTTGCCTGTTTTCAACCCAAAGGCAGGGTCTTTGATATCGTGGCTACCAGTACATAAATAAGTTTCTTGAGAAATTACGCAGTGTGTACCGATATCGATCTGATCAAGGCTGTATAAAACTACGTCATCTCCAATCCAACTGTAGTCACCAATGGTTATTTTCCAAGGGTAAGTAAAGCGGGCTGTGGGTCGAATAAGTACACCTTTGCCGATATGAGCGCCAAATAGACGCAGCAGGGCACAACGCAGAATATTTAGCGGTTGAGGAGTCAGGGGAAAGATGATCGCCTGCACCAACCACCATAATAAAATATACCAACCTGGACGCCCTCGCTCAAACCAAGATTGGTCATACTTGCGTAAATCTACAAAAGGTTCATCATTAGTCATTAGTCATTGGTCATTAGTCATTAGTCATTGGTCATTAGTCATTGGTCATTGGTCATTAGTCATTGGTCATTAGTCATTGGTCATGGGTCATTGGTCATGGGTCATTGGTCATTGGTCATTGGTCATTAGTCATTGGTCATTAGTCATTGGTGATTGGTCAGTTTTTTCTAAGTTGCTCTTTGCTCAATTTCCTGATTCAGGGATGATGCAGCAGATTTAGGGTTGATTGCAGTATTTAACTGACCACCACAACTGCGTAATTCGTAAACTTTAACCCCAATTTGATATTCATATTGACTAAGTAACCGTCCATAGATATATCCAGCTTTGCCATCCAAAAAACCGCGCTGAATAATATAGAACAAAACAAACCGCAATAATGGTTTAAAAGGTAGGCGTACCCACACTTTTTTGAGAAATCGCTTGCGTTGCACCGCATCACCAAATAAATTAGCGCCAATAGTGCCACTATCATCTTTATTTGTCAGCAAATTCAAATAAACACGGGCTTCCCAGTTAGAATACCGGTTATGTCGTTCTAACCAGTGATATAGGTTGCGGAAATCTTCGTGGAGCATATCATTTTTGAGATACCCAACTTTCCCCTGTAAAATAACGTGTTCGTGAACTTCATTGTCACCAGTATTGGGAATATCTTCTGTATTGAGGTTTTCGTAGCGGCCTTGTTGATGTTTAAACAAACGTAAATTCCAATCGGGATATTTACCACCGTGGCGAATCCATTTGCCTAAGAAAAATACCCGGCGGTTGAGGTAGTAACCGGCATATTCATCATTGCTAATTACTTGATTAATTTCTTCCCAAAGTTCGGGGGGGATGCGTTCATCACAATCTACAATTAGCACCCATTCATTGCGGAAAGGAATGTTATCTAATGACCAATTTTTCTTTTTTGGCCAGCAACCATTAAAATTAAATTGCACGACATTTGCCCCGTAGCTCTCGGCAATTTCGACGCTCCTGTCGCTACTTTGAGAATCTACCAGAAAGACTTCATCTGCATTTTGGAGACTGGTGAGGCAAGCAGGTAAATTTGCTTCTTCGTTTTTTCCGGGAATGAGTACGGAAACTGATATTTTTGATGACATATAAGTTGTAATTTTTTATTTTTTCTTGGCTGTAGATAGAAGACCTTGAATAGCAGCGTTTAAGTAACCAATCTGACCGTAGGCATAAACAAGCTTATCAAAGCGTTCTGCTGGGTCAGAAAAATATTTTAATGCTTTATACAGTCCACGCAAAAACCTTTCGCCGCCCCGTGGCAATTGAGCAATACCAGCTTTGCCGGCGAGTTGTTCCCGATAGCACTCACTGATACCTTGCCACCAGCCGCGGTTTAAAAACCAGGAGCGGTAGAGACGCTCTGGAGCCACATTGTGAGCGACTAAAGCTTGGGGAAGATAAGCGACTTGCCAACCACGCTCTAGGGCAAATTCGGTCATTTGCAGTTCTTCATTAGATAATAAGTTTTTGCCCACACGTCCAAGGTGAACATCAAAACCCCCAATTTCTTCCAAGAAAATGCGGCGGATGGAGTAATTCAAGCCTCTGGGGGTGGAACCTGGCTGATCAATGTAGACTATGCTGTCTCCCAAATCATAAGCACCCAAATTACCGGCTAATCCGGGAGATAGCCACGGTGGTTGTTGAATTCCTTGGGGCCATAGTAGAGTAACTTTGCCACCTGCGATCGCTATTTTTGAATTATTTTGATAAGCAGAATATAAAACTTCTAGCCAGCGAGGGCTGGCTACGGCATCGTCATCCAAATAGGCGAGAAGATCACTACTAGCAACTCTAGCACCAGTGTTGCGGGCCACAGATAAACCGAGGGTGGGTTCAAAGATATACTTCAGGCGGGGATCAGAGGATCTTTGCTCTACCACTTCACGGGTGCGATCGCTAGACCCGTTATCTACTACCACAACTTCAAAGTCAGCAGCAAAATCCTGGGCCAAAAGGCTATCAATCGCCGCACCCAAATAGGTATCTCGATTATGAGTACAGATAATGGCAGAGATTTGGGTTTCTGGCATGGGGTTGATTGTGCATTTTAAATTTTGGATTTGAGATGAAATCTTCAGTCTAATAATCGCCTACTACCTGTTAATCTAAAACAAAAATTTCCAACCCACCAACCGAGGTTTTTCGGAAATAACCGTTTTCAGCTTTACGCTTGTTGGATATGACTGTGTAAAACCACGAGAGTTTCAGCAAGTTGCCCCAGACGGGTTTCTAGGTATTGCTTGCGCCCCAAGAGTTGGCGTAACTTTTGGTAACGAGCGATCGCCATACTCACAGTGGGAACCTGATCTGGGGGACAAGGACGCGACCAGACTTTACCCGCAGTATCCAAACCACAAAGACGGTAGCCAGTCCGGGACGATTGATAGGATACTGTCCCACCATTGCTGCCGCAAATTTCTTCTACGTAATCCATGAGGCGTTCAACTTCCCCATGACGCAGTGTTGCCGTGCCTCCCGGTTCTGTTTCCTGGGGATTGGATTCTAACCAGCCATTGACAATCGGACCTTCTAAATAAATATCTTGAATTTGCTGGAGGATTTTTTGCAGTTCTCTTTGCCAATTGGCGACTGTATCCTGAATCTCTTGCAATAAATTCATTGCCAAGGCCGGATTTGCTCCGTGACGATGGCTACTGAAGCTTGGAGTTTTAAACTTAGGTAGGCTGGGTGTTTTGCTACCGCTCTCTTGTGCAGGAAAGGTTTGCACAGAGTCATGATGGGGAAATAAATTCGGTTCTGGTGGACAATTAGCGGGATCTGTGGTGAGGTCAACTGTCTTGATTTCCTCATCAGATGGAGTCGGTGTACCAACAGTTGATTCAGCGGCGCCAATGCTGATCCGAAAAGAGAAAGGCCGCTTCGTCGAATCACCTGCTTCTGATGACAGGGCAGTGCTGCGAGTCCCTAAATCATGTAGAGTTGCCTCAATGCGTTTTAAGCCTGCTTTCATAAAATTAACCTAAAGTTTACTATCCCTGATGGTGTTGAATGATTTAGAAGCGATTATTGAGAGAGCAAATAAATATTGAGAAACTTTTTCTGATTCTATAGCGGGAACAATAGCTGCTGTCAAATGTAATCTTCAATGAATATGAGCCAAGTAATATTAGTCACAGGGCCAGCACGATCAGGCAAAAGTGAATGGGCAGAAACTTTAGCCATGCAGTCGGGGAAAGCAGTTGTTTACGTAGCCACAGCTAGGGACAACCCAGATGATCAAGAGTGGCAGCAACGCATTCAAAAACACCAAAAACGCCGTCCCCAAGATTGGGTAACTCTGTGGATACCCATGGAACTGTCTGCTACCCTGGCTGATGCCAAACCCAATACCTGCCTTTTGGTAGATTCTTTGGGAACTTGGGTAGCTAATCTCCTAGATCAAGATCATCAGACCTGGGAAAAGACCCAGACAGAGTTGCTAGAAACAGTGCAGTTGGTCGCAGCTGATATGATATTCGTAGCCGAAGAAACAGGTTGGGGTGTAGTGCCAGCTTATCCTCTTGGTAGAACATTTCGCGATCGCCTGGGTTCCTTAGTGCGCCAATTAGGTGTGATCTGTGAAGCCGTCTATTTAGTCACTGGGGGCCATGTTCTCAATCTCAGCCTTCTTGGTTCACCGTTATCAGGAAAAATATCTTAATTCAAAATTCAAAATTCAACAACTAAAATTTCTCCACTAAAATCTAAAATTAGGCTATGGCAACCAAACAAGAAGTTAAAAGATATCTTGCCTACTGGTTTCAGTTAGGGAAGAAAGTTGTAGCGGCCAACGGTCAAGCAAACTTTTTGCCTCAACAAGTGCTAAAAGGCGATCGCTATAGCCAGGAGTTTGAACAGTGCTGGCAGATAATTCTCTCACCGGAAAGTGGTGACTGTTACCTAGAAGGTACCCATGAAACCATTGCCGAACTGCTGACACCAGCATGGGAAATGCTCCCTTGCGGACGTTGTGATATGCCAGTAGCCTTACGCAGTGTTGGTATGCCAGCATTGCTATGTCCTTGTAATAATTTACCCAACTGGCCTAATACCGAACTGCCGCAGCCACGAAGCCCAGTTAGCACCCCAGCGCAACTGACATCAATTTGCGATCGGCTGGTGGATAATCTTCCGTTGATTAGCCCTCAGCAAGGAACCGACAAGGGTTGAGAGACTAATTACATCGCTCCTGTGGTTTCGCTACAAACAACCATAGGGTCTTTGTTTACCCGGTTGAGATCAAGTTAGCTTGACCGATTTGATAACGCCAGATATCTCTCCAACATCCTATCCAAGGGATTTTTATTTTTTTGAACTTTTCAGAAATAGTACTGACATAATTATGTAATCAAAATTTGTAAACCTGGTAATCAAGTTTGCATAAAGTATAAATGATTCTGCTAGTGAATTCCTGATATTGTATTAACAAATGGGCAGTTGAGCAGCCATAAAGCGGCGATTAACTCTCAGCGATTATTCAAACCAAGGCAATTTATACCATGTCTTATAAAGTATTTACCGATTTGTTATTTGAGTAAGAAAAAGCTTGATTTGAAGGTATTTCATCTATTTGAGAATGACCTGATTTATATCTTAGTAAGACAGGTCTAGCAATTTTTACTAGTAATGAAACTAATATCTCCAATAAAGACATTATATTTTATAATAAACAAAAGACAGGATATAAATTTTCGCAAATTACCTTATGAACGCTCAAGTCGATATTTTTCATCAAAAAAAACAGTCCTAAAAATGTAAGAATCGTCACTAATTCATGAGTACTTACTAAGTAAGATTGAAACTTTTTTACTGAAAACGGATCTCTATTCTCTTGTAAAATAGGAAATCTTGCTATTCCTAACCAAATCAAATAAATATCATTATTTATTATTACTCAGCAATTTTCGCAAATTGCGATAGCATAAATAGCCAAATTTTTGGCTTTAAAAAGACTATTAATTTGGAAAAACCTTTTTATGCTTTATCCATCCGATTTTTTTTATCTTATATATCTAAAATCGAAAAAATATGCATATATAATATGCATATCTACTCTTTTTTCTCCAGCGATATTAGTTTGATAAAACCGAGGTATAGAGTTTAATATAATCAAAAAGTTTGGTGTTCATGTATTTAATCTTGTTTCACATTCTAAAATTAGAGAATGAAAATATCTTGGCTAAAACTTGTGGCTTTTAACATCAAGGTTATTTACTAATGCTGCTAGTAAGTATCATTCACAACTTTACAATATTTTCTTCTCCGGGTGCCTACGCAAACGTTATAAATTATAGGGATGAAACGCCGTATCACTAATAAATTATAAGTAATACAATCAAATAGAAGCAGATTTATTGACGTAGATTAAAAGCAAAAGATGTTAGTTACATAATCAATCAGTAGGCTGTTAATTATGAAACTAGCTTTTCCCGAAAAAGCATTGCTAAAAATTCTGGTAATTGACGACCATGAATCAGTTTTAGGTGGAACAGTAGATGTGCTACGAAAACACTATCCAGGGGCTGAATTTTTCACTGCTATCAATGCTAACAAAGCTCTAACTCAACTGACAAGTTCACAGCCGGATCTCGTGGTTATGGATCTTTCAATTCCAGAAAGCTCTAAAGTGACAGCGCGCCCCGATATAGGTGTTCAATTTCTCAGAGTTCTGATGAAAAACCATCCTAACCTAAATATTGTTGTCCAAAGCGCTCATATCAGAACACTGGTGAGGCTTAGACCTGATATTGATATTCATAAAGGAGGCTTTACAGTCGTGGACAAAAGTCTTTCCACAGAGGAAATGTTAGCTAGAGTTGATTGGTCACTACAGGGATTAACTCATACAAAAGATATCAAGGGAATCTATTCTGGATTAGAGGTTAAACCAGAGTGGCTCAGAGTATTAACTTTAGCATTTGAAGAAGGATTACAAGATAAGACAATTGCCGAAAGAATGTGTATATCTGAACGGATGGTGCGTCATTACTGGAGTAAGCTGCAAGATGCTTTAAACATTTATCCTGAAGAAGGTAAAAATATCCGAATTCAAACTGAAATACGAGCGAGGAAAGAAGGATTAATTGATTAATAGGAATATTAATTTTATTTAATGAATACTGAAAGACTAAGGACTAAAGCATCAAGATTAGGAAATAAGCTTATGCAGCCTGAAGTTTTAAAAAAAATTAAAGAGGAAATTATTATATGGTATGTAGGTTTAATCCCAGGAATTGCAGTGATTGTATTGGTGATTATTATTCGGCTAACTGGGTTAATGCAATCTTTAGAGTGGTTAGCTTTTGATGGTTTTCTCCATATACGTCCTCCTGAAACTATAGATGAACGAATTCTGATTTTGGGAATTAATGAAGAGGATATCCATAATTTAAAAAGCTACCCCATACCAGATAGAGAAATTGCTTTTTTGCTGAAAAAAGTACAAACTTATAGTCCTAGGGTTATTGGTCTAGATATATTTAGGGATTTACCAGTAGAGCCTGGTCATGGTGAACTGATCAGCACAATTAAGGAGATCAAAAATTTAATTGCTATTGAAAAAGTATTACCTGTGAAAGTTGATCCACCACCAGACTTGCCTGCGGAACAAGTTGGTTTTGTAGATCAAATCCCTGATGCTGATGGTAAGTTAAGGCGTTGTCTGCTGGGAACACCAACACCTAAAGGATACAAATTTGCATTGTCTCTACTTTTAGCAAAAATTTATTTAGCTCATGAAGGCATTAGCTTAGAAAATGGCAAGCGTGATCAGGCTACTATGCGGTTTGGTAATACTGAATTACCCCGGTTTTTACCAAATTCTGGGGGATATATACGAACCGATGCAGGAGGTGTTCAGGTACTACTTAATTTTCGTAGTGGTCGAGAGCGATTTCGAACTTTATCTCTGAATAATATCAAAACAGGGAATTTTCAGCCTGAGTGGATACGCGATCGCATTGTGATTATTGGAATGACTACCCCTAGTCGCAAAGACTTCACAACTACTTCTGCTATTCCATCTACAACCAAATCAGCCCCAGGGCAAGTATATGGAGTAGAAATCCACGCTCATGCTATTAGCCAAATCATTAGTGCAACCCTTGACAATAGATCACTCTTAAATACTTGGACTGATGGGTGGGAATATGTGTGGATATTAGGCTGGGGTACCTTGGGAATTTGTTTAGCTAAACTCACTAAATCTCCTTTAAAAAATCTTTTGGCTGTTGGTACTGCTAGCACAAGTCTAATAGCCATTAGTTATTTATTTTTAACTTGGGGCTTTTGGGTTCCATTAATACCAGCAATTCTAGTTTTGACTTTTAATGGTGTAGGAATGACGGCTTTATATCAATATGATCAGGCTTTACGTTCTAGAATTAAAGCTCACCAAGCTGTCATCGATCATACATTTGAAACGATTCACAATGGGCCACTACAAATTCTCGGATCATCTTTGAAGCGCATTCGAGACCAAGATTTGCCATCTGAAAAATTGCTTTTAGAATTAGAAAAAGAGCTAGAAAAAATGAATCATGACCTACGGGGAATTCATGAATTTTTACAGCAAAAACCTCTATCTCAAGATAGTAGCTTTTATTTGGGAAGAGGTGTAGAGTTAAATTTGCAAGATCCTCTTCACGAAGTTCTCTATCAAGTATACAGTCATGTTTTAGAGCGAGACTTTCCCTGCTTTAGAAAGCTTAGAGTTAAAATCCGGTCATTCGATCCTATAGATGAGCGAGGCTTGAGTATTGAACAAAAACGAGGACTCTGCCGCTTTCTTGAGGAGGCTTTATGCAATGTCGGCAAACACGCCACAGGAGTAACTCGTTTGGAAGTAACTTGTTCTTCATCTGAAGGTTGGTACACTCTAAGTATTGTAGATGATGGTTTGGGTGTCAACTCATCTAGAGAAGGTCGGGGAACACAGCAGTTTAGAAATTTAGCTCGACAACTTAAAGGTAAATTTAGGCGAGTCGCGCTTACTCCTAGAGGTACTCTTTGTGAATTATCCTGGCCTTTAGTAAAGTTTTACTTGTGGTAATAAAAACCATATATTACGCAGTTTTTTGGATAAATTCTCCCCTTAGTTAGATTGTGTTTTACTCAAAAATATTTTATTATTCAGTTCAAGAAAATTTTTATTATTTCTCATCATTTAGTCAAAATAAACAAAGATATAAATATGGTTAAAAACTACTAACAAGCACAAACAACCGAAAATTTATTCTCTTAAGAGTATATTATTTATCTTATAAAAAACTGAAATCTTCTCAGGATTAGACATATAAGATATTCAAGGAATTTAGCCAAATTTCTTTACGCAGAAATTTTGGATAAATAGCATATATATTTAGTAGCATTTTTGAGAAAAAATGTTACTCAATCATGATTTTTAAATTGAAAATTATGATTTATAAGAGCCTAAAGTCAAGCAAGGGTTATTCAGGGACAATTTTATGATTTTATCAGTGCAATGGCGAAGGAAAAAAGATAATGACTTACAGCAAGTGGCTCTTGCACAAGCTTTTTGATCCCAGACTTTTAACAAGTTGTGTTTTGAGTATGACTCTGGGTATAACTCAGACTGCCTTAGCTGGATATCAGCCACCACGGGATCAAAAACCTCCAAGTGGACATTCAGACTCATCAGGTGTTAGGGGAGTGCAAAGCAACCGACGAGGGAGACTGGCCCCTGTAACCCATCTGGAAACAAGTGCCGCACTTCACCCAAGCTTTACTTGGTTTTTACCTGACGGACAAGCCTTGCTGATAGAATTTAGTCTCTATGAGTTTGACACCGACCTCAAACCCAAAAAACTAAATAAGTATACGCGTCAATTACAGGGTTTTGGGATAATGAAGTTATCCTGGCCGCGAAAGATGCCAGTTTTAACCATGGGTAAAAGATATCTCTGGCAGTTACACAAGATTTATCACTGTAAACACCGATATCACAACCTAGTTGCCAGATCAGAAATAAAAGTTGTACACAAGCCACTGACTTTCTTAACTATCCTCTCTGCCACTAGCGATCGCCCCCTCAAAGCTAATCTCTATGGCCCCTCAGCTATGTGGTACAATACCATGAGTCAAGTTCTCACACCCGCCGCAAATGATCAACTCTTAAGGGTAGTAGCAAGTGTGGTAAAAAGCCTAGCCAATTTAGAAAAGCTACACAAAAGCAGGCAGTTAACAGACATTTTAATCAAAAAAATCTAATTTTTGGAGGAAAGCCAGAAAAAATTTGTCAAGGCTTTGCCATTGAAGGCCAAGCTTTTGTAAATAAAAATAGTTATTAACTTTAAATCATAAATTGTAAAAAATATCATATATTCTAGAAATATTATGTATGAGTAGCTTAATTAATCATAAATTGGTCATTCGGTGTTGTACAGTTGGGCCTTTAAAAGTGGCTTCTTGCCAAACATAATTTTGCTCAACAACCGTACCACTATAGAGAATAGATCGTACTATTGAGCAAGAGGAAGGCTAAAGAACGCTGTGCAGATAACATTCTTAGGGACGAGTTCCGGGGTACCCACGCGATCGCGCAATGTTTCCAGCGTCGCCCTGAGATTACCGCAACGGGCAGAACTGTGGTTATTTGACTGTGGCGAAGGTACCCAACATCAGCTTTTGCGGAGTGACCTGAAAAGCAGCCAACTCTGCCGAATTTTTATCACCCACATGCACGGTGACCACATTTTTGGCTTGATGGGACTTCTTGCCAGTTGTGGTTTAGCTGGAAATGTGGAACGAATTGATATCTATGGGCCATCTGGCTTAAATGAATACCTGCAAGCTGCTTCACGTTACTCCCACACCCACTTTTCCTACCCTATCAAGGTTCACACCAACCGTCCAGGAGTAATTTACGAAGACGACGAGTTCACCGTTAGCTGTGGTCTATTGCATCACCGCATTACAGCTTTTGGCTATCGCGTAGAGGAAAAAGACCGAACAGGACGCTTTGATGTGGAAAAAGCCAAGGCCTTGCAAATTCCTGCCGGTCGTCTTTATGGTCAACTCAAGCGCGGTGAAACGGTGACCCTTGATGATGGACGAGTGATTAATGGCAGCGAATTGTGTGGCCCTACAGAAATTGGGCGTAAAATTTCCTATTGTACAGATACAGTTTATTGTGAAGGGGCGGTGGAATTGGCACAAGACGCGGATGTGTTAATTCACGAGGCAACTTTTGCCCATCAAGATGCAGACATGGCCTTTCAAAGGTTGCATTCCACAACCACAATGGCAGCGCAAACAGCTTTAGCCGCCGGGGCCCATCGACTAATTATGACTCATTTCAGTCCCCGCTATGCTCCTGGAAATACCCTAGAACTAAAGGATCTACTTCAGGAAGCCCGTACTATTTTTCCCCGCACGGACATGGCCCATGACTTTATGGTTTATGACGTACCTAGGCGGCGGCAAGTTGAGTTAACTAAAGTAGGCGTTTGAGTTATAGATTTTTGATTTTAGATTAGATGGCTTTAACCGCTCAACCAAACCTACTCAAACTTACTCAAAGTCTTAAAGTCTAGTCATTCGTAGTGGATCAACCACCACAGGGTTAAACGGCAAACCCTTTATTCCTTGGTCAAAAACATCAGGAATTACTTTTCTGATAATATTAAATGACCCATTAATATCGGCATTTAATAACCTACTATCCCCGGTTTTATACAATCCTCTCGCTATTCTCTTTCCCTGAAAGACAGGTTTTTTATCCCCATATTTAGGTAAATCATTCCCATCTAAAGCACTGGCTTGACTAGCTAGAAAAATGAGTAGGATTGAGGAGAATTAGCTAGATTTTTGATAACTGCATCTACCCCTAATCTAAAATCTATTTATTAACCAAATCTGGACAAATACACCCTTAAGACCTGTGATGTACTATTCATCTCAGAGCCAGTCAAACAATTTTGGATTTTAGATTTGCGATTTTGGATTGACTACACCCACTCTTGGGATGCAGCTTCGGGATTTTGGATTGACGATTTTAGATTTGTTCCGCCCACAAAGGGCGGGGCTTGAACCGAAAAATAATCCAAAATACAAAATCCAAAATCTAAAATTGGCACAGTCAACTTATTAAGCACTCACCACATCTAGTTTGTATAATGTGAAATTCTACATTTATTGTAGGGTAGGCCTCGGACTACGTGCCGCTCCGCTACTCTAACGCCTGACCAGAATATACAAGTTAAATGTGGAACAGCTTAACTACAAATTTGTCACTAACAATAAATTTATAAAATATTTAATTTTCCTAGTAACTCTCAGTCAAAGTTTGACCCTAATTTTATAGTTTTTTAGTATAAAAATACATATTTATCATAATTTTCCTCCATATATTTAAAATTATTAGAGGTTGCTTGCCAGGTAATAAAAACTACTTAAAAACCTATCTCTTACTCTTGAGTGAGGTGTTAAAAATCCTCATTTCCTTCTATATAAGTGGTTAGGGAGTTAGATATTGAAGATTTAAATATTTAACAAAATACATTTTTAAGCATCCTATTAGGCTTGTTAGCAGCAATTACACTAGATCAATACGAAAATAAATAATAGTATAAAAATAACAACTTATTTCAAGCTGGCAAATCCTTAACTAGTAAGGATATTGTAAAGATGTAGCGAGAGCATTGACTATTTTAATAGGTTTATTTTAGCCTCAACATTATTATTTCAAATTGCAATTGAGCCACAAGTTTCTTCAAGGCTCATTTAGTACAGCATGGTGAAAATACGCCAAATATTCAAAATAATTGTTTGAAACATAACACAGGAACCTAAATTATGCTTAAAAAGAAAAAATAAAAAAAATTAAAAATGTTGTTAACTCAATACTGATGGGCGATATATAGGCATGAATTGATAAGAATGCCATATCTACTGAGGGGAATATTCTGTGAAGTAGGTCTGCCATAACTGGAAGCCTAATTTTTGAGGTTTTGCTCTTGATTCATTGAACACAAGTAAATCTCAAAAAAGGTTCCTCACAACTAGCTTCCAGATATAGTTTTTTGATATTAGAGGACTTTTATAGTGGCTAAAACTGGTCTGAATCGAGAAAAAATCGTTACTAGCTCTGCACAAGGCAGAGTTGATATCAGACAACTATCTACAATTTTGTTTCAGCGACGCTTTTTGATCTTGAGTGTTTCCTGTGTAGTCATGTCAGTTACGAGCCTGCTAGCTGTTGTTACTAAACCGACTTACCAGAGCTATATGCAGATACTGGTAAGTTCCAATTTTGCTCAAGGGGTAAGGTTAAGTAATCGGCCACAAAAACAGGCAAATGGCGATTTGAATGACACCAATTCTCTAGTTCTTGACAACAATGCTCAGATTAAATTAATGCTGAGTTCTCAGCTTATCCAAAAAGCTGTAGAGTTGCTACGTTCTAATTATCCAAATATAACCGTAGAAGATATTAAGGGTAAAAAACAAACTGGCAAAAATACATCTCTGGAAGTGATCCAAGTAGCAGAAAAATCAGGCAGTGATCAGGTTTTTAGTCAAGTATTTGAAGTTTCCTTCAAAGATCATGATCCCGTGAAAACTAAAAGAGTACTGCAAGCCCTACAAAAAGTTTACCAAGACTACAACATCGAGCAACGCCAGCGGCGGTTGAATCAGGGACTGGCTTTCGTTAATAATCGCCTACCGAAAATTCAAAAAGAGGTGAGGCAAAGTGAGAAAAACTTGGAACAGTTTCGCAAGCAACATAATTTTTTAGATCCGCAAGTACAAAGTAGAATCTTGCTAGAATCTCTTGCCAAAGTTCAACAACAGCGAGAAACCACTCGCGCAGAGATCCAAGAGTTGCAGGCTCAGTACAACGATTTAGAGGAAACAATTGCATTTTCTCCCCAGAACTCACTAATTGCCTCTAATGTGAGTCAATCAACCCGCTACCAAGCCTTACTAAATGAGATTCAAAAGACGGAACTGTCTCTGGCTAAGGAGCAGCTGCGCTATACCAACGACTATCCAACGGTAACAAAACTGAAGCAGCAGCGCCAAACGCAACTGGCACTATTACGGCAAGAGTTGGGAAACAACGCTATCACTACCAGTACTGTAGCAGAACCACTAGCGAACCAGTTAATTCAGGTGCAGACGATTGCCATTGGACTAATTAACAACGAACAGAATCTAGCTGAGTCAGAAAAGCAAATCCGCTCTGAGCTAAAGAAATTTCCCAGCCTTATAGCAGAGTACAACCGTCTGGCGTTAGAGGTAGAAATTCATCGCAAAATACTTGAGCAACAGCTTCAATCACAACAGTTTTTGGGGATAAAAATTCTTCAGGGAGGCTTTGATTGGCAAGTGTTAGAAGAGCCAGATTTGGGAATCTACATGGGCAGCCGTAGATTATTACTATTACTTGTGGGAGTAGTAATTAGCCCGATTTTAGGTATAGCAGCAGCCCTGATTTGGGGACTTTTTAATAATGTAATCTTTTCGGCACAAGATTTACAGAAGCTAACGAACCGACCGTTATTGGGGTCAGTGCCAAGACTAGCGTCGGGTGGTACGAATAAGCGGACTAAGAGCTTATCTTTGAAAGGGTGGCGAACCCAAGTTGCCTCTACGGTAGAAGCTAGTACTGATTTGCCTGTTCATGAAACCCTGGATATAATTTATCAAAATATTCAAATATTAAAGTATCCTTTGCCGTTTAAGTCCCTGATGTTGACTTCAGCATTACCTGGGGAAGGCAAAACAACCTTGGCTCTGGGGCTTGGGGCTAGTGCGGCCCATATGCATCGACGGGTATTAGTGATTGATGCTAACTTGCGGTATCCTAAGCTGCACAAAATCCTCAATATCTCTAATGACTGGGGACTATCTCTATTATTAATAGATGAGATAAATACTCACTTCCATGAGTACATTCAGCCGATTCACCCCTATATTGATATTTTGACTGCTGGCCCGACACCAGAAGATGCGGTGAATTTGCTCAGTTCTAGGCGAATGAAAGAATTGATTGAGTTGTTTGAGCAAACCTATGACCTAGTGCTGATAGATGCTCCGGCTATTTTTGGTACGGTTGATGCTAGGATTGTGGCATCTTTATGTCATGGGATTATTATGGTGGGGCGCATTGGTCAGGTATCCCCAAATGAACTGATTCAAGCTACAGAAGTTTTGAATCAGTTGAATTTAATTGGCGTTGTTGCTAATGAAGTAAGGCATTATCCAACGTTTTTGGCATCCTAGGCATTTTATCAACTAAAAGATGGGTCAGCTAATTTTTTGAAGTGGAGGCTAAAATGACCACAGCAGGGGAAATATTCCAGTTTTCTGTTGCTTTGGATGCAGTAAGTTTACCCAGGACTTACTATTTCATTTTTCAGGTGATTTAAGAGCCTGATCTAAAACTTGTCTGGCCTGTTCTGCTTTAGCTCGTGCTTCTTGATAACGTATATTAGCTTGGGCAAAATTTTTGAGAACTTTAAAACCTTCTTTGAGGCGAGCAATTTCTTCTTCAGTCACTGATTGATCTGAGAACAGAACATCAACCGCTTTGCGAATTTCTAATGCTTCAGCGCGGGATTCCTGAACTTTCAGCTTGAGTGTGGCCAGGTTGCTGAGAACCTGTACAGCTTGTGTAATGGCATCCTCACCGCTAGTATTATCAATGGTTGCTTCCTTCACCTCAATTAATTGTTGAGGACTAAATCCTTCTTCTAGTTCCGTGGGTAGCTTACCTGCATCCATCAACTCCATTAGCTGATCCATTGCTTTTTCACGGGCTTTGGCTGAATCTTTGCCAGAAACAGTGAGGATAATTTCTGGACTTTGAACGAGAGTGTACTGAACCATAATTTAGGCGGTAAAGTTGGTGATTAGCGATTATAACATTTTCTGTTATATAACCGATGATTAGTTGCAACCAGATTTTGACTAAGGCTAACAGTTAATATTAATTTCGGTTATTGGTAAACTACCTACACCGATTTGGAGTACCAAATGCGGAGTAGGCTTTGTCCCAGATTTCACCACTAGTCGGAAGCAAACCTTCTCCTTCCAACAGGCAAGCAATCCCCGGAACTTCAGGGTTGTTTACGGAAACCCCCAAAGCTGCAATATTCAACGCAGCATTAATATCAGCATCATGGTCAAAACCACAATGCCCACACTTGAAAGACTTATGAGAACGATAGGATTTACCTTGAACGGGGTGTATGTGGTGACACCGCGAACAAGTCTGACTGGTATAGGCAGGTGGGACAAAAACAACTGGAACGCCAGCGATATTCGCTTTGTAATCAACAAATATCCGTAATTGGTAAAAAGCCCAATTATTAGTTCTACGACGTTCAGTTTTACTTCTAGGTTTTTGATTGAGCGATTGTCTGATATTGGTCAAGTCTTCAAAAGCCAAAGCAGAATTACTTCGCTTGGCATCCTGAACAAGTTGCTTCGAGATATTGTGATTCAACCATTTCTGAAACCTTTGTTCTCTGCCAGAGAGCCTTCGCAACAATTTTCTAGAACTGCGCGTGCGTTTGCTTTGAACATTAGCTCTGACTTTACTGTATCGGTCACGAGTAGTTTGAATCTGCTTCCCACTCCAAGAGTCACCATTAGAAGTGGTAGCTATGTCGCGCCGACCCAGATCGACCCCAATTACTTTGCGAAAAGTCTGTGCGTCCCGGTCTCCGGGCGCAGAACTTTTCAAGACGGGCGTTTTTCCCGTGGGGTTGGTAGGCAGGTCAACACAGATATTGATGTAGTAGTCGCCGTGTTTGGTTTTATTCAAGGTTGCTGCTGTCGGTACTTGCCCTTTAAGCAGTGCCAATTGGTAATTACCAATCAACAACTTGAACTTTTTGCGACCACACATCAAAGTAACGCCCACAGTTTGCAAGTTCTCAATATATTGAAAAGTCCGAGCATCCAAATTAATAGATGTTGGTCTAAACTTGTGGACTTGTTTAACCGCTTTGGCGTTACTAACCACGCGGCGAATAGCTTGGCAGACATGATTTGCTTTAATGCCCGTGGCTTCACGAATTTGCTTGTAAACTTTGTGGTGAAGCTTGGTAGTATTCCAACATTTCTCACGCTTTGCAATCTCCAATATCTGATTGCAAGCATCAGCAAATAAGAGCAAAGTGCGGTCTACTTCAGAGCGCAACTCTACAGGGACTTGAATCTTGCATTTCACGGATATTGTTTGCATTTCAATGAGGCTGAAAATCATCCAATCATATCAGAAAACGCAATGCACAAACTAGTGGCTAACAAAATATTTGTTAATTGCTCAACTGTCCCCCTCGTTGTTTGTGCGTTAGCACAAAATTACTCAGGGGACGTTTCGCAATTAACCCTCCATTCCTCTCACCACCAAACTGAGTACAGTTTTGGTGGGAGTCTCCTGGAGGTCTAGATGAAAAGCTAAAGAAAATTCCCCCCATTGCCCCCTATCCCCAGAGGTATGGTGTATACACAAGTCTCTCTCAATGCAATTTATGAAGAAACAAAACCTCACCCTGGTTATGCTTTTGCTTTGCCTGTCCCTCTCCTTCTGAAGGAGAGGGATGTTTGTCAGGACTCTTTGAGGTTTTAGAGGGCTTTTGGGTAATTGGATAATTTGTGTGTACATCGTAGATCCCCAGTGGGGGCAGGGGTTCCCCAAGCCCTAAAATCGAGTTTTAACCGAGAACTATTGAATCAGTCTTGATCTGTTGCCCAAAATCAAACTTTATACTTAAGAAAGGGAAAATGAATTTTAACAGGAGGGGAGAGCAATGGCTCCCAATCCCAGCATCATGCGATCTGTGGAACAATTGGGCTACCGAGTCACTGTTGGTGATGTGGCAAGCCAAGCAGGATTAAATGTAGCTGAAGCAAGTCAGGGCTTATTAGCCTTGGCGTCTGATGCTGGCGGACATTTACAGGTAGCAGAATCAGGTGATATTGTCTACCTATTTCCGCAGAATTTCCGGGGAATATTGCGTAATAAATACTTGCAGTTGCGGGTACAGGAATGGTGGAAAAAAGTCTGGGGAGTGCTATTTTATTTAATTCGCATTTCCTTTGGAGTTTTCTTAATTGTTTCTATCGCTCTAATAACTGTTACCATCATGGTCATTATTACGGCTATTAATTCAGATCGCGACGGGGACAATAGGAGTAGTAATTCTGGCGGTGGTGGTGGGTTTTTCTTTTTCCCGGATTTATTCTGGTATTTTAGCCCTGGTTATGAGACTAACAACCAGGAACGCCGACGGGAAAGGGGGGAAAGCAGCGATCTGAATTTCTTTGAGGCGGTGTTTTCGTTTTTATTTGGTGATGGTAATCCTAACGTCAACTTAGATGAACGCCGCTGGCAAGAAATTGGTGCTGTGATTAGGAATAACCGTGGTTCAGTAGCAGCAGAACAAATTGCTCCTTATCTGGATGATTTGGGCGAGAAATATCAACAAGAGTACGAAGATTATATGCTGCCGGTGCTGATGCGGTTTAATGGGCAACCGACGGTGAGTCCTGAAGGGCAAATTGTCTATTATTTCCCAGAGTTGCAGGTGAGTGCAACTAAAAAGCGTCGTCAGTCAATATCAATATATCTAGAGGAATTTCCTTGGCGTTTTAGTGCAGCGAGTTCAGGACAGATTATGTTGAGTGCAGGCTTAGGTGTACTCAATTTTGTTGGTGCGTTAGTATTGGGAAGTTTGTTGAGAGATGGCGCTGTTGCTGCTCAATTAGGTGGATTGGTAGCTTTTGTGCAAGGGATTTATTGGCTGCTATTGGCTTACGGAGCAGGTTTTTTGGGTATACCCTTAGTGCGTTATTTCTGGATTCAGTGGCGCAATCGCAAAATTAGCGATCGCAACCGCAACCGCCTTGATCGAGCTAGGATATTAGCAAACGCAGATTCTTCTTTACAGCAGAAGCTTAACTACGCCCGTCAGTTTGCTGGTGAAAAAGTTATTGGTAAGGAAGATTTAGCCTACTCCACCGAAACTGATTTACTTGATCAAGAAGTTGAACGTTCTGCACAAATTGATGCTGAATGGCAACGGCGGTTGGATGAGTCGGGACGATAGGTTAAGAAACAAAAAAGGTGGGTAATGCTCACCTTTTATTTTCTAATTTGCTCGTCTATTCTTGCTGAACTTTTGAATCAGGAAAGCCAATTAACTATTGATCAGATTCACAAATCAACCTCCTTGGCGCACCTTTGCGCTTCCCTCAGCGTACCTCTGCGTTAAAAAATAATTTGCTCACTCATTCTCTGTTCCAACAATTCCAATAACTCATCTATATCCTTACCAATTTGCTCAAAACAAATTGGTGGTGGTGGTTCTGGTGCAAACTGAATTAACTTAACTTCACCCTTACCAATGCCAATCATGATAACTTCAACTTCTGGTTTATGATTCTCGACAATTCCCAAAATTTCTTGAAGTCGATTATCAACTTTATTATTTAATTTTTCTACCGCTTCTTGGGGACAATAAACAAAATGTGGTGTGGGTTGTAAATCAATGCCGATAGTACCCTGAGAGTTACCATTTTCTAACCACAATGCCCAAAATAGCGCCGCTAATTCTGGTTGATTTGCTTTGACAAATCTATCTAATTGACTACGCCACTTGTTTTCTGTTGTTTCCGACTGGGTACTACCAAACATCATAATAATTCAAAATTCAAAATTGGTTGGGGTTGAGGTGCTTTTAAGCTGTTCCACATTTAACTTGTATATTCTGGGCAGAGGAGACGTCTACCCTACAAGAGATGTATAATTCACATTATGCAAACTAGATGTGGTGAGTGCTTATTTCAAACCAGACTGTACACGCCAGAGACTGGTATAGATGCCATTTTTTTCTAGCAGTTGTTCATGGGTTCCCGATTCTACTAATTCTCCATGTTCCATGACATAAATGCAATCAGCATTACGGATGGTGGAAAGACGATGTGCGATCGCAATTGTAGTTCTATTGACGGTGATTCGTTCAAGCGATCGCTGAATTGCCGCTTCTGTTTCATTATCCACCGCCGAGGTAGCTTCGTCTAAAATCAAAATTGGCGGATCTTTTAAAACGGCCCGTGCGATCGCAATCCGTTGTCTCTGTCCACCAGATAGCTTTTGTCCCCGCTCCCCCACAATTGTCTCATAACCTTGAGGCAAGCGGGTAATAAATTCATGGGCCTCAGCCACCTTAGCCGCCATGATAATTTCTGGTTCTGTAGCCTCAAAACTGCCATAGGCAATATTATCTGCCACCGTACCATGAAATAAAAACACATCCTGACTCACCAAGCCAATACAGCGGCGTAAATCCCGCAAATTCAGCTTTTGTAAGTCAACACCATCCAGAGTGATTTTTCCCGTTTGCACCTCGTAAAACCGCAATAAAAGCTTAACTAGAGTGCTTTTACCCGAACCAGTAGAACCCACGATGGCGATCGTATTTCCGGCGGGTATATCCAAAGATAGATTTTTAACAACTGCTAATCTCTCATTATAAGCAAAAGTGACATTGTGAAACTCCACAGCACCGCGCACCAAATCCACAGGTAAATCAATATTTCCTGCATCAATAGCAATAGGAGTATCCAATAAATCCATCACTCGATTAGTAGAAGCCATTGCCCGTTGATATTGGTCAAATGTTTCACCCAATCTTGTTAAAGGCCACAGCAAGCGCTGGATTAAAAACACCAAAACACTGTAAGTACCTACAGACATCTTTCCCGCAACTGCTGCCATACCGCCATACAGTAGCAATGCGGTAAACCCCACCAAAATCAGCATCCTAATTAAAGGAACAAAGGCGGCAGAAAGAGTAATTGCCTTAGCATTACTTTGGCGATAAGCATGACTTTCTACTTCCAACCGTGAGGCTTCATAAGTTTCCGCAGTAAAACTTTTAATAGTAGTAATACCGCTGATATTATTTGCTAAACGTGAATTTAGAAACCCTACCTTTTCTCGCACATCAGCATAGCGAGGTGCAAGTAACCGTTGATAAGCTAACGAACCCCAGAGAATAAATGGCATTGGCGACATGGCCATCCACGCCACACTGGGAGCTAAAATAAAGAAAGCACTGCCAATAATTACAACGGTTGTGGCAACTTGGATAATATCATTCGCGCCCACATCCAAAAACCGCTCTAATTGGTTAATATCATCACTGAGGATGGACATTAAACCGCCAGTGCTGCGTTCTTCAAAATAAGCCAATTCTAAATCTTGCAAATGTTTGTATGCATCCAAACGCAAGTTATGCTGAATATTCTGCGCCAAATTGCGCCAAATTCGAGCATAAGCATATTCAAAAATCGATTCTAGTATCCAAACGATAACAGTGAGCAAGGAAATAATCAAAAATTGTCCAAAGACATCCTTCACCCCTAACTTGGCAATAATAGAATCCTGCTGTTTTACTACCACATCCACCGCAATGCCAATTAAACCTGGTGGTGCCAAGTCGAAAATTTTATTGAGAATAGAATAAGTAGTTGCCAGCCAGATTTGTTGCCGATACTGATGTCCATAGTCAAAGAGGCGCTGGAGCGGATTTACAGCATGTTTACGCCTTCTTGATTCCCGATGAGATTTAAATGCTATAGCCACAGCCATTCACAGTTGCTTGCAGCTAATACTAGCACAAGAGCTCACTTTTGGAGGATTTATTAGGCGTATACAGGATGACGTGTCACCATAATACAGGAGTTGCCTCAGAACAGAAAAGGAGATAGAAAATTGAAAACTCAGCAATTTGCAAATTTGCCAACTACGATTATCGGAATTGTGTTGGCAATACTAGTGGCTATCGGACTCAACTCCTTTATAATTATCAACCCAGGAGAAGCAGGAGTGATCAGCATCTTGGGTAAAGCTACAGATGGCGCTTTACTAGAAGGTATCCACCTGAAACCCCCATTTATCTCTGTGATAGATGTGTATGATTTGACAGTGCAAAAGTTTGAAGTACCAGCGGAGAGTTCGACTAAGGATCTGCAAAATTTATCTGCGAGATTTGCCATCAACTTTCGCCTCGATCCCACACAGGTGGTTGAGGTGAGGAGGAAACAAGGTACCTTAGCAAATATCGTCTCGAAAATCATCGCCCCCCAGACCCAGGAAGCCTTTAAAATTGCCGCCGCAAGAAGAACAGTAGAAGAAGCAATCACCAAACGCAGCGAATTAAAAGAAGACTTTGATAGTACTTTAGGCGATCGCTTAGTTAAATATGGGATAATTGTTTTAGATACAAGCGTAGTTGACTTGGCCTTTTCACCAGAATTTGCCAGAGCAGTTGAAGAAAAACAAATCGCGGAACAACGGGCGCAAAGAGCCGTCTATGTAGCGAGGGAAGCCGAACAAGAAGCACAGGCAGACATCAACCGCGCTAAGGGTAGGGCAGAAGCACAAAGACTCCTAGCAGAAACCCTCAAAGCTCAAGGAGGGCAGCTAGTCCTGCAAAAAGAAGCGATTGAAGCTTGGAAGAGTGGCGGCGCTCAAATGCCCAACGTCCTCGTTATGGGTGAAGGTTCCCAAGGCAGTGTCCCCTTCCTTTTCAACCTAGGGAAACTGCAAAATCAACCTTGATTTTAGTCAAAAATACTAGTAAGGTGGGCAAGTCCCACCTCAGACACAGAAGACATACTAGGAAAATAATCAAGCAATTTATGTCTACCTCCAATCCTCACAACCTCACAGCCGAAGAAGCCAAAAAACTGCTGAATAAATTTAACTGTCTAGACATTGCACCTGTCCTCAAGCCATCAGAGAAAGGTTCCATCAGTCGAGCATTAATTTTAATTACCAGCCTTTCCGACTACCAAATATTAGGAATTTGTGCTGATACCGCCGAAGAAGGAATTTTAGCGATGCAAACTTATTCTCAGGCGTTAGGTTATGAAGCACCAAACAATTTACCGAAACCTGAAGGGCCAGTTTATATCAAATTAAATGGCAAAAACGGCTTGTGCTATCTTGATTCATATCCCGGACATCATCGCGGGGTATTAGTGTCTTGCCAGTCTTACCAAGAAGGGGGAATCAATGAAATGTATGGACATTTACCCCTGGATTTATTTGTATAGAATTGATAATAAGTTAAATTATCCGTAGGTAGGGAAAACACCCTGCCTACAAATTTGCATAGGAAATTCAGAAATTATGAGTATTATTACACTACAATCAGTTAAAAAAGACTTTGGCATCAAAGAAATTTTAAACAATGCTAACTTTAGCCTAGATGCTACAGATAAAGTTGGCTTAATTGGTACTAACGGTTCTGGCAAATCAACATTATTAAAAATGATCGCTGGGCTAGAATCAATTGATAGCGGTCAAATTTTAGTCAGTTCAGGCTCTAAAATTATCTACTTACCCCAGCAGCCAGATTTAGATGAAAATCGGACAGTTTTAGAGCAAATATTTGCTGACAGTGGTGAACATACAGCTTTAGTACGGGAGTATGAGGAACTTTCTGATAAATTGGCTCACTCCTCAGAAGATAGTCAGCTAATGTCCCGGCTTTCGGTAGTCATGCAGCGGATGGATGCAACTGGCGCTTGGGAACTAGAAACCAACGCTAAAATCATCCTCACTAAACTAGGAATTGTTGACTTTGATGTGAAGATTGGGACTTTATCTGGAGGTTATCGCAAACGCATTGCTTTAGCAACAGCTTTGCTATCAGAACCAGATGTTTTGCTGATGGATGAACCAACAAACCATCTTGATGCTCTTTCTGTAGAATGGTTACAAAGTTATTTAAATCGCTTTCGCGGCGCACTTTTGCTAATAACACACGACCGCTATTTTTTAGATCGTGTTACTAATCGAATTCTCGAAATTGACCGAGGCGACATTTACACCTACACAGGTAACTATTCATATTATCTGGAAAAGAAAGCCCTAGCTGAAGAATCTGCCGTTAGTACTCAGCGCAAACATCAAGGCGTATTACGGCGTGAGTTGGAATGGTTAAAACGCGGGCCAAAAGCTAGAAGTACCAAACAAAAAGCTAGAATTGACCGTGCACATGCGTTGCGTGATACTGAGTTTAAACAAGTTCAGGGTAAAGTTGATATTTCTACAGTTGGTCGGCGCATTGGTAAAAAAGTTATTGAATTAAATAACGTTACTAAAGCATACAATGGACGGACTTTAATTAATAATTTCACCTACGAATTTAGCCCAGAAGACCGCATCGGCATTATTGGCGGTAATGGTGCAGGTAAATCGACTTTAATGGATATTATTACTGCACGGGTTAAAGCAGATTCTGGTAGTGTAGAAATTGGGGGGACAATTCACATCGGTTATTTTGACCAGCATTCTGAAGAATTACTCACCGCATTAAACGAAAATCAGCGCGTGATTGACTACATCAAAGAAGAAGGGGAATTTATCCAAATAACCGACGGTACTAAAATTACTGCTTCCCAAATGTTGGAGCGGTTTTTGTTTCCCGGAAATCAGCAATATGCCCCAATTCATAAACTTTCTGGTGGCGAAAAACGGCGGTTATTTCTGTTGCGCTTGCTCATCGGTGCGCCGAATGTCTTAATTTTAGATGAACCGACCAACGATTTAGATGTGCAGACCTTAGCGGTACTAGAAGATTATTTAGAAGATTTTTCTGGTAGTGTCATTGTAGTTTCCCACGACCGCTATTTTTTAGACCGGACTGTAGACACAATCTTTTCGTTTGAAGAAGGCGGAACTCTCAAGCAATATCCAGGTAATTATTCTATTTATCTAGACTTTAAAAAAGCTGAGGAAGCGCAGCTACAGGCTGATAATAATAAGGAGAAAGCAAAAAATGTTGAGGTAGAAAAAACTGCATCTTCAGCTAAAGAAACAGAGAATAAAAAGCGGCGGGGGTTATCCAATTGGGAAAAGAAAGAATTTCAGCAATTGGAAGGTAAGATTGCCAAGTTAGAGGATGAAAAGGCAGCAGCAGAAAAAGCCTTAGTAAATGTTTCTCCGGGAAATTACAGCCAAGTGCAAAAGCTTTATGAACAGGTGGAAAATCTCAAGCAAGCAATTGATGTGGCGACTGAGCGCTGGTTAGAATTGGCTGAGGTGGAATCTTGAATAACAATAACAAGATCCCCGACTTCTCTAAGAAGTCGGGGATCTGAGCTTTAAAATAGGAATGCTATATCTGATTTGTGAAAATATTCTTTTTTGAACTAACCGCAGAGGCGCAGAGGACGCAGAGAGAATAAAGAGAGATTTTCACGAACACGTAGCGTGCGTTCCCTAACGCACGAATTAACTAGCAGCCAAAGAAGATTTCAGAATCAGAGATTGAAATATTTTTTATTTTATTCTGAGCATTAAACTGCTCAAGCGTCGCCAATATACAGTATATTCTATGTAAATGCACTTATTTTAGTAAAAATGTAAATATGAAAATTCAAAAAATCAAGACTCTTAAAACATCGCTCAAATATCTGATTTTAGGAGCGTGTTTGGCTGGGGGAAATGTCTTCGCTCAAACATTACCTCTTTCGCCTAACTTGATTGGTTTTGATTCTCCTGAAGGTGAAAAATTATTAATTGAAAGTAAATCAAAGGATGATTTTTTTCCCTTGAGTATGCAGTTTATAACTCAAGATAATCAAGCATATTGTGGCGTTGCTACTATGGTGATGGTGCTGAATGGCTTGAAAATTACCGCACCGGAAGCACCCCAATATAAGCCTTATAAGGTATTTACTCAGGAAAACTTTTTTAGTAATGAAAATACGCAAAAGGTGCTACCTGCTGAGGTTGTCGCTCGTCAAGGCATGACTCTAAATCAGTTGGGGGGATTTTTAGAAAGTTACGGTGCTAAAGTGAAGGTTTACCGTGCTAGTGACACGAGTTTAGCAGAGTTTCGCAAGTTAGCAGCAGAGAATTTAAAACAACCGGGAAATTTCGTTATAGTTAACTATTTACGTAAAGCTATTGGACAAGAAATAGGCGGGCATATTTCACCTTTGGCGGCATATAATGAGCAGACTGATAGATTTTTAATTTTGGATGTTTCCCGTTATAAATATCCGCCAGTTTGGGTAAAGACGGCGGATTTATGGAAGTCGATGGCGACTGTTGATTCAACTTCGGGGAAGACGCGAGGTTTTGTATTTGCGAGTAAGAATTAGCAAATATACTCGGCGATTAGAAATCGCGGCTACACAAACGAAGTCCGCACTTCGACAAGCTCAGTGACCACCTGCGCGGACTCAATGAATTTGAAACCTTCATGGAATTAAATCAACTTCACAAAGAGACAAAATAGTATTTATAAATGCTTTTAATTCAGGACACTGATTAACCGAAACCATCAAATCTTGGTTTTTTAAAATTTTGGCTGCATCGCGGGTTTTACTGTAGCTGCGTTGACATTTGCCTGTTTCAAATATTTCTTTAATACGATATGATGGGGGATTTCCGTGATTTACTTGTTCAGGTAAACTTCCTGGTGTTGATTTATTAGATATAGCTAAATTCTGAATTGTTGACCAATAAGGTAATAACCAAGCTTCAAAATCATACTGTGCTGCATGGGGATAAAAATTAGGATTATTCCCTACCCAAGCTCTCATTTTATCTTTAGCATCTGCTGCATCTTTAAAATCATTTGTTCCGGTGTATACGTCTGTTAATGCAATCACTGCATCATGAGCATCTTTACCCATGAGCAAATTATCAACATTACGCTTAAGTTTTTCGGCTTTAGGAATGCGACCATCATAAGATATAAACTTAAGTTTTGGCATTTGTTGTAATCGTGATTTGAGGAAATCTCGTAAAATTGGCTCAAAAGCTTTTTCTGTTACACCCTCAACTAAAATCGCTATCCTCATGGACGACCGCCGATTAAATTCATCGCCCAAATTTGATCTAAACTATAATCTTCTAGCCAGTGTTTTAAATCAAAAGAATCACCCCATTTCATGGTTGTTAAACCATCTTCAGTGGTATCACAAATTAGGACTTCTTCAGGTTTTAAAAATCCGATTAATCTATCTGAGTGAGTTGCTACAATTAACTGAGTTCTTTGGGAAGCTTCGCGCATTAAATCAGCAAGTAGCCTTAATAATTCTGGGTGTAAACTAACTTCTGGTTCATCTATGAGAGTGACAGCGGTTAAACCAGGACTTTGCAGCAGTGTTACTAGCCAGATAAACCGTAAGGTTCCCTCTGATAGTTGGTGCATATAAATTGGTTGAGAAAAGTTTTTATCTTTCCAAGTCATTGTGATAGTTCCTGCTGCTACTGGAGGAAATGCTAAACGCTCAAAATCTGGAAATGCAGCAGCAAGGGTATCTACTATAATTTCAAATCGTTCTGAGTCGGTTTCTCGTAAATAATAAAGACAGGAAACTAAATCTTCCCCGTTAGTACCTGGTAATCTAACTGGACGCATTTGTTGTGGTAAACGCACTGGACTTTTAGACGTAACATTCAATGGCCCGTAAAACGCGCATGAAGCTAAGTGTTTACGGAATATTTCTGAAAATCTGTAAATTTTGGGTACTTGAGAAAGAGAAGTCTCTAAATGGTTGTATTCCCATTCTGGAGTTAATAATTTTTGACTTTCTGGACTCAAGTATTTAACATCTAAGTTACGAGATTCGATGTACTTCACAGTTACAGGTTGGGAGGAGCGCGTATAATCTTTTTCAGTAAGTGTCTCTAAAGAAATTTTATATGCCAAGCCTTTAGGAGTAACTTCCAAACAATAATCAAATGCAGACGAAGACCACGGCTTAATTAGCGCATCTATTAAGTAAATTGCTATTTTATTAGCTTTATCGCGGGTAATAATTTCATTCAGTCCTCCCAATTCGGAAATTTTAGGTTCTAATTGACCATTCGCTGAAGCTGCTATAAGTGAAAAAATCTCTAATAGGGAAGTTTTACCTACACCATTAGCACCTATCATCACCGTCAAAGGTCGCATTTCGATTTCTACGTTATGCAGACGACGATATCCTTCTATTTTTATACGTTCAAACAAGTTCATAATTTTTACTTTTTATATCTCTATAGGCTGTTGTTTCTCTACTGTAACAAGTAACGCTGGTTGTATTTTGCGCTTGTTTGAAAAAGTTGTTATGTGACTTTTTATGAGTAAATCTTTTCAAAAGGATGATTTTGTGAGAAATTGCACATAATGCTGAAAAAATAGCGTAAAAATGCGTATTGTCGCCAAAACTAAGCGGGTTGTCTTCGCTGTCTTCTCTGTTAGCGTTCTCTTTTATAGCCAAGTTGTATCAGCTACTATCACCCCACCTCTACGCAGCAAAAAGGGGATGGTGGTTTCGGCCCATCCCCTAGGGAGTGATGCGGGAGTTTTGATGTTAACTAAAGGTGGTAATGCGGTAGATGCAGCAGTGGCTACAACTTTTGCGATTTCTGTTGTTGAACCTTTTTCGGCGGGTATTGGTGGCGGTGGTTTTTTGCTGCTGCATTCTGGGAAAACTGGGGAAATAAAAGCGCTAGATTTTCGGGAACGCGCACCGCTGAAAGCTACGAGAAATATGTATCTGGATGCTGAGGGTAAGGTGCGTCCAAATGCGAGTGTAAATGGTTATTTGGCTGTAGCAACTCCGGGGACTGTGGCGGGTTTGTATGAAGTTCATCGCCGCTATGGTAAGTTATCGTGGAGTGAGGTGGTGAAACCTGCGATCGCACTCGCTAAAGATGGTTTTATCCTCAGCCCTCAGAATACATGGCGTTCTCTGTCAGCTTACGAGAACCGCAAACAGCCAATTCTCGACAATTCAGCAGCAAGAGATATTTTCACTCGCAACGGGCAATTTTATCAACCAGGGGAAAAATTAGTCCAGCGGGATTTAGCCAAAACTCTCACCACTATTTCCCAAAATCCCCAAAGTTTCTACACTGGAAGTATAGCGAGTGCGATCGCATCTGACATGGCCAAAAACGGCGGTTTAATTACCCTCGCAGACTTAAAAGCCTACAAACCCATTTGGCGCATACCCGTTTGCGGCAACTTCCGCCAAGCTAAAATTTGTTCAATGCCCCCACCATCATCAGGAGGCGTTCACCTGTTGCAGATGTTAAACATCATCGGTGACGCCGATTTAAAATCCTGGGGATGGCATCACCCCGATGCTATACACTTAATGGTAGAGGCAATGAAGATTGCATATAGCGATCGCGCCAAATATTTAGGTGATCCCGATTTTGTCAAAGTCCCAGTACAACAACTCATCAGCCCCACCTACGCCAAAAAACGCCGTCAAGAAATTAATCTGCAAGTAGCGAAACCTGCAACTGAGGTAAAACCAGGACTGGAAACAATTCAAAATAAAGAATCCTCAGAAACCAGTCATCTCACAGTTATCGATGAACAACGCAACGCCGTAAGTTTGACTTTCACAATTAACCTCGGCTTTGGTGCTGGTGTGGTGTCACCAGGAACGGGGATTGTTCTCAACAACGAGATGGATGATTTTGCAGCAGCACCGGGGGTTCCTAACGCCTTTGGTTTGGTGGGTAACGAAGCAAACAGCATCGCCCCTCGAAAAACGCCTTTATCCAGCATGACTCCGACAATTATCACCGAAAATGGACGCCTGCGGATGGTAGTGGGCGCACCAGGTGGTAGCACCATTATCACCCAAGTGTTGCAAGTGATTTTGAATGTGTTGGAATACAATATGGATGTGGGTGCAGCCGTGTCAGTCCCACGCATACATCACCAGTGGCTACCGGATGAGTTACGTATGGAATCTTGGGGAATGGATGCCCTAACTCTGCAAGACTTACGCCGTCGCGGACACAAAATTAAGGACACTCAGCCTTGGGGCAATGCAAATGCGATTATTGTGACAGGCGATGATACCCTAGAAGGCGCGGCTGATCCTCGTGGCGAAGGTTCCCCTAGAGGCTATTGATTTTGAATTGTTGACTCTGCATAGCTGCTGCTAAACTCGTTTGCACGGGCGCTTGGAACTAAACTCCAGCCTGCTTTCAACAGTTTTTGATAAGTTGCCCAACCTTTAGAACCGCCAGGAATTTGATAATCTGGGACTGAAAATTGCGGAAAAGCCGTGTAGGGACGCCAAGGTTGGCTGGGTGCAGTCTGCAAATGCAAGACTTTTGCCCCATCGCTGCCAGACTTAGATAACCAGCACATTTGTCGATGCATGGTAAACTCCTTTGCGTTTAGCTTATGTTGCATAATGACAGGCTTTTGTCAAGACCTGCCTCATTCTTGTGGGGTAGTTTTTGCCTAACCTTTTAGGCTATGGGAATTTGATACTATTGATTGCGGTAAATTGCTTAAAAATGCCGACTCCTCTGGTCAGATGTCCATCAGATAGGAAGATAAACAGAAGAATGTTTGTCCCTGATATTTTGTTTTAGGTTGATATCCTTCTCATGTTATCTACGGTTTTAGCAATTGTATGTAGCAACAACTACTATTTAGTGAGATGATGGAGGGTCGGCTATTTGTTTTTCTGGCTACACAGGCACAGAAATCTCAACCTAGTACGACACGGCGGACAAAAAGCTACCACAGAAACTACGCTTTCATCATGAAGAAAAAAACCGCAAAGGAAGAAGGGTTTGAGAGAGTTCTTGCTTAAGTCCTGTACCATTCAAAATAGACGAAAACCTCATGTCATAAGCTTTTTTAATTTTTAATTTTTAATTTTGCAAAGCGGTACTAGCTATTAAATCCGCGCCTGTAATCACAAGGAGGAAGCGTACAATTTATCGCCAATAATCCCGCGAATGGTTTCTACTTGCTGGGTGTAAGCAGAGTCAGATAAAACCGGTGCTGCTGCTTTTAAGGGAATCTGCTGTTCTAAATCAATCCATGACTTACAACCACCGTATTTAGGGAGATAGGGAATTTCTAGCGGTTGGGGTAGCACGTTCGTTCGCAGCAAGAGGATATACAGGGGCTGGCGTGGTTTCCATTTTAGGCGATCGCTAATAAAATGCTCATTCCAAATATGGAAGGGAAGTAAATCACTGACAATAGACTCATCAGCCACTGGCAAAATATCAGTAATTTCTGCCCAACTGCCGATGCGAACCGTTTCTGGATGCCAGCCTGAAGTTACAGGATAGACAAGATTAGCATAATCAGCTTTGAGCATCAAAGCTTGTTGATGTTCATAAGTGGGATAAAGCAAAATCTGATTATGGGCAACTTGGAAACGTCCATTACGTTCATGAATACCGCCTTTACGCAGCAGCATAATCGTTTGGGCAGATTCCAAGGCATTTACCGCAACTGCCCATTCTTTAAGGGCGTGGATAGTGGTTGCTTCCATAGCTACTTAAGTAGGTTGACGTAAATAATTCAAGGTTGGTAGTGAGGGCTGAAGCCCTCAAAACGAGCAAATTTCAATAGTTTTTACTTTGCTTAAGAGGTTGTTTGAAAAGTATTGGGCGAATATAATTCGCTACTACACAAGCAAAGTCCGCCTGCGCGGACTCATGAAAATTCAACCCACGGAGGTGGGTTTTGTCTGTGTAGTCGCGACTTCTAGTCGCCCAGTGAGTAATAAAGTAGACTTTGCAAACATCCTCTAACATAGTTTGATTTCTTTTCGCCTACTTACTTATAGCGATTAAGAGTTACGTGAGGTACAGATAATATTTTGAAACGCAAAGGGACGCAAAGTAAAGCGCAGAGGTACGCAGAGATTTGTACCTCAGCAGACTAGGAAACGCTATAGCAGAGTTTTAATCATTTCTATTCTATCTCTACCCAATGATAGAAAAATATTAATTTACTTTATGTACTTTGTTTCATTAATCCAATATGGTGTATGTCCAAGACATAAAAAATAATCATTGCTTCTCCAAAAGGAGTATTCATCATTACATTATTTTTTACATCAGACTATGCTTTAGACAGAGGCTTTAAGAGATAAATCGTTCTAAGTTTTAAAAATGAAATGCCAACATCAATTTCAAGGTGTTTGATTGACATTTTAAATTGCAGTTCAGAAGCGGAGCTAAACTTTTTTCCAGGTTTGGCAAGATACAAGATACTTTACAGATTAAGAATCTTTTAGCTGAAAAATCAGGAGGTACTAATGAGCGGAAACCACAGTCAAAATTTGTTCAAAATGCTTGCTAGTCTCGTGGGAGTTGCTAGTACTAGCGCTTTACTAACTCTTCCAGTATTAGCTCTGCCAAATTCCAGTTCTAGTACTATTAAAACTAGTCAAATTCCTGCAAGTAGAACGTTACACTCTCAAACAAGACAACCCATAAATGCTACTACTCCGGGAACACAGCCATTACCAAACGACCGCACTATTAGAACCCAGCAATTCCCACCAGATACTACCACTCCGGGAACACAGCAATTCCCACCAGATACTACCGCTCCGGGAACCCAGCAATTCCCACCAGATACTACCGCTCCGGGAACCCAGCAAACTCCATCTGTTGAAAACAGAAGAAGAAGACAAAATAATGGTCAAGGTATCAGAGGGTTGTGGTAAATTTCCAGCTAATTTCCTAGCTTTACACAGACAAGCAAGGTTAACAAGCTTGGTACCTCTAGTTTGTTAATTTTAAATGTTGGCTGCTACGAATAAGAGCGGTAGTAAGCTCGACTTCATCTGTTTACCTGTCAGGCGGTAGCTACGTCCAACCTAGGCATCGTATAGGCTGAAACCTTTATGTCTCAATGCCTTGGATTTTTTCAATATCACCCAAACCAAGTCCGGATTAAAAGCTTTGAGAAATAATGCAGGTTGACAGGTTTGATTGGATAAAGTCGAGCTTAGTTATCAGGGGTGATTTATGCAAATAATAAACTAAAGATATAGCAATTCTATCTGAATTGTGAAAATAAACCTAGACCGAAGGGCTTGCCTTAGGCTACCGCTTATAACTCGAATAGGATTGCTATATCAACAAAATGATTACGAATAATTTCAATTTTATTAATATGTTCAAGCGTCCACTTCAATTATTCATTTTCATGGGTGTCTTTTGGCTATATTTTTTTAATGGGGAAATATCATTAGCTGATAATTTTAGAGGTGTTGAGGATACTTTATCTAACAATTCAGGAATTAAACCGACTAATTATACCGAGGATTTAATTACTCAACCTACTGAAATTAAAATCAGTCTGAGACGCCGCCGCTTAAATCTCTATCGAGGCAAAACCCGAATTAAAAGTTATCCAATTGCAGTAGGTCGCCGAGGCTGGGAAACTCCAACTGGTAATTTTCAAGTAATTGAAATGTTGAAAAATCCTACTTGGATACATCCTATTACTGGGAAAGCTATCCTAGGAGGAAAACCGCAAAATCCTCTTGGTAACTACTGGATTGGATTTTGGACAAATGGTCACAATTGGGTTGGTTTTCATGGTACTCCTAATCCTGAGTCAGTAGGAAAAGCAGTTTCACATGGTTGTATTCGGATGTACAACAAAGACATTAAGGAATTATTTCATCAAGTGAGTCCCGGAACACCAGTTACTGTAGTGCGATAGCTGCGGGCACGAGTCTAAGTAATTTAGTTATTGAACATTCCCATATCAAGGTCTTTGCGAATGCAAGTAAATTTTGCATTCACAACAGAGGAATTTAGCAGCGGCAACGGGCTTGTTAACCTATGGTCGGAACTAAATATTTGCAATTTCCTGGTTTAGCTGATTGATCATTTTCTTTGCGTCCTCAGCTTCCCACGGTAGATGAGAGTAAGTCACTGCTCCAGTGCCGGCAGACACAATGGCAATAACTGTGCGAAAAGCACCGACTATGGTGGCAACTCCAAGTGGAAGAAGCAACAATCCAATACCAGACCTTAAGCTAGAAATACCAATTAGGAGAAGCACCACACCCCCCAAGAGTGACAAAAACTTAAACTCAGTTTTGGTTTTGACGCCCCCTATTGACCTCAGAGGATAGGTAACCGTGTCACTCCCTGTAGGTATGACAAATAAAACATTTGGTGAATTGACTATTAGTCTCTTGTTTGTTACCCAAAAATGCGACTTTAGGAAGAAGAGTATCAGCGAGTAACTAAATTCATATTCGCTGTTAACAGTCTCATCTTGTCCGAGTTGAAGATCCAGATTCATCGGCTACACCTCACATCACAACTAAAACTAACGGAAACAGGAAAGCTGCCATAACCCTACTTGGTTAACTCTTCTATCGCTGCTTTTGGCTATCTGTTGCAGCGAAGTTTTATCGCGCTTACAAGCGTAACTATACCATGTCAAGTTTTATTCTGCGTCCTCGAAATAACTATATTCCTGAATGCTTACGCAAAATCTGCACATGGGGAACTTGGAAAAATCCATTATGTTCCGGTGGAGAAAAACAGTAGTGGAAATTTGACGTGCCCAATTAGCAACTTGATCCTGGACACTCAGAGAAAAATGAGGACTGGCAGTATAATCCTCGTTTATGTGGCGATCGCAGTACGATACTTTGTCTAGTGGAAGACTACCCTTCTTACTCACCATCAGTATCTGCTCTTACTCTGATTTAATTTCAGGCTAGGACGGTTAAACTGAGAAACTATCCAGAGAAATCAATCAGGGAGTAGCTATGTTTAAGCGAACACTAGGTACATCGACTGTGCAAATTACACCCATTCTGATGGGGACTTGGCAAGCGGGGAAAAGGATGTGGGTGGGAATTGAGGATGCTGACTCGATTAAAACCATCCGCGCGGCTTATGAGGCGGGAATCACTACAATTGATACGGCTGAAGTTTATGGTGAGGGGCACTCTGAGCAGATTGTAGCTGAAGCCTTAGCTGATGTGCGCGATCGCGTGGAGTATGCCACGAAGGTTTTTGCCAACCATCTCAAGTATGATCAGGTAATTGAGGCTTGTGAGCGTTCCTTAAAAAACCTCAAAACCGATTACATCGACCTTTACCAAATTCATTGGCCCTCTGGTAATTTCCATAGTGAAATAGTACCAATTGAGGAAAGTATGAGCGCTCTAAATCACCTCAAAGAGCAAGGAAAAATTCGGGCGATTGGTGTTTCTAACTTTTCTGGCGTCCAACTGGCAGAAGCCGCAAGGTATGGGCGAATTGATAGTTTACAGCCACCTTATTCTTTATTTTGGCGAAAGGTAGAAAAGGATGCAATGCCTTATTGTATCGAAAACAATATTTCTATCCTCGCTTATTCGCCTTTAGCCCAGGGATTGTTAACCGGGAAATTTGCTCCTGGACATAAATTTGACCCCGAAGATAACCGGGCTAAAAATAAGCTATTTCAAGGTGAAAACTTTGAACGTGCCCAACAAGCTTTAGAAAAACTGCGCCCCATAGCCGATCGCCATAATTGTACCCTGGCTCAGTTGGCGATCGCCTGGTTAATTGCCCAACCTCTAACAAATGCCATCGCTGGGGCACGTTATCCCGAACAAGCAACAGCCAACGCTCAAAGTGCTGAAGTTAAACTATCAGCCGCCGAAGTTGCCCAAATTGATGCTATTGGACGCATTGTTACAGACCATCTCGACGATAACCCGCTGATGTGGGGTTGGGCGTAAACCTGTATAAATTTGGCAGTATCCAGCTTTCACTTCCCTTGCTTCCCATAATCTCGTAGTTGCTGCACTAGCTGTTCTTGAGTTGAATTGGGAGTAACCGGAGTAGCAGTTGTTTGAGATTGATGATCTACCCTCTCAATCGATGGCGGTGCGGGCTTAATAATCAGCCCCTGCTGAATGGGGTTAGGAGGAGGAATCACCAAATCTGGCTGGTTCACAGATACTTTGGAGTTAGGAGAAGGAATCACCAAATCTGGCTGTTTCACAGATACTTTCGGGTTAGAAGGAGGAATCACCAAATCTGGCTGGTTCACAGAAGCTTTGAGTGAGTCTAAGGTAATAGCCACCTGTGCTTCCTGCTGCATCTGTTGTGTGGAAGACACCAATTTGCTTAGACCATTCACCAATTGCAGAAGATTTTTGCGGAAAGCTGGATCACCTGTCAATTCATCCAAATCAGAAGTGATTTTTTGGGTGTTTTCAAAAGTTACTCTTGCTGAATCTAGGGTTTGTTGCAATAGCACAGTATTTTTTGGATCGTTTAAGGCTTTACTAGCATCCCGTAAATTAGCTGAGGCTTGAGCCGCATTAGCCGAGAGAGTTTCTAAGTTTTTTAGTAATTCGCCTTGGGTTAAGCGATTAACCGCAGGTGAAAGGCTAGTAACTGTCTGACGTAGTTGGTTGCTAGTTTGGGTGATATTGTTCAACGCACCAACTAACGAAGAACGATTTGTTGTCACCAAGTTATCCAAATTGTTCAGTAACCGACTCGCTTGACTTGCGGTTAAACTCAATTGTTTTGCAGTCGTACTGAAATCATTTGCCGTGGTGCCGAATACATTTGCTGTTCTCGTCGTGGTTGTTGTGAGTTGATTTGTTGCCCGTTGTAATGTCACAGCAGTGCCCGAAAATATGCCTAATTGCCCTCTAAAGCTTTTGCTCAAACTCTGGAGATCCCGACTGAGTCCAGCGACACTAGACGCTGCATCAGCAGAGGTTTCTATCAGTCTATTGACGTTTTGAGCGAATTTTTCGTTAGAGTATACAGCGGCGAAACTAGTTGATTGGCGAATTAAATCATCGGTACTGATACCAATTTGTCCTTTTAAGCGTGAGCCATTGCAAATGATCAGGCTGGCATTACAATTTTTGTCTAGGGGTTTAGCAACAGCAGCCCCAGTAGGTAGAGACACCTTGGGGATGATATCAATAATGCTTTCGCTAATTAATCCGGTTTGATTAGCTTCAATTACCGAATCAGTAGGAATAATCAAGTCAGCCGGAGCAATTTGAATTTCCACTTCAATGGCATTTGGTTTTGGTTGAACTTTGAGAATACTGCCTACTTTGACGCCACGAAAGCGAACTGGTGCGCCCTTTTGCATCCCGCCAGCGTTGGCAAACTCTACAATAGCTTTATAGGAACTGCTACCCCCGGTAAATCTATTCAACCACAGAATAATTATTCCAAATACTCCTAGTCCCAACAGAATCAATAGACCTACAGAACCTTCTCTCAATGTTCGCGCAGACGCGAAGCGGCTTGACATTAAACCTCGCATTTTTTTTCCTCTACCCGACTATTATTCCTGAGTGCTCTTAGCGCATCCGTGCTGAGTGGGAAAAATCTACTCAGGATTTAAAACTCAGCACTGACTTAACCGACAACCTGAATCGGCCCATGCACACTCCCACTTATAAATTGTCTGATCAAAGGGTGGTCTGTGCTATCTATTTGATTAACTGTACCTTGCCATTGCACTTTACCTTGATACAGAAAAATTAGTCTGTCGGCTGTCCGCCGAATGGTGCTGTCTTGGTGAGTAATAATTACATAAGTACTACAGACACCCTGTGTAAGTTGCAAATGACGGATTAAATCTTCTATCACCGTTGAGGCAATGGGATCAAGCCCGGCTGTTGGTTCATCGTATAGTAATACTGATGGGCTATCAGCGGGTTTATCAGGGTTAGACATAATCGCACGGGCAAAACTTACCCTTTTTCGCATCCCCCCAGAGAGTTCAGCGGGGTAAAGGTTGCCGATTCCCGGTAAGCCTACCATGTCTAATTTTTCATTTACCAGTTCTCGAATGCGCGATCGCTTTAATTTAGAATTTTGATACAGCAAAAACCCCACATTTTCCTCTACCGTCAACGAATCAAATAACGCCGCCTGTTGAAACACCATGCCAATCCCAATCGGATCAGTGCCATCCTCAATCAATCCTTCTCGTCGTACCCCCTGCACATAAATTTCTCCTTCATCCGGTTGCAATAACCCGGCTATTATTCTTAAAACCGTCGATTTACCAGTCCCTGAAGGGCCAATAATGCCTAGTGCTTCTCCCTGATAAATTGTCAAATCCACATTATCTAAAACCTTATTGTCACCAAAGGATTTAGAGATGTTTTTGAGTTCAATCAATGGTTCAATCATTCATTAGTCATTAGTCATTGGTCATTGGTCATTGGTCATTGGTCATTGGTCATTAGTCATTGGTCATTGGTCATTGGTTCAATCATTCATTAGTCATTGGTCAAAGAACATAGGAGCGAAATGCAAGATAGTGATGTCATCGTTATTGGTAGTGGTATCGGCGGGTTGTGTGCTGCTGGGTTACTTGCTCGTTATGGTAAGCGGGTGATTGTCTGTGAAAGTCACACAATTGCTGGCGGTGCTGCCCATAGCTTTAAACGGCGGGGCTTTGAATTTGATTCTGGCCCTTCTTTTTATTGTGGTTTGACCGATGCCCAGAGTTTGAATCCTGTAAAACAAGTTCTAGATGTTCTCGGTGAATCCCTCCAAGTTATATCCTATAATCCCTTAGGACACTACCACTTTCCTGAAGGCAGTTTTCCAGTTTATAGCGATGCTGAAGAGTACCGTCATGAGGTGCATAAAATTACCCCCCAAGGTGCTAAAGAAGTCCAGCGGTTTCAAGAACGCTTGTTAGGTTTGTATGAGGCAATGAAAGGTGTTCCCACACTAGCATTAAGGGCTGATTGGCAGTTGCTGCTGGTGTTACTGGGTCGTTACCTGCCATCTTTGGGAAAAATGCTCTTCAACTTGCCAATTATCCAAGCATCTGTAGGTAGTGTAATGGATGCCACGGTGCAAGATCCTTGGGTGCGGCGACTAATTGACCTAGAATGCTTTCTGCTATCTGGTTTAAAGGCAGAGGGGACAATTGCCCCAGAGGTAGCTTTTATGTTGGGGGAGCGTTCGCGAACAGCGGGGCGTAGCCCATCGCGCGTTGGGGTAGAGTATCCTCTGGGGGGCAGTAAGGCAATTGTCAATGCTTTGGTGCGGGGTTTACAACGCTGGGGCGGTGAGTTGCGTTTGGGATGCCACGTTGAGCAAATTTTAGTGGCTTCTGGGAAAGCTGTTGGCGTCAAATTGCGAACCAGTGAAATTTTAAAAGCACCCGTGATAATTTCCAATGCCACAATTTGGGATACCTACAAACACCTGCTACTTCCTGAAGATTTACCCACGGCTTACCGTCAAGCGGCTTTAGATACGCCAGCGGTTGAGAGCTTTATGCATTTGCACTTAGGCATCCGCGCCGAGGGGTTGAAAAATTTAACCGGACATCATGTAGTAGTTCACGATTCTAGTCAGGACATTACCACAGCTGGTAATACTTGCATGATTTCTATTCCCAGTGTGTGGGATGCCACTTTAGCCCCAGAGGGATATCATGTTGTTCATGCTTACACCCTCGAACCCTTCACCGGTTGGGAACGGAATGATCAATATGAACAGAAGAAAAGGGAAAAAGCACAATCTTTATATCGCGCCCTAGAGCAAATTATCCCTGATATTCGCCAGCGTGTAGAGTTGGAACTTATTGGTACACCCCTAACCCATGCCCATTATCTAAGACGTTATCAGGGAACCTATGGCCCGGCGATCGCAGCGGGTAAAGGAATGTTTCCCGGTTCACAGACGCCAATAAAAGGTTTGTATCGCGTGGGTGATAGCACAATGCCGGGAATTGGTGTCCCAGCAGCAGCTGCATCTGGTATTTTGTGCGCTAATACCTTGGTGAGTGTATCGCAGATGCTGGAGTTGTTATAGATGTCTAGAGTTGTTGCTTGACCGCAGATTGAATTTTGCATTTTGAATTCAAAAAAGGTAAATTTGTCAAGGAAAGTAAGTCCTAACCATGTCTCTTAAGCAATACTGCACCTTCCCCTCTCTTTTTAGGAGAGGGTTAGGGAAAGGTTTGTTGGGATTAACCGCTATAATTTGACTGAGTAATAGACAAGACCCAATCGCGTAAAAGTGGGTTTACTTTATCGGGTGCTTCGTCATGAGGACAATGACCCGCTGTGAGAAAATATTCTGTTAATTGGGGATAATATTGGCGAAACTTTTGGGAACGTTCTCTGGCATTTATCCAAGGGTCTGCTTCTCCCCACAATAGTAATAGAGAACAAGTTAATTGCTTTAGCAGTACATCAACTTTTTCTCCTTGGGGGCTGCTAAAGACGGAGACAAATACATCTAGTGCGCCAGCATCAAAAGCAGGACGAGAAATTTCTTCGATCAATTGGTCTGTAATTGCGCTTTTATCTAGATAAACTTTTTCTAAAGTTTGACGAATTACCCACCGCTGGCGGACGTATTGAAATAATATAAATTGGGCTAAAGGTTGCTGAAAAATCCACTTTACAGCATCACCCAAGAGTTGTTGCAAAGGTTTTTGAGGCGGCTGAATTTGGGCTTGTAATGCTTCTGGTTCAGATGTTGGCTGATTTTGACTAAAGGGGCCTGCACTATTGAGTAATGCTAAACCGGCTACGCTGTCGGGAAATTGGGCTGCAACACACAAGCAAGCGTAGCCACCAAGAGAGTTACCTGCTAATACGGCTTTTTGACCAATCACTTGACTGATAAAATCATTAAGTTGGTCGCGCCACAAGTCGCCGCCATACTGCAATTTTGGTTTAGCTGAACGTCCAAATCCCAAAAGGTCGATGGCATATACTTCAAAATCTGGATACAGTCCTGTGATATTCTTGCGCCAGTGGTCTGTGGAAGCACCAAAGCCATGGACTAACAGCAAGGGCGGACGTTGCGGTTGTTTTTCTCCCGCTTGTACATAGTAAACGTTGTGCCCTCGCCACTGCCAATATTTGCCAGGAATTGGGGGTGTAGAGGGGGCTGTAGTTGCCTGCATGATTTAAATAAAAAAATATAAAGTAACTTTTAATAATTGTAGGCTAGTAGTCAAACGATAAAAATCATGATTCGTGCGTTAGGGAACGCACCCTACAGGTAGGATGCGTAAAGAGACTGAGGGATAACCGCTCCCATGCTCCCATTGAAGTAAGAAGTAAATGTCTAGACTTGTCTAGGATTTATATAGTAGACGCATCTAATGACTAATGACTAATGATAAAAGAAAGATTGATTACAGGCACAACTAAACTTTTAGGTGTGATTGGGCATCCGGTGGAACATTCTCTATCGCCGGTGATGCACAATGTTGCCCTTGCTGAGTTGGGATTAGATTATGTTTATCTTCCCTTTCCTATCGAACCACAAAATTTAGAAGTGGCGATCGCAGGTTTTGCTGCTGTTGGCGTCGTCGGCTTTAGTGTGACAATTCCCCACAAGCAGGCGATATTGTCTTTGTTATCAGAGGTTACCCCCATAGCCCAAGCCATAGGGGCAGTGAATACTGTAACTCGCCAAGATGGTAAATGGGTGGGGACAAATACCGATGTAGAAGGGTTTATTGCCCCTTTGCAAACAACTTATCACCAAGATTGGAGTCAAAAGGTAGCAGTAATTTTAGGTAATGGTGGCGCAGCCAGGGCAGTTGTGGCAGGTTGTATCCAGCTTGGTTGTGCGTCTATTCATGTTGTGGGGCGCAATGTGCAGAAGTTAGAAGAATTCCGCCATAGTTGGGGCAATTCATCCCAAGCGGCGCAATTTCAGGTGCATCAATGGGAGGAACTACCAAAGCTAATCCCCCAAGCTAACTTGCTGGTAAATACAACCCCGATGGGGATGTATCCTCATCTGGAGGTGTCGCCGTTGAGTGTTGGGGAAATGACTGATCTGCCACCAGGTGCGATCGCCTATGATTTGATCTATATCCCTAAACCAACGCTATTTCTCCAACAAGCAGAAAAACAAGGGGCGATCGCCATTGATGGGTTAGAAATGCTAGTCCAGCAAGGCGCAGCAGCCTTAAAAATCTGGTTACACCAAGAAATCGTGCCTGTAGACACAATGCGCCAAGCATTAGAAAATCACCTGATGGTAATTGGTAATTGGTAATTGGTAATTGGTAATTGGTAATTGGTAATTGGTAATTGGTAATTGGTAATTGGTAATTGGTAATTGGTAATTGGTCAGGGAAAAGATAATTAACTTCTATTACCCATTACCCATCACCCATCACCCATCACCCATTAGCCATTACCCATTAGCCATTACCCATTAGCCATTAGCCATTAGCCATTAGCCATTAGCCATTAGCCATTAGCCATTAGCCATTACCCATTACCACATTCAGGGCATCCGCAGATACATTTCTTGACCTTGAGAATCATAGACTAACAGCGGCTGTTTGGCATTTTCGCTAATCACTACGAGTGCTTCCTTTAAGCTTTGGAAGTGGTTTGTCAGGGGGTTAGAATCAGGATTAGTCAAGCTATTTTGTATTGCTTGGTCATATTCAGGCGTTAAGCGAACCATAATGCCTTGGCTATCTATAGTAAACGTGCAAAGCTTAATTCCATTAGTACAAGTTTTATTTAAGTCAGCGCGAGTTTGTTCTAAATCGCCATAGATTTGGAATTTTTCTTGTGCTTGTCGGAGGGACTCTGAGTAGGGTTGGACTAGAGACTGGGCTTGAGTGTAGTACGAGCTTTCACTAGAAATCTGTTGAGCAACCTGTAAAGCCTGAGTCCAGTATGTTACTGCTGCCTTCCATTGTTGTTTTTGCGTATAGACTTGAGCTTGATTGGCTGTGTTGATAGCTTGTTGGTAGGTTTTGGCGGCTAATTTTTCTTTAGTGGCGCGATCGCGTGCCATGATTAGTTTCGGTTGATATTCTGCCAACAGGTTTTGTGCTTCTTGGTATGCTGGGCTAGTCTGGGGGATGCTCTTTAAGGCATTGACTGCTAAAAGCCAAGTAGACTCCACCTTTTGCCAGTCATTCCCAGATTTGGCATTGGCTGCATTAGCAACGGCTGTATTAGCTACAGCTTTGGCTGAAGTCAGTTTTTTCAGCGATAGTTCCTCTTTGAGTAACTGCTGATTTACTGTTTGTAAACCGATACGATAAAGCGGTAATTTTGTTTGTACCAGCCCATAAAGTTCGCTATTGGGGCTGATTGCCTCTAGTGGTGCGATCGCTTGTCGCCATAAACGTTGTCTAGCTTGTAATTCTGCCAGGTTATTGGCGGCAGTTGGCATTTTTTCCTCTACTAAGGATGCAGCTTGCAAAGCATTGATTACCAGACTAATTTTTCTTGCCTGTCCAGACAAACTTGCAGACAGTTCCTCTGCTTGCTGTTTTCGGGATGCCCAGTCAGGAATTTGAGTCAGGTTATTGCTGGCTGCTAAGAGTCGCTGTTGTACTGCAATCAAATCTTTTTCTGACTTGGCGCTGCGTGTTAGTCGCCGAGATTCTACTTTTAATAGTTCAGCGGTTTGTATTTCTTGACATTCGGACACCGCACAAGGACGACTGAACAAGAAAGCACTGCCACCAAAGGCGAAACCACCCACCAAGGCTACACCAAGAATGATTGGTTGTAGAGATAGCGATCGCTTAGAAGCCATCAAATTTGGTGAACCTGCCAAGGGGTCAAAGGCTTCCTCTAACTCAGTCTCATCCATAGATAGATGGTCTGAGTTGGGGAAATCGATTGATGGGGGTTCATCTATGGGAAGGTCGGTAGGGGGAAAAACTAGGCGATCGCTTGCTCTCGGCTCTGTGCTTGGGGGCGCTGAGTTCCCCATCACCCCTAAATCCCATTTTGGGGGGGTACTGAGTTCCCCATCTTGCACTTTATCCTGAACCTTCCGACTCAGGCAATGTTTAGCGTAAGGGAGTTTTTCTCCAGAAACCCTGAGGAACAACTGCGTCTCTTGGGACTGGTAGTCCGGTTGCCCAAGGATAGCTTCTTCCAGTATGGTAAAAATTGTTTCCCTGTCAACTGTTACACCTGGTGGGTGTTGAGTTAAAACCATTAGCTCGTTATTTTTGACAGCACATTTAACCTGGAAAACTTCACCAGATTGGACTTCTGCAAGTAATTGTTCCTGTAGAATCGTGGCTAAAAGCTGTATATCTTCCTGAGGGAATGCTATTTTCATAGAGCATGACCGCTAGTCTTTATTTAGTGTTTTTATTATCTTTGACAGTAGAAAATATAAAAACTTATCTTTGCTGAGTGTAGATGCATATTAACCGGCCCCAGTGGTTACATCCAATAAATCAACTTTTTAACACAAATCCCGACCTTTGGGTGGGCAAAAATAACCTAAGTAGTAATTGTTCAAATTTTTACTTTTTCATTTTCCTCAATGCTCCAGACAGTCCCAGGGCCAGCAGAAATTAGAAAAAATGGAAATAATCAGTATTTAGGGCATCTTTAGTGCCTTGATTGGGGCCATTAAAACCTCAGTAGCTACCGCAGGTAAACTTTCTAGATGTCTTACAGTAGTTATATAGCAATCCGATTTGATTTTTTCAAAAATCTAAGTATATTTAGGGTGTGTTACGGCTGACCTAACGCACCATCCGACGGTTTTGGTGCGTTAGCCTATGGCATAACACAACCTACGTGTATTTCAAAAATCAAATATGAGTCCTATAAAACGATCCAAACCAAAGAGAAACAATTCTAGCTTAGTGCTTTTAGACGCTAGAAAGTGTACGGAAAAGATGATTTAGGTCTGATCAGCCTGGTACCCAAGGGTTGGCTCTAGAAATTAATTTACCCGATCTGTCGAATTCGATAAAATTGATACGAGAAAAATAAATTTTTATAGCCAACCAAAGCTAGATTTTGCAATCAAGGTGCTGTAGAAGCGATGAGACAGCACCCGGTACATGCTTTGGAAGTGACAAGAGAAGGTGTATTTCAATGGATCTATTAGAGTATCAAGTTAAAGAATTGTTTAGCGAGACGGGAATTCCCGTATTACCCTCCCAACGAATTGACCATCCCACAGATTTGAAACGTTTAAAAATCCGCTATCCGATAGTCCTGAAATCACAGGTACATGCTGCTGAAAGGCAAAAAGCTGGTGGAGTCAGGATTGCAGAAACCACAATCGATGCGATCGCCGCCGCCCAAAGTATCTTCAATTTATCTATTTGGGGAGAGTTGCCGGAAGTATTGCTGGCAGAATCGAAGTATGACGCCGATCAAGAATTTTATCTGGCAGTAGTTTTAGATACCGCTGTTTGCCGACCAGTACTCCTAGGTTGCAAAGAAGCAGATATTGATTGGGAATCGGCGGGAGAAAAAATGCAATATGTGGTAGTGAATCAGGAATTTTCGCCGTTTTATGCCCGAAGACTGGCGTTGAAAATGGGTTTGCAGGGTATGCTGATGCTATCAGTCACCAGCGTGCTGGAGAAGATGTACCAGTTATTTATACAAAAAGACCTAGACCTAGTAGAGATTAATCCTCTAGCGGTTAGTACCTCTGGCCAAGTTATGGCCCTGAATGGCAAAGTTATAGTCAATGAACGAGCCATCAACCGTCATCCAGAAATGGCAAAAATGGCGGCAAGAATTGTCAGCCGTCATACGAGTAGTCAGATCAACAGCATTTTAGGTGACTGGGATGCCTTAGAAATGAACGGGAAAATAGGTATTTTAGGTAATGGCACTGGTTCGGTGTTGACTACTTTGGATTTAGTTGCCAATGCTGGTGGTAAACCTGGTGTTTGTCTAAATCTGCGACATGCTTTTCTCACTGATACCGCACCGACTACTTTCCGCGATCGCCTAGAGACTGGTCTAAAAATCTTAGCTGCTGACAAAACCATTCAAGTAATACTCATTAACTTCCTAGGTACTATTCCTCAATTGGCAGAAATGCCGGAAGTCATTGCCAAATTTTTGCAACAAGACAGAAGCAAAATTCAATCCTCTATGTTAGGCTCCAGTAGCAGCAGAAGCCATCGCGAGGAATCTCTGCCGCGCGTGGTCATCCGTCTTGCAGGTTCTGAGTTCAATGCCGCTAGAAAATATCTAGCCGCACTCAAAACCCAAACCAATGTGCTGATAGTGGTAGAAAATTTAGATACAGCAGTGGCGGAAGCAATCCGTCTTTCTAAGTTAAGCGCCTACAAAAAATAGTACCATTTTTCCCTTAAATCAATACTATGCACTGCGCTTGTGTTGTTATTCTCGGTGTCTTGAGGCACTGGATTGCTAGAACTTAACCGTACTTTTTTATGAACCTAACACCAAATAGCAAAGTATTAATCCAAGGCTTCAGTGAATACATATCAGAAACTCATGTTGCGCAAATGAAAGCTTATGGTACAAACTTGGTAGCTGGTGTCAATCCCGGATCTGGTGGACAGCAATTGTACGATCTACCAATATTTGACTTGGTGGAGGAGGTGATTGCCAAATTTGGGGCAATTGACACAACGATTATTTGTGTCCATCCTTACCAAGTGCTAGATGCAGCATTAGAAGCGATCGCCTCTGATATTCGTCAAATCATCATTATCTCTGGTGGGGTGCCGCCTTTGGATATGGTGCAATTACTCCGCAAAGCCGAGTCCTGTGAAACCATTGTGGTAGGCCCCAACAGTCCAGGAATTATTGTACCGGGGAAAATTCTCTTAGGCACTCACCCTAGTGAATTGTATACCCCTGGTGCGGTGGGTATCGTCAGTCGCAGCAGCACCCTGACCTATGAAATCGCCTGGGAATTGACAAAAGCGGGTCTAGGGCAGTCAATTAGTGCCAGCATTGGCAGCGATGCGATCGTTGGTTCATCGTTTCTCCAATGGCTGCAAATTCTCGATGAGGATGAAGCTACACAGGCGATCGTCTTAGTTGGTCAACCAGGTGGTGGTAGTGAAGAAGCAGCAGCGCGGTACATTACCGAGGCAATTGATAAACCAGTGATTGCCTACATCGCAGGTACCCAAGCACCACTGGCAAAACATTGGCGTCAGACAGGAACTTTAGCAACATTTGTGGGACGTGATCCTAGTTTTGGTACAGCCAAAAATAAATTAGCAGCTTTCCAAGAAGCACAAGTTCCCGTAGCTGAACGCCCTTCTCAAATTCCAGAGTTGATGAAAAATGTAATTAAGTGATTAAGTAAAATTTAAACAGCAAAAAATTCCTTCATTCTTATGAATGTAAAACTCCAGACCGAAAAAGATCAGCTAGAGGCAACCACTAGTATAAAGACAAATAAAGAAACAGAAAACGAAAAAGTTTTATGTTCTCATTGTCAGCGCACTGCTACGAACGGTATTAAATGTAAAGGTATTTGTGTGGCTGACAATGACTATTAAGGTATGAATTCTATCCCGCCTGAACATTAGACATAGCCGAAAATTTAAAAAGCAGGAGGTATAAAATATCCTCCTATTCCTCTTTCTTCTTAATGCCTTTTTCTAGGAGGAAAGTGAATATTTACCTGGAGAGAGGTTAAACGTTAAGTTGCAAGGTTGTCTAATGCCATGTTCAACCTCAAGAGGTTGACTCCAGGTTCACCAAAAATGCCCAGGAATCTGCCATCAGTGTGTTTGCTAATTAGGGTCGTAATTTGGTTTGGGTCGAGATGTCTGGCGTTGGAGATGCGCTGTGCCTGTGCTTGAGCGGCTGCTAGAGTGATATGTGGATCTAGACCAGAGGCGGAGGTATAAACTAAATCAGCAGTAGGTTGAATATTAGCTTGATTCAGCCTTGCCACTTCCCCTTGAATGCGTTTGAGTAAGTCGGGGTTGCTGGGGGCGAGGTTGCTGGCTCCTGAAGTTCCTGTGGTGGCAACGTTGGGGGTAGTACTGTAGTCAATACTGCTGGGACGACTCCAAAAGTAGCGATCGCTCGTAAATGGTTGACCAATCAAGGCCGAACCAACAACTGTCCCTTGAGAATTGGTGAGTAAGCTACCGTTAGCCTGGAAAGAAAACCCTATCTGTCCTGACAGCAGCATCAACAGAGGATATAGGAATGCTGTTAGTAACCAGAGAGCAATGGTAGAACGAATAGCTTGATTAATTTGGCGTAGCTGACCCATTTAAAACTTCTCCGGTTGAAAAATTACAACAAATAAATAAACGCACAGACTCATAGTGACAAGCAAAAGCAGAGCAATGGCGTAAGATGCAGAACGTGATAATTGGAGTGGGGTCGCAGCTTGTACTGCTGGTGCTAACAGCACATTAAAACACAGCAGTAAAAATAGACTTACAGGAATGTGATTTCGTTTGCAGGTGACGAAGGCAAACACTTGAGCAAAATCTTGTGGTAAGTATTCCATAATCCAAAATCGTAGTTAAGCTAAACCAACCGCAGTAATCAGCACATCAATCACTTTGACGGCAATAAAAGGAGCAATCACGCCGCCGAGTCCATAGATGAAAATATTTCGCTGCAAAAGTTGATCTGCCGTTAGCGGTCGAAACTTGATACCAGTTAGGGCTAATGGGATCAGCGCCGGAATAATCAAGGCATTGTAAATCAGCGCTGACAAGATCGCAGATTGGGGGCTGGCCAAACCCATAATATTGAGACTACCAACACCAATTCCGGCAAAGATAGCGGGAATGATCGCAAAATATTTAGCGACATCGTTAGCAATTGAAAATGTAGTGAGTGCGCCACGGGTAATCAGTAGTTGTTTGCCAATGGTGACAATATCAATCAATTTTGTCGGGTCAGAATCTAGGTCTACCATATTGGCAGCTTCTTTCGCCGCTTGGGTACCTGAATTCATCGCCACTCCGACATTTGCTTGAGCTAAGGCCGGAGCATCATTGGTACCATCTCCAGTCATGGCCACCAACTTGCCTTGTGCTTGTTCAGAACGAATCACTTCAATTTTATCTTCAGGGGTAGCTTCGGCGATGAAGTCATCAACTCCTGCTTCTTGGGCAATCACAGATGCAGTGATGCGGTTATCTCCCGTTAACATAATGGTTCTAATCCCCATGCGCCGCATTTGATCAAAACGTTCTCGAATGCCTGGTTTAATAATGTCTTTGAGATAAATTACTCCGTAGACATCGTCATTTTGACAAATAGCTAACGGCGTTCCACCTAATTTGGAAATTCGTTCAAAAGCTGTATCAAGTTCCGGGGTTAATTTTCCATTGCGGGAGCGGACAAATCCTTTAATTGCATCCACGGCTCCTTTGCGAATTTGGATAGTATTCGGTAGATCAGTGCCACTCATCCGAGTTTTGGCAGAAAATTCAATACCTTCTCCATGTTTTGGGTCAAAATCTAATTTTGCCCCTAATTTTTCTGCCAGTTTGACGATAGATTTTCCTTCTGGTGTTTGATCAAAAATACTGGATGCTAGGGCAACTTTTGCGACATCTTCGAGGGAATGACCGTTAACGGGAATAAATTCTTCTGCCAAGCGGTTGCCTAAGGTAATCGTGCCTGTTTTATCTAATACCAGGGTATTAATATCTCCGCAGACTTCTACCGCCCGTCCAGAGGTAGCAATCACGTTAAACTGAGCGACTCTATCCATGCCAGCAATCCCAATAGCACTCAATAATCCCCCGATAGTGGTGGGAATCAGCGCTACCAACAAGGCAATTAACATGGCAATACTGACTGGCGATTTTACATAGACTGCTACTGTGGGTATAGTGGCAATTACTACTAAAAACACTTGAGTCAGGACTGCTAGCAAAACTGTCAGGGCGATTTCATTAGGGGTTTTACTGCGGGAAGCTCCTTCTACTAGGGAAATCATTCGGTCAATAAAGCCTTGGCCTGGGTCATTCATTACCCGAATTATTAGTTCATCAGAGGTGATGTGCGTTCCCCCAGTCACAGAACTGGCAATGTCTGTCCCTGGTTCTTTCAATACTGGTGCAGACTCCCCAGTGATGGCAGATTCATCAACGGCGGCCACACCTTTAATCACTTCCCCATCGACGGGAATGATATCGCCAGCAATCACCTTAATATGGTCGCCGCGACGTAAGGCTGTGGAACTAATCTCTTGGATGGAGCCATCGGGGAGGAGTTTACGGGCTGTAACATCGGATTTAGTCGCTCTTAAAGCATCTGCTTGGGCTTTACCTCGTCCTTCGGCGATCGCTTCGGCAAAGTTAGCAAATACAACTGTGAAGAATAATATCAGGGTAATTAAACCATTAAATAGTCGTGGGTTGTTTCCGGGAGTGACGCCAAATAAGTTAGGTGCGATCGTTACCAGGGCGGTGATAATTGTCCCTACCCATACCAAGAACATGACTGGATTCTTGAGCATATTCCGTGGGTGCAGCTTTAGGAATGCTTGGCGAAACGCCCTAGTGTAAAGTCCAGTATTTTGAGCTTTGGGGGTATGTCTGCGTTCTTGTCGAGGTTTAGTTGATGATTCCATTTTCATTCAATTTTCAATTCTTTCAGGACTTACGCAACTGACACATTAGTAGGGTGCGTCAGATGTCAAAAATTTGTTTATTTGCTAGATATATCGAGTCTGACGCACCCTACAATAGATGTTTATTGTGATACGCAGCTTTAGTCCTATCTTTATTTGTTTAACCGCCTCTAGCAATTTGAAATGCTTCCGCCAGAGGTCCTAAAACTAGTACGGGGAAGAAGGTGAGAGCACCAAGAATCAAAATCACGCCCGCTGTAATACTGGTAAAAAGTCTGGTATCGGTTCTCAGGGTACCTGCGGTCATGGGAACAGCTTGCTTGCGGGACATACTATCTGCTAGCAGCAGCAGGGCGATGATGGGGATATAACGTCCTGCCAAAATGCTGACACTGGTGCTGAGGTTCCACCAGAGGGTGCCATCTCCTAATCCTTCAAAGCCAGAACCGTTGTTTGCTGCTGCTGAAGCATATTCATAGACCACCTGAGAAACGCCATGAAAACCTGGGTTACTTATGCCTGAGAGGGTACCGTCCAAGCCAAAAACTATCGCCCAAGGGACGAGAATAGCAAATGGGTGAACTAACAAGACGACACTGGCAAGGACAATTTCTTTTTTCTCGATTTTGCGTCCTAAAAATTCTGGAGTTCGTCCCACCATTAAACCAGTGAGGAACACTGCTAAAATCAAGTAGATAAATAAGTACGCCGTGCCAGTTCCCTGACCTCCCCAGATGATTTGCAAGAACATATTAGATAGAGTGACAAATCCACCTGAGGGCATTAAAGAATCATGCATTCCGTTCACAGCACCACACATGGTTGCTGTAGTCATTACCGCCCATAGTGCTGTTTGCGCCCAACCAAATCGCACTTCTTTGCCTTCTAAGTTGGGTTGCTGTCCTCCTAAAAGGGGATTAATCAGGGGATTTCCTTGAAACTCGCCAATTGCGGCAATGCCTACTAAGAAGACAAAGATTATAAAGACCATCCAAAATACTAGCCATGCTTGCTTTCTGTTGTTAGCAAACACTCCATAGGTATAAATCAGCGCCGAGGGGATGGAAATCATTGCCCAAGTCTCTAGCAAATTAGAGAAACCATTGGGATTTTCAAAGGGATGGGCGGAGTTGATACCAAAGAAACCGCCTCCGTTCTCGCCAATTTGTTTAATAATCTCGAAGTGGGCAACTGGCCCACGGGCAATTACCTGAGTCGCGCCCTCTAGGGTAGTTGCTGTTGCTGGGCCAGCCAAGGTTTCTGGTACACCTGCCAAAATTAACAACAATCCGCCAATGATGGACATGGGCAGTAATATTCTTGTGATTGACCTTGTAAGGTCATTGTAAAAGTTGCCCAAAGGTCTGCCGGTTAAACCGCGAATGAAGGCCACTCCCACAGATAAACCCGTCGCCGCGGAGGTGAACATGAGAAAACCCAAGGCGAAGGTTTGACTGGCATAACTCAAGGTTGTCTCACCAGAGTAGTGCTGCTGATCTGTATTGGTGAGAAAGGAAATAGTGGTGTGCAATGCTAAATCCCAACTTGGCGCACCTAGTCTTGTAGGATTGAGTGGTAACCATCCTTGAGTTGTGAGGATGAGGTAAACTAAAATCCCCATAACGAGATTGCTATACAGCACGGCTTTGGCATATTGCCAGCCAGTCATCTCATTTTGTGGATTCACGGCACCCAAAGCATAAATGGCTCGTTCTATGGAAGTTATCACTGGGTCAAGCAGTGTTTTTTCTCCCATAAAAACGTCAGCCATATATTTCCCGAATAAGGGAGTAGTTGCTATGACGATAAGTAATGTCAGAACAATTTGAATCCATCCTTGTAACATGAATTTTAAAAGCTCCTGATACCTGATTATCTAATTTTTGATTAAACACTTTTTGGTTGATTAGCAAGCTGGATGCATTTTTTTGATGGACTTTTAAATCCAGGAATGAGGCTGAATTTAAGGTTACATCCCATACATAATCTTCAGTCCAAAAAATAGTAGTTTTTTCACTTACTAAAATGATTTAATTCTCTAGAGGCTCAGATCCCCGACTTCTTGAAGAAGTCGGGGATGTTTTTGAACTTATTTAGGATTGCTATATTAATAGCATTAACTAACTTGCTCAGGAAAACAATTAATAGGAAGATATAAAACCAAGTTTATTTTTTATATCTGCGGTTTAGTTAAATATAATATGAGCGTTTAATGGGTTTATCTGGCTTCTAAACGCTAGATATATTTTTGCCTAAACGGTTTTGTTTTAGGTTAATAATATGGTATACGCAATAAAATAAATACACAGATTAAAATAGAGTTTTTCAGTTGAAATACTACGTAGAAAAAACCTGCCAAAATGTTATTTTCAAAAGCTGGATTACCTGATAAAGAATCGCCTTTAGGCAAATCTTTGCTGATTGCAAGTCTGTTTATAGTTGTTCTAGTTCTGGAGTTTTCTACACCCAATGAATACGTGTTTGGGTATCTCTATACAGCACCAATTTTATTAGCAAACTCCTGGCTGGGGCGGCTTGCCACCTTTCAAGTTACCTTCGTTTCTGTGTGCTTAACCATGCTGAATCTTGTAGTGCCAGCGGGTGAAGTGATGAGAGCTTCTACAATTGCCAGTAGAGCGATCGCCGGAATGGCTTTGATTGTGACAGGTGTTTTAAGTGACCGAATTCGGCGTTCTGAAAAAGCGATCGCCCTGACTAAGGCAAAGCTAGCAGCACAAGAGGAATTGGTCAGATTGCGAGAAGATTTTGCTTCTACACTCACCCACGATTTAAAAACGCCACTGCTGGGGGCAATTGAAGCAATCATTGCCTTTCAGCAAGAAAAATTTGGTACCGTCTTGCCAGCACAGCAGAAAGTTTTAGCCACGATGGCACGCAGTCATAATGGTTCTCTGCAACTTTTAGAAACCTTATTGGATGTCTATCGCAATGATACTGAAGGCTTAAAGCTTGACTTAGAACCTGTGGATTTAGTTATTTTGGCTGAGGAAGCAGCTGGAACTCTGACTGAGTTAGCGGCAAATCGTCGTGTTTATCTCTCAGTTAACTATGGTGACTCTGATTGGAGGCGATCGCTATGGGTTAGGGGTGATGCTCTGCAACTCCAACGAGTTTTTACTAATCTCCTGGTGAATGCTATCAACCATTCTCGGCGGGGTGGTCGTGTTGAAGTTGTTTTAGAGCCGCAAGCTGCCTATCAAGTTGTCAAATTTTTGGATACAGGTGCAGGTATCCAGCCTGAACAGTTCCCCCATTTATTTGAGCGATTTTACCACGGTGATAGCGATGCCTACGGCGGACTTTGGCAACGCCAAGCTAAAGGTTTTGGATTAGGGCTTTACCTATCTCGCCAAATTATCACCGCTCATAACGGTATAATTTGGGCGGAGAACAGAGTACCCACAGGTGCTATTTTTGCTTTCAAACTCCCCATTTATCCATTTCAAAATTAACAAAAAATACCTACATATTTCCCTTGTATTCTGCTAACAAATGGGGAATATGATCATATCCATCTACACCGATAACGGCCAGAATTTTTGAGCGATGTTGCTGTAATAAAATTTGGAAAGTCTCTGCTCCTATTTGTCCCTGTAAAATTGTCAAAAATCCTGCTATCTGTCGCCACTCAAGAGAAGAGATTTGCTCTAAGAGATACATTCCTAAACAGCCAGTGTAAACTGATTTTTCAGTATTTTGGAGATGATAATAAGCTTCAGATAAATAAGCTAAATTGCGCCCTTGGAGATATAAATCACCAGAAACTTGTGCTGTTTTAAAGCCGTCTTCGAGGTATTTAATAGCAGTTTGGGGTTGTCCAATTACTAAATAGGCAATACCTAGGCTGCTGAAACATAAGGCTTTACTTTGAATATCGCCTAATTTTTCTGATAGCTTTAGACCTTGTTCTAGATAATTAATAGCTGTTTCGTAGGTTTCTGGTGCTCTTTCTTCTAGCTTTTGGGCTTGCATGACTTCGCTGTAGCCTAAATTTACCAGTGCATTGGCTTCTCCGGTGCGAGCTTGCTCTACAGATGCGCCACTAACGCCTGGTTGACGACTGAGCATTAATGCCCGTTGACTGTGGTTAATCGCCTCAGTGTAGTTTTGTTGTTGGACGTAGGTACGGCTGAGGTGGTTGAGGTTGGCGATTTCACAGGGGCGATCGCCTGCATTTCTAGCGATCGCTAAAGCTTGCTGATGAAATTTAACAGAGCGGTGATATTGCCCTAAAGCACGCTGAGAATAGCCTAGAAGCGTCAATATCCGTGCTTTCTCTTGGGTTCCTTCCACAGATGCCAAGGGTTCATCCAAATAATCTAAGGCATTACGTAGAGAACTACCAGAAAAAGAAGCAAAAATCCCGCCATACAGGGGAAAATACGGACGCTGGGCAAAGGTTCGGAGAATCTGGAGCATAATTTGTGAAGCTCCATTGCTGTAAATTACGCCAGCATTCCGAAAACCACTCGCCAACTGACTCCAAATTACTGCAAAGGTGAGAAAAGTGGAAATAGACAACTTTGGCCCGGCTTGGACATTGTAAGCTTGTTGGTCAAACCAGTGAACTAACCCCCGTTGCAAATACTGTAAAATTACTGCTAGTTCCACCCAGTCACTGAGAGTGATACTACTCCGTTGTTGGGCAAACTCAATTACCGATTGCTCCATTGCCAGGGTGCGAAAAAAGGCTTGGGGTAATTCACTATTAACTAGTTTGGCCCAACTTGCCCAAGGGCCACTTTCTCCTGGTACGCCGCCAAATCCTAGAGAACCGCGATTTTGCTCATACATCCAACTCAGGAGGTTTTCTTGCAGTCGTTGCCAAGCAGATAAACCACGGGTAATGCCTGTTGATATCTGGTGTAAATCAGAATTTGCTTGGGCAAATTGCTGTAATGATTTGGCTAATTGCTGTAGCTGTGACAAATTTAACGGATGCTTGAGATTGGGGTCGGTGACGCGGATGAATGCAGCCAGACGATCGCCTGCTGCATCTAGGGTAATTTCCCGCAAAGCCATAGCGATCGCTTCTGTGGCTTTGTTTTGCTCTTGCCACCGTTGCCATTGGCTGTGGATAGTTTTAATAGCTCGCAAACTGCGAGTTGCTTTGGCTATTTTGAGTTCATCTTTTTCGCTATCTACTTGCTCTTGGATAGCATTCAGGCGATCGCTTAAAGCTAGCTCAAACACTTCTCCTGTACCATTCGTGATCCCATTGAGCAGCAGTTGATATACTTGTTCTACAGAGCTGATCTTACCCTTGAGGGTAGTGGCGACAATTTCATCGATTAAGGCCAGGTAGCGAGCTGATAAGTCAGTGCTATCGCCTAGCGGTGGAGAATCAGACACTTTAGCTACTAGAAAACGTCACGTTAATTCTAATTCTAGTTGTAGTAGTTGGGTTTCATTCTGTCAGAACTGGATTTTTCTACCTCAAGTTCGCCCAGCCAAATTTGCCACCACGGCGGCTAACTCCGTAGGATTAACTGGCTTGGGAATATGTAGCTGAAAGCCTGCCAAAAGGGCTTGGGTGCGGTCTTCTGCCCTCGCGTAAGCTGTGAGTGCAACTGCGGGAATCCGTCCGCCTTGCTCTTCTCCAAGGGCCCTGAGTTGACGAATGAGTGCATAGCCATCTTCTTCTGGCATTCCAATATCGCTCACGAGAATCTGGGGGTGGAATTGTTCCAGGGCTATCAGTCCCTCCCTAGTAGATGCAGCTGTCATCACTTGAGCGCCATATTGTCCCAGAATTGTCTTCAGCAAATTTCGGGTGTCTACTTCATCATCAACAACAAGCACCCGCACACCTTCCAATATCGACAGGCGGTTTTTAGTCACTTCACCACTTGCTGTAGGGGCAATTTGCTTTGCTGTACTGGACTCTTCTACAGCTACAGCTTTCATCGGCAGGTTGACAATGAATGTCGCCCCCTGTCCAATCCCTGGACTTTCAACAGAGACTGTGCCACCGTGCAATTCTACCAAGTGACGGACGATTGCTAATCCTAATCCTAATCCACCATGCGATCGCGTAGTTGAGCTATCGGCTTGGCGGAAACGCTCAAATACATGGGGTAAGAATTCCGCAGAGATTCCCCCACCATTATCACTCACGCGAATTTGCACACCCGAATCAATCCGCTCGAGTTGCACAACGACTTTACCCCCCTTGGGTGTGAACTTCACAGCGTTAGCGAGCAAATTCCACACCACCTGTTGTAAACGCTTGGCGTCCCCCATTACTACCCCTACCGCTGAGTCAAATCTGCACTCAAGACAAATTTCTTTAGCGTCTGCTGCTGGGCGTATGGTGTCAATGGCTGCTTCCACAACTGGTATTAGTTCTACTTGATGCAGATTTAGACCAAGTTCGCCCCGAATAATCCCGGAGACATCTAGAACATCATCAATTAGTTGGGACAAGGCTCGGCTATTGCGATCAATGGTCTCCAATGCTTTAGCAGTGGTAGTTTCATCAAATTTGCGGCTCTTGAGTAGCTGTGTCCAGCCCAGCATGGCATTAAGGGGGGTGCGGAGTTCGTGGGAGAGTGTGCCTAAAAATTCATCCTTGATGCAGTTTAAAGTTTCTGCCTCAGCCCGTGCTATTTGTTCGCGCTCTAGCAGTTGTTCCCGTTCTTGCTCTGCTTGTTTGCGATCGCTAATGTCAATCATAAATCCATGCAGCAGTTGTGGCCCATGTTCACCCTGCACCACATTGACAATGTCATACAACCAGACGACTCTGCCATCAGCGGCCAACATTCTGTATTCAAACTCGTAATTATTCACTGACTGGGAACAATCTACACAATACTTAACTGCCCACTCCCGATCTTCTGGGTGGATATGTGCTGCCCAAAAATTATCGGTGTACCAGTCTGTCGAGGGATAGCCAAGAATTTCTACAGTTTGCGGCCCGACATAGGTAAAATTCCCGCTATTGGGGTTTGCCTCCCAAGGAATCACCCGTACTTTTTCTGTGAGTTTTCGCAATCTTTCCTCGCTCTGTTTGAGTGCCGCTTCTGCTTGCTTTTGTTCTGTAATATCCCTAACTAGGGCAACAAATCCTTCAACTTGCCCATGCTGGCTAAACTGGGGAATGTACGTGGTACTCACATCATGAGAGGTACCATTTTTATCGAATATATTGTTTTCAAAGGTTACTCGCTCTCCTGACATTACTGCTTCTATATACGGTTGAATAAACTGATAAACCGATTCACCCAGAACTTCTCTAATGTGCTTGCCATAAGTTTCTGAGGCGGTAAGCCCAAACAATTCTTCATATCCTTTGTTATTAAAGCGATAACAATGCTGGGCATCAATATAGGAAATCAGTACGGGTACAGCATTTGTAATTAGGCGTAGTTCTTCTTCCCGTTGGTGTAGAGTCTTTTCTGCCCGTTTACGTTCGCTTAAATCCAGAACAAATGCCATCTGCTCTTGTTGGCAATTGTAAGGTTCTTGCAACAAAACAATACCAATTAAGATCGGGACACGACTACCATCTTTGCGGATATATTCTTTCTCAAAGGGGGTAGCGACTCCATGCTTTAAGAGTTCTTCTATCGCTTTTTGATCCAAATCTATATATTCTGGTGGTGTCATTACATCCCAGCGCACTTCACCTGCCAGCATTTCTTCACGGGTATAGCCCACCATATTCAAAAAATAGTCGTTGGCGTAGTCGATACCGCCGTAGAAGTCGCTAACAGCCGCACCAAAAATATTTGATTCCACCAGTCTACGGAACCGCTTTTCGCTATCTTGAAATGCTGTTTCTGCTTTTTTGCGTTCTGTAATATTCCGGGCTGCGGCAACCCTGACACTGCGCCCTTGGTAAATGCAGCTTTTACCGACTATTTCTAAGAAAAAAGTTGTGCCATCTTTTTTGACGCCAGTCATCTCATAAGGCTTTTCATCACCATGATTGCAGATATTTTTCTGGAAAGTTTTTTGCGCTTCTGGTGTTAAAAAGTCTACCGTTGACATTCCAATCACTTCGTCAATTTCGTAGCCAAACATTTTGGCAAAAGCTGGATTGGCATCTAGAACTTTTCCTTTTTCGTGAATGATTACGCCTTCAATAGTGGCATCAGCTAAGGCTCTAAATCTGCTTTGGCTTTCATATAAGGCATTTTCTGCCTGCTTACGGTTGCTTAAGTCCAGAACAAAACCAATTAATTGGTCTGGATTATTTTCTAATAAGGCAGAACCTGCCAAAAGGGGGATGCGGCTGCCATCTTTGCGGATATATTCTTTTTCAAAAGGCTGACATACCCCTTTGCTGTTGAGTTCGGTAATAGAGCGATTCTCGCGCACCTCTAAATATTCTGGTGGTGTCATGTCGCACCAGCGCACCCGCCCGGCCAGCAGTTCTTCCCGCGTATAACCTACCATCGTTAAAAAAGCATCGTTAGCCTCAACAATCCCCCCATTAACATCAGCTGTAATCACCCCAATAATGTTGGACTCTGCCAAGCGCCTAAACCGTGCTTCGCTCGCCTCTAGCCGCTGCATACTCAACTCTAGACGCTGTTTAGCTGTGCGTAACTGGGAGTTCAGGGAGCTAATTAGTATTGTCACCAAGATGAACAAGCCTGATCGCACAATGCTATCTGGATCATAAAATGAGAACGATAATTTTGGCTCTATGAAAAAGTAGTTAACAACTAAAGTAGATAAGGCTGTAGCCAACATACCTGCTTCCATGCCGCCATACCAAGCACTAACGGCTACAGCAGCAAAAAACAGGATGAAAATTGTGGGATTGAGCAGTGGCTCAAGCAATAATGTTAGTAGCAATGCGCTACAAACGGCTAACACTGCCACAGCATAGAGCTTGAGGCGGGGGGGTATTCCTTTCAACGTGGCTTCTCCTTTGGTGCAGCTAGCTGAATGGACTGTGCCCATAACTTAGCTAGACAAAACGATAGCTCAATACCTATCATGCATGGAGGAAGTACACAGCTAACATTTGCTTACTGAGAATCTATCGAAAGTAGTAAAAGCCAGTGTTAGAGAATGTTCTATCTATCAGTTTGCACCGTCCCACTTAGATTATATTATTATTAGTGATTTCTCTAATCAAAAAGCTTATTAATTTTTAATTTTTTAGGACTTCTACAAGAAGCGTGATCAATCAACTCCTTGCCGGGAAATTCAAAACTTAAAAATAGGCATAAATCCAGCCAGGTTTTCCTAGGTAAACTTTATGATTTAACAAATATCCTCTGAGGAATCAGACACTTTTTGCGTTATGAGTATTAAAAAAGAGTTGAAAGAGAAATTCCTAGATGGCTCGCACTCCCAGATTAACTTTTGATCGTGGCACATTAATTTTACATCCACCGCCACGGGGCAAAGCTTGGATGGACTATGCAACATGGGATGATAGAATCGAAAAATTCCGCGTTCGGGCGATTCAATACCGCTCTTTAGTGGAAGCGCTACAAGCAGAAGAAACCAACTTTATCGACGAAGCGAAGGAATTTTATCCTCTAGAGTTGGTTGCTGGTTTAGAAATGACTCCCTATCCCCACCAGAGTGAGGCGTTAGCAGCTTGGAAACTGGCAGGAAGGCAGGGGGTAGTGGTGCTGCCCACGGCGGCGGGAAAGACTTATTTGGCGCAAATGGCGATGCAAGCGACACCGCGCACAACGCTGATTGTTGTACCAACTTTGGATTTGATGCATCAATGGTATGCACATCTAGAAGCGGCGTTTCCTGATGCAGAAGTGGGGTTGCTGGGGGGTGGTTCGCGGGATAAAACACCGATTTTGGTGGCTACTTATGACAGTGCAGCTATTCATGCGGAAACTTTGGGAAATCAGTATGCTTTGCTGATTTTTGATGAATGTCATCATTTACCAACAGATTTTAGTCGCGTAATTGCTGAATATGCGATCGCACCCTATCGTTTGGGACTTTCTGCTACACCAGAACGCAGTGATGGTAAACACGCTGATTTAAATATTCTCATTGGTAGAGAAGTTTATCGCCAACGCGCTGAAGATTTGGCGGGGAAGGCTTTAGCAGAACATGAAATTGTGCAAATTAAGGTGAAGTTATCACAAGTTGAGCGGGAAAGATATCAGCAGTTAATTCAAACCCGCAATGACTTTTTGCGTCAATCACAAATTTCTCTGGGGAGTCTCCAAGGTTGGCAGATGTTCGTGCAAATGAGTGCGCGATCGCAAAATGGACGCAGAGCCATGTTATCACACCGGGAAGCTAAGGAAATCGCTTTGGGTACTGATGGTAAATTGCGAATTTTGATTGATTTATTAGCAGAACATTACCCAGCACGAATTTTGATTTTTACTGCTGATAATGCTACGGTTTATCGCATTTCCCAGGAGTTACTTATTCCGGCAATTACTCATCAAACTCCTGTGAAAGAAAGGCATGAGATATTAACTAAGTTTCGTGAGGGTGAATTTAATACTTTGATTGCTTCTCATGTGTTGAATGAAGGGGTTGATGTGCCGGCGGCAAGTATTGCTATTATTTTATCGGGGACAGGTTCGGCACGGGAATATGTTCAGCGGTTGGGGAGGGTTTTACGTAAGGGGAATACAGAAAATAAGCGAGCGATTTTATATGAGGTGGTGGCTGAGGATACTAGTGAGGAGGGAACTTCGGCTAGAAGGCGAGGCCAGAAGAGTCACGAACCGCCAAGACGCCAAGAACGCCAAGAGAATAAGGTGAAAAAGAAGGGGCATTTGCAAGTGGTTTATGGGAGTGGGAAGGAAGCTGATTTGAAGGCGGCTGAACAGTTGGAAATTAATTATTCTATTCAAAATCCAAAATCTAAAATCCAAAATTCAGATGTTACCGACAGATTTATTGATGCACCGTCTCAACGGGGAGGAGATCATCCCGAAGAGACTGAAACTTGATGAGAAACATTTAGGTTTGGCGACTGAGTTAATTAGTTTTTTTCAGGAGGCTGTGGGCAAGTCTCAAGGGGTGCTTGAGCGTCAATTGTCAGATTTTGAAGGTGATACGACTGATTATAGAATGAAGCGGGGTTTGGCTTATATTCTTAAAAGCAGTTTTTGCAATTTTGAAATAGTTAGTCCTTTGGAACCACCAATGTTAAGAGAACGGGTGTTTGCTCTGGGGGCAAAATCTGTTGCTAGTCGAGAATCAACTCAAGTTACATTGAATCAAATTGCTGATGAGTTAAGTCAAGAACTTGAACGGGAAGTTTTGCCGGCACAGGTGCGAGATGGACTTTATGCTGATTTGGCAGAAAATAAGATTTTGACGGCTTTTGATGCACCAACTACGCCACATTTGTTAAATAGATATAATTTGTCTCAGGTGCAAGGTGTTTTTTATAAGGCTAGTCAATTGGTGTTAAATGCTCACCGCAATGTTCCGGGAGAATATAAGCTGTTGTTTCGCTATCTCAAATTGTTTCAATTGATGGCTTATATTGAAGGTGATGCTGACCACGGCTTTACAATTACTATTGATGGGCCAACAAGTTTGTTTAATCCGAGTACGCGCTATGGTTTGGCGATCGCTAAACTGATTCCTGCTTTATTACACGTGACAAAATGGAGTCTAGCGGCAACTCTACAAACCCGCGACGCCTATACAAATGCTTGGAAAATAGGACGTTTTACCCTCAATTCAGAATGTGGTTTGGTGTCCCACTACCCACCTGGTAAACCTTACGATAGTATGCTGGAATCATCCTTTGCTGATAAGTGGGATTCTCTCAAAAGTGGCTGGGTGTTAGAGCGAGAAGTTGATTTAATTCCAATTCCCGGTAGTGTGATGATTCCCGATTTTCGCTTGGTGCATCCTGATGGCCGCAGCTTTTTATTAGAAATTGTCGGTTATTGGCGTCCTGAATATTTACAAAAGAAGTTCTCTCAGGTGCGGCGTGCAGGTAGTGATAATTTAATTTTAGCAATTTCTGAGCGGCTCAATTTGGAAAAAGCCGGAGTAAAATTAAATGATGTTCCTGCAAGAATTGTTTGGTTTAAAGATAAGTTATTGCCGAAAGCTGTCTTAGCTGCGATGGAATGATAAATCTGACATTGCTTGTTTTTGCACCTTTGCTCCTTGCCATGATATTTGTCTTAATTATTATGTCCTCAGATATACCTCTAACGTCAGAGGAGCCATAAACAAATCTTCAATAGGGTGGAGGGGTAATTAGCTTTTTGCCTTCCAACATAAGAGCAATCATGAATACTAATTATCTGACTCAACTACCCAAAAAAGTGGCTGTGATCACTGGAATCATTGCCGCTACTGCTTTTCTTAGCTTTCCTCTCATAGCTCAAAGTCAACCCGGTACAACCCCAGCGACACCCGGTACAACCCCAGCTACACCCGGTACAACCCCAGCTACACCCGCCACTACTGCTACTGGAAACCTGATCGAGGTAGCAAATGCCATTCCTGCTTTTAGCACTTTAGTACGAGCCGTACAAGCTGCTGGATTAACTGAAACCCTTACTACAGGCAACTACACCATTTTTGCACCTACAGATCAAGCTTTCAATGAATCCTTACCACCAGGTGCATTAAATTTTCTCCTCCAAGCAGGAAATAGGGATCTGTTACGCCAAATTCTCAGCTATCATTTGATATCTGGTAAGGTAACAGCCAATGAATTAAAAACTGGTACATTAGACACCCTCAACGGTGGTGTTGCAGTGCGCGTGAGTCCAAATAGGATCATTGTGAATGATGCCAGTATTATCCAATCAGATATTCCAGCTAGCAACGGAGTGATTCACTCTATCAATCGTGTATTACTTAACCAAAAGCTGCGCGATGCTCTCAATTCTAGGTTAGGTACACAAGAGCCAACTCCAACTCCAACTCCAACTCCACCTTCGCGGTAAAATAGTGCGATCGCCTCCAGCATGCTACGCTAACGCATAGCTTATGTGTCCGTTACGCTACGCGTTAGCTGTCTTCGATATGCCCCAATACGCTTGGTGTTAAGGCTTAACTCTTTATCAAAGTGAATTTTTTAACAAACCGCACGCGCGCAGCGATGCCCGTTGGCGTAAGCCTGCCGTTAGGCATAGGGCTGTAGAACGCAAAAGTTCGCAAAGGAAGAGAAGGAAGAAATGCTTAACTGAAGTGTATTGCGATATGCCCAACCTAGGGAAATCGCTAAATCGGCATTTCCACAATTTTAATTAATATTTTTTTAAGATTTTACGGAGAAATATAATACCCCTCTTTTGTCACTTTCCGGGAGGGCAATTTCTGAAAGCCTTATCAACCAATCAATGCAACCTATCCTATTATAAAAAAATGGGTGTTGTATTTATTATTAGTATGATTACATTAAACCAGTCTATTAATCAATTTCCAACAAAGGTTAGCCGTCAAGAAATCGAGCTACTTCTCTGTTGTACCCGAACTCGCATAGACCCCGAAACAGCAGAGCGAATTCAAACCCTGCTCCAGCAAGACATAGACTGGGCATATCTCATGCAAATAGCAGATCGTCATGGGACGATACCACTCCTGTACCAGACCTTCAAGACGATGTGGAGAGAAGCTATTCCCAAAACAGTATTAACTCAGCTTCAGAATCATTATCACACTAATGCTAGCCGCAACTTATTTTTGAGTCACGAACTGCTTAACCTTCTTAAGCTCTTTCAATCTCACAAAATTCCAGCAATTCCTTTTAAAGGACTTGTTTTAGCTATTTCTATTTATGACAACTTAGCCATGAGGCAGTTTAGCGACTTGGATATTCTGGTGAAACAACAGGATATAGTCAAAGTTCAAGAATTATTGATTACTCAGAAATATCAACTAGAGACTGACGGTAGTTGGCAACAAACTTTTGTCCATAGTCAGAAACCAGAAGTAGTGGTGGATCTTCACTGGGAACTGACTCCCTTAGATTACTTCCCTTTTAAACTTCCTGATTTTGAAACATTGTGGCAACGAAGCAAGTTTTTAACTCTCAAAGGTGAATCTATCATCGACTTCTCTTCTGATGATTTGTTGATCATCCTCGCTGTACAAGTTGCCAGAGGAGTTAATGAAGGTAGAGAGTCTTTAGCTCAGATTTGCGATTTAGCTGAATTATTCCGCATTCAACAGACATTGAATTGGGAACACTTATTGCAGCAAGTAAGCAGTCTGGAACTTAAAAGACCATTCTTTATTAGTCTACTTATAGTTAACAGTCTCCTGAATGCCCCTTTGCCAGCGCAAGTAAAGCAGGCTATTCAAGAACAGATCCAAGTCGATCCAACAATTTTAATTTATGCTGTACGGATGCGGAAACAGCTTTTCACGGAAATTAAAAGTCCACTGATAATTAAACTTTTTTTTCAGCACCTAATGATAAATGGTCCACTCAGCAGCATGCCAGATCGTGTTTATCTGGTGTGGCAATTTTTGAGTTTTACAACCAGGCTTGTAATCACTGATACTACCCAAGCAGACCGGGAATTTTTCCCATTGCCATCTGGTCTTTCTTTCCTATACTACTTAATCCGACCAATACGCTTGGTAAGCAGATACATAACTAATAGTAAATACAGATGAAAGCCATAGACGTAATTGATTACTAGCAAAGGGAGGCTAGGGTAAGACCGACAAGAATAACGAAAGTGAATCTGTACTGAGGCTCCGTTAGCTCAGGCTATCGAAAGTGGCTGACACGGTAGTGTTGGGAAATAGAACGATTAACATTAATCATTCCTATTTCCGCATAAGTGTATCGAATTCAGAAATGGCAAATGTTTTCGGAGAGTGACAGAAGAGGGGTATCTATTTTTTTCATAATTTGCTACATCGCCAAAGCGATTATTTTATCTATAGCAATCCTATTTGATTTGTGAACATAAAGTGAGTCAGATACCCGACTTCTTAGAGAAGTCGGGTATCTTTGTGTTCACAAATGATTTAGGACTGCTATAGTTGTTTTGCTTAACTGATAACCAAAAGTGTTGACAACTTAAGGATATCAAATTAGGATAAATTTTAAAAAATAAACTATAATAGCTTTAGCAAAGAGACGCAAACATATCTTTGTTGCCTCGCTAATATCTTGACCAATTATTAATCGCAAATTGGCAAATAATTGGTATTAGAGAAATAAAAACAAGCAATCTTAAAAAAAATTGGATTAAATGAACAATAAAATTACTGCTGCTTTAGCAATTATGGCAGTCTTAGGAGCCTTAGAAAGCTCAGTTTTCGCACAGTCACCAGAGCCAAAACCAAATCTAGAAAATTTCACCTTAAGTGGTGATTCTCTAGTGGGAATTGATGACAGAAGCGCCCAGCGTGACTTCGGGAAATTTTTTGAGCAACAAAATCCTAGAAGCGATAACACAACTTCAGACAAATTACCCGTCAACGAATCAATATCACAGCCATTCCCTCCTATTTTCTTGCAACCGGCTCAATCCAGTAACGGTAATGACGGGTTGCAATTGCAGTTGGATTTGGGCAGCGAGTAAATAGCCATCAAGGCTGTGTAGGCTTGAAATATCCGCCCTTGGCACTTGTATCACCCCTTGCTTACCACCCTATTTCCCAATTTTTCCGGGTACTTACTTAAAAAGCTTGGTAAGTATTTGCAGAAGAATAAAGCATTTACTGAAGGAATAGGCGTGATGACTATCAAACTTGACCAAAACACCCCCCAGAGTTTGGCAACACTATTTACCTTTTTGCTAACAGAGGGCATCACGCCTGATCAACTAATGGTGGGCATAATTCGGTTAGCAATAGACACTCATGATTCACCAGGTATTAATTCATCAGTTGGTTGTCTTCGTTGCCTGATTGGGCAAATGCCCATAGATGCCAGTGCTGAGGGTGTTACAGAGTTTATTGCAGCCTTAGCAGCAGAGGGTGTTACTACGCTAATGGCGCTGAATGCATTGGCTGTTGCCTGTGATATTTGCGGGTTGATTGATTCTGTAGCCTTCATTCGGATATCTTACCGAGGTCTGAAAGCGAGAACATCCCCTAGTGCTGCTGGTAATTCTGAGAACCAATTCTGAGAGGTGGGCGCTTTGCACCGCAGTCATGATTGAATTCAGCAAGACAAATGTCCAATCTATCTCTTAGATTATTGTAAGATTAGTCCTTTAGATAGAGGAGGGCTAGACAGATGACACGAGTCATCATTGTGCGTCACGGTCAAAGCACTTATAACACCGAGAAGCGCATCCAAGGGCGCACCGATGTGTCAAGTTTAACCGAAAAAGGCTGTAACGACGCCAGAAAAGTAGGCAGAGCTATTAGTAATATTTTATTTAACGCCGTTTACAGTAGCCCACTACAGCGAGCAAAAAAGACAGCAGAGATTATTCATAGTGAATTAACTGAACAGCCTGCCGTTCCCCAGATTTCTGAAAAACTGCTGGAAATTGATCTGCCTTTGTGGGCAGAAATGCTCTCTGCTGATGTCAAGCAGAAGTTTGCTGCCGACTACCGCATCTGGCAAGAACACCCCGACGAACTGCGGATGCTGATTAACGACAGTTCGGGAACAAGAGAACATTTTCCTGTTGTGGCTTTATACGCCCAAGCGCGGCAGTTTTGGCAAGAAACTTTGCCCCGCCATCCAAAGGAAACCATTCTCATCGTCGGGCATAACGGCATTAATCGCGCCCTTATTAGCACCGCTTTGGGTATTTCCCCAAGTCGCTATCATTCCATACAGCAATCTAATTGTGGTGTCACCGTTTTGAATTTTGCTGGAGGATTGGGGGAACCAGTCCAACTAGAATCGATGAATCAGACGCAACACATGGGAGAAACTCTACCGACATTGCGGCCAGGTCATCAGGGCATTAGATTATTGTTGGTACGTCACGGAGAAACGGAATGGAATCGCCAAGGTAAGTTCCAAGGGCAAATAGACGTTCCCCTGAATGACAATGGGAGACAACAGGCAGCTAAAGCCGGGGAATTTCTCCAAGATGTAGCAATTGATTTTGCCGTTAGTAGTACAATGGCGCGTCCTAAAGAAACGGCAGAGATTATCTTAAAGCAACATCCTGGTGTAAAGTTGGAATTACAAGATGGTTTAAGGGAAATTAGCCACGGACTTTGGGAAGGAAAATTTGAATCTGAAATAGAGCAAGAATTTCCGGGAGAGTTGGAACGCTGGCGGACAGAACCCGCAGGAGTTCAAATGCCTGAAGGGGAAAATTTGCAACAGGTATGGGAACGCAGCGTCACGGCTTGGCAGTCAATGGTACAAGCAGCGTTAGCCAATCAACCCCAAACCGGATTAGTAGTAGCACACGACGCCACTAATAAAACTTTGCTTTGTTATCTTCTGGGTTTATCACCAGACAATTTCTGGAATTTCCGCCAGGGGAATGGTGCAGTTAGCGTTATCGACTACCCCTTGGGATTAAATGGTTTACCTGTACTGCAAGCGATGAATATCACCACTCATTTGAGTGGCGGTGTTTTGGATAAAACTGCTGCTGGTGCATTGTAGAGGATCATCTCAATCTTAGATTTTGAATTGGGAACTTTATCCATATAGGTTTCATTCCCTAGTTTTAACTAGGTAATGGAACCAAACAATTTAAAATAGACACGGTTAAAAATTATAGGACTTAACGGACAAAAAATAGCAAATATGGGGTATGGTTTGTGTCGTTAAAAATCATGATTCGTGCGTTAGGGAAACCACCCTACAGGTAGGATGCGTAAAGAGGCGCATCAAAAAAACCGGAAAAGACGGTAAATTTGTAAAGGAAAGTAAGTCCTAAATTAAACAAGTAAGTCAACCTTAAAAAACATCAAATAGACCTAACCCCCCAACTCCCTTGCCTAGTAGGGAAGGGTGAGAGGTTTGAGGAGAGGTCTTACGTTTAATTAAGTTGATCTACTTAACAATAGATAAACAGCTTAAGCGCTGATAAATAATAGCTGATAGCTCACATGACTACTGAATTGCTGCAACAAGTACGGGTGATAGATCCGGTGTCGGGAACTGATCAATTAGGGGATGTGTTGATTGCTGATAATTATATCCAAAGGATAGCCTTAGATATTGCTGATATCAGTCCTGATACTCAAGTCCGCGATTGTCGGGGATTGGTTCTTGGTCCTGGGTTGGTAGATTTGTATAGCCACTCCGGCGAACCGGGGTTTGAAGAACGAGAAACTTTGTTGTCTTTCTTGCAAGCTGCTGCTGCTGGTGGTTTTACGAGAGTGAGCATTTTACCTGATACATCTCCACCCATCGATAATCCTAGTCTGGTGGCACAGTTGCTTTATATGAGAGGGGGAGAGAAGGAGAAAACTCTCCCCCATCTTCAGTTGTGGGGTGGGCTGACTCTGGATGTTGCTGGTAAGCAATTGACGGAATTAGCTGATTTAGCAGCAGGGGGAGTTGTTGGTTTTACTGATGGTCAACCTTGGGAAAATTTGGGATTAGTGCGGCGGGTGTTGGAATATCTCCAACCTTTTAATAAACCTGTAGCATTTTGGCCGTGCGATCGCCAATTAATGGCAAATGGGGTGATGCGGGAAGGTGCAGAATCGTTGCGTTTGGGTTTACCCCCTATACCCGCCAGTGCTGAAACCACTGCTATTGCCGCTTTATTGGAATTAGTCGCCGCTATAGGCACACCAGTACATATTATGCGCGTCTCCACAGCTCGCAGTGTGGAACTGATAGCAGCCGCAAAAGCTCAAGGTTTACCGATTACCGCCAGCACTACTTGGCTGCATCTGTTATTGGATACCAAAGCGGTTAAAAGTTATCACACTTCGTTGCATTTAGACCCGCCTTTAGGCAATCCCAGTGATGTCGCTGCGTTGCGTGGGGGGGTACGTGGGGGAGTGATTGATGCGATCGCTATTGACCACAGGGGCTACACCTACGAAGAAAAAGTGCAGGCATTTGCCGAATCACCAGCGGGGGCCATTGGTTTTGAGTTAGCATTACCCCTACTGTGGCAGCATCTTGTAGAAACTGGGGAATTTACAGCTGTAGAATTATGGCAGGGGTTGAGTACCAGACCAGCGGAGTGTTTGGAGCAAAAAGTAAATGCGATCGCACCTGGTCAAAAGGCAGAATTAACACTATTTGACCCCCAGAACACTTGGCAAGTCAACAGGCAAAATCTTTATACACTTTCTATTAATACATCTTGGTTTGGGCAACAATTAACAGGTCGCGTTGTGCAGACTTGGTGTTAATTCTGTCTCTTAGTTAATACACCAAAAATACATCTGCCTGATCTGTTGATCTTGAACGCAGTTGCACCACAGCCCTCAAGAAAGGCTAGATAAAATCGCTGTAGTAATTTTTTGCCAAAAATTGTAGCTTTTCATCAAAGTCTCCCAGCAGGATATGTGGCTTACTTATTTTAATCGCTGCTGGCAAGTAGCCAAAGTTAGATTAAATCGAAATTGGTCAAAAATAAACCTGCCGAAGCAGGTTTATTTATATCGAAAAAAAGTGAAGTACCTTAACCAAAAAGGCTCAGGTTTCTTGGGCACACTAACTGTTTTTTTTGTTAGTGTTAACCTAGTCTTTCAACTAGCTCCTCAAGCGTTAATTCCGGCACTCCCTGCCGTACAGCAATGCATTATAACATAATCAGCGTCAAAACAATTAAAAATTAAAGGGGAGACAATTAACCTTCCTCAGTCTAAAGACGCGGGGATTGATTAAAAGTCCACAAAGGAACTTTCTGAGGCGTGGTTGACAACTAGCTAATTCCAGTCTTGTTCTTCTTTTTTGCCGCGACTTTGATAAATTCCCCCAATCTTGTGAAGTGCTTGAGTTTTTTCAAAAAGTTCAGATTCGGTCAAACCCCAGCGCTGCAAGGCTTTATCTAGGTCTTGTTGAATGTCTCTGGCACCAGGGAACCCTTGATAACGAATTCTCAGCCTAGCTAATTCTGCCAAATTGTAATCTGTTGCCTCTTGAGTGAGTAGAATATCAATAGAGGGGCGATCGCGGTTGTAAAGGGGGTGCTGTTGATCTTTACTTCCGGAGTATTCTGTCATAATTGTTACAGCCTACGGGATTTTAGATTGATCAGGAGTTAATGGTGATGATTCCTAGAATTTCGCCATTTTTGGCTGATGACGGCAACCACACCTGAGCTCATACGGCTCTCACCACTGCCATTCAACTTTAAATAAAGATACATTATCTTTAAGAAAATACAAGAAACTTTAGATGAGGGTGAACTTTATCTCACCCAAAGTCCAAGCAGCAAGGGAGCAATAACCCGCTATGTTTGAACACTTCACTTCCGAAGCCATTAGAGTAATTATGCTAGCCCAGGAGGAAGCACGCCGACTGGGACACAATTTTGTAGGAACGGAACAAATTCTCCTAGGGTTGATGGGAGAAGGAACAGGGGTTGCTGCTAAGGTGCTGACCGAATTGGGCGTTACCCTCAAAGATGCACGCCGCGAAGTAGAAAAAATTATTGGTCGGGGATCTGGTTTTGTCCCCCCAGAAATTCCCTTTACCCCCAAGGTGAAGAGCCTTTTCGAGCAATCGTTTAGAGAATCTCATGGTCTTGGGCACAACTACATAAACACGGAACACTTATTGTTGGGGTTAACTGAAGCGGGTGAAGGAGTCGCCGCTAAAGTACTGCAAAATCTGGGAGTTGACCTGAAAGCTATCCGCACTGCGGTAATGCGTCGTTTAGGTGATGATACCTCTGTATTTGTTGGTGGTAATAGTCAAAAGCGTAACCAAAAGCTAACTATAGAGGAGTTTGGCAGAAATCTCACCAAACTAGCGCAATCCGGCAAGCTTGACCCTGTAGTTGGTCGTGGAAAGGAAATTGAGCGTACTATTCAAATTCTTGGTCGCCGGACAAAGAATAACCCAGTGTTGATTGGGGAACCGGGAGTTGGTAAAACAGCGATCGCTGAAGGTATAGCTCAACGCATTGTCAACCAAGATGCCCCAGAGATTTTGCTCAACAAGCAAGTTATTAGTCTGGATATGGGATCTCTGGTATCTGGGACTCGGTTTCGCGGCGACTTTGAAGAACGCCTGAAGAAAATCATGGATGAAATTCGCTCCCTCGGCAATATCATCCTGGTAATAGACGAAGTACACACCTTAGTTGGTGCTGGTGGTACAGAAGGTGGTTTGGATGCCGCTAACATCCTCAAGCCAGCTTTAGCACGGGGCGAACTCCAGTGCATTGGTGCTACCACCCTCAAGGAATACCGTCAGCACATTGAGCGCGATGCCGCTTTAGAGCGACGTTTCCAACCGATTTTGGTAGGGGAACCCTCTATCGAGGAAACTGTCCAAATTCTCTATGGCTTACGCAGTGCTTATGAACAGCACCACAAAGTACATATTTCTGATGCAGCAATTTTGGCAGCAGCAGAGTTGTCAGAGCGCTATATTAGCGATCGCTTTTTGCCAGATAAAGCCATTGACTTAATTGATGAAGCTGGCTCTCGTGTGCATCTGCGAAACTCTCACTCTTCTACCAATAAAGAACTCAAGCGCGAACTGATAACTGTTACCAAATCCAAAGAGGACGCCATTAGAGTCCAAGACTTTGGCAAAGCTGTCAAGTTACGCGGCCAGGAATTGGAACTGCAAACACAACTGCACGCCGAATCAGAAACCGGCAAAACTGCTACTATCCCCATCGTTAGCGAAGAAGACATCGCCCAAATCGTCGCTTCCTGGACAGGAGTACCAGTCAACAAACTGACCGAATCTGAGTCAGAGTTGCTATTACACCTAGAAGACACCCTTCACCAACGGCTCATCGGTCAAGAACAGGCAGTTACATCTGTTTCTCGCGCCATCCGTCGGGCCCGTGTTGGCTTAAAGAACCCCAATCGCCCCATTGCTAGCTTTATCTTCTCTGGCCCTACTGGAGTTGGTAAAACAGAATTGGCGAAGGCATTAGCTGCATATTTCTTCGGTTCCGAAGAAGCGATGATTCGCCTAGATATGTCGGAATTCATGGAAAGCCACACCGTCTCCAAGCTGATTGGTTCACCACCTGGTTACGTTGGCTACGACGATGGCGGGCAACTAACAGAAGCTGTGCGGCGCAAACCATACTCAGTGTTGCTATTCGACGAAATCGAAAAAGCACACCCCGATGTATTTAATATGCTGCTGCAAATCTTGGATGATGGTCAACTCACCGACGCCAAAGGTCGGAAAGTGGACTTCAAGAACACGCTGATCATTTTAACCTCTAACATCGGTTCTAAGGTGATAGAAAAAGGTGGTAGTGGTTTAGGTTTTGAGTTCGCTGACAATCAATCAGAAGCTAGTTACAACCGCATTCGCACCCTAGTAAATGAGGAATTGAAAGCTTACTTCCGTCCTGAGTTCCTGAATCGTCTAGATGAGATTATCGTCTTCACTCAGTTGGCTAAAGATGAAGTCAAGCAAATTGCTGAGATCATGCTCCTTGATGTGGCTGGCCGTTTGATTGAAAGGGGAATTAAGCTAGAAGTGAGCGATCGCTTCAAAGAGCGCGTAGTACAAGAAGGCTACAACCCCAGCTACGGCGCTAGACCCTTACGTCGGGCAATTATGCGCCTGTTAGAAGATTCTCTAGCCGAAGCACTACTCTCTGGTCAAATCACTGATGGAGACACCGCCATTGTCGATATTGACGATGACGGTCAGGTGAGAGTAACCAAGCCAGAAACACGCGAATTCTTATTAGCAAGTGTTGGCTAATATTTAGACCTCATCACTGTTATTAAAGTAAATATTTCCCCCTGGTAGAAATGCCAGGGATTTTTTTGTCAGTTTCTCCTGCTATCATTGCAATGCAGCATCAAAGAACTTGATGACAGGATACATTATCAAGACTTTGTAAACTACGCTTAAGTATTATTGCCGCAGTCACCAATACTTCTGTACTGTTGAAGAAGATCAATCAACTCATAACAGTGTGATGGTTGAAACGTGAAATCATACTCTAATACAGCTTAAAGAAAGGAATGTCACAGTCTGGACTACTTGAACTAGCACACGAGAAGCTTCACTGGCCGACTCCAGAAAAAATCTGGAGGCCATCTGGTGCTGGGCCTAGTATTTATGCACGGATAGCTCAAGCAAAATTAGGAACGGCTATCAGCAAACTTCCAGATGGTGAAGGTGTGCAAATAGGAGTGCTGGCTGCAAATCCTGAAGGTGACTCAACAGAAGCACCCATTGCTCTGGTGTGCGATTTCCAAAGGGAAGTATCAGAAGACACGTTGAGAAAAACTTATAGACTTGCTTGGAGTTTTTCTCGTACACCATCATTAATTACAACAGAACCTAACCGGTTAAGAATTTGGACGTGCTACGAAAAACCGCCAGCAGCAGAAGAGAATATCAACCCAGTAATTGAAGTTTCTAGACAGGAACTTGAATTATTTAATCAGCCTTCTCTTTCAGAACAAGCCTCTGAAACTTTTCGTCTACACTGGGCTGATTTAGTATCAGGTCAATTTTTCCAAGAAAATAGCCAGCGATTTCAACGTAGCCAGGCTGCTGACCAGATGCTATTGAGAAACCTGAAAAGTGTTCGACAAAAACTTCAACAAAATAAACTTGATGATGACACTATTCATGATTTATTAGCAAGAATTATTTTTATTCAATTTCTTTTTGATCGCCAAGAGTCTGAAGGAACCCCTGATCTAAATACAAACTTACTTGATCATTTATATAGAATTGGAGAATTATCAGCTAGATACTCTAATTTACCTGGGATTTTAAGAAATCATAGAGATACTTATAAATTTTTTCGTTGGCTCAACGGTAAGTTCAATGGTGATTTATTCCCAGGTAAAGGTTCTACAGTAGAAGAAAGTGAAGCCGAATGGCAAACAGAAGAAAGAAAAGTTAAAGAGATTCACCTAAATATACTTGCTGATTTTGTCAGTGGTCATGTAGACATGGAAAGTGGACAACTAAGTCTTTGGTCATACTACCACTTTGACGTTATACCTTTAGAGTTTATTAGCAGTATATATGAAGAATTTGTTAGTAAAAAATCCGGTACAGGAGTTCATTACACACCAGAACATATAGTAGATTTTATACTAGATGGTGTTTTACCTTGGGATAGTCAAGAATGGGATATCAAGATTCTTGACCCTGCTTGTGGTTCAGGAATTTTTCTGGTTAAAGCATTTCAGCGTTTAATTTATAGATGGGAACAAGCTCATCTTAATAGAACAATCCAGTCCAGCGATTTAAAATCTTTATTAGAAAATAATTTATTTGGTGTTGATGTAGATACTCAAGCAGTAAGAGTAGCTTCTTTCAGCCTCTATTTAACCATGCTTGATAAAGTTGAACCTCAAGATTATTGGGAAAATGAGTTTCGCTTTCCAAGATTGCGTGAACGCCAATTAATAAATGCTGACTTTTTTCAAGAAAATAAAGAAGGTTTTCGTTCTGTTCAAGATGCCGCTAAATATGATTTAGTTGTTGGTAATGCACCGTGGGGTGAAAAAAGTATGACCCCATTAGCAAAGTTATGGGCTAAAAACAGTAACTGGAAAAGTTCTTATAAAAATATTGGCCCCTTATTTTTACCAAAAACTGCTGTCTTAACTAAACAAGGTGGTAAAATTGCGATGATGCAACCGGCTCTTGCCTTAATTTTTAATCAGGTTGGCACAGCCCAAGAATTTCGATCTAAACTCTTTTCAGAATTTAAAGTTGAGGAGATAGTTAATTTATCTGCATTACGCTTTGGACTTTTCAAAGATGCTATTTCTCCCGCTTGTATTATTATAATGTGCGCTAGTCCTCCTGACGGGGAGCCTTTGACATACATTTGTCCAAAACCAGTTTCTAGTAATGAGGACTACTATCACATAATTATAGAACCAAATGATATCAATATTATCTATCAACGTGAGGCGGTGTCAGATCCTTTAGTCTGGACATCATTAATGTGGGGTGGAAGACGTGATCTTACTCTAATTCGTAGATTGAGTAACTACCAGAGTCTGGCAAAACTTGAAAGTCTAAATATTGTTTTATCATCTCAAGGAATTATTAGAGGTAGTCGTCAAAAGCGTCATACAGCAATTTTAAGGAGACGGATTTTAGAAGATAAACAATTTACTAAACTATTTCCTGATGGAACCGCTACTCACTTTGTAGCAAAGCAACTACCCCTTAATGATGATCCATATACACATCGGTTAACTGATTTGGCTGCATTTGATTTACCGCAACTAATAATTAAACTAAGTTGGTCGAAAAAATCAAGGCGTTTTCATGTTGCTATCACTGAATCAGATGAGCAGAATAATCAAGGTATTATATGCTCTGGTAGTTACGTTAGTGTACATATTCCTAAGAAATACAGTTTAACTTTAGAAGCAGCTTGTCTCAGCTATAAAAGTAAGTTAGCTGTGTATTATCTCCTTCTTTCAAGTGGGCGTTTTGCGTCATATATTCCTGAAGTAAAACCAAGCGATTTATTGCGTTTACCAATACCTGAAGAAATTGCCGGCTTATTACAGAATATAAAAACAATTGATGATGTAGATGAGCGCATACGTCAGGCTTTTGAATTTAAGGATAGTGAATGGGTACTAATTAATGATCTCTTTAATTACACTCTGCCAGATTTTAAAGGAGATAGTGCTTCCCCTGGACGAAAAAGAACTCACCGTAGAGATAATGGCCAATCTAAAAATAATACTGAACCTGAACTTACAGCATATTGTGAGTATTTCTTGCGAGTTCTCAAAGCAGGATTTGGACAAGATAAACAAGTTTGTGCCACTATATTTCAGGAGCAAACTAATACTAAACTTCCTATACGCTTAGTTGCAATCTATCTTAATAGACCTGACTGTGAAGGAGTACATATAGAGCCTATCGACTCCCCTGATTTACTAGAACAATTGGAGAGATTAAATCAGTTGTGTTTGGATAGAGGAAGTACAGAAGATGGTGGAATATTTTATCAGCGTGTTGCGAGGGTTTATGATTCCGTTCAATTGAATGGGTTGAACATTCCTACTATTTATTTGATAAAACCTGACAAAATTCGTTATTGGACTCGTTCTATGGCTTTAAGAGATGCTGATGAAGTAGCCGCAGATATTATGATGTGGGGGACAGCTTTTGATAAAGAATCGCAGGTTATAGAGGAGTCATACAGTGCTTAGAAGAGGTAAAACAATCCCAGAATTGCGATGGAAAGATACACCAGATTTTGTTGAAGTAGCAAAAGGTTGGAATAATGATGCAATAACAATTCTTGTAAAACTTGTCTGGGAAGGATATGATTTGCTGGTTTCTGAGATTTTATTACAAATTAATTGTGATGAAGCAGAGGAGCAGCTAGAAACGACTATTACTCAATCTCTTGAGCGAAAAATTCGTAGAAAGATGACAGGAGATGAGCCATTTGATGTTCAACATGAAGTCTATGAATGGGAAAGTCGTCAATCAGCACAAGCACAACCACCGCACTATGATATTGCATTTTATCTAATCTCTAATGAGAGGATTATCTGGCCTTTAGAAGCTAAAGTTTTAAAATCAGATGGCGCGGTAGGTAAATATGTAGAAGAGATAAATGACAACTTTATAACTTGTAGATATGCACCATTTTCTAGTGAAGGAGGAATGCTTGGTTATCTGTTTTCTGGTGATCCTAACAAAGCTTTTACCAATATTGCAGCCAAAGTACCATGTACATTAAATAATCATCCAGATTTTTCCCAGCGTGACCATAAAACCTCAGATCACCAGCGGGTAGTTCCATCAGGGAAGTCATATCCTGCTGAATTTCGCTGTCACCATATGCTACTAAAAATAATCAGTTCAGTTACTAATTCTGACGTTTAAATCCTTATCATTATGGTGCAAGCTATAAGTCTAGTTTTTTAACAAACTCACTAACTCACTGCGTTGCTGACTTCTCAGTTAACATTTCTGCTACACCTTCACCCTCAGCAGGGTTATCAATATCACCAGATAAAGCCTCAATTGCATCTTTGATTAAACCCGCCACTGGTACAGCTATTAGCAAACCCAACACCCCGCCGATATAGGTTCCCACAAGTAAAGAAATGATTACCCATATTGGTCTAAGTCCCGTAAATTCACCTAAAATGCGGGGTGCGATCGCCTGATCAATTACCTGGTCAATAACAAAAGCTACCACAAAAATCTTCACTGCTAACCAAAAATCATGTGAAGCTATAATTAAAGTTATGATAATCAAACTAACAACATCACCAAAAGGAATTAAGCTCAAAAGCCCAACTCCTAAACCAAAAAGTAAACCAAACTGGACTCGAAAAACTAAAAACATTAATGTTTCTGAAAGTCCCATCAACAAAGCCAAACTTACCTGACCAATCAAATAATTTTGGAAATTTTGCTGAAGAGAATTTCTCAAACATTGACCAAACTTTAAAGGTAACTTTTTAATTATTGACTCCGACAGCCTCTCACCATCCAATAATAGATAAAAAGTCAGCACTACTGTAATTAACGCCTCAGAAATACTATCAATAGTATCTACAATAATGCTGAATATTTCATTGAAAAAATGCTCCAATTCATTAGGTAATCGGTTAATAATATCATTTAATATTTGGCATAAATTAACTCTTGAATTCTGGCTAAAAACCCAATCATTCAAACCTTTGAGCTTTTTTTCACTAGAATCAAGCCATTGGGGAAATAGTTTAGCCATATCATTAAATTGCTCTAACGCAACGGGTACTAATGTGATACCCAAAGCAACTAAAATCAGCAATGCTAATATAAAAACTAACCCTACTGCATAGTTGCGTTTAACTCCTCGTCCCTGGAGAAGGGAAGTTGGATAGTTTAAAATGAAAGCCAGCAAAGACGCTAACACAAGAATAGTCACCAACGGCTGAAAATACTGAAAAAATCTCAATACTAGCCAACCATTGAGAAAGATTAGCGGAAATAGCAGCGTTAAAATTAACCATTTAATTAGTTGATTGAGAGAAAAATTCATAATCACCAATTTAAAAATTACCTAAAAACTATAGCAGTCCTAAATTATATGTGAAAACTTCTTTTTCTTTTCTTGGCGCTCTACAGCCCTATGCCTAACGGCAGGCTTACGCCAACGGGCATCGCTGCGCGCGGGCGTCTTGGCGGTTCGTTTATGTTCACAACTCATTTAGGATTGCTATAGAAGTTGCAGCTACTGCAAACTACTGTAGAGATATTGCAGGCAATTTATTGGCTTTATATACCCTCATATCTTTGTGTAAAAGCTAAAAATTGCTCATCATTTATCCGTCCTGCTTGATACAGAGTAGAGATAATTTCTGAAATAGTTAAAACCGAGTAACCCAGATAACCATTCTGTTGTAATCGGTCTTTTACCCCTTGTTCATGGTCGATAAATACCACAATATCCTTAACATTTAATCCCGCTGATTTTAACTTTTCTGCCCCTTCCATGACACTTTTGCCGCTAATGAGAATATCATCAACTACCACAACAGTTTCACCAGGATAAAAGTCACCCTCAATTAACTTCCGAGTTCCATGTGCTTTCACCTCTTTTCGGGGAAAAATCATCGGACAGTCAAGGCGCAAAGATAAACCAGTAGCAGTAGGTAAAGAACCATAGGGAATACCTGCTAATCTATCAAAAGTCAGATTTTTTAAAATATTTTCATAGGCAATGATCACTTGATTAAAAACTTGGGGATTGGAAATAATTTTCCGCAAGTCGATATAATAAGGGAAAGTAGCTCCTGATGCTTGGACAAAATCACCAAACATAATGCAACCAATATCATAAAGTTGCAAAATCAAATCCTGGTGAGGGTGCTGATCTAAAAAACAAATATCAGGAAACCATACAGCACAGGTGGAACCATCCCAGATAATTTCAGTTTTGGTTTGATTAATTTCTGAATGTAAAGACTGAATTTCTTTAGATAATTCTGGTTTTCCTAACATATCTTGAGGTACAGGAATTAGCAAACCGTCACCGTTAGCATTCAAGCCTGCGGCTAAAATTTCTTTAAGATTACTACCCTCAGCCCAAATGCTACGCGCCATGATGATGCGTTCGGGAGCAATTGCCCGAATTAGCGCCAAAACACCAGCATTTGTGGTTCCTACTTCTAAACCCAATTGTTCTGGAGTTCCCCAATTTTTTGATTCCTTGACTACCTGTAAATAAAGGGGTGATTCCTTGGTAGGATATTGCTGTAAAGTTGCTGCTCCTGGGTTAGAAGTACAACACAAAATAAACACAGCTTTATCAGGATAAACCAAAAATGGTGCTACGTGATCTTGTCCAGTATAGGGACTCAGGGTGATGGCATCTACCTGCCATTCTGTAAATACAGTATGGGCAAAGATGGTACTAGTATTTAAATCACTATGTTTGGCATCTAAAATAATCGGCATATCTGCCGGGATAGCTGCTAAAGTTTTCAGCAGTAGTTCTATCCCCGGAACACCTAAAGCTTCGTAAAAGCCGAGTGTTGGCTTATAAGCACATACAAAATCAGCAGTTTCTGCAATAATGAATTGCAACCAATTTTCTAACCCAGTGATAATATTTTCAGATGCATAACGGGTAGGCATCATTTCTGGATTTGGATCAAGTCCTACAAATAGTAAGCTTTGATTTTGCGAAATTTTACTATTTAATTTATCAAAGAAGTTCATTTTGAAGACAAAAAATTAAGATTTAAGCCATCAGGAATAGGCAATATCAATTACTATTCCTGATTACAGGATATTTACAGTCCAGCAAACCATTCGTAACCCTGATCTTCCCAGTAACCCTTAAAAGGTGACAAATAACTAGTTAGGGTAATTTGAGTTACCCACTTACTCTGCTTATAACCAAGTTTAATTGGCGAAGCTAAACGCAAGGGCGCACCATTTTCTACTGGCAAAGGTTTACTATTTTTCTGATACGCTAACAGAGTTTGGGGATGTAGTGCTGAAGCTATATCCCAACTTTCGTAGTAGCCATCAGCCGATTTAAAGTAAGCATACTGGACATTTGCTTTAGGTTGGGCAAGAGCAACAATTTCTCCCATACCTATGCCACCCCATTGTACGATCGCGGCCCAACCTTCCACACAAATATGACGAATAATCATGGAAGTCATAGGCAAAGCCTGAATGTCTGCTAGGCTGAGGCTGAGGGGGTGATTTACTTCACCGTCAACAATTAAACGGTACTTAACTGGGTCAATGATAGGAGTATCCCGGAAAGTATTAATTATTAATGCCTCTGGTTGAATTTCCCTAGTAGAGAATTCCGGTACAAGCTTTTGTGGTTTAAATATTAAGCCTTCAACCTTCTGATTCAGTGGTTCAGAAAGTTTACCTACCAAATCCTCAAGTGCGGGTGTACCACAACCACCGAGAAATAAACCCATGCTAGAAATTCCCGAAAGTTGTAAAAATTTCCGGCGAGTTAATTGAGGACGGTTTACACGAATTAAGTTTATATTTGGTTCATTGGCCATTGGTTTTACCAAAACATTGATTCTGTGAGTTTATCACCCCCAGCTTGCCGACCTAATAGGGAATGAATTACAGTAAATAGGATAACCATTGGCACCGAGGCAAAATGAACAACTCGCAGCGCTTGCCAACTACCAAACATATCCAAAATCCAAGGAAATTGAGCAGGTTTGTACATTCCTATTCCTGTCAGTAATGCTAACAGCAATATAGGAATAATTGCTGTATAGGCGATGCGATGCCAAGCGTAAATTAATCGCTGGGAATTTTGACTTTTTTGCAATGCTTTAAGGTCATTAACTCCCACAAATCGATGTCGCCAACGTCGGGTAATTAAAACATAAATTCCATACCATAAAAGATTGAGCGAAAATAGCCACATAGCTGCAAAATGCCAGTGTCTACCCCCCGCTAGCCAAGCACCTAAGGTAAATATGGGAGGAATATGTAAACCTGCACGTCCACCAAAAACGGGGTTAGCGTTGTAAATTTGTAGCCCACTGGTAAGCATGAGGAACAGGCTAATAATATTGCAGGAATGGAATATCTTGGCCCCTATAGCTTGGGTTGGTAACATTCGATGTTTTGGGGAAACGGTAGAACTCATAGATTTTGCCTGGATAATTGGCCATTTTACCAGGATGTTAGGGTCTAATAACCCTACTCTAGGGGAACGCCAATGGCATAGGTCTACAGGTAGCTTGCAGGGCTATTTCATTCTAGACATAACCCGCCCTGAACTTAAGTTCAGAGCTAATAACTCGCATTCTGTTTTAACGGACTAGAAATTTATTTTCGCCGTCTTTAGACGAATGAGTGCTATTAGACTCAGAATTCATTGTAATAGCGCAGCGTGAGGTAAGTCATGGCGGTTGTTGAAAATGAAATAGCCCTGAGGTAGCTTGTATTTTAGTCGGGGTTTAAATCCCCTTATGTAACAGGCTTCAATTTTTAATTCTTTAACATGGATATCAATGAATAATTTGGTACCCTGGTTAATACAAAAAATTAGGAGTTAACTAATAGAAAATAGCAAAAATGAGGTATTGTTTGTGTAATTAAAAGTGCTAGAAAAGTGCGTTAGGGAACGCACACTACGTGGAGAAACTATTTTTGCTAGTTAGTATAGCTACAACTGATACCAAGCAGTTAAAGCTACAGCCAAAGCATCCGAAGCATCATCAGGCTTAGGGATATCATCTAAATCCAACGCCTGGGCTACGGCATCTTGCACTTCGGCTTTATCTGCATTACCGTACCCCGTTAGAGCTTGCTTTATTTGGGCTGGGGTGAACTCTAGATATGGGAGACGAAGCTGGCCCAAAACTAAAATTAGTACACCCCGTGCCTGTGCAACTAGGATAGTATTTGACATACGATAGAAGAATAATTTTTCAATCGCCACCAAATCTGGTTTGAACTCCTCCATCAGGGTGTGCAAATCGTCGAACAAGGTACACAGTCGTTGTCCCATTTCTGCATCTGCGGACGTCCGGATTACGCCAAAATCCAGCATCTTTACTGATGTATCTTGTGCCTTAGCTTCGTTTTGTATGCAGGTAATTAACCCAAATCCGACAATTGCCAGTCCCGGATCTATTCCTAAAATTCGCTTTTCCATTAAATTCGTTGTAACTAATCTAGGTGTTATTTGACTGGCAATGCTGGCAACTTTGAGAAACTTACTCGAAGTCTCAGAGAGTTAATAACTATAATTATTTCACACTTGGCGTTTAGACCAAGTAGTGTACATTTTCTGTTAAACATTGTTTGTAGCACTGCTCCAAATCAGGTATGTCAATCGGTTTTCTCAGACAAGCCCTCAACGCCCTGCAAAAACAATCGCGCAGTCGCACTTCTCATCGGGTGAACCAGTGGTTCAAGTGGTTATCTCCTGGAATATCAGTAAAACGTTGGTTGCTAATTAGTGTTGGCGGTGTGGTGCTGGCAGGTTTGGGGTTGGCTATTTGGATTAAGCTAACTCCCATCTTTTGGGGTCTGGAGTTGGTAAGGAATTTTCTGGGAGTGATCACCAACATCTTACCCAACTATGTCAGCGGGCCTTTGGTCATCCTCTGCGGCGTGCTGTTGGTGCTTTGGGGGCAATCCCGCACTGTAGGCTCAATTACTAGGGTGCTAAGACCAGAAGGGGAAGAAGAAGAACTGATAGATGTTCTACTGGCACATCACCGATTGTACCGAGGCCCAAAAATAGTGGTGGTTGGTGGTGGGACTGGACTTTCTACTTTGCTACGCGGACTAAAAACCTACAGCGCGAATATTACTGCTATTGTCACTGTAGCTGATGATGGTGGATCTTCTGGGCGGTTGCGTGAGGTTTTTGGCGTTTTACCACCGGGGGATATTCGCAATTGTTTGGCGGCATTGGCAGATGAAGAAAAGTTATTAACAGAATTGTTTCAATACCGTTTTCGGGCTGGGGATGGCTTGATGGGTCACAGTTTTGGTAATTTGTTTTTAACGGCGATGACGGAAATTACTGGGGACTTAGAACAGGCTGTGGCTGCTAGTTCTAAAGTGTTAGCAGTTCGGGGGCAAGTGCTACCTGCAACTTTGAGTGATGTTCGTCTCTGGGCAGAATTAGCTGATGGTCGCCGCATTGAGGGAGAGTCTAGCATTCCCAAAGCTGGGGGTAAAATTGTCAAAATTGGCTGTATTCCTGCTAATGCTCCAGCTTTGCCAGCAGCGATTAAGGCTATTAAAGAAGCTGATTACATTATCATTGGGCCGGGTAGCCTTTATACTAGCTTGATTCCTAATTTGTTGGTTCCAGAAATTGCTGATGCGATCGCCGCCACAAATGTTCCCCGCATCTATGTCTGCAATATCATGACTCAACCAGGAGAAACTCAAGATTACACTGTTGCTGATCACATCCGCGCTATTGATGATGCTTGTGGCCAAAGACGGCTATTTGATGCTGTACTAGTCCACAAAAAATCCCCCTCAGCCCAATCACTCATCCGTTATGCTCAACAAAAGTCTATTCCTGTTTTCCTAGACCGAGAAGCTGTCACCCAGCTAGGACGGCGAATTGTCCCAGCGAATATTTTGTATGAAGATGAAACAGGTTGCGTACGTCACGATCCCCCAAAACTCGCGCGAGTCTTGTTACGTTGGTACAGTGGCGCTCATCATGGGAAATGACTAATATGAAAATTTTCCTGGCAGATGCAGAAGCTACCCTACGCTTGGGCATGATTCTTGGTGAATTGCTGACGAAGGGGAGTGTGATTTTGTTAGAAGCTGATTTAGGTGCTGGCAAAACTACCTTGGTGCAAGGTATTGGTAAAGGTCTGGGTATCACTGAATCCATTGTCAGTCCTACTTTTACCTTGATTAACGAGTACACAGAAGGACGCCTTCCCCTTTACCATTTGGATCTGTATCGCTTAGAACCAAATGAAGTTGCTGCTTTGAACTTAGAAACCTATTGGGAAGGTGTTGAAGTTATGCCAGGAATTGTCGCAATTGAGTGGGCAGAACGTATGCCTTACAAGCCAGATAGTTATCTGAGTGTGGGTTTGGGTTATGGGGATGACTGTACTCGTATAGCGGAAATTACGCCATTTAATTGTGTTCTTAATCAAGATTTCGCCGCTAGATGTACTAGTTATCTCTAATAAAAGAGGCGATCGCATTTTTCACCCCAGGCCCATTTTCATCTCTGGTATAGTAGCTACGACCTTGATCAATGAATGCAGATGCTGTATCTATTAACTGCTGGATAGTCTCCTGGCTAGTGGTATCTATTTCTTCAGTGATATTTTGATCTGTAAATTTATTTTTTCGCTCCTCGTGCCGCAATAGGAGGCGAGGATCTTTATAAGTCTCATTTGGCTTAGGTTTAGTTGTCTCATTTAAATTAAATTGAAGACGTAAATAACGGCGCGAATTGTATCCCCCCATAATTTGTCGGCAAATTGTACTCACTATCTCAGATGTAGGATCCATAAAAATATCAGTAAGATGTGCTGCCCAGTCTAAACCTTTCCATTGGTTTATTTGCTCAAATTCATATGGTTCACCAGTTTCGCCAGTGCCAATGGAAAGAATGGAGTAATCTGCAAACTGAAGATTATGAAGTTTGTATTTTTGCTTAATTGTTGGCGAGACTGAACTTTGATTTATTCTCATAGCTAAACTCAAGGCTGCTAGAGCCGGATTGTTAGCAGAAACTCCCCCGTCAATATGTGGGAATTGCCAATCACCAAATTTATTTTTATCGACAGGCTCTAAGTTATACGGTGGAAAGAAAGTTGGCGCAGAGGCTGAAGCAGCGCATATCTCCCACAAATAACAGTCATCATACCAGCGGTCGCCAAGATCAGGATGACAATTAGTAAAAAATGTGGTGTTACGATAGAGTGTATCGTAAGCCAAAATTAATATAATTGGTTGATCAATATCCTTAATTTTTGCAGATTTCAAGGAATCTTTCAGGACATTAATTAGTCCTTCATGAGTATATCTAGGTGGAGAAATTACTCCAAGAATAGTCTTGATTATAGATGGAAAGTTTTTGTATCGGTCTTTTCTTTCTTGGGGAAATATATCTTTACCTCTATATTTATAGAGGTCAATCAATTCCTGAGTTTCTTTTCCTAGAGCTATACCTGCTGTTAAAATTGAACCTGTAGAAGTGCCGGCAATCAAATCAAAATATTCGTGTAAATAATTTCCTTTGCCTTGTTTTCTAATTTCTTGTTCAACTTGTTGAAGTATGCGTGCTGTAATGACTCCCCGAATACCACCACCGTCTAAACTCAAAATTTTGAATGACATAATAATTTTCCTGATTTTTGGACATAACCCAATCTGTTTTGCACCTGAGACAACGCTAAAAATACGACCTCTAGTTGCAATATTTTAGACATTAATCAGCAAGTTACTCAAACCATGACTAGGCTCTGGCAAAACAAAAGCTTACCAGTCCCAGCCTGACTTTGCTGTATAACGCTTTCTAGTTCTATACTACTTAGGCACTAAATAAATATTCGCTACACGAAATTTAAAGCTTGACCTCGCACTGATGTATTTAGCTGCCCTTTGTCATAAACAATTTCGCCGCCGACAATGGTTGTAACAGCCCATCCGGTGAGGTTCCAACCCTCAAAGGGACTCCAACGGCATTTGGTTAACAGTTCTTCACGCAAGACTGGACGATAAGTGTTTAAATCTACCAAGACTAAATCGGCATCGTAACCTGGTGCGATCGCTCCTTTATTGGGAATACCATAAGCTACAGCCACAGCCTTAGACATCCAATGAGCAACTTGAGCAACAGTACACTTCCCCTCCATCGCTGCTGTTAACATTAAAGCTAGAGATGTTTCTACTCCAGGCATTCCAGAGGGGCTATTGGGATATGGTTGAGCTTTTTCTTCTAAGGTGTGGGGGGCATGGTCTGTAGCGATGAAATCAATCACACCATCCCGTAAAGCTTGCCAAAGAACTTCGTTATCATGAGGCGATCGCAAAGGTGGATTCATCTGGGCTAAAGTCCCAATCTGCTCATAAGCACTGGTATTCAACAGCAAATGCTGTGGTGTCACCTCTGCTGTTACCCAACTAGGTTTATGCTGACGCAGCAAGTCTGCTTCTTCCGCTGTTGACAGATGCAGAATATGCAAACGCCGTTGGTATTTTTGCGAAAGCTTTAATGCCAGTTGAGTTGCCAACAGTGCCGCTTGATTGTCTTGAATTTGGGAATGAACTGCTGGATCGTGGATATGGGCAAATTCTTGGCGTCGTTGCTGAATTCTAGCTTGATCTTCAGCATGAACAGCAATCAAGCGGTCTCCTTGGGCAAATATCGCCTCTAGGGCTGCTTCTTGGTCAATCAGCAACTGACCATGCATCGACCCCATAAAAATTTTAATTCCTGGTGTTGGCTTTGCCGTCAGCAAATCTGCTAAATTGTCAGCCGTCGCCCCAATAAAAAAGCCATAATTAACCAAGGACTTGTTGGAGGCACGTTTTAGTTTGTCATCTAAAGCGGATTGGGTAGTTGTTAGGGGGCGTGTATTGGGCATTTCCAGAAATGTTGTCACCCCCCCTTTGGCACAAGCACAACTAGCAGTAAACAAATCTTCTTTATGTTCTAGTCCGGGTTCCCGGAAATGCACCTGGGGATCTATCACTCCTGGCAACAAAGTTAACCCTTGTGCGTCAATTTCCTTGGTTGGTGTGGTGGGGGAGATTTCTGGAGCAACTTCAACTATTTGGCGATCGCGCGTCAATACATCCCCAATCATCAATTTACCATTGGGTAGAATAATGCGGGCGTGGCGAATCAATAAACTTTTGGTAGATGACATGGAGTTCACAGCGTTAAAACAGAGAGCTATTGATGAAAGATAACTATCCTTTTAGGGTAAACTTGGTTGCCCTCTTCAAACCCGAATTTAGCTGTTTGTAAAAAAAAGTTTATTTTTAACACAATGAATCACTTGGTCAATCAGCCAACCCGATCAGGAAAACAAGGTTTTTTCGTTAAAATTAACAAATAAGGTCTCACTAGGCAAGTTATTTACCTGCATCCTTCCTTTAATTAAGTAATTTCATGCAAAATCAAGTGCCTGATAACAACTCTAGCCAACAAAATGATAATTCCTGGATCGCAGAGCTAGGTAGAACGATTATCTTGAGCATCGTCCTAGCTTTGGGAATTCGGACATTTGTCGCCGAAGCCCGCTGGATTCCTTCTGGCTCAATGGAACCGACTCTGCATGGTACACCAAACCAATGGGAGGCAGACAAGATTATTGTCGATAAACTGAAATATAAATTTTCTACCCCCCAACGGGGCGATATTGTAGTATTTTCACCCACGGTAGAGCTACAAAAAGAACAATATCACGATGCCTTCATTAAACGTGTAATTGGCTTACCTGGAGACAAAATAGAACTCAAAGATGGCAAGGTTTACATCAACAGCAAACCCCTCCAGGAAGACAAGTATCTACCCAACACACAGCGTACAGTTACTGAAGTTTGCACATCAGGGCAGCAGCCACCTTTCTTAGCCAAACCCCAAACAATACCCACTAACTCATATTTGGTATTAGGTGACAACCGTGGTAGCAGTTATGATGGACGTTGTTGGGGTCTAGTTCCCCGACAAAATATTATCGGTCGTGCTGTACTTCGCTTTTGGCCCCTGGATCATGTTGGCGGAATCGATGAATCACCTTTATATCCTACTGCCAACTAATCAACAGAATCACGCCATAGCTAAAAGCTATGGCGATAAAAAAGGGCAGTTGACCTCTCCCCGGTCTAAAGACACGGGGATTCTAAACTGATACTACGTGGTAGGCTGAAGCCGTACCACTTCGCTTTTTAGTTTTGGTTTCCCAGATACGAAATCTGGTAGCAAGGGTCAAAACTTGCCTACAGACCTTGACTAGGACGAGTCCTAATTGTGTCTCTACTTTGCGAAGTATATTCGCTGCACCATTTAAATCAGCGTTAATAAATAGTCCTTTTCCTGTGCGGAACATACCGCGTTTTACTCGTTTTCCACTTGGTTTCCACCCTTCAGGTTTTGCGCCGAAAGTAGGTAGAAAATCACCATCTAAAAAACTAGTTTTACTGGTATAGGATTCTTCAGTTTCTACAAATTTGATGCCGTGGTACTCGCATAACTGTTTAACTCGTTTTTTGAGTTTGGCGGTTGGTATCTGCACAAATGATTGCGTTGTTCTACCTAACTGCGCTTCTTGTCTTTGTCCCTGATTCCACCCAAATACCACTACACCAATTTGATGT
>NZ_JACJRJ010000024.1 GCF_014697195.1 Cylindrospermum sp. FACHB-282 | reverse complement strand
ATCTCTTTTTTGAGTAAAGTTAACTGCTGACTACAACCATTGTAGTTTAAGGTTTTTTGCTCAGTATCATATAGCTCTTTTCTCAATGCCAGAAAGCGGTTATATACAAACCTTGCACAACCAATAGTCTTATTAATTAAGACTTCTTGATTGTGATTAGGAATTAGTGTAACTTTAAACGCTTTTTGCATTTCTCTAACAAATGTTTCGCTGTGATAATCTTACCATAATACGCAAGCATCTGCTATTCTAAATATAGAAATATGGAACGCCTAACTCATGACTTGAAGTCACGAGTGTGCGGCTTACAGAAATCAAACCGGATTCCTATAGATGACATAAGCAGGGGATGAGCAATGCCCATGCCCCCCCATCACTGAAATGCTTAAACTAAGACAAAATTGTCCTGAGTTAGCGTGGTAGTATCAAATCCAGTGAGCGCCGCTAGGGTTTGATTACCTAAGCTAATCTCATTGCCAGAGAAGGACAACTGATTAAAACTCAGTCCGCCAGACAAGCCGATTTGATCGCTTTGACCTAAACTAAAGTCAGTAATCGTATCCCGACCTGCGGCTGTCGCCAGCAAGAAGATATCGCTACCAGTACCGCCAGTCAGGTTATCATCTCCCCTGCCACCGTCGAGGAAATCGTTACCCCCACCGCCAACGAGTAGGTCTTGACCATTACCGCCCACAAGGCTGTCATTACCGTCATCACCATAGAGTTTGTCATCACCATTACCGCCCGAAAGAGTGTCATTACCTGCACCACCGCGCAGCAGGTCATCGCCACCCAGACCGTCGATTGTGTCATCACCCAACTGAGCATTAATCACATCAGCAGAATTAAAACCACTGACATTGTTATTCAGGTCGTTGAGGAATGTGACTGTGTTGCGGTTGAAGACAGTAGTTGAGGTGGAGTCGGCATCGAAGACATCAAAACTATCAGTAATGGTGGTTTCCCCATCAAATAGGATATTGCCAAGGCCAGTTAGGTTATCTAGATTTTCCAAGGCAAAGTTTTGCAAGATTACCTTGGGACTGTTGGCGACGTTTTCAAAGGAGACTTCCAGATTGCTACCATTTTTAGTTAGCAGCAGATTGCCCGCGGTTAAGCCAGCCCCCTGGAATTTCAAGATATCAATTTCGGCAATTACTGCTGGCGGAGGGTTTGAGCCTTTACCTATACCACCTAAATCGGTAATAGTATCTGTACCGTCGCCCAAGTTGAAGACAAATCTATCCTTGTCGCCCCGGCCGATGAGGGTGTCGTCACCCTGATTACCCGTGATGGTATCGTTACCAGCTAACCCATAGATGGTGTTGTTGCTGGCTGTGCCTGTAAGGTTATCAGCATTCGGGGTTCCCATCAAGTTGAGGGGAGTGACTGTCAGGTTAAAGATATCGCTGACATTGGCGTTGCTGGTATCCTTGGCAGTAAGTTTAACGCTGATGGTTCCGACATTACCAGCCGCAGGAGTGCCACTGAAGGTGCGAGTATTGGCGTTGAAGCTCAACCACGAGGGTAGGGGATTATCGTTATCTAAGGTAGCAGTGTAGGTTAAGGTGTCTCCTACATCAATATCAGCAAAAGTGTTGGCGGGGAAGGTAAAGTTGAAGGCACTGTTTTCTGTGGTAGTTGTGTCTGAAAGAGCATTTACTAAAGTTGGTGCATCATTAACACCGTTGATGGTGAGATTAACCGTTGCTGTGCTAGTGCCACCATTGCCATCATCGATAGTATAAGTAAAACTGTCGCTGGCAGTGGCTCCCACACTCAAAGATTCAAATTGACCCTGAGGGTTATAGACAAAACTGCCATTGCTGGTAAGGGTTAGCAAAGCACCAGAATTTAAAGTAATCTCGTTGCCTACAGCCGCAGCATTGCCATTCACCTGTGTCACCGTTAAAGTGTCGTTGTTCGGGTCACTGTCAGCTGTGGTGGGATTGGCAATTAGCACATTACCGTTGAGAACTTGATCCTCATTCGTGCTGAAGGCATCATCGACGGCGACGGGGGGTTGATTAGCAGAAGGACTTACCGCCACTGTAGTCCTTACCACCGCACTCGTGTTACTGAAAGGTTGCCCGTCATCAACGACAAACTCAATTGTCCGGTTAGTGGTGTTGGGAGAGGCAGCTGTATTGTTGTAGGTAAGGCTGGCAAGGACTTGTCGGTAATTGGCAATTGTATCCGTGCCGCTGAGGGTGAGAATGCCTGTAGTGGCATTGTAAGTAGCGGTGATGTTACCAATAGCAGTAGCGCCGAGGCTTTCGGCTGCCCCATCCAAGAGATTAGTAATAGTGATGGTAGCACCAGCTAGGGCAGCATTGTTGTCCGTCAGGGTGAAGTCGCTATCAACAATGGAGACGGGAGTGCCAGTAAAGGTGGTGCTAAAATCAATCCCCACCAAGTTACTGCTACCGCCAGCACCGATGTTAGCGTAGCCAAATACCACGTAGGTCTGCCCTGAATCAGAGCGGTTGCGGAAGTAACCCGGTGCCCCGATCATCAGGTCGTCGAAGCCGTCACCGTTGACATCCCCAGCACTGCTGACAGAGCTGCCTGAGAAGTCACTCCCTGGGATGCCATTGATGGTAAAGCCGTTAGCGCCGTTGAGAGTGGAGAGGTTGAAGGTCGGGCTAAAGCCACTGCTGCTGCCAAACACCACGTAGCTCTGCCCTGAATACATGCCGCTGGGGGAGGCACCTCTTACCCCGATAATCAGGTCGTCGAAGCCGTCACCGTTAACATCCCCAGCACTGCTGACAGATATGCCTGGGAAGCTATTCCTTGGGATGCCGTTAATAGCGAAGCCGTTAGCGCCGTTGAGGCTGGAGAGGTTGAGGGTCGGGCTAAAGCCACTGCTGCCAAACACCACGTAGCTCTGCCCTGATAAAGAGCCATTGGGATCGGCACTAGGTGCCCCGATAATCAAGTCGTCGAAGCCGTCACCGTTGACATCCCCGGCACTGCTGACAGAGGAGCCTGACAAGTCACTCCCTGGGATGCCATTGATGGTAAAGCCGTTAGCGCCGTTGAGGGTAGAGAGGTTGAGGGTCGGGCTAAAGCCACTGCTGCTGCCAAACACCACGTAGCTCTGCCCTGAAGAGTCGGCACCAGGTGCCCCGATAATCAGGTCGTCGAAACCGTCACCGTTGACATCCCCGGCACTGCTGACAGAGGAGCCTGAGCTGTCACCCTGTGCGATGCCATTGATGGTAAAGCCGTTAGCGCCGTTGAGGGTAGAGAGGTTGAGGGTCGGGCTAAAGCCACTGCTGCTGCCAAACACCACGTAGCTCTGCCCTGAATTAGAGCCATTGGGGTCGGCATATCTTGCCCCGATAATCAGGTCGTCGAAGCCGTCACCGTTGACATCCCCGGCACTGCTGACAGAGGAGCCTGATCTGTCACCCTGTGCGATGCCGTTAATAGCGAAGCCGTTAGCGCCGTTGAGGGTGGAGAGGTTGAGGGTGGGGCTAAAGCTACTGCTGCTGCCAAACACCACGTAGCTCTGCCCTGAGTTGGAGCCGTTGGGGTCGGCATATCTTGCCCCGATAATCAGGTCGTCGAAGCCGTCACCGTTGACATCCCCAGCACTGCTGACAGACCTGCCTGATTGGTCATATGCGGCGATGCCGTTAATAGCGAAGCCGTTAGCGCCGTTGAGGGTGGAGAGGTTGAGGGTCGGGCTAAAGCCACTGCTGCTGCCAAACACCACATAGCTCTGCCCTGAATAAGTGCCGTTGGGGGAGGCACCTCTTGCCCCGATAATCAGGTCGTCGAAGCCGTCACCGTTGATATCCCCGGCACTGCTGACAGAGGAGCCTGAGAAGTCACCCTCTGTGATGCCGTTAACAACGAAGCCGTTAACGCCGTTGAGGTCAGATAAGTTGAAAACTGAATTTGCCATGAGTTTTTCCTTCGATTTGAGATTTTAGACTTTGGAAATCCCGTTCAATGCCTCTTCACAAGGCAGGAGTTAGTTATTTCTCCCTCATTTCCTTGCTTGCCTTCACCCGGTAATTTGGGGTTGGTCGAGTAGCTGCGGAGATCAGGAATCTGTCCCAACAGTGATCAGCCGCCGGATTTCATCGCTCTTGAAGCCAACTGCCATCGGTCGTCGCACCCCTGGTAATGCAACTACGTCGTACAGTTCCAGCACCACCCCTTCTAGGTGCAAGGAATGGACAATATCCCCACTTTTGAGGTCAATTACCAGCAGTCCGCAATGGGCTTGTGCCTGCTTGGCTTGCAACTTTTCATCTAGCAGCAGCCCGCTAAAGGTTTTGTTGTACCTGGGTTGGGAAATCCCCACCACCGCGAAGTCGCCATGAAAGGCTAATCCACGCTGGTAACCTGGACAGAAAGCCACCGGTTCAAATACCCCCCGCTCTAAGTCCACGTAACCAAATTCCCCTGTGCCAGAGTTGAGCAGCCACAGTTTGTCTCGATACCACCGGGGGGAGTGGGGCATTGACAGTCCTGCCAACACTATTTCGTTGCTCTCTACATCGATGACGCAACCGCCATTGGCTCGCTTGTCCCGCCATCCCTGGGCTACATCCGACTGACTGATGGCACTGACGTACTTCGGTTTTCCTGAGCGCAGTGCCAACCCGTTCAGATGACACCTGTCTTCTGCCGCTAGCTTGGAGATAAACGGGGGCTGCCACAGAGGGACGAAGCTGTGGGTTTCGCTGACTGTGGCCAGACAGCTAAATAGAGTATTGACAAATATCAATTTCTGTGAATTTTCAGATTCTGGGGAATTGCTGATGGCGATGTCATGGATGTCTAAATCTCCAGTGATGTAACCCACTTGCGGCAGGTAGAGGGCATCGTAGCCGTTGTGGACTTGTCCAGGTTCGAGAGTGTTTTCCAATCGCCACAGTTGGTAGAGGGAACTCATATATAAGCTGCTTCCCTGGCTATACAAGCCCATGCAGCGATCAAAAGTCCGCTCAAATACAGACAGCCGCTTGTCGGGTTGCAAGCCTATGAAAAACACTTTGCCTGCTTGGTAGGTGGAGAATGACAAACTGAGATTTTGCTCATATAGCCAAGAGGTGAATTGTCTAGAAGCGTTGATTTCTAGTCCACTAGAGGCAGAAACAGGAGTTTGAGTCATTGGTGCTGTTGGTTCAAGGGGGCTGGGTATTGGGTACTAAAGGGAATGGCACCCTCGTGAAGCTGAGTTCGATGGCTGGAATTTGACCTTTCTCCACCTCTGGTCAATCTCTGCTTTCAGGAGAGGTTCAGTTTTTGTCCCCTTGGGGAGAAACCTGTGCAAAATTGGTCAGTCAACGCTTTTTGGCGGTTTTTACAATCTCATTTTCACCCAAGATATTAGGTTATGCCGCCAAAAAGCTCCCAATTTACCCATCTAACGAGTAGATTTTGGATCAGGAACCCCCAATGGAAGGATAACTTTGATGAAACCCCTGTAGGGGGGTGGAGAGACGCTTAAAAACCCGATTATTTCAAAGAATTTATTCATGGTTTTCTCTCTCTTCGTACTAGAAAAAACTCAGGAACAGAAGTGGTGTATTGTTTGGGGACGGCATAGATGCGTCGCCCCTTGTCGTTAGACATGGCACAATTTATAAGCTGGGTTAATTTTTGCAAGCCGATGCAATAACAATGGGTAGTGTGATTTACACACTATTATCTCATTTGCTATAGCAGTCCTAAATCATTTGTGAACACAAAGATACCCGACTTCTTAGAGAAGTCGGGTATCTGACTCACTTTATGTTCACAAATCAAATAGGATTGCTATAGAGTACGGTTAGTATTGAATATCACTTGTTTTTGGACTTGGGGCTGGTAAAATGTCGAAAATCAGGTTAATGCCCGTTTTTGTTCAGGGGTGATAAGTGTTCAAAAAGCGATGAATTTTGAACACTTATCAGGATGTTAGGGTCTAATACCCCTACCCTAAGGGAACGCCAAGGGCATAGGTCTACACGTAGCTTTTGTTTCAGTCGGGGTTTAAATAAGAGTCGGAAACAGTCTTTATTTTTTAACTTATATCCATCAAAATTAATGACCTGGGGTCACGCTTCGCTATCGTACTCACCGCAAAGACAACAACAGCAGAAACTGAACCAGCCCCACCTTATTAATGTTACTGATAAATTAGATTGACTTTTCTCTATCCTAAAACTTGTGGCGCATCAACTCGCAAACTCAACTGGTCAGAACGCAGAGTTAAAAAAGGCTGATTTAAACCAACACCAGAAAAAGGACTTTCAGGGGGAACTTCTAACTGAGAACCAATCAAACCCAACAAAGACTCAAATTCTGCCCCATATATGAGCAAATCAGTACCCATTGCACTGAAACCAGAGATGCTTAACCTTTGTCTCCATGCTAACTTTTGCCCTTGATAGTTAAGACTACAGAGTTTTCGGTTTCCCTGACGGACAGTGACATCCTCTCCTTTTTCCCAAGTAAACTCAGCGAGTTCTTTTGGTAGTCCCCAAATTTCTTGACCACCAGCTAGCGAGTCAGCATGATCTACATAAATGTGAGAAATCCAACCACCTATTTTTCCGCCATAACCCACCATTGCCGGCGCGATAATTAACTCGCTGTACTCCAGAACTGAGCCTGACCCATAATTCGATACATACACACTACCAAGGGTTTTACCAGGCCAGACAGAAATTATCTCTAACTCTGCGGGAATTAGGGGACGTACTTTGTCAATATTCACCAAATGCAGAGTTTGGATAGCATAGCCTCGAAGCGTCCAAGGTGCAGAGGGGTAGGGCATATAGGAACCTACAGTATTTTACAGATAAATATAGTGATAAACCCAACCAAATATATCATCTTTCTGAGGTATCCTTAACCATCTATGCTGTGCAATAGTAAATACGTAATCTCCTGTAACAATTTCTGTGACGTCGATATCTATTAAATAAGTTAAGTTGCTTTCGGGGGTAGATGCGGTTTCATTACTTAAAAAAAAGTTGTATTAAAATTTTGCAATAAATAGTATAAAAATTTACAAATTTTTGGTTGAATATGACACTAGTATCATAGTTTATGACATTCAGCTAATTAATCAGTACTAGCATCAAAATATGGCAAGACGATTTTTTCATCGGCGGCAGTTTCTAGTCTATGCTTCTGCTTCCTTGGGGACTAGTTTTTTGTTAAAGGGTTGTGTGAATAATCCTGAAAGTAATCCTACACAAACTCCGGCTACTGGTTCATCTCCCGTTGCCGAACCGGCTGCTGGAAATAGCATTAAAGTTGGGATTCTGCATTCTCAAAGTGGCACAATGGCGATTAGTGAAAAAAGCGTTGTTGATGCTGAACAATTGGCAATTAAAGAAATCAATACTGCTGGAGGAGTCTTAGGTAAAAAGATAGAAGCAATAGTAGAAGATGGCGCTTCTAACTGGGATATCTTTAAAGAAAAAGCCAAAAAGCTGATAGAACAAGATAAAGTTGCCGTAGTTTTTGGCTGTTGGACTTCTGCTAGCCGCAAGAATGTTAAACCAGTATTTGAAAGCAGTGATCACATGCTTTGGTATCCAGTCCAATATGAAGGTCAAGAATGTTCTAAAAACATATTTTATACTGGGGCTACTCCCAATCAACAAATTGAACCATCTGTAGATTGGTTGTTAAAAAACAAGGGTAAAGAATTCTTTTTAGTCGGTTCTGATTACGTGTTTCCTCGTACTGCTAACACAATTATTAAAGCACAACTAGAAGCCCTTGGCGGGAAAACAGTAGGAGAAGATTATTTACCTTTAGGTAACACAGAAGTTACAGCCATCATTACCAAAATTAAGCAAGCTTTGCCTAATGGGGGAGTGATTTATAATACCCTCAATGGTGATAGTAATGTTGCTTTCTTCAAACAATTAAAGGGAGCAGGTTTAACACCAGATAAATATCCTTCTATGTCTGTCAGTATTGCTGAAGAAGAAGTTAAAGCAATTGGTGTTGATTATCTCAAAGGTCACTATGCAGCCTGGAATTATTTTCAAACAGTTGACACACCTGCGAACAAAAAATTTGTCGCGGCTTTTAAGAAAGAGTATGGCGAAAATAGGGTAACAAATGACCCAATGGAAGCGGCTTATGTTGCCGTTTATTTGTGGAAGCAATCAGTAGAAAAAGCTCAAACTACAGATTTAAATAAGGTGCGTGCGGCGGCTTATGGTCAAACTTTAGATGCACCTGAAGGCAAAGTTACAATGAATGCTAATCATCACTTATCAAAAATTGTCCGCATTGGTCAAGTTAGAGATGATGGTTTGTTTGATATTGTCTATGCTACTCCTGCACCTGTTGAGCCAATTCCCTGGAATCAATTTGTGAAAGAAACTAAGGGATTTGCTTGTGATTGGTCAGACCCGGCTAAGGGTGGCAAATACGAAAAAGTATAGAGGTATGTAGAGACGCTATAGACAACGTCTCTACCTTTGAAAAAAAGAGGTTTAAATTTAATATGGTTGAGAGGAAAAAGTGCTAATTTCCGGATTTTTAGAAGCTGTATTTAATGGGATTAGTATTGGCGCTGTATTATTAATTGCCGCCCTAGGGTTAGCTATTGTATTTGGGCTAATGGGTGTGATCAATATGGCTCATGGTGAATTGATGATGTTGGGAGCATACACAACCTTTGTGATTCAAAATGCTTGTAAACAACTGGGGGGATTTTGGTTTGAAAGTTATATTTTCTTAGCTTTAATAATCGCGTTTATTCTCACGGCTGTTGTAGGATTGATTTTGGAACAAGGGGTAATTAAATATCTTTATGGGCGTCCCCTAGAAACTTTATTAGCAACTTGGGGAGTGAGTTTAATTTTACAGCAATTTGTCCGCAGTATAAACTGGGTGCTAATGATTGCAATTGTGCTGTTTTCTCTATTATTATTTGGCGGTTTATGGTTGTTAAAGCAACGCACAAATTTTGGTCAAATTCGCCAATGGGTTGTAGCGGTGATGTTATTCTTATCTCTGGGAGTAGCCACAGCAACAGGTAAAGTTCTCAGTGAAACATATAAATTAGCAGTTACTCAACCCTGGTTTGGCGCTCAAAATTTAGATGTTTCTGCTCCTAGTTGGTTGCAAGATGGAATATCTTTAGGTGGTGTACAGTTGCCCTATGCCAGGTTATTTATTATTGCTTTAACGATTATTTGTGTTGGGGGAGTTTATCTATTTTTACAGCAATCGCGCTGGGGGTTAAGGATTCGCGCTGTCACTCAAAATCGGAGTATGAGTGCTTGTTTAGGTATCCCAACTCAAAAAGTTGATGCGATTACTTTTGCCCTGGGTTCGGGATTAGCTGGGATAGCTGGATGTGCAATTAGTTTGCTCGGTTCTGTGGGGCCAAATACGGGGCAAAATTATATTGTTGATACGTTTATGGTTGTTGTTGTGGGTGGTGTGGGTAATTTAGCAGGTAGTATTGTTGCTTCATTGGCTATTGGGACAATAACTTACTTAATTGGTTCAGAAACTATATCTCGGCTATTAACGGCAATACCACCTTTAGCAGATTTCTTTAATTTTTTTGCGACAACAAGTATGGCTAAAGTGATGGTATTTGCCTTGATTATTGCCTTTTTGCAGTGGAAGCCAGCGGGGATTTTTCCCCAGAAAGGTAGGGCTTTTGATGTATAGGATAAATTTCTAAAATGCTAAGAGTATGAATAAGAAAGGAATACGTTTAATTTTAATTGAGGTGGGGGTGGTTGTGGCGATCGCACTTTTCCTCATCTTGATCATCCCATCTGTACTTTCAGGGTTTCGGCTAAATCTGCTAGGACGCTTTCTAGCACTGGCGATTGTGGCTTTGGGGATTGATTTGATTTGGGGTTACACTGGGTTACTTAGCTTGGGACATGGGATATTTTTTGGTTTAGGCGGATATGCGATCGCCATGTACCTGAAACTCCAAGTTCCCCCAGGTGAATTACCTGATTTTATGGGACTTTACGGTGTTACAGAACTTCCCTGGTTTTGGCAACCTTTTTATTCATTTCCCTTTGCTGCAATTGCTGTGGTTATCCTCCCAGCTTTATTAGCCGGATTACTCGGATATTTAGTATTTCGTAATCGCATTCGCGGAGTGTATTTTTCTATATTCACACAAGCGGCAACGATTGTATTTTTTAACTTCTTTAATGGACAACAAGGACTGTTTAACGGCACTAATGGACTAATAGATTTTACAACTTTATTTGGCTTAAGATTCAGCGATTCCCCAACTCAACTTATTTTTTACATTCTTACAGTAATCTCACTCGCCCTTACCTATGGCATTTGTCGTTGGTTAACAAGTGGACGTTTTGGAAAGCTGTTAATTGCCATTCGTGATGATGAAAGCCGGATGCGCTTTTCTGGTTATAATCCCACTGATTTTAAAGTATTAGTCTTTGCTATTTCTGGTGCGATCGCAGGTATTGCCGGAGCATTATACACCCTTGAGAGTGGTTCTGTTTCGCCTAGAGCAATGGATATTGCCTTTTCTATCGAAATGGTGATTTGGGTAGCTGTAGGGGGACGCGCTACATTAATTGGGGCAGTATTAGGAGCTTTATTCGTAAACTATGCCCGTGCTTTTTTAAGTGAACAATTTGCCGGGTTTTGGCAATTTTTCCAAGGTGCGCTATTTTTAATCGTCGTTACAGTGCTTCCTGATGGCATAGTCGGATGGTTCCAAAATCAACTCTTAAACAATTCAAAATTCAAAATTCAAAATTCAAAATTAAAAGATGATTGTGATTAAATTACCAATTACCAATTACCAGTCCTAACTAGATAACTACAAACTTACGTTAATTGATACTTATCCTAGCTTAGAAGAAAGCCCCGAAGTGCACCATGAACGGCAAAATATTGGAAACAGAAAATCTGACAGTTAATTTTGATGGGTTTAAGGCATTAAACCAGTTAAACTTTAGTATGGATCTAGGAGAATTGCGAGTAGTCATCGGCCCTAATGGTGCTGGTAAAACTACATTTCTCGATGTGATCACAGGTAAAGTCAAACCAACCCAAGGACGAGTTTTATTTAAAGGTAAAAGTATTCATTCCTTAGCAGAACATCAAATTGCCCGTTTAGGAATTGGGCGCAAATTTCAAACTCCCCGAATTTACCTGAACTTAACACCCAGAGAAAACTTAGAAATTACTTGCAACCGGAATAAGAATGTGTTTTCTAGCTTATTTCGTCGTCCATCAAAAAACGAAGAAATAAAAGTTAAGGGGTTACTCGCTACTATTGGTTTAATTAATCAGGCAGATATGGCCGCCGGTTTACTTTCTCATGGAGAGAAGCAACGCCTAGAAATTGGGATGTTATTAGCCCAGTCTCCCGATTTATTACTAGTTGATGAACCTGTAGCTGGATTAACAGATGAAGAAACGGAAAATGTAGGTAACTTGCTCTTAGAAATAGCTGAAAGTTATTCAATTTTAGTTATTGAGCATGATATGGAATTTGTCAGACAAATTGCCCGGAAGGTGACAGTTTTGCACGAAGGCTCAGTTTTGTGTGAAGGCAGTATTGAAGAGGTACAACAAGACCCCCGTGTAATTGAGGTGTATTTGGGTCAACAGGAATAAAATGATGTTAGAGATATCTAATTTAAACGTTTATTATGGCGAAAGTCATATTTTGCGAAATGTTGATTTGAGCGTCCAACCAGGGCAAATGGTGTGTCTTATTGGGCGTAATGGTGTTGGTAAAACTACCATGCTAAAAACGATTATGGGGTTACTTCAACCCCGTAGCGGTGAAATTAAATTTGATGGACAAATAATTAATTTAAAATCTCCTGACCAAAGGGCAAAAATGGGAATTGGTTATGTACCCCAAGGAAGAGAAATAATTCCCCAGTTAACAGTTAAAGAAAATTTGTTGTTGGGGTTAGAAGCGAGAAAGAAAAGGGAGAAAAGTCAAGAAATTTCTGAGGAGATTTTCAGCCTATTTCCGGTGTTGCAAAAGATGCTAACGCGCCGGGGTGGGGATTTGAGTGGAGGACAACAGCAACAATTAGCGATCGCCCGTGCTTTAATGGGACAACCCCAACTACTCGTCTTAGACGAACCCACCGAAGGTATCCAACCCTCAATTATCCTAGAAATTGAAGCTGCTGTTCGCCGCATTGTCGCTACCACAGGCATTTCTGTATTACTCGTAGAACAACACCTGCACTTTGTCCGCCAAGCAGATTACTATTACGCGATGCAAAAAGGTGGTATTGTTGCGACCGGTGCCACCAGCGAACTCAGCCAAGAAGTGATTCAAAGGTTTTTAGCTGTTTGATACTTGCAAACTAAAAAAATACCCATCTAAGTATTTACATAGATGGGAAAGTATTGTTTAGGGGTAAGCTAATTATTTGGTTTCAGTGAAATCAGCATCAATCACATCATCACCACTACCGCTAGAGGGAGGAGCACCGCCGTCCTGAGGTTCAGCACCAGGTGCAGCACCACCAGTTTGTTGATAAAGATTGCTACCGACTGAGAATAGCGCTTGTTGCAATTCTGGCGTTAGCTTCTTGATTTGCTCGTCATCTTCCTTAGCCACAGCTTCCCGGATGTCTTTCACCAAACCTTCAACTTTGGTTTTGTCAGCAGCGGGAACTTTATCACCTAATTCTTGCAGTTGCTTCTCAGCTTGGTATGCCAAAGAGTCAGCTTGGTTTTTGCGTTCAATCCTTTCACGCCGTTCTTTGTCGCTAGAAGCGTTTTGTTCGGCTTCGCGCACCATCCGGTCAACGTCATTTTTATCCAAGGTGGAAGCGCCAGTAATGCTGATGGATTGTTCTTTACCGGTGCCTTTGTCTTTGGCGGTGACGTTAAGGATACCGTTGGCGTCAATATCAAAGGTAACTTCAATTTGGGGGACGCCCCGTGGTGCTGGAGGAATGCCATCGAGGCGGAAGGTTCCCAGGCTCTTATTATCGTTGGAAAATTCCCGTTCCCCTTGGAGGACGTGAATTTCTACGTTGGTTTGTCCATCCACAGCGGTGGAGAAGACTTCTGATTTCTTGGTGGGAATTGTGGTGTTGCGGGGGATAATTTTGGTCATCACACCGCCGAGGGTTTCCACACCCAAGGATAGGGGTGACACATCTAATAGCAAGATGCCAGTAACATCACCAGCCAACACCCCTGCTTGAATCGCTGCACCAACTGCCACGACTTCATCGGGGTTAACGGTTTGGTTGGGGTCTTTACCTAATACCCGCTTCACTACCTCTTGGACTGCGGGGATGCGGGTAGAACCACCAACTAACACGACTTCATCAATATCGGTTTTGGTTAACTTGGCATCTCTGAGGGCATTTTCTACAGGGATGCGGCAACGGTCGATTAAGTCCGAGCAAAGTTCTTCAAACTTGCCGCGAGTTAGGGTTGTATCCAGGTGCTTGGGGCCGTCCTGGGTAGCGGTGATAAATGGCAGGTTGATTTCGGCTTGGGTGACGCTAGAAAGTTCAATTTTGGCTTTTTCTGCGGCTTCAGTCAGACGTTGTAAGGCTTGTTTATCTTTGCGGAGGTCAATACCTTCTTCTTTTCTAAACTGTTCAGCTAAGAAATCTACTATTTTTTTATCGAAGTCGTCACCGCCGAGGTGAGTATCACCAGATGTGGCTAGTACTTCAAATACGCCATCACCTACTTCTAGGACGGATACGTCGAAGGTACCACCACCAAGGTCAAACACAAGGATGGTTTCGTTGCTCTTTTTGTCAAAGCCATAAGCCAGAGAGGCGGCTGTTGGTTCGTTGATAATCCGCAGGACTTCAATACCAGCTATTTTGCCAGCGTCTTTTGTAGCTTGGCGCTGGGAGTCGTTGAAGTATGCAGGGACGGTGATTACTGCTTGGGTGACAGTTTCGCCAAGATATTTGCTGGCGTCTTCAACTAGTTTGCGAAGAACTTGTGCAGAAATTTCTTCAGGAGAAAATTGTTTGCCAGCCCCTGGAGAGTCTAGCTTGACGTTACCGCCGCTGCTTAATACTTTGTAAGAAACTTCGGTTGTTTCTTTAGTGACTTCGTCGTAACGACGACCGATAAAGCGTTTGACCGAGTAAAAGGTGTTTTCGGGGTTCATCACCGCTTGGCGTTTGGCGATTTGACCAACCAAGCGATCGCCATTTTTGGCAAATGCAACCACTGATGGCGTTGTCCGAAAACCTTCTGCATTAGCAATTACTGTCGGTTTACCGCCTTCCATCACTGCCACGCAGGAGTTAGTCGTCCCTAAGTCAATTCCAACTACTTTTGCCATTTTAGGTGCTGGCTCCGTATAACTACAAATGAATGAATGGGAATATAAAGGGCTAAATATTGAACCAACTGATTGATTTGCAACAGTCAGTTCAGCATCAATACCTTTGCCTTGCCTTTCCTGGGGTGAAAATCCCAAGTTATGCTGATATATATACTGATGTTGTGTAGCCTGTCCATGAAGGGTGGTTTCCCGAACCTAGAATAGGACGGTTAATATTCGGTTCATGGATTGCTTTAGTCTCACTCTGTCTAATGTATGAGAATTAATACTTTCACGAATTGGGGTGAACCGTAATTCTCTAGTCGTATTTGCCGTCTTTGAAGGAATTGCGGAGAACCTAAAGTAGGTAGAGATAGCAAAAAGAGCGATGATGGTGGTTGACTCTGGTAACTGCACGACAAGCATCAAAGACACGATAGATAGATTATTGATTACCGACCCATCTGTACTAGCACTGTGCAGGTGGACATCGCCAACACAACAACTTAATTAAAGATGGCAAATATACCATAAATTATCGCAAAGTTACATTATTTTTTTTAATCTATTCGTTAGTATTTAGTTATGAGCAAAATAGAAATGCTGGAAAAAGGTGCTATTAGTGGTAGACCCTTCAATCCATCAAAAGCGGGTGGAAAGATATTAGAACTCTCTTATAGAAAGGTAAAGATTACAAACAAGGGTGCTGATATAGTCGAAGCTCACGTCCGCAGGTTTAATCCTGTTGGCGATGAAGAGATAAAAATGGTAGAGCGGTTAAGAAAAATAGCAGCAAATGAACTCGTAGCTGAACCAGTCGATCTCCGCTTCTATACCCATGAACTCCGGGAGTACTTGAGGTATAAACAACTTGGATACCCAACTGGACAGCCAGATGATCCAGATGCGGCTTATGAACTCTGGAATAATGCTCACACAGCAACACTAGAGGATTATGGGCTAAAGGAAGGGACTGGCGTGTTATTTATGGAAATAACTTTGTAAAATGATGCTCTGCTAGGGCGTAAGCATTCAGGTAGAGCTTTTAATATCTGTCTAAAACCTCTACCTGAATACTCAAAACATATTATTTTTTAGCCTCAAATCCTCTTAAAATTAAAGATGGGAGGGATATTCATGAAAAACTCAATCCAATTAACTCAACTCGAATTAGTACTTATAAAATTAGTCGCCAAAGGACAGGGTAATTGGAGTTGGTATGAACTAGCCAATTCTCTTTCTCGCCTAGACGTACCAAGAGAACCTGACATGATGGTGGTACTAAAGGATCTGGTGGCTAAGGGTTTGCTTGAAAGACACATACAACCAGGATCACCACGCGATCGCTGGGAGTTGACACCAGCAGGTACTAAAATCCTGATGGAATATCAATATCATCAAGATATGGTATCTCCAAGCTAAACTCAAAAATTGTATGATTTCCCTGTCCCCCACTCTTCAAGCTAGACTTTCCCAACCCCTAAAAATTGGCTCATTGGAGGTTAAAAGCCGCGTTCTCCAGTCGCCGTTATCTGGGGTGACAGATATGGTGTTTCGCCGCCTCGTGCGCCGCTATGCGCCAGATTCGATGTTGTATACAGAAATGGTAAATGCTACGGGGTTGCACTATGTCAAGGAATTACCCAAAATTATGGAGGTAGACCCCAAGGAACGACCGATCAGCATTCAGTTGTTTGATTGTCGTCCAGATTTTTTGGCGGAAGCAGCAATTAAGGCAGTTGCTGAAGGTGCGGATACGGTTGATATTAATATGGGGTGTCCGGTTAATAAAATTACTAAAAATGGCGGTGGTTCTTCGCTGTTGCGACAACCAGAAGTAGCCGAGGCAATTGTCCGGGAAGTGGTGAAAGCTGTTGATGTGCCTGTAACCGTAAAAACCCGGATTGGCTGGAATGATCAAGAAATTACGATTCTTGACTTTGCTAAACGGATGGAAGATGCTGGCGCAAAAATGATTACGGTGCATGGACGCACCCGCGCCCAAGGTTACAATGGTAATGCCCGCTGGGAATGGATTGCTCGTGTGAAGGAAGTGCTTGACATCCCGGTAATTGGTAATGGGGATATTTTTTCTGTTGAGGCAGCGGTGAGATGTTTAGAGCAAACTGGTGCTGATGGGGTGATGTGTTCCCGTGGGACTTTGGGTTATCCGTTTTTGGTGGGTGAAGTTGACCATTTCCTGAAAACTGGGGAGTTGTTACCGCCACCAAACCCGATTCAGCGGTTGGAATGTGCCAGAGAACATTTGCAAGCTTTGTGGGAATACAAGGGAGATCGCGGTGTGCGTCAAGCCCGCAAGCACATGACTTGGTATGCTAAAGGCTTCGTCGGTGCTGCTGATTTGCGTGGCAAGTTAAGCCTAGTGGAAACGGTGGAGCAAGGTTTGAATTTTATTGATCAGGCGATCGCACAGTTGGCAAATGGTTATGAACCAGAATTAGAGGTAGAATCTGATTTGTCTTTGGTATAAAAAATCTTCCTGTTTTCAGCTAAATCAAATAGTTCTAGTTGTGGCAACTAGGTTTTCTACAACAGGTTTCCATCGTCCTGTGAAAATACATCCTTGTTCATCAGCTAGTAAAAAAGTGCAAAAAAAGCTAAATTGGTGAAGATTCATCACGAAACGGGAACATTTAAGGTAGCTAACGCTGTAAGATTTGTGTCAGGTCATTTTGACTGCAATCAACCAGACACAGAGCGGTAAAAGCGTTCCCTTCGATGCAGATAAATAAAATCTGGAGAGAGAAAAATACTGGCGACACAATCCAGTAAGTAACGCTTTTATCTACCTAAATTTCATGGGATTGCACTGCTCTTTGTCGGGCTATAGTATAACTGGTAGTGGTCTTACCATCGCTCCAAACCATTATTCAATGCATTAGTTTTGGAGGTTCGCCATGAAAGTTACCATCCGAGATAGCAAAATTCTGAAAACTATAGAACCTAATGTTTTAGAAACATATTTGAAAAGTAATGGCTGGGAGGAGAAAGGACATATTTATGATGATGCTGGAACAATTTGGAGTTTTAAAAAATATGCTGAAGGTGAGTTTGAAATACTACTACCATTAAGACAAAATTTATATGATTATGCAGCCAGAATTGTTGATGCTATGAAGATATTAGAAGAAGTAGAAAATCGCTCACAAATGGATATTTTAAGTGAGCTAATTACCACTTACCCCGATATTAATATTCAGGCTGTAGTGATGCAAATTCAAACGCCTAATCCAGATAAATTAAGCGGAGAAATTATCCTACTAGGCGTTGTTGTCGATAAACTACGGAGAATTCACACCGAACTATCTGGGTATAATTATATTTTAGCTATTAAAGCTTATCAAGAACGTTTACCAGTCTTTTGTAGCGGTGATTTAATTAAAGAAAATAATATATTTATTCTCAAATATCCTCGGCAATTTAGCTTAAGTAAACTCGCAGATTCTTAAATATTCCTATTCAAACTTACAGAAGATTTTTAATTAGAAGGCACTCTTGCAAACCCTATAAATAAATTTAAGTAGTTTCAAACAAGCACAGTTTTTTTCTGGCGCTGGGGGTGCCATCAAAAAATATTTTTACCAGCATGGGTGGCTCTTGCAAGAGTGCCTTTTTTTGCTCAACTCAACCGCTGACGCAACCACAAAGCCAATAAAGGTAAGGCTAATCGGTAACCCTGCTCTGCATTGTAAATTAAACCTTTGTGCTGTAATCCGGTTAAGGCCCCCTGAATACTCCCACCACGGGAAAGACCATGTTTTTGAATATACTCTTTACTTTGTGGCTTCTCTGTGGGATCAAGTGCTAAAGATTCCAGCAAATGTACCTGATTAGCTGGGAGTAACATCAGTAAAGACTCAAAGGTGATAGACAAGTCTTTGAGTAGTCCCTCAATTGCTTGCTGTACATCTTTTTCAGTAATTAACCCATCAGCAGAGGGTAAAGTTGGCAGACGGCGAATTAGTGACATAGCATCACCAATATGTCCTTGCACAGCATTTAAGAATAGTTGCAAAGCGACTGAGCGGGAATCAAATTTTAGCCCCTGTGTATGCAATATTTCCCTGGCCCAGACAGCCAAAACATCCTTAGCTAAAGGAGCTAACTGTATAGTTTCTAAGGGATAGTTAGTTTCATCTGCATGGTGACTTGTTTCGGCAATAGTGGCGATCAAAATGTAACTAACATGAGTTTGCGCCTTAATTTCTCTCCTGAATGTGGTTTCCCACAAACCATTGCGATCCCATGAGCGAATATGAGGGAAACTCTGCAAAATTATTACCGCCTGCTTATTTAAGTCAACAGCCATAATTTGTGGCAAGTTGAGCAAGATTTCAAATGCTTGCCATAGCTGTTTCTGGTTAAGCGATCGCCATAATTTGAGTTTGCCGTCTGGATGAAAGCAAAAAAACTCCACCGCATTTTGAGCAACCCAGCCTTGAATTTTTGCTGGTTGCCAGTTTTGGCTAATTGCTTCCGCTAGTAATTGAACAAATCGCTCCCCATCTGTAGCACGGATGCAGTCTATCTCCAGTGCGATCGCTCCAACTTCTTGCGCCCCAGCCCGGACGAGGGTACGCCTTCCACTACCAGGTACGCCAGTAATCAACAAATCGCCATCTTGGGCCAGTACTTCTACGAGGTGCTGAAATTCTGCTGATCGCCCAATTAATTGCAAAGGAGTAGACAAATCCAAGTTCACGCGCTTTTTGCCTTTGACTTCAATCCCAACCGTAACGAAAGCATAAACCATTGAGAGCAACTATGATTAGTATCAAAATTAAATGGTGTTGTATTTTTATTAGCACTAATGAAGCGTGCTATAAAATATTTAGCACTTTACATAAAGTATTAATAATTATGGCTCAGGTAACATCTACCGTGGCAGCAGAAGAGAAGCCGCCCACCGTTTGGTATGCTCTGGATAGTAAACAAGTGATCGCCCGCCTTTCAAGTGATGCCCATCAAGGTTTGGATAGTGCTACAGCCAAACAACTGTTAACTGATTTGGGGGCAAACGAACTCACAGGAAAGAAAAGCAAACCCTGGTGGTTGAAGTTTCTGCTGCAATTTAACCAGCCATTATTAATTATTTTATTGTGTGCCGGTTTGGTGAAAGTACTAACTGGCAGTTTTGTCAATGCCGGGGTAATTTGGGGCGTGACGATTACCAATGCCATGATTGGATTTGTGCAAGAATCAAAAGCGGAAAATGCGATCGCCGCCTTAGCCAAAGCGATTACCACAGAAGCCACACTCATCCGCGACGGTCAAAAAATCCGCATATCCTCCCGCGAATTAGTACCCGGAGACATAGTGCTATTGACTTCTGGCGATAAAGTCCCCGCAGATTTACGGTTAATCCAAGTTCGCAATTTACAAATTGATGAATCCGCCATCACCGGGGAATCAGTAGCCGTAGAAAAAAATACCCAAATTTTACAGCCAGATGCTGCCTTAGGCGATCGTAAAAACATGGCTTATGCCGGAGGCTTCGTTACCTTTGGGCAAGGAACAGGAATCGTAGTAGCCACGGGTAACGCCACAGAAACAGGGCGCATTTCCCAGTTAATGGAGCAGCACACCGACATTTCCACACCATTAACCCGCAAATTCGACAAATTCAGCCAAAATTGGCTTTACATGGTGCTAGCCCTAGCAACCCTCTGCTTTGTAGTCGGCTTAAGCTTTCGCGGCTTTCAAGAAGCCCTAGAAGCCGCTGTGGCTTTAACAGTCAGCGCCATTCCCGAAGGCTTACCCGCAGTAGTCACCGTCACCCTAGCAATTGGTGTTTCCCGCATGGCCCGGCGTCATGCCATTATCCGCAAATTACCAGCCGTGGAAACATTAGGGAGTGCAACTGTGATTTGTTCCGATAAAACCGGAACTTTAACAGAAAACCAAATGACAGTACAAGCCATCTATGCAGGAGGAAGGCAGTATACATTTACCGGAATAGGTTACACCCCCACAGGGGAAATTTTAGTAGATGAAAAACCAGTAGACTTAAACAGGGCAAAGGGCTTGCAAGAATGTCTGATTGCAGGTTTGTTGTGCAACGATTCCCACCTAGAAAAGAAAAATGGCAGGTGGGAAGTGATCGGAGATCCCACAGAGGGAGCCTTAATTGCATCAGCTAACAAAGCAGGTTTCCAGCAGACTGCCTTAAATCAGCAAATGCCCAAGCTAGATAGCATTCCCTTTGAATCAGATTATCAATACATGGCGACTTTGCACGCCACACCCCAAGGTACAACTATATATATCAAAGGTTCAGTAGAAGCAATTCTCCAGCGCTGCAACCTAATGCTAAATACTGACGGAGAACCCCGCCCCTTAGATTGTGTAGAAACGTTACGGCAAACCACTATCGAGCGGGAAGTAAATATTATGGCACGTCAGGGCTTACGGGTGTTAGCTTTGGCGAAAAAACCTGTATCCAATGAGCAAAACGGGGTAGATCATCCAGATATAGCCAACGGTTTAATTTTCTTGGGATTGCAGGGGATGATTGATCCCCCCCGTGAGAGTGCGATTAAGGCGGTGCAAGCCTGTCAGTCGGCGGGAATTCAGGTAAAAATGATTACCGGAGATCATGCAATTACCGCCCAAGCGATCGCCCGGCGCATGGGAATCAACAACAACGGCGCAGTTTTAGCCTTCACAGGTGCAGAACTGGCAAAAATGGATCAAACAGAACTCGCCCAAGTTGCCCAAGAGGGAGCAGTATTTGCCCGTGTCGCCCCCGAACAAAAGTTACGCTTAGTCGAAGCTTTGCAATCAAAAGGCGAAGTCGTCGCCATGACAGGAGACGGTGTCAACGATGCACCAGCATTAAAACAAGCCGACATTGGCATTGCAATGGGCGGTGCTGGTACAGAAGTTGCCAAAGAAGCCTCCGATATGCTGCTTACCGATGATAATTTTGCCTCTATTGAAGCAGCAGTTGAAGAAGGGCGAGCAGTTTACAAAAACCTATTAAAAGCCATTTGCTTTATTTTGCCCGTCAACGGTGGGGAATCAATGACGATTTTGATTAGCACCTTATTAGCTAGAGATTTGCCAATTTTATCTTTGCAAGTTCTCTGGCTAAATATGCTAAATTCTATCACCATGACAGTACCCTTAGCCTTTGAACCCAAGGGAAAAAATGTGATGGCACAACCACCACGCCGTCCTAATGAACCATTGCTCTCCCGTAGTCGGTTAGGACGAATTTTAGCAATTTCACTCTTTAACTGGATTGTGATATTTGGAGTATTTGAATATATCCGGCAAACAACAAATAATATAGATTTAGCCCGGACAATGGCGATTAACTCTTTGATTGCCGGACGGATATTTTACTTATTGAGCATTAGTCAATTAGTGCCTAATTTGATGGCGAGGCTGTCGGGCACATTGCCAAATAATAATCGTGTTCCCGTAATTGGGTTGGGAATTATCGGCGCAATTCTTTTGCAAATTGTATTTGCTCATGTACCATTAATTAATGATGTCTTTGAAACAGCACCATTGAGTTTACAACAGTGGTTATTTTGTTTGGCTGTGGGTTCACCAATGATTATTTGGTCGGCGTTTGTCAATCGTTTTGATCCGCCAAATTAAGGAGTTTAGGTTTCGCACAAAGGCGCAAAAGCGCAAAGAAGAGTCTAAGCCGGTGGGCAAATGATGCCTACCTTATTTTTTTATTAAAACACGTTTGCGTAGGTTCTCGAAGAGAAGATATCAATACTACTCAGTTAAGCCCAAAATCCTGCCCCGAACTAAAGTAAGCTAAAAGCTTACTGGACAATCTTTTAACCCATTTTAATGGGTTTAAGCTTTAAGCCGGAAATTTATTTCGCGGCTTACTGTTTACCGAAAAAGACTGGCATCGATGCCATCGGCTAGATGTAGCGAATCAGCTTGAAAAATTAGTAAGCTGACAATCCTATAATGTGCATACCATCATTCAATCTAACTCTTGTGGGGTGGGCAGGAAAGCCCGCCCTTGATGTTCAAATTAAAAGCCCAACAGCTTACAATTGCCTGTAAAGCACTTAGAATAATTATTCAAGCGGAGGCTTCTGTGAGTGGCGAGGTCAAGCAATTACACCGACCTACTTATAATAAATCTTGGTAGGCTTATTCTCCGGAAAAATAATTTGGTTACAAAACAGTATTTTTTCTACATTAATGCTAATCCAAGCTGGTAGAATTCCTTAGTTACTTAGAAAATTTATCAATGAAATTCACCAGAAGAGAGATTATCTTCTCCGTCGCCACAGCTTTTACATATTTGGGTTATAAATACGGAATAGGTACAGTTCAAGCCCAGTCTATTCCAGCTTTCAGTAATTCGCAAGAAGCGCTAATTATATCAGATTTGTTAGCCAGCAATACAACTAACCGAGAGCAAATTTATCAACAATTTCTCAATGCTGCGGCTGGTGGAGTCGAAGATAAACCAGTACTTTTATATCAAGGTATTAATACCTCACCCTACAAAGAACAAATTCAGCATTATCCCACTCGTTTAAAACAGAAACCTAACGGAAAAAATTTAGTTGATGGAATTAAAGCTGATAGCAGTTTTCGCCCTTTTCCAGTAGTTGGACAACTACCTGAAATTAACCAAAATAGTCTAAAGTTTTTGCATGAAGATATCAAAGAAGCTTGTATCTGTGTGGGTAGTTTTTCAGCAGGAAGTTTCCAGACTAAATGGCTGGGAAGAAATGCACTGAATACTGAAGAATTTTGGAGTGGGACAAAAATCATTTCCCTTCTATATACTGCTTATTTATTGAATAAAAACGTACCCGGTGCAGATATTACTAATTATAATATTAAAGGTTTAGACCAAGATAAAATTCAAAGGAGTTTTCCTTTCTCAGATTTAGCAAAAGATATGATTACTTATGAGGAAATAATAGCAACTTCTAATGCATTAGGGGCAGTATTCAAGAGATTTTCTCCCCAAATAAAATTAGAGAAATGGCTCAAAAATCTTACAGGCAATGATGAATTAGTGTTTCGTGGTCGATATAGTGGAATTACTTTTATTGATGCCCCCCGGCTGGTGGAACGCCGCACAGAAAAGATAATTTTGACTCCTGATTTAGCACCTCCCTCATGGGCTTGTAATGCTATATCTGCCTATGATTTAACGAGAATAATCTCAATGTTAGGCTGGCATAATTATCTACCGCAAAATTCGCAGCTACCATCCATAAGTCAGAAAAGTTTAGACACTTTAATTAAAATAATGGGCACAGATACAGCGCGTTTAACTGATTTAGCTATCAAGACTTTGGGTTTACAAAATGCCCTTGATTCTGTGGTGATTATCTCCAAACTTGGTAATGGGGTGACTGTTACTAGACAGAGAACTGAAGCTGTTTATCTTGCTTTAGTGCAATTTATTGATCGTCGTCCCCAAGCATCAGGAAAGCCGGCTAAATTCTTCACATTAAGTATGGCTTTACGCGGAGTAAGGGCACTTAAACCAAGGAATTTAGATCAAGAAGTGGTAGAACTTGATGCTAGAATGGCAACGGAAGTTGCAGAGATTATTAAGAGAGCAATTTCTGGAATTTTAGCTTAAATGTATACTTACCCAACTGGAATGCTCCCATTATCTGCATCTACTTGTTCCTCATCAGCTAATTTCTTTAAACACAGGGCAAATTCTTCTAAAGAATCATTTCTTTTAATGGTTATATTAGTAATTTCTATTGACTCTGCAATCTTAGGTGATTGGTTTTCGATATATTGATGCTCTTTTAAATTGCGATATTTATCTTTCAGGTTAGGATTTTTCTTTATTAATATTTCTTGTGAAAGTTTTTCTAAGTGTTCTTTTGCATTCCTCCCTCCTGGTACAGCTTCTGCTATGGAATCTGTTTTACCAAGCTGCTTACCATTAGCAAAGCGTATCCATTCCTGCTTACTCCTATTTTCAGGATTTTTTGTAAAGTAGCAGCAAATGCCAAGACAGTCTACTAACAGCCAAGCCTCAAGCTCTTGAACCATAAGAATTAATTTAACTTTATCTCCAGATATATTAACTAGTTCTTTGATTCGCTTAAATAGAGAATTGTTTTCCTTAAGTCTTTGAGCTTGCGATTGTATACCATCTGCGTCTATCAGAAATATTACTAAGTCATTACTCTTAAGGTAAATGTCAACTGCTTTCTTTAATCCACCTGGTTTACGTGCAGCATCAATGTACCCTGATTTAGTTGCACAGACAATTTTTAAATCACATTCATAATATTCGACTATTTTTTGAGCAATACAATAAACTGCATCTTTATCATAGTCAGATTCCGGCACCCAAAGTCGAACACTAGGCATATTAACCAGCTAAAACTTCTTCAATTAAGTGACTATGATAAATGGCGCTACCTAATCCAAAATCAGCCATCCAATCTGAAAGATCATCTCGATTTTCAGCTAATTTATCTAATAGACAAGCCTTAGTACCTAATTCGCCATTTTTACTTAGAAGAATTACTGAAATTTCGTCTGAAATTTCCTCTACAGAAAAACAATCTAGTAATTGAGAGCTATGTGTTGTAAAAACAACTTGGGTTTTCTTAGATAGCCTTTTTATAATAGAAGCAACTTCTTTCAAAATACCAGGATGAAAATTTCGTTCAGGTTCTTCAATACTGATAAGACTTGGTATATCGGAATCTGATTGGTAAAGCAGCGTCAAATAAGCTATTAACCTCAGAGTTCCATCTGACATACTTGATAGGGACATTTCTTTAGCATCACTTTCTCTAATTTTGACAATTGGTTCTTCTTTTTGAACTACAATTAAGCTTATATTGAGACAAGTTTCAACTTCTTTATTAATTTCTTCAATCTTATATTTTTTGTTGTTAGCCCAGTAGTTTAAAACTGCTTGAAGTTGTGCAGCCTCAGAATCAAAAGTTGGTTCGGGATTTTTTTTCCTTTGAAAATAATCGCATCAAAATTCTCCATATCTTCTGCAAAATATCTTATCTCATCAGACTTTATATCATAAAATTTCCACTCCCTAATATAGCTTGCTAATTTCTTGGTAAAAGGCTTATTTCCAAAATTTCCAGCCGAACGTAATGCCAAACTTTCTATACTTTCAGGATCAGATTTATAGGTTTGAGGATTTTGCCCATCTTCATCACGTACTTCTCCTTCACCATTGCTAATTTGAATTACCTCCGTTCCATTAACTAGCAGATTTTCACTAACAATTTTTCCATTATTTTTATTTGATGCCATACATACAGTATATTCTGCTCTTTCTCCATCATCTTCTACAACAATAGTTGAGCAAAATCTCTTAGTTCCAAGTCTCACATATTTCTGCATAATTTCTAATGTTAAAGAATCTGACATAAGTAGATTCTTAATAAAATGCAGTGCGTCTAAACAATTAGATTTGCCACTTGAGTTAGAGCCGACTATAATCGTCAAGTCCCTAAAGCTCAATTCAACATCTCCTAAGCTTTTAAAATTTTCAATTTTTGCAGATATGAGTTTAATAGCCATAACTTTTACGATTATATACTAATCTACTTGAAATGTAACTAATTTAACAGTAGGGTAAGCGATATAGTTTTTATCGAACCATCTACTATTAAATCATCTTAACCTGATTAGCTGTGAGCAGAAAAAACTGGTTTATCCAAAAACTGCATTCCCCTAGCGTGCGTTCAGCATTGGATACTAGAAAGCACTGTAGGGACAATTCATGAATTGTCCCTACAATATGTTCTATTATGCACAGCCCAAGCCAAGGGAAAGCATACAAATGTTGCTTTTCGTTCCTCAAACGCCACTTCACTCAACGGGGGGAACCCCCGCAGGTGAGTGATTCCCCAACCTACATAGTTTTTTGATTGCGGGGAGGGGTTCTGAGATTTAGGGATAATTTAGCGATAAATTATTCTTGAACTTAGGAACTTAATCTACACATTAAATCGGAATAACAATACATCTCCTTCTTGCACAATATACTCTTTACCTTCGCTTCTAACTAACCCTTTTTCTTTCGCAGCAATCATGGAACCAGTTGTTACTAGGTCATTATAAGCAACGGTTTCTGCACGAATAAATCCCCGCTCAAAATCTGAGTGAATTACACCGGCTGCTTGGGGTGCAGACATTCCGGCGTTAATTGTCCAAGCGCGGGTTTCTTTGGGGCCACAGGTGAAATATGTCCGTAAACCTAAAAGGGTGTAGGTAGCACGAATCAAAGATTTTAAACCTCCTTCTTTCACACCTAAAGATTCCAGAAAATCAGCTTTATCTTCTTCTGGTAATTCCACTAATTCCGCTTCCACTTGAGCGGAGACTATCACAACTTGGGCATTTTCTTGAGACGCAATTAGCCGCACTTTCTCTACAAAGTCATTACCTGTTGCTAAATCGTCTTCAGATACGTTAGCAGCATAGATAATCGGTTTGTAGGTGAGTAGTTCTAGTCCTTTAATAATCTCGGTTTCTTCTTCAGTCAAACTCACCTGACGTACCGATTTACCTTCATTTAAAGCAGCAGCTAATTTTTCTAAAACTGTGATTTCAAATTGTGCATCTTTGCTGGTGCGGGCTTGTTTGCGGGTGCGGTCAATTCGCCGCTCGATTTGCGATAAATCTGCTAAACCAAGTTCTATATTAATGATATCAATATCTCGCGCTGGGTCAACAGAACCGGCAACGTGAATAATATCATCATTTTCAAAACAGCGCACAACATGGATAATTGCATCAACTTCTCGGATGTGGGACAAAAATTGATTGCCTAGTCCTTCACCTTGACTTGCACCTTTGACTAAACCGGCGATATCGACAAACTCAACCCGTGCAGCGAGAATTTGTGCAGAACTGGCGATTTTTGCGAGAACATTTAACCGTTCATCCGGTACTGCGACAACGCCGACATTCGGTTCAATCGTGCAAAAAGGGAAATTAGCCGCTTCTGCTTTGGCATTAGCAACTACGGCATTAAATAAAGTTGATTTTCCGACGTTGGGAAGTCCGACAATTCCGGCTCTTAGCATTTTGGATTTTGAATTTTGGTTTCAACTACAATAGTAATTTAAACAGGTTCAGGAATGGTTTGGGGAATTGGCCCTGGTACTGTTTGAGGAATTGTCCCTGGTACTGGTTCCGGTACTGGTTCCGGTAGGGGTAGGGGAATTGGACTCGGTACAGGTTCGGGACTTGGTAGGGGGTTTGGTTGTGGATTAGGGATTTGTGGTTCGGGTATAGAGATAGCAGCGGGATTAATCATGGTACGTCTAATTAAATTATTCAACTTTCCCAAGCTAGATGACAACCTGAACTTTTGACATCTTCCCAAATGACTATACCCAGCTAGATGCCCCTGTAATAATTTACAGCTATCAAGGGCTAGTTATGATGATTTTCCCACAATTCTAATAAACCAACTGTACCTACAAAAAATGTATAAGTTCCATATTTGATTGGTATCTGATTTTTGGAAGGTGCATAATAAGCTGCGATTATTCCTTCTACAAAATGACCCGACAGTGCTAAGTGAGCAATTATTAAAGCTGGATTCAAGATACTAGGCAGTTGACTGTTAGTTGTTAATGCTTGGATATTCCATAATTCTAACCCTATTGCACTGGTTATAAGTGCTATGGATATTACTTTGATGACTGGGAAGAATTTTTTCTTGATGTCGTGAAGGTTCATGCTATTTATCACAGATTTTAAATGAAAAAGAGTTTTTACTGAATATCTGGCATTAATTGTCCTCAGCCGTGAACTAAAGTTCTGGCTTAAAGCAGAAACCGGTTAAAACTGGTTAAATCCCAGATATCAGTTAGCTGTCTTCTAACTTAGGCTTTCAGCCATAAATTTATTTAAGGGCTAATTGAGAAGGGTGCAAGATATAAGTTTACTCATTCTGTACCAGATAAATCTCATATAGTATCTGGGGAAGTGCAAAACTGAGCATATCTACCAGATAAACACATCTAAGCTAAAGACGATATACATTATATAAGCTTCGTTTCCCAAAAAATGCTCAATCAAAACCAAACACCCTTAATTGATGCCTTAAAAGCTTGTGCAGCAAATCCTCATGCACCGTTTTACACCCCTGGACATAAACGCGGTTTAGGCATTTCTCAATCCTTAGTTGATTTACTAGGTAAAGAAGTCTTCCGCGCTGATTTAACTGAATTAGCAGATTTAGATAATCTCTTCACACCCCAAGGTGTAATTCAACAAGCGCAAGAATTAGCAGCAGCAGCTTTTGGTGCTGGGAAAACTTGGTTTTTAGTAAATGGTTCTACCTGTGGAATTGAAGCGGCTATTCTGGCTACTTGTGGTATGGGGGATAAAATTATTCTCCCGCGAAATGTGCATTCTTCTGTAATCTCTGGGTTAATTCTTTCTGGAGCGATGCCAATTTTTATAAATCCTGAATATGACGAAGATTTAGATATTGCCCACAGTATCACACCGGAAGCGCTGAAAACGACACTAGAAAAACATCCGGACGCTAAAGCAGTGCTGACAGTTTATCCAACATATTACGGTGTTTGTGGAGATTTGGGTGCGATCGCCCACATTACCCATCAATATAATATTCCCTTACTGGTAGACGAGGCACACGGCGCACATTTCGCCTTTCATTCGGCATTACCTACCACAGCTTTAGCCGCAGGTGCTGATTTAACTGTGCAATCGATTCACAAAACCCTCGGTGCAATGACTCAAGCATCAATGTTGCACCTCCAAGGCAACAGAATCGATATTGACCGAGTGAGTAAAGCTTTGCAACTCTTGCAGTCTAGCAGTCCCAGCTATTTGCTTTTAGCTTCCCTCGATGCCGCACGTCAGCAAATGGCAATCCACGGGGAAAACTTGATGTCTCGCACTTTGCAACTGGCAGATACAGCGAGAACTAGAATTAGCCAAATTCCTGGATTATCGGTTTTGGAGATTTCCCCAGAGCGATCTTCACCTGGCTTTGTAGCTTTAGATCAAACGCGGTTAACTATCACCGTTGCTGACTTGGGTTTAACGGGATTTGCTGCTGAGGAAATACTGGATGAACAATTGGGCGTAACCCCTGAATTCGCATCATTGCACCATCTCACTTTTATTATTAGCTTGGGCAATACCCCCGCTGATATTGAGCAATTGGTGCAAGGTTTCGTCACCCTGTCCAAGATGAAATCATCGGCAAAGGGGTTGATTGTAACAAATTCAGTTTGGTATACTGTTGACAGTATTATGGGGACTCCTGTTTGTAATTCTCCCCGTGAAGCTTTTTTTGCTGCTAATGAAATATTACATTTGGAACAAATAAGCGATCGCATTTGTGCGGAAATCGTCTGTCCCTACCCCCCAGGAATACCTGTGTTAATCCCAGGAGAAGTAATTACCAAACCCGCTTTAGAATATCTGCAACGAATCCAAGCAATGGGCGGGTTTATTAGTGGTTGTGCTGATCCTAGCCTCCTCACCTTAAAGGTAATTAAAGAATAAGCAGAAACTCAGTTGTGTGGCACTAGTAACAGCCAGATGCTCCGCTCAAGTCAAAAAGTGAAGCACCTGGATTGCGGTTGGGAAATGCGAAGGATGATCGCAACTGAGGAATAGATTTTAACTTAGCAGTTATGAAACAAGGTTTCTAAATAGACGCGGGCAGCACGGCGATCGCTATCTCCATTTTGCAGCAAAAACAGTGAGAGTGCTGCGGTCAATACTCTGGTTTGATCCCAATCAGGATGGGTTTCTAAATAGTTTTTTAGAGATTCGTGGAGTGTTTCGGGAATTTCTGTAAAGATGCTAACTGTTGCGTTCATAAGATTTTCCTTCTCAGAGGTCAATCAAGAGGGATAAGTTGCTTGCGGTGAGGTAGTTTTAGGCTAACTCGCTCAGTCCTTCGTCTGCCCGACAATCTGCGCTTTTCAGCTGAGGTAATTTTACACAGTTGATGCCAACGGTTGAACGGACTACAAAAGCAAGCCGAACCATTGTGCGCTAAGAGGGGGTGGGTTTGTCAATGCTGCGAAATGTTAAAAAAGACTATAGAAAAAATAAATATTTACGAAATAATCAGGCTTAGAGCCATGTTTTTGTTACTTTACTTAATAAAAACTCAGTCACTGAAGTTCCTGAATCATGGAAGTGCAAAATCCCCAGTAAGCTAGCAAGAGCCTATTGCCTCGTAGTACATCTGTGGAAAACGAGTAAAATCTCTGTGGAAACTCTGTGGAATGAGTGAGGAAAAGTTCAGCTAATGATAAGAATTAAAAAAACATAATATTTTGCTGATATTGAAACCTCAAGAAATTTATGCCCAAATTTCAGTTATCATATTAGTTGACCCAATCCCTACCCCAGTCTAGATTTTGGCAGTCAGTAGATTTATCTCAGATTTTTACCCTCATACACTCAGTTGTTTACATACTAAGTAACAAGATTTAGCTTTCAAGCTTCATACCCAGTTTTTGGGCATCACTGGCGACGTTCTTGCAACTTCCGATACACAGATTTCAAATCAACTTGATGGTGAGCTAAGGCGACGAGGGTATGATAGAGCAAATCTGCCACTTCAGAGGCGATCGCCTCTTCTTCATCATCTTTAAAGGCCATTACCACCTCAGCACTTTCCTCACCAATCTTCTTCAAAATCTTATTGTCCCCGCCGGCAAATAATTTACAGGTGTAAGAACTTTCATTCGGGTGGTCACGGCGATCGCATATTACCTGAAATACTTGCGATAATGTATCTCCTGGCGGTGCAGTGATTGTGCCATCTACTTGATGAAAACAACTGCGCTCACCAGTGTGGCAGGCAATATCTCCTAACTGCTCTACCCCAATGAGTAACGCATCGCTATCACAGTCATAGCGCATACTCTGCACTTTCTGAATATGCCCAGAAGTCGCCCCCTTGTGCCACAACTCCTGACGGGAACGACTCCAAAACCAAGTTTCTCCAGTTGTCAAAGTCTGTTGCAATGAGTCTTGATTCATCCAGGCCATCATCAAGACAGTGCCATCTAGATAATCCTGGACAATTGCCGGCACCAGTCCCTTTTCATCGTAGCGGATTTTTTCAACAGGAATGGACTGATGCAGTGAATGTAGATCGGGAGAAGACATACCAGCTAATTTGCTCGCTTTGAGAATGATTTATGGATTCAAGATACCATTCGGACTAGAGCAGCTGGCATATTTTTGGCAATAAAACTTTTAATTATCCCCTAAACAAGAGCGTGCCTTTCCATAGCAGACTGCATCTTCACCGCACTCGCAGCGACTTTGTGAGCTTTGGCTGCTTCACCATACCAATCAATTGCCGAGTTAAAAGCTGCCCGGTAAAGCTCCTGGGATGCCTCAGATAATCGAATCCGAATGTCTAGAGGCAAGTCTTGATTCGATTTGTATAAAATCATAATTGTTATTTTTTGGGTGCGTCTAATTTTATAAGATAGAAATTCTCAGCAGTTTTTCACCCTATCCTTAGATAGAGCTTTTTATTTCCCACTCCTAGGAGAGAGCCAATTGGTAAATACCACAATTAAAACTACAAAATCACAAGAAATCTTCGCCGCTGCCCAAAATCTGATGCCAGGAGGAGTCAGTTCTCCAGTTCGTGCCTTCAAATCAGTCGGCGGACAACCGATTGTTTTTGAGCGCGTTAACGGCGCATACATTTGGGATGTGGATGGCAACCAATACATCGACTATGTCGGTACTTGGGGGCCTGCCATTTGCGGTCATGCTCATCCAGAAGTGATCGCAGCCCTACATACAGCCTTGGAAAAAGGCACTAGCTTTGGTGCTCCCTCATTCCTAGAAAATGTCTTGGCAGAAATGGTCATTGATGCAGTTAAGAGCATCGAAATGGTCAGATTTGTCAACTCCGGCACAGAAGCTTGTATGGCAGTGTTGCGGCTGATGCGAGCCTTCACCAAACGGGATAAAATTATCAAGTTTGAAGGTTGCTACCACGGACACGCTGATATGTTCCTTGTCAAGGCAGGTTCTGGTGTAGCCACACTCGGCTTACCCGACTCCCCAGGAGTCCCGAAAGCCGCAACTAGCGATACTCTAACCGCGCCTTTCAATGACCTAGAAGCAGTTAAAGCCTTATTTGCAGAAAACCGGGACGAGATTGCCGGTGTGATTCTCGAACCAGTTGTGGGCAATGCTGGGTTTATTACTCCCGATGCTGGTTTCCTAGAAGGATTACGGGAACTTACCCACGAGCACGGGGCATTGTTGGTGTTTGACGAAGTCATGACAGGCTTCCGTATTGCCTATGGTGGTGCTCAAGAGAAATTTGGCATCACCCCCGATCTGACTACCTTGGGTAAGATTATTGGTGGTGGTTTGCCAGTAGGCGCCTATGGTGGTCGCCGCGAGATCATGTCAATGGTTGCCCCGGCAGGCCCTGTGTATCAAGCTGGGACTCTCTCTGGTAATCCCCTAGCAATGACCGCTGGGATTAAAACCCTGGAATTGCTGCAAAAACCTGGTACTTACGAGTACTTAGAGCGGATTACGCAGAAGTTAGCCACAGGTTTGCTGCAAATTGCTCAAGAAACTGGTCATGGGGTTTGTGGTGGTAACATCAGCGCCATGTTTGGGATGTTCTTTACTTCTGGGCCAGTTCATAACTACGAGGATGCGAAAAAATCTGATACAGCCAAGTTTGGCCGCTTCCATCGGGGAATGTTAGAGCGCGGTATTTACTTAGCACCATCTCAGTTTGAGGCTGGATTTTCTTCTTTGGCCCACACTGAAGAAGATATTGACCAGACTTTAGCCGTCGCACGGGATGTGCTGTCTAGCTTGTAACTACAAGATGGCTGAGTAAACACAGAGTCTACGGCGCTACTGAGTGCTGAGTTCTTTTTTGACTCGGCACTCAACACTGGCTAGGCCCAGCACTGACTCAAGCACTCAAAAATCAACCCATGGTAGTCAGAATAAGGCAAGTAAAATTATTTAAACGAAGAATATAAATTGTGACATTTTCTGTAAAATAAATTAGTATCAAAGCTGATGAATACTCTGACATCTTTAGATGAGATTCTAGTCTAGAAAGTGTTGGTGAAGTTAACTATAGTTAATATGATAGGTTTACTATGGCTTTAAGTATTCTCCGTATAACTTTAGAAATTCTTCAAGAGATTACCGCAAAAATTACCTGGTAAAAATAGAGTTAAATCTAAATAATGTAAATAGAGTGTAATTCTCTCCTATTAATTATTTATTCGTGCAGCGAGTTGACAGTGCATGAGCTACTGCTTAAATCCTACCTGTCCTAACCCAGAAAATTTGGCACATAGCCAAAAGTGTCAGTCTTGTGGCTCGCAATTACTATTGCGCGATCGCTATCGGGTAATCAAAGAATTAGGTCAGGGTGGCTTTGGAGCAACTTTCTTAGCCAATGATCAAGTTTTACCAGGAGAACCGAGTTGTGTAATCAAGCAACTACGTCCATCAGGAACTACCCCCCACATTTTGCAGATGGCGCGGGAACTGTTTGAGCGAGAAGCCAAGACCCTAGGTAAGATTGGCAATCATCCCCAAATACCACGGTTACTAGATTATTTTGAGGAACAGGAGCAATTCTACTTAGTTCAGGAATATATCAGCGGTGCTACCCTCCAGCAAGAGGTGAAACAAAACGGCATCTATAGCGAAGCGGGAGTTAAGCAATTCTTAAGCGAGCTGATGCCATTGCTGCAATACATCCATGAGCTAAAGGTGATTCATCGTGATATCAAACCAGCTAACTTGATTCGCCGCGATCAAGACGCCAGAATGGTGCTCATCGACTTTGGCGCCGTTAAAAACCAAGTTAGCCAAGGTGCAAACCAATCAGGACAGACAGCATTAACTGCATATGCCATCGGCACTCCTGGTTTTGCGCCTCCAGAGCAAATGGCTATGCGTCCAGTCTATGCTAGCGATATCTACGCGGCGGGGGTAACATGCATTTACCTCCTGACTGGCAAAACACCCAAAGATTTGGAATACAACCCGACAACGGGTGAGATGATGTGGGAACAGATGGTGCAGGTGAGTGACCACCTGAGCAATGTGTTGCGAAAAATGTTGGAGGTGTCAGTACGCAATCGCTACCACTCAGCCGAAGAAGTACTCAGAGCATTAGAAATAGAACCATACCTTGAAAGTTTGGCCAAGGGTTTGCTAGTTAAATCCGACGCTCCTGTTAAAGAACAAATAAACAACCGCCCAGAAAATTCTGGCATTCTGTGGAATCACCCTAGACCTACTTCTAGTCCTAATAATACTAGTGCCAGCCTGGCACAGGTAGCGGCAGCAATTCGAGCCAGACGAGCCAAAGCAGCAGAAGCCGCAGGATTACAAGCAACGGGAACACACCAGAAATCTGCGATCGCCAAATCAACAACTTTGCCTAACAGCAACAGCAATGGTTCACAACCTCAACATTCTAAAGTTGAGCGCAAATTAGATACCCAAGGTCTACTCACAGCCTACCTCAAGGGCAGACGAGATTTTTCTCTCCACAATTTAAATCTGCTAAACCTTTCAGGTGCTGACTTATCGGAAACTAATTTCCATTCCGCTCAATTGCAGAAAACCAATCTCCAAGGAGCGGATCTTCATAATAGCGACTTTGGCAGAGCTAGTCTGGCTAAAGCCAATCTCAAGGATGCTAATTTGACCAAAGCCTACTTCAACCATTCTGATTTAGAAGGAGTAGACCTGCGAGGTGCAGACCTCAGCTACGCTTATCTCAGCAATGCCAATCTCCGGGGAGCTAATCTGTGTGGCGCAAATCTGACTGGTGCCAAGGTTTCTGATGAGCAGCTGGCACTAGCCAAAACCAACTGGATGACAGTACGCCCCAATGGAAAACGAGGTTTATTATAAATAATTTGCTCTTTTAAAATTGAGGACTTTAGTAGATCAATTCAAAACTCTAAAATGAACTGCCCAGACCTTAACTATAGGTAAAAAAATCAGATCAAGTTGCTTTTAACAATGAGCAAATATGCTGGAAATGCCCGGATAAATTAGGTTTGGGGTAAATAGTAAAAAAGCTATCTAGTGTAACTGTTGGTTGTTTACTTGTGTGATTAAGCGTAATAAAGGTGCTAAAAGTGGCAAAGATACCAAAGAAATTCAAAAAATCCAAAAAATCCAAAAAATCTAAAAAATTATTAATCTCTGAACTTAACTTAGAATTAGAGTCAACTTTACAAGAATTACCTCTTTGGGAGGTGCAAATTGAGCTAGATTGTCCAGGGAATGAATTAACTATACTGTTTGAGCAAGACCCTTTACTACCAGGAATTATCTTGACCAAGAATCAAGATTTTGTGGGGATGATTTCGCGGCAGAAATTTTTTGAGCACATGATTAGCCCCTATAGCTTGGCGCTATATTCTATGCGGCCGATTGAAACTCTCTATAAAAATCTCCAGTCAGAAATATGTGTACTGGCTGAGGATATGCTCATTGTAGAAGCAACTCAGTTGGCATTGCAGCGATCGCCCCAACTGTTCTATGAGCCAATTCTAGTAGAATGTAAAACTAAGCCTCGACGGTATAGACTAGTAGATTTCCATGAGTTACTTCTAGCCTACTCCCAAATTTATGTCTTAACACTTACTCAACTACAGAACGTACAAGAACAATCTAGAATAGCCAGCGCAGGCTTTCGGGATCTTCAACACAACTATGCCCGACTAGTACAGAATGAAAAAATGGCTGCTTTAGGTCAGCTAGTTGCGGGCATTGCTCATGAAATCAACAACCCTGTCAATTTTATTGCGGGTAACATTGTTCATGCTATCAACTATAGTCAGAACCTCATCGACCTCAATGGGATGTACAAAAAGCATTATCCCCATCCAGTCACAGAAATTCAAAAATTTACAGATCAAATTGAACTAGAATTTTTAATTGGTGACTTTGCCAATCTCCTAAGTTCTATGAAAATGGGATGCGATCGCATCCAGCAAATCATACTCTCTTTACGCAATTTCTCCCGCCTTGATGAAGCTGAAAAAAAAGCAGTTGACATCCATGAAGGTATTGATAGTACCCTGCTAATTTTACAAAGCCGCCTTAAAACCCACCAAAAAGGTAAAAAAAGCATCACTATTCTTAAGCAATATCAACCCCTCCCCCTAGTAGAATGCTACGCTGGCCTACTAAATCAGGTGTTTATGAATATAATGGCAAATGCTATTGATGCTCTCTCTGAGTGTTCTGAGTTCTCAGTTTTGAATTGTGAATCAGCCTCTTTAACTCCAAACTCTCCCGCCATTTGCATTCATACTCAACTCAGTGATGACAACCAGGTAATTATCCGTATTGTGGATAATGGTCCCGGAATTCCAGAGAGTGTACAAAAGAATTTGTTTGACCCCTTCTTCACCACCAAACCCGTCGGTAAAGGAACTGGATTGGGATTATCCATCAGTCATCAAATAGTTGTTGAAAAACACGGTGGAGACCTTCACTGCATATCTGCTCCCGGACAAGGGACTGAGTTTATCATTAAAATTCCCCAGACAGCTTAAAACCCTGTGAACGAGAGTTTTGCGTTTACAGGGTTCCAACCTTTAGGCAAACAATAGCTTTTATTGAGTTAGATTTACCTGTTTCTTTGGGATGTGCCTGCTGGTTCTAGTATACGATCTGTCCCCGATGTAATAGTAAAGGCTTTTGAGTTACCCAAAATTTCTTTGCATTTTCTAATTAGAGGATACTCACGATTTCTAAAATCGTCTAGACCGATTGCCCAAATCATTGCGCCTGCCAAATCTTTCTCAATTAAGTAATTAGTTTTATGCTCAATTGATTCTTCATCGTCGTAAGAAACCCAGTCACCTGTACTACTGTTGTAGGCATAGGGAGTCAGGGTTGGTTCATGCCACTCTCTGATCAAACTACCACTTGAAATATTATCCTTAATTTCAAAATAGGCAAGAAATCCTGATTCTTGTGTTTTCGGGCCTGCAGTACCCCCTCCATTAAAAGGCTTTCCTGGGCCATTATCACTCTCAGTAAGTGGAACGGTAACATGAAAAGTCCGACCGTAAGTTGGCAGACCCAGCACAATTTTGTCAGATGGAACTCCACCGTTTAGGTAATTTTCAACAGTGTTTTTGACAGAAAAATTAGTATCGGGATTAGAATCTTGTCGTAGCGGCGCTTGAACTGCAGTAATGGCGGGAACATCGAATGCACCATGATAATCATACGCCATTATGTTTACCCAGTCTAAGTGATTTGTACACTCAGCAAGCCATTCAAAGTAACTTTGAGGATTACTATGCCATTGAGCTGATACTCCTGATGGAACAATAGCGGCTGCTGCTATTGTTAAAAGAAGTTTTGGTTGCCTCGAATCACTATTAATTGCTTGACGGAATTCTTGAAGAAGGGTGACAAAATTAGCGAAATCTTCCTCCGTTCCTCCTCTGGTAAGGTCTCCAGGATATTCCCAGTCAAGGTCAATTCCATCAAACCCGTATTGGTGGGCGTAGTCGATAGCAGAGGAGATAAATTCTTGCCTTTTATCGCTAGAACTTACCATTTCGCTAAAAAGATGAAGTGAAATAGCACCTATATCCGCATTTGCAGGATCGTTAAAGCTCCATCCGCCAATTGACAATAATGTCTTGAGTTCAGGGTTACTTTGTTTCAATGCTTGGAGTTCTGGATACAATACTGTTTGATCGTTCCACTCAACTGGTTCGATTTTATAGTTACCAGTCAAGTATGGTGGTTGTGGGTTAGTAAGACTGCGACTACGAAAGCCAAAAAACCCAAAGGCAAAGTTGATATGGGTAAATAATGAGGGATCAATGTCTCTAGGGAAAAACCCTCTTGAATATTGTGCCCAATTTTCATAATAACCAACAATTTTGTATGCCATCTTTACTTACTCTCTTTTGTATTTTGATAGACATCAAAAAACCTCTTGCAAAACTCAAAAAATCAGAAATGTCATGTTGAGCGGAACGCAGTGGAGAGAAGAATTTGACTAGATGTTTTACTCCGCTCAACATGAAAAGTTAAGCATTTATGCAAGAAGTCTAAAATGGATATTACTTATATTTAAACCCAATAGCAATCAATAATTTATTGGGATTTATTATTTCTCTGATTAAAGAAAATTGATATATTTATTAGTTCGGTTTTGGTGAAGCTGCACTCAATTATATACCTCTTCGGTTAGATGACAGCATTGAGAATGCTACACACAGACAAATTTTTCTTATTTTGGCATAAAATACTAAGTAGTGCTGTTCCAGACGCACTAGCCAACAGTACAATCACAGCAGACCTGTTAGCAGAAATTAAAAACGGAGGTTCTATCACCTCTTTTATGGTAAGGAATAAGATTAATTAAATTCTCAGAACTAAATTAACTAGATATTGAAGCCTGAAAGCTAGATGGTGTAAAGATTTATGCTTCTTAAAATATAGTTAAATCCCCAAAAGCCATAATAAATTAAAATACCCTAAAAATTTAGATTTAGGCTCTCGTTATAAAATTTCCTATATAGGAAATTATCAATCTTCCAAAAAAGAAAGCATTAGAGCGTATTTACTTATTAATTAATTCAACTTAAAGCTGTAAATAGTAGCAAAAATTACCTTTGAAACCAGGAAGACACGGCAACATCAAATCTTTAATTATCACCGTGTCACCAACCCTTACCCGACTACAAAATTCACCAATTTTCCAGGCACCACAATCACCTTTTTAATTTCCTTACCCTCAATGTAACGTTGGGCAACTTCCGACTCACGGGCATATTTCTCTAATGCCGCTTTATCTGCTTGTGACGGTACTTGAATCGAACCGCGAGTTTTACCCATAATTTGAATCACCAAAGTGATTTCATCAGCTATCAAAGCAGCAGGATCAAAACCAGGCCAAGTTTGCTGATGCACTGAACCTTGATTACCAAATAACTGCCACAATTCATCAGCAATGTGTGGCGCAAAGGGTGCTAGCAAAACCACCAAACTCTGAATACCTTCTGCATAAATTGGCGAGTTTTTGCAACTAGCATCAGTTAGGGCATTACTTAATTTCATCAATTCTGAAATAGCTGTGTTGAATTGATAGTCATCCTCTACATCTTCCGTAACTGCTTGGATAGCAGAGTGAATTGCCCGCCGCAAGTCTTTTTCCGGTTTAGTTAAATTGTCGAGTTGGGCTGGCTTACGAGATACACCAGCAGGGACAAAATCAGTCACCAAGCGCCATACCCGATTTAAAAAACGGAATTGCCCTTCCACATCCGCTTCATCCCATTCCAAATCTTTTTCTGGTGGTGCTTTGAATAAGATGAACATCCGCGCTGTGTCTATACCATATTTGCTAATTACATCTTCTGGTGCGACACCGTTACCCTTAGACTTGGACATGGTAGCGTACAAGCGTTGCAGTGGTTCACCTGTTTGGGGATCACGGGGATCAGCAGCATTAACAAGATGAGAAGGAATCCATTTATCCTTACCGCCCTTGTTGGGGTTCAGGTAAGTTAAACCCTGCACCATGCCTTGAGTCAACAGGCGTTGGAAGGGTTCATCAAAATTCAACAAGCCGCGATCGCGCAGTACCTTAGTAAAGAATCGCGAATACAACAAATGCAAAATCGCGTGTTCAATTCCACCCACGTACTGATCTACAGGCATCCAGTCATTAGTTTTACTGGCATCAAAAATCTGCTGTTCATTCTTAGCGTCAGGATAGCGCAAGAAATACCACGAGGAATCAATAAAGGTATCCATCGTGTCGGTTTCCCGCTTGGCAGCTGTGCCACAAGTTGGACAAGGAACATTTACCCAGTTTTCTAGCTGCGTCAACGGTGAACCGCCGCGTCCGGTAAATTCCACATCTTCTGGCAACTCTACTGGCAAATCTTTGTCAGGAACAGGCACTATGCCGCAGTTGGGGCAGTGAATCACTGGTATCGGTGCGCCCCAGTAGCGTTGCCGGGAAATCAACCAATCCCGGAGGCGATATTGTACCCGCAGTTTGCCAAAATCTTGTTGTTCGGCATATTTAACTATCGCTTGCTTGGCATCTGTGGAATTCATCCCACTGAAGGAACCAGAATTAATCAAAATTCCCGGTTCTGTGTAGGCATTGTCATAATCAATCATGATCAGCGGTGGATTAGGTTGTTGGAAATCCACATCCGCCACCGCCTCTGGTGGGACAATAACAAACTCAATCGGCAGATTATAGTTATTGGCAAACTTGAAATCTCGGACATCATGGGCAGGCACACCCATCACCGCTCCAGTACCATATTCATACAGCACGTAATCAGCAATCCAGATGGGCACTTCTTCCCCTGTAAAGGGGTTAATTGCCACCCCACCAGTGGGGATACCCCGCTTGGGTTTATCTTCAGCGGTACGTTCCAATTCGCTTTGATTGGCAACTTCCTGAATAAAGGCTTCTACCGCTGCAAGCTGTTCTTTGGTGGTGACGCCCTTGGTTAAGGGATGTTCTGGCGCTAATACCAGGTAGCTGACACCAAAAACTGTATCTGGGCGTGTGGTGTAAACACCGATTTTTTCATCCAAGCCAATGATGGGAAATTCTAGGTATGCGCCCGTGGATTTACCTATCCAGTTCGCCTGCATCAGTTTTACCCGTTCGGGCCAACCTGTCAATTTATCCAGGTCATTCAGCAATTCTTCGGCGTAATCGGTAATCTTTAAAAACCACTGCCGTAAGAGTTTGCGCTCAACTTTGGCCCCACTGCGCCAAGAACGTCCTTCGTTATCAACTTGCTCGTTTGCTAGTACAGTTTGGTCAATGGGATCCCAGTTAACTGCTGCTTCTTTTTGATAAGCTAACCCCGCTTGCAAAAATTGCAAGAAAATCCATTGTGTCCATTTGTAATAGTCTGGTGAACAGGTGGCAATTTCGCTTTCCCAGTCAATTGACAAGCCGAGACGCTGCAATTGCTGCCGCATTTGGGCAATATTTTGATAAGTCCACTTTGCTGGAGGAACTCCTCGATCAATTGCGGCGTTTTCTGCTGGTAGTCCAAAGGCATCCCAACCCATGGGGTGCAGTACCCGATACCCTTGCATACGCTTGAGGCGGGCAATCACATCGGTAATTGTATAGTTACGGACGTGCCCCATGTGGAGGCTGCCGGATGGGTAGGGGAACATGGATAAAGCGTAGAATTTTGGCTTGTTACTATCTGTAGGTGTCTGATCTAAGCCAAGTGAGACCCATGTTTTTTGCCATTTTTCCTCAATCGCTGCTGGGTTATATCGGGAATCCACAGAAAATTCTCCTACTGGATCTGTACTCGTGTCTGCCTCAATATTGTAGGTGCTAGGCAAAGGAATCAGATAGTTAAAACAAGTTATGGCTGAATCAAAAATAAAATTTCCTGGAGAAGTGCGGGTTTTTGTTTACGGTACGCTCAAACCAGGTGAAGCTAATTATCAAAAATACTGTGAGGGTAAGGCGAAAGCTGCTCAAAGAGCTTTTGCATTAGGCAAATTGTTTGCTTTACCCATGGGCTACCCAGCGATGATGTTAGGGGAGGGACAGGTTCAGGGATATTTACTTTTCTTTACAAACTCTGGAGTTTTAAAAGAGTTGGATGATTTGGAAGGCTATCACCCCCATGGACAAATATCAGAAAATCTCTATAATCGGCAATATATAAAGGTTTTTGAGATCCAAAGTCTATCCCTAGGTTATGCTTGGGCCTACTTGATGACCCCTGACCGAGTTTTTCAATTGGGAGGCATCCCCCAATTTGATGGCTGGTGGAGTGGCTGCGGCTTAACGGCAAATCGCTGTTATCAGGTGTGAACTAGTTGATGTCTTTTTGGGTACTCTGTTGTTGGGGCTGTACCTGATTTACTGGTTTTTGTGGCGAGGCTACTGCTGTTTTCGGAATTTCAATTACGGGGTTATTTAAAGCCACCATCAGGGGTGAAACAGGGACTACAGGTTTGGTGGTCGCTGTTTTTGGTTCTATGTGTGGTTGTTGTGCCAATTGCAGCGTTCTAGATTCGGTACTTGGTAGCAAGCCAGTGACTGCGCCGATCGCACAAGCTGCAATGGCCGCACCGCCAAACATCCAAGCTAACTGGGAACGACGGCGCAAACGTACCCATACTTGCTGGAATATTGTTTCTGGTGACTGTTGGGGGGGTGGGACAGGCATTGTCCGCAAACTTTGCCGTAGCTTTAACAGTCGCGCATATAAACATTGAACTGAGGCATCTTTTGCCAGCCATTCTTCAACTTGCCTGCGTTCGGCAGATGTCACCTCGCCATCGAGGTAAGCACTTAATAACTCAAAGCGATCGCGCTTCACCATATCTATAGTACCCGTTGATTCATTGGTATACTTAGCCATCCCATCCGGGAAATCCCTAGGAAGTTGCAAGTGGGAACGGTCGTGAAACTGAGAATCAGTGGTCATTTTAACATTATTACCAATTCAAGCACGGGTAAACACAGTCGGGAAGCCTGAGAAGTTTATCAATTTTTCTCCTCAGAGTATTTCAACTTAAAAAGTATCCCAACTATCTTGTAGAACAGGCCAGAAGCCTGTTTGGTGGCTCTCGTCTTGTTGTCCGCCCTAGGGGATAATTTATTTTTTCTAGTACTCTAACAGCAAAAATCATCTACGGTTTTGCTCACAATTCTTAATATTTCTTAAGTTTTGCTCATGAGTAGAGGACAAATACTGTAGATTAGGTATCTAGATAATTTTGCAAATGGGCTTGCAATCTGGATCTAGCTCTAGCTATTCTCGACTTTACAGTTCCCAAAGAAACACCAGTGATTTCGGCAATTTCTTCATATGCCATACCTTCTATTTCTCTGAGGACAATAGTAGTACGGAACACTTCTGGCAAATCCGCGATCGCTTCCCGCAGTTGCTCATAAAATTCTCTAGTTGTCAGTTCTTCCTCAGGCCCGGGGGTATCCCCAGCAATTTCCCAATCCATCTCGCCGTCGTCTACCGAGCGGGGAGCATCAAGGGACAAGGGACTGACAACCCGCTTGCGTTTCCGCAACTCATCGTAAAACAAGTTGGTGGCAATACGGCTTAACCAGCCCCGAAATTTAGCAGGCTCTTGTAATCGGTTAATATTCCGATACACGCGAATCCAAACTTCTTGAGCTAAATCAGCTCTGTCAGCCCAATCTGGAGCCAGGTGGTATAAAACCCTATCAACTTGAGTCTGATAGCGGCGCAACAGTTCTGCAAACGCGGCACGATCTGGGCGCAGTCCTGCTTGACAGCGCCAAATTAAATCATGATTAGACAGTTTGTCAACTTGCACCGATGCTTCTGGGTAGTTTGCATCAACCGTTGACCAGGATACAGTAATCGATTGACTCATAGATCGTACTGGCTTTAAATGATCCCTTTCTATTAGACCTGGTAATTGCCAGAAAGTTCCTGAGTCAAGTGACGGATTTATGATTGGAACACCGAGGTATCTAAATAGGGGTACATTCTTAGAAACCAGCAGCGCTTTTTTCTGGTTATATCACGGGCATAATAGCCGTTGATTAGCCCTTTGAGCCATCAACGAACAGTGAAATCAGAAATCGCAATATTACTTACAATTGTACTACTCCTGTCAACTGACCATATACCCTTGACCAGAGGTAATAAGTGTGTAAATAAAAAATAGGCATTTGTGAGGGAGATGAGGAATTAGAGATTAGGGAGCAATTAAATATGTTCCAGTCCCCAATCCCCAGAGAATCTCTGAGTTCCCTAACCCCTAATTGGGTCTGCTGTAGCTAATAAGACTGTAATTTTTGTGGTTTTGTTACTAGAATAGTTGCTGATTTTTATCTGTTTTGTTGGTAACTATAACCAGAGATTCATTGGGTATGGGAACTTGAAAAAATAAATTGAGGGAAAATGTAATTGTGGCTGCTAGCAATAATTTTTCCAACATGGTCTTTGTCTCACCCACATCATTAATGATTAATTGCTGCTTTTTGAGAGTACCAGACAGAAATCCGCTCATCTGCTTCCGACCTAGTCGCGGCCAAGCTTGTGGGATGATTTCAAAATTTCGGAGGATGACTGAGTTTTCTTGTGGCGAACTTTTTAACTGGGAAATTCCTGAGGTCATTAGTTTGCCCAGAGTTATCAGCAGATTCATGAAGAAACTGATAAGTATTTATAAATTTTTGATAATTGAATGTTAAATTCATCCAATTAGTTAGGCGGATATGTCAGGGATAATCAATAGGCGATAACAATGGCAAGAAATGAATCTGTAGCGCGTATGGTGATGTTGCTCTGTTTTGGCACGGCAATTTTATCTCTGGCTGTCCATTGGCAGATTAAGGCAACCCAAGGGCGGTTAGAGCAAGCTACATCAAGTGTGTTGAGGCAAAATTCTACTCGAACCTACTCTAAAGGAAGCTCAACGGTCGGTCTAGGGGAAACTGCCCTGGGTGCCTCTGTACCTTCCTCTCGACTAAAGCCTGCTGCTGTCAAGCCTGATCCTAAGTTGGAGACGGTGAGTAAATACGTAGCTAGTGCAACCGACGCACCAAAAAAGATGCGGCTAGTCACCCCAGGACAAAGACAGAATCAGGAGGCTGAGGATCAACTGAAATTGTCTACTGGAATGGCATCTGATCAGACTCAAGTGGTGGTTGTTTTAAGCGATCGCCGTGTCTATGTTTACCGCCATAATGAGGTGATAGCCAGCTATCCAATTGCTGTTGGCAAAAAGGGTTGGGAAACGCCTACAGGTACTTTTGAAGTGATGCATATGCAACATCATCCTATTTGGCGTCACCCGATTACTGGCAAAGTATTTGAGGCCGGTACGGATAGTCCTTTGGGAGATCGGTGGGTTGGCTTTTGGTCAGACGGCCGGAATGAAATTGGCTTTCACGGCACCCCTGATATTGACCTAATAGGGGCGGCTGTGTCTCATGGTTGCTTAAGAATGCGTAATGCTGATGTCCGCTCGTTGTACGACCAAGTGAGTTTAGGGACACCAGTTTTGGTACGTGATTGATTGTGTCAGTTGTCAGTTGTTTATTTTTTCCACTGACCACTGACTATTAAAATTATGATTTTTGCTCAAAATTAGGCGCGTAGACTTGGAGTAAGGTACTTACCTGACGCAAAACTTCATTGCCTGTGCTTTTACCCAAGGCTTGCCGTTCTGGGAAGAAATTGGGTCGATCTAAGTAACGGTCAATTGCCTCACCTACTTGCTGGGAAATCAATTCCTGAAGTTCTGTTTTAGCCCGTTGTCGCTGGTAGTTGGCACCTTCTTCTGTAGTAGCATACAGGGGTAGGAGACGGTTGAGGGCGTAAGCAGCTATATCCCCCACATCTAGAGAGCTTTCACTGGTGGCTTCAATTTCTGCTATTCGGGCGATCACCTCAGTTAGTACCAATTCTTCCATGACGTTAATAAATTGTTTGCGAGGTACCGCCACTACCTCACCTGTCAACAGCGCCCCCATCAGCCGATCTAGCGCCATGTACTCTTCAATTGAGAGATCCGAAGCGTTATCACAGATGCGCCCTACTTCTGCTTCCATTGCTGGTGTTAGATAACCATCCTGGAGAGCTTGTTCTACAATTTTTTCAATACTCATAACGCTCATTATCTTTAAGCCACCCAAGCAAGGTAGGGACGGTACCAACCAATTTATTTTGCCTAATTATGGGCAAAATATACAACCTAATTGACAGACGTGATCAATCTGGTCTCTACTAATCAACAATTTTATTTTGCCAAGGTATTGGGTCAACAGATAGGCCGTTGACATATAAACCCCAGTGCAAGTGAGGGCCAGTAGAAGCGCCTGTTGAACCAACTGCGCCAATTACTTGACCCGCTTTGACTAAGTCGCCTTCTTTGACATTAATGCGACTTAGGTGCATGAAAATGCTAGTTACCCCTTGACCGTGATCAATGCCAACTACGTTACCATGAACTCGGAACCCTTGGGAGACTCTGCCAACCATTGCAACTCGCCCAGCGGCTGGGGCAACTACGGCTGAACCTGCTGCACCAGCATAATCAACGCCACGATGGTAGTAGTCATTGGCAAATTTACCATTATAGTAGCGACGCACACCATAGTTTGTACTCATCCGCGCTGCATTTGGTTTGAGGAAGAGACCTTTCCAATATTTTTGTGGGGTTTGTAAGGCTTTGAAGGCTGCTACTCGTTTAAGTTCAAGCTCTGTAGCTTCTAATCCGGCTTTCCCTGGTGGTAGATTAATACGTTGTATGGGGAATTTGCGATCGCGCACTTGCACAGACAAGTTTTGCTCTTGACCATCCCCAAAAACTTTAATTTTTCTAGTTCCCGCTTTTTCTAATGGAGTTGTCGGCACTAAGGCCCGGTACTGATTGGGCGAAACTTCAAATGCTGGGTATGTTTTTTCACCAATACTCACTGCGGGAGGGCGATCATTTCCTGGAGTATCTAGATTAATCTCCACCGATAACGTATCCCCCAACCGAGGAGTAGTTGGAGTTACCTGAACTTGTAAAGCGTCTACAGGTAAGGCGAAGCTAAGGGGGAGGGCAGCAAATATTCCCATCAATATATTTGTTGCTCTGTGATTTACTGTCAAATATTTAACAGCGAAACCCTGCAATTTATTTTTTGGCTCAATAACTTGAGTTTCGTTAGTCATAGACCTACAAAAAAATCTCTTACTTCTTTTGAACAACAGACTAGCTTATGATCTCTAGTGTTTCCAACCCGAAAAAGTAGATTCACTTAGCTAAACCAAGCAAGCCAAAGGGGAAGTGCCAAAAATAACCCTATAAAAGTTAAGGCAATACTGCTAGCTAACAAGTTCCGATCCAGGTCGTAAACTTCCGCTAAAATCAGCACAGAAAGCCCTGTGGGTGTTCCAGACATTAGCACCAGTACTAAACGCTGTTCGCCAGTTACACCTAAATAAGTTGCACCTAATCCTACCAGCATCGGCACAATAAAGACTTTGACGGCGCTGGCAATTGAGGCGAGTTCCAGACTGGGCCATCCTTTCATTTTCCCTAGTCGCAAACCAACCAGCAATAAAGCAAAGGCAATTACCACCCAAACGGCTTGTTCTAGTCCTGACTCAACTACCGCTGGTAATTCCACAAATTGGGTATTTAAGCCAATGAAAAATGTCCACAGGCTGGGAACTGTTACTAGATCCCACAACTGTGTCCACCAATGGTTTTTGGTTTCTCTCTGTCCAAAATAACTAGCGATTAAAACAGCAATTCCATAAGTGCCGACAACGTTGTTGGTGACGCTAAATAATACTGCCCAGTCACTATTCTCTGGACTAGTTAGGACTTGGGTAAGTGTCAATCCCACGAAGCCTGTGTTACCTAAAATGGTGGCTAGAATAAAACTGCCCAAACTTGTCCGCATCGAAGAGTTTGGCAAATTTAAACTTGCCTTTTCTGGCTGGATTTTGCGATTTATTAACCATTGCCACCCCCACCAAGTTAACAGTGCCAGAACAAGACTCAGCAGTAATACTCCCACTGCTATCCCTGGTATTATTCTGCCGTTAGATGAGTGAGTATGACGTGCCAGTACTAAAAGTTGCAGTGGCACTCCAACCCAGTAAAGGGATTGCCCCAGCAGCTTGAGCAAGCTATCTGGGGCGAACCTAGATAATAAAAGTCCTAAGCCTATCCAAGTAAACAGAGGGGTGTAGGCATGGAATAGGGTTTCAATCATGGTGAGGTGGTACCTGCACTCAGGTGTCATACGTATTGCTGTTGCCAACGGATCAGCATAACTCCTTTGCGTATACACTCGCTGATTGCGTAGATACCCTCAAGCTATGTCAATGGGATGAGGAGTGTTAATCGGATTTTGAGATTACCTCAGATTTGCGACTTTAGCAGCACTGGCTAGTCTGCCATCTTCCATCTGAACAATGCGATCGGCAATGTCTAGGATGCGGTTATCATGGGTCACCATCAAGATGGTACAACCTTGTTCTTTAGCAAGTTTTTGCATGAGGTTGACGACATCTCGACCGGATTGACTGTCTAGGGCGGCGGTGGGTTCATCTGCGAGGACAATTTGCGGATGACTGACTAAAGCGCGGGCGATCGCCACTCGTTGTTTTTGTCCTCCGGATAGTTTATCAGGATAGTAATGGAGATGATTTTCTAATCCTACTTGTTCTAGCATCTGGGCTGACCGAGTTTGCATTTCCTGCAACCCAATATGCTGATGCAGTTCCAAACTCATTCTGACGTTCTGGAGTGCTGTCAAACTACCATGCAAATTGTTTGCTTGGAAAATATAACCGTTGTGGCATCGCGCCTGCACTAGTTGTTTGGCACTAGCACCACACAATTCTTTTCCCAACACCCGCAGGCTACCAAACTGAGCAGAACGCAACCCGCCTACCAAGGTTAGCAGTGTTGTTTTACCAGAACCAGAGGGCCCTGTCATGATAATAATTTCACCAGCATTAATTTGCAGATTGGTTTTAAATAAAACTTGCTTGCGGAGTTGGCCGGAACCAAAGTAATGGTCAAGATTCTGGATGGAGATGACTGGAACCATACTTGGGGAAGAGGTAATTGGTAATTGGTAATTGGTAATTGGGGAAAAAGGGAAAAAGGGAAAAAGGTAATTGATTTCTATTACCCATTACCCATTACCTATTTTCCCGTTTAGAACATATCAGCAGGGTCGGTAGCTTGGAGTTTACGAGTAGCGATCGCCCCTGAAACAGTACACATGATGATGGTGAGCACTAGCACCTGGAAGGCGCGGATTGCCGTCATGTACATAGGTAAATTTGTGGCTTTTCGAGTTACTTGGTAAAGTGCCAAGGAGACTGCCATTCCTGGCATAAAGCCCAGCACTGCCAAAATCAAAGCTTCTTCAAACACCACACTTAGCAGGTAGTAATTGCGATATCCCATGGCTTTGAAGGTGGCGTATTCCTTTACGTGGGCATTGACATCGGCGGAGAGGATTTGATAGACGATAATCACCCCCACTACAAACCCCATTGAGACACCAAAGCTGAAAATAAAACCGATGGGGGAGTTGGTTCTCCAGAATTTGTTCTCAAATTCAATAAATTCTGCGTGAGTCAGTACTCGGACATCATCTCTCAGGTAGGCTTTAAAAACTGCGGCCACCTTTTGCGGGTTATATCCTGGTTTTACCTGAATCAAACCCAGACTGATATTGCTTGATGGGCGTCTGGAGAATAGCCGCAAAAAGTTTTGATCGCTGGTGATTAGGCTACCATCAGACCCAAAGGAAGCCCCGAGTTTAAATAAACCACTAATGGTAATTGTGCGTCCTTCAATTTCGGTGGTAACTATTTTTCCCTGGTCAATTTGGGCGATCGCCTCTTGGTAGATTCCTCTGGCATCACGGTCAAATAGAACGGTATCTGGCAGCTTAATGGACTGCAATTGTTGGTTAACTTCCGGTAAGTCAAAGGCTGGCTTGTCTGGATTGAAGCCGATAACTTGAACCGATGTCTGGCGGCGTGTTTGGGGATTCTTCCAGATGATGTTGTTAACATACATTGCTTCTGCCGACTTCACTCCTGGTATATCCATTGCCTGGTAAAGTCGCCGTCGAGAGAATGTCGGCATATTTTGCAGGCTACGGGCTTGAGGACTGATTAAAACAATGTCTGCGCGTAAACTGTGATGCAGTTTGGTGTTACTGTCATACAGTGCCGTCTGAAAGCCTAGCTGCACGAACATGAGCACATCGGCAAAGGCAATGCCTGACAATGCTACCAGCAGACGACTTTTTTCATGACTCAGTTGCAACCATCCCAGAGGTGTTCGCCGTCGCAGTTGTTGGAGTAGTCCCATCATAGTTTTGAGTGCTGTAGTGAGTGCGGGGCGTAGCTCGTCCTAAGTTATGAGTGCTGAGTCCTGAGAAGGAGGTAGGGTTTCATTAAAGTTATCCAAAATTGAATGAAACCTCACCTCTGTTCAAAGTTCGATTACCACCTTGACTTGCATATTAGTTAAGTTGGCGGCTTTCTGGCTGGAGGGGTTATCTAGTTGTATATGGACTTTCACTACTCTGTTGTCAATGTTGCTAGATGGGTCAGTATTGATCACACTCTGGCGTCGTACTTGCAAGCCTATGCGATCTACTGTTCCTGTCAATTCTCCAGGAAGAACATCAGTGACTACTCGCACCCGTTGCTTTAGGCGTACTTTGCTGATGTCGCTTTCGTAAACTTCGGCTACTGCATACATCTGACTGGTTTGTCCAATATCGGCAATGCCATCATTTGAGATCAATTCCCCTGGACGGGTGTGAATCTCAAATATCTGTCCATTTTGGGGCGATCGCACGTAAGCTTGTTTGAGATTAGCTTTTGCCTGGTTCATGGCTGCTGTAGCACGGCTAACTTCGGCAATCAAGGCTTCTACATCAACTTCTCGCACTTCAGATATTTGATCCAGTTTTGCTCTGGCTTCTTTAACTTGTTGCTCGCTAGTTAATTGGGTGCGATTTAACTGCACCTGTGCCTCTTGCAGACTTTTTTGGGCTGTTTCCAGGGTTAAGTGTTTGCTGTCCCGTTGTTCATCAGAAATTGCACCTTCTGCATACAGTGCCTGGTAGCGTTGATCTTCAGCTTGGGCATTTAGCACTTGGGCTAGTAAGCGGGCCACTGTGGCAGATTGGGTGTCTATATCGCCTTGGCGTTCTGCTGCTAGGCGGGCGATTGTGGCTTTTTGGGCGGCAATTTCCCCACGTTTAGCACCTGCTTGGATTCGGGCTAGGTTTGCCTGTGCTACTTTTACTTCTTGGTGCGCCTCTGTTAATGCTGCTTGTAGGCGATCGCGATCGTCCAAAATGGCAATCACCTGCCCTGCCTTTACCCTATCCCCCTCTCTCACTAGTAACTCTTTTACTCGGCTCCCTGACCCAGATACCGCAGCAGAGAGTTTAATTACCCCTCCCTGTGGCTCAATCTTTCCCAAGGATGTGACCGTTTTTAATTCTGGTACGTTCGCCCCTAGAGATTGTGCCTTCTGATTAGCTGCATTTCGAAATCGCATCTCCGTAAAAGCGCTGCTTAGTATTACTGTTACGGTTGCAATTATCACTATAATAATCGGTGGACGTAAAATAGACTGAAGGGATAATGAACCTTGTACCTTGGGGTTTTGCACAATAGCATACCTTTTCAGCGATTAAAAATTAGCTCATTCAAAGTGCAACTCTCGATAAAATCCAATTTTCCTCAAGGTTATGAACAATTTTGGATATAGATTCCTCGTGGAAACTGATAAGAGCAAAAAATACTCTCGCAGCTTTCTATTTATCGTGCTGTAACGTAGGTTTCAATCTTGTTTAAAGTACTGATTGTTGAGTACTGTGTTATCAGTTCTCAGTGTAAGCAAAGAGACTTTGCAGAAACCAGAAAAATTTTTATTTATAAATAATTGAAAATTGCTATATCTAAAATAAGTACAACAGAGAACTAAAAGCCTTTATAAGATAGCTTTTGAGCATTAAACATCAATACTTGTAAGCATATATGGTATAACCCCAATATGATTCTTCCGGGGTAGGAGGGACAGCCCAGAATAAAATAAAGCTACATCAGCGTTACACCCACAAATATGATTAAAATATCAGCCAAATCATTAAACAATTTAAAATTTAAAATTTAACAAAACCAGAAAATTCAAACTATTCCAGAATATAAAAAACAGAATTTAATGATGAGTCAAGAGTTAAAAAACTCTTGACTTAGGACTTAGGACTTAGGACTTGACCTCTAACTGTTGGGGGTGAACAGGACATTCAAACTTATACCCTACACCACGTACAGTCTGAATTAATGCTGGCTGACTAGCATCAATTTCAATCTTCTTGCGAATTTGACCAATATGTACATCTACAACCCGTTGGTCGCCTACATATTCGTAGTCCCAAACCTCTTGAATGAGTTCTGCTCGCCGCCAAACTCGACCTGGATGACTGGCTAAAAAATGCAACAAATCAAATTCTAGAGCCGTTAAGGGAACTGCTTGGTTGCTAAGAGTTACTTCCCGTCGCACCGGGTCGATCATCAGTTTTTCAAAAATCAGACGTTTCTGTTCTGCGGTAGTTACAACCCGCTGACGCCTCAAAATCGCTGCTACTCTGACTTCTAACTCTCCGAGACCAAATGGCTTGGTCAGATAGTCATCAGCACCTTTAGAAAAACCGCGAATTTTGTCAGCTTCGTCTGCACGGCTAGTCAGCATGAGCACAAAAACACCATTACGACTTTGCATCTCTTGACAGAGGTTAAAGCCGATCACATCTGGTAAATTCACATCTAGAATCACCAAATCTGGGTTAAATTGCTCAAACTGAGCTAGGGCTGTCTTACCATCTTCGGCAGCCTCTACTTGATAGTTCTGTTTAATCAAAAAGCGTTGGATTAAATTCCGAACCGCAGGGTCGTCATCAACAACAAGAATCTTGGCGGGAGCCATGACCATCACTTTACACAAAAATTCATAGGATTAACAGGAGGATTCCGTAAAAACGCAGTTTCCACTTTGGCAGTAATTAAGACTCTACAAGGGCCGGGCATGATGATCCTGATCATTCAAATAAACTGTAATCAAGATGCTGGACAATCAAAGGGAGAATGTTCTGGCAAGCAGATCTGCAATTCAGTATATCCATTGACACTCCCATCTCTAAAGAGACGGGGATTCTTGCTTCCCAGGTGACTGGAGTTTTACAACTTCCGGGTTGTAGTCTAACCCTCCACAAGCATTCACGGACTGCCCGACCGCGATGTAGATTTTTCTACAACCGAAAAGCCTGCTTTTTTCTTACTTGATTGGGTAGCGGTTCTGTCCTGTCGGTACAGACGAGCGAGGGAATTAACTAGCCATACTGAGTCAAGAAATCCAGATTTTACCCTGGTAAACAAACACTTTGTTTTTTGTTACGCGCTTTACCGCTAAAGGCATTATATCACTGCGGATAAATGAGTCACTGGGTTGCTGGAGTAACGTCGGTGGTCAGGGTTGTTCCTCTGTTGGCCCAGCAGCGACCCAGGAGACAGGAGGTAGCAAGTGGCGTTGGCTCTGCCGACTTGTATAGTGTAGCTCCTGGCGCCAGAGGCAGAAGCTGGTGTCCCCACGACGTGTCGGTTTTCATCCACCGTCTGAAGTAGGTATGTGGGTTTCTCAGCCATCCACATACTCAGTGCCTTTCAACCTCCAGTATTTTTTTGTAAAGAAATATTCTGAACTTAGCCTCAGCAATTAGGTAAACTTTATCGCCTTTTGATATCAGTAAGCTAGTGATTTAAAATGTTTGAATCTTAAATCGATATGTAGATTTATACCATAAGCGATTGTCAGCCTAAATTAAAGAAAACTCCCTCAACACAAGGTAAGGTAGCAAATCTGAGCCAAAAAAATTTATTTTTCTTTTTCCTAAAAAGTCTTTTTTAGGTCTTCCCAGTTCAGATATGAGAGTAAAACTAGAAATAATCAACGACATTAAGGGATACACGGACTTCTGGCAATATGTTAAAGTGACTATAGTTGAAATTCCCCAGTCAATCAAACTAACCCGTGCTACTATCCTGGTAGAGCATGAAAGTTGGTTGAGACGCTGGTTTCGATCAACATCAAACCTAAGGTTGTTTTGTCTTCAACAAAAGACTGCCGCTGACTGAGGCTGAAGTAATAAACTCCCATGAGCGATCAAAATCCCTACGAAAAACTTGGGGTATCAGAAAATGCTAGCTTCGATGAAATTCAGGATGCTCGCAATCGTCTGTTGGAGCAACATGGTGGTGATGCCAAGAGTCTAGAAATCATCGAAGCTGCTTACGATGCGATTTTAATGGAGCGTTTACGAATGCGCCAAGAAGGTAAAATCAAAGTGCCTGAACGCATCCGCTTTCCAGATTTGCGAGTGCAATCTTCTCCTAAAGAAAGTCCCACCCCTCGCGAGCATTCGCCTGCTTGGCTGCAACGAATGCTAGATCAGCCAACATCGGTAGATGTGCTGTTACCAGGTGCTTGGTATCTTGGTTTGAGTGCCATCAGTGTGTTTTACACAGCTGCGGGCGATCAGGTTTTGCAGTTGGCGTTGGTGGTTGGGGTGGGAATCGGTATTTACTTTCTCAATCGCAAAGAAGGCAAATTTGGTCGAGCCGTTTTATTTACGCTGGTAAGTTTAATCGCTGGCTTAATTGCTGGGGGGCTAATTGCGAGCTGGCTATTGCCAACGCCTTTCATCCATTTGACGCCGAATCAAGTTTCTACGGTGTTGACATTTATATTGTTGTGGTTGGTTAGCAGCTTTCTCCGCTAAAGCGGAATTCAAAATTCAAAATTTAAAATAGACGGAAGGCTTATAAATTAAGCTTTCCGTCTATTTTTCAAGAGAGCTTTTTTTCTGCCGCGATGTACTAGTTTCTGAGGATTAAATCTACAGCCGAACTCAAATCATGAATAATTACGTCGGGGTGGTAAATTTCTAATTGGGTGCGATCGCGAATCCCACTTTCTACAGCCATGACCTTAATGCCATATTTTTGAGCGGCGGTGATATCTGCTTCCGTATCCCCCACCATCCAGGTATCAGTAGCTGGGGGCAGTTCAGCTAATGCTCTTGCCATCAATAAGGGTTTATCTTCAATATCGCGGGTTTTCACATAGTCGTTACTCAGACAATAGCGACGATTTTCCGGGAAAAATCCCTCTAAATCATATTTTTTGAAGGCATAGTCTAGTTCCCGAACCCGGCGCATGGTCATTACTGCCAAGTCGATGCCAGCTTGTTGAATTTTTAGCAGTGCCTCCAATGCACCAGGTATGAGGTTGTCATACTGGAAATAAGGTTCTGTATGCACTATTTGCCGCCGCAACTGGGAAAACGCTTGAGACTGTGCTTCGTCTAGACCAGAATTCAAGGCAATTTGTGTTTCGGGTATGCGCTTTCGCTTCTTCTGCCAAAATTCCGCTTTTGAAAGTTGTTGCACTGGTTGGTCTGGATATCGAGTTTTTTCTAGGCAGAATTGATAAACACTATAGTACCGTTGGGAAACATCCATAATTGGGCCGTCGAAGTCAGTAATCAGTCGTAGCATCGGCGGAAAATGTTAATTTTTATGGAAATTATCTCAGATGTGTGGCTATTTTTCGAGACTAGTTATGTGGTTGGCATATTTCTTGAGCTTTGTCACATTTTTCCCCACATCTGTTGACATCGGGGTAGTTTGCTCAACCTGTCACTAATGCCCAGAGGGATATTTTAATTTTGAATTGTTGAGCCGAGGGTACCGCGTTTGATTTGTTCGCTTTCAATAGCTGCAAATAAGGCACGAAAGTTACCTTCTCCAAAACCAGAAGCTTTGCAACGGCGCTCAATAAACTCAAAGAAAAAGGTGGGCTGTCCAAAAATGGGCTTGGTGAAAATTTGCAGTAGTAGGGCCCCTAGGGGAGAATCTTTTTGCCAATCAACCAAAATTTCCTGTTGAGCGATCGCCTCCATTTCTCCTGGAGATAGGGCGAGTTTTAGCCGCTCTTCTAGCTGTGAGTAGTAGCTTTTGGGGACTGAAAGTAAAGATAGACCACGGTGGCGAAATTGGGCGATCGCACTCACCAGATTAGGCGATCGCAAAGCGATGTGTTGAATTCCCGGTCCCCGATTCACTTCCAGAAACTCCTGAATTTGGGAATTTTGTGAAGCTGGCTCATTAATCGGTAATTGTACGCAGCCGTTGGGGGAAACCATCACCTGACTGTATAAAGCAGAGTGAGCGGTTTTAATTTGAAACGCCTGTTGGGGTTGAAAATTGAGAACGTTTTTGTACCAAGCCGCGGCACGCGCTAAATCACCTACTGCCACATTTAACACTACATGATCTATGCAAGTAAAAGCACTGTCATCAGTAGTTAATGGCAATTGACTACTGACCACTGGTCTTTCGATCAATGTATGAGTCAGCCCACCCCAAGCAGCAATTTGACCGTACTTGAGGGATACAGCACCCATCTGGTACTCCTGGACGGGTTGGAGGATGGTGGCGCCCTGTGCTTGAGCAAAGGCGATCGCTGCTGTCACATCTGCAACAGCAAAAGCCACATCCACCACACCAGGGGGGTGCTGACGCAGAAATTCAGCTACTGGGCTTGTGGGCAGTAGAGGTGAAGACAGCAAAAAGCAGACAACACCACTTTTCACCACTTCTGTGCAAGTGTGAAACGATTCCCCTTGATGACTTGCGGTTGGCAAGATGGAATCGGCTACTACTTGAAAACCGAGATGATATACAAACCAATCCCGCCACACCTTGGCATCTTGTACATAGAAGTGAACGTGATCAATTTTTAACATATAGCCTAAATTAGGAAAATCCAGCATAGTAGCTTATATAATTGTAAATTATGCCTTTTTTGCTAGATTTCCACTTCTTTCCTCAGCAAGAATTATGTAGGCATACTACAAATTTCCTAAACCTATAGGACTTACGCAACTGCCATGGCTTTGTAGGGTGCGTCAGATATCGAAAATCTGTTGATTGTTACCGAATTATCGAGTCTGACGCACCCTACAAGAGACATTAACTGTGACACGCAGCTTTAGTCCTAACCTAGAAAAACAGATGGCTATCAGGTTGAATGTTAATTTCCATTGGCACAGCCTGTGGTTCGGCAGTCAAGGCGTAGAAAATAGCATTAGCAGCAGTTTGGGGACTGAGCATTTTTTTTCTGTCTACCTTTAAGCTGACATTGTCCCAGAAAGGAGAATCTACCCCACCAAAGTAGAATAGAGTGAACTTAATACCAAAGCGTTTGAGTTCCTCCGCCATACACTTGCTAAAACCAACGACGCCAAACTTAGAAGCAGAATAAGCTGCTGCCATTGCCATCGAATGCTTACCCAAAATTCCCACCACATTACAAATATGGCCAGACTTGCGCTTTTGCATCTCTTCAGCAGCTGCCTGAGTAGTGTAAAAGCTACCTTTTAAGTTGACATCTAGCATCTTGTCTAAATCTGCCGGTTCCAGGCTGTTATAAGGTTTGAGGATACCAGCACCAGCTGCATTCACCAAGACATCAATTTGACCGAACTCGGCAACAGCCTTTTTGATCAATGCGTCTACCTGGTGGGGATCAGTAATATCTGTGGGCACAGTCAAAACTTCCCCCGGTAACTCATCTGCCAATGCAGCTAAACCCACCGCATCCCTGGCACTCAGTACCAACCGAGCACCTGTAGGGGCAAGTTGGCGAGTTAAAACTGAACCAATGCCGCCAGTAGCACCGACAATGACAACGACTTTATCCTGCATCGTATCCTTTACATTTCTTTACAGCCTTTTACATGATACTGAATCCCAGGCTGAATCTGTGGGTAAAGACTGAAAGCATCTCATGGGTAAGACATGATCACTCTATAGGATTTCCCTTCCTTTTCCAGTGTGAAATAACTAGAAGACTGCAAAAATTTAATAAAAGTACTGCTTGTTTGCAAGCGTTTAAGGATTTTGGTAATTCCTTCACCGTATTGCTTATTAAATTCAGCCCCTAGAATTTCTAGGCGAATGTGACTTTCTTTTGACTTACTGGTTAAGGTGTTCATCATCTTTATCAGTGCCTCTTCCAAATCTTCTGGAGAGTTGATACTCGATAAAGACTGATTTTTAACAGCACTTTGCTTGACAAAATTACTACTATTGGATTTACTTACCTGGGGCAATTCAAACAGAGTTACATATAGTTCAGATTTATCGGGAGCTTGGTGAACTACAAACTCAGCAGGATAATCAATAAAAATATCCCTAGCTTTTTTACCAGGAAGATGAATAGACATAACTTGAGTAATAGTTATTTTATATTTTTTTTGCAGCAGTTGTGATACTTTTGAAACCTGTACCCACTGATTACCTGTAGATTGTTGCTCGGCTTTAATTAATGTTTTGAGTTGCTGAATCAACTGCTCAATTGAGGGGATTTCTGATAAAGCTTTCAGGCTATGGGTAGTGATTTTACCAGTAGAGCTATTAAATAACCGGAGATTTTCTCCCTGCTGACTAACCTGATATACTGTTAATCCATTTTGCTGCAAATGATTACACAGATTAGTCATCACCTTATCTGAAGAGCAAACTAAAACTTCCTGAGCATTTGGATAACGCTCATGAATTGAAGAACCAAAGGCGATCATTTTTCCATCTGCATTATCCCTACCAATAGGCACATGAATCAAATCATAGCCGCGCTCGTGTAATTCCACATCTAGCTTACCCCGATTAGACCAATTAGCAAAAGCTACTTTAACTTGGATAGGGCAAGTACAAACCGTTGTTAAAAATTTTTCTGTGTCAGCGTTAATTTGTAAATTTTCTGCATCTAAAAGTAAAACTGTTATTCCAATTTTCTGCAAAAATCTAGTACTTGTAGACGGATGAATAGTTATATTCTTTGTTGAGCTATTTAATTCAGATATTCCAGGATTTAATTGCTGAACTTTTGCTATTAGCTCACCGATAGTAGAGGAACTAAAAGATTCGGGAATTAGTAGAGCTTTTAGGTATACTTGAAATTTCTGTACCAGTGCATCCCAGTCTTGAGTTTGGCTGAGTGCTTCTGTAAATTTTGCGGTTAAAGCAGATTGATTAGAAGAACTTTGCCACTGAATATTCCTGTACTTTTCGTGCAATAATTCTGGCTGCTGTTGTTGAATGGCAATAATTGCTTGGCAAACATAGGAGCCGATTTGGTTTAACAGGACAGAATCATGAGTAGTCAGCAAACGCTCGTACTTTGGCATAGCTCACACACTACAGTAGGGCATCCTGGCTCAGTCCATCATCAAAGACAGTAATTATCCCATGTTATACCTGGGGAAGAAACTATCTGAGAACCGTAAAATTGCCTAAGGAATGCTTAGTAGTGCGTTTTCAGCCGTGGTGGGTACTGTAAAACCTACACATCATCCCTTGAGTCTGCAACCCTAACTTACCAAGAAACCTGAGTATTTTGGCGACAGCTTTATTCTTCTTGACAGTTCCCAGTCTTCAGTCTCTAGGAGTGCGCTTTGGCCAATCTGATCTGGTTATACTAGGTGGCAAAACATACTAAATTATAAGTTCACCTCAACCCCTCTTCATATTTGCCAGAGGGCTGTTTGAGTACATCTGTGTACAAAATCAAAATTGTCGTAGATCCACTTAAATCCATGCCAATCAGCGGACTGGTGCACACGGGCGCTATTTGCCAGAGGGCTATGGTAGGCGTGTATTAATTCCCAATCCAAACAAAATCGTTAATCTAAAATTAGCATGACTCAAAATCGACAAACTGCAATTGAAGGGATCTATGAGGTATGTATTGGACTCCCAGAGCCAATTTCTGCAATTCAATATTGGGAGCAATTTGGCTATCGCATTGGCCAAGTGGGTGAATTAACCGCAGCCGCAGCCTACCAATTGTATGGGGTGAATTCACCTTTACACGCAATTCGCCTTTATCACCAAGGTGCAGATCATGGTTTAATTCGGCTGATGATTTGGCAAAACGCCACAAATTCAGGGTTGGGAATGGATTCGATGAAAGTTTTGGGCAATCGCTGGGCAACTACCTTAACGGCTGATCTCTTGGGTATTTCAAATCATGTGGAGGAGGCAAAAGCCGCAGGTTGGGCTATTAGATACACTAATTCTTATTGGGAAGTTATTTATGACAAAGAAAAGAAAAGCCGTCCTTTTATTGATCCTGCGGTTGGGGTGCGAGAAATGATGTTACTGCAACCTTTAACTCGACAGGTGCTTTTTCAACGCTTTGGCTATGTGGTGCCGAAGTATGGACAAATCAATTACAATTCGGCTTTTAAAACTAGCCAATTTACCCACATGGGGATAATTGTTCAGGATGACAGCAAGGAAAGTCTCAAGTTTTATGAAGAAGTTTTGGGTTTGCTGCGGGTGCGTGATGAGGTGGAGACTACTTACGAATCTTCGGCGGCGGGTAGAGATATTTTTGACCTCAACCCTGGGGAGAAGTATATTGTGACTGCCTTTGATGATCCTCGTTCTTCTAAGTCAGACTTTATGGAGGCACGCAGTGGCAGACTGTACATTATTCGCTTTCCAGAAGATATCAATTTAGAGTCGCGCTTTGAAGCTACCCAACCAGGCAGCTTGGGAATGTGCCTTTATACTTACCGTGTGCGGGGAATACATAGCTATTTTGAGCGTGTCCAGGGGAGTAATGCCCAAAAAATTACGAATATTGTCAGTAATGAATTTGGGGAGATGAGTTTTTCCTTTGTTGCACCGGATGGCTATTTCTGGAATTTGGTAGAAAGTAATTAACTGAGTAGGGGCTAGGGTTAATATTAGCGATCGCTTAATTGAAAAAGCATAGTTAAACTAATTAAAAAGCGCATATCAGTGAATCAAAGCATCATAGCTGCTCCCACCCTAGAAAAAGCAATTACGGAAAACCTGGCTGTTGCTAAAGGACAGCTACATTATTTACCTCAATCCCCAGTAAAGAGTCTCTAATCCCCAGTCCCCTGATTTGGGGGCATTTGTGCCGAAGGTGCTTCTGCTGGGGGAGCGAGTACAGCATCCGGGGCAATTTCCTCGACGGGAATCGGTTGTTTTTCCTCAGTCTCTGGTTGGGCCGCTGCTACCAATTCGGGAGATGGGGGATTTGGGGCGATCGCATCCGGCACATCTGGTACAATCTCGGTTTCAGCTGCTGTAACTGCTTCTGTAGGTGGTTCAGGGCTGGCTGTAGTTTTGTCGATAATCTCCACAGCAGGTGGCACTGTTGGTGTTGGTGTTGGTGTTGGGGGTACAGGGGGCTTTTTACTTACAGTCTGCTGTACCCGGTCTTTTACGCCACTGAAGATCCTACCAAGACCATTTTGCAATTGGCCCAGCTTTTCCTGAAGAGAAAACTTACTCACCTGTTGCTGAACGCTAGCTTTCACCGCCTCAGGACTGGGTATCTGAGTTTGTTCTATCTGCGGTGTCAGTTGCCGACGTAATGACAGAGTTTGCCAGCCAAACCAAACCAAAAGAGCGACACTAGCCACATGACCCAGCAAAAGACCTCCAGTAATACGTGGCGCAAATACCCATAATACCAAGGCGTAGAACAACCCGACACCACTCCAGATAAAGTCATTCTTCCGGTGAATCTCCGGGAAAAAGAAAGCTGCTGTGTAAATGGCTAAACTACCAAGTCCGACCACTAGCGCTAGGACATATGCCAGCATTTTTGGATACTCCTTACCGTAACATTTGACTAGGAATTAGAGATTAGGGAATATGGATTAGGAATTAGGATATTAGGATTAGTATTACATTTCCTCCTTCCCAGCATCCAGCACCCAGTTTCTTAACTAGATATTTCAATTTTGCAAAATTTGCAAGACAATTGTTGATTTAGATACAAATTAAAACTAAATAGCCATGTTAGTTGTGAATTTTTGCCCTCTATCTCAACTCTTAATATCTTCTTTAGGAGATCAGTGAAAATCTCGGTCTACCCTAAAGATGAAAGGATCTGCAAGAGTTAGCCAAACAAATTTATGACACTACAAACCTTTGGTGTGATTGGTTTAGCCGTTATGGGCGAGAACATCGCTTTAAACGTCGAGCGCAATGGCTTTCCAATTGCAGTTTACAACCGCTCCCGCGAAAAAACCGATGCCTTCATGGCACAGCGTGCCGGAGGACGGAATGTCGTAGCGGCCTTTACCCTAGAAGAATTTGTCGCTGCACTGGAACGTCCCCGCAAAATCTTAGTGATGGTGCAAGCTGGTAAGCCAGTGGATGCGGTAATTGCCCAACTAAAACCTTTGCTGCAAGAAGGCGATATCATTATCGACGGTGGCAACTCTTGGTTTGAAGATACAGAGCGACGCACTCAGGAATTAGAACCCGCAGGACTACGCTATATCGGTATGGGCGTCAGCGGTGGTGAAGAAGGCGCTTTGAATGGCCCTTCACTCATGCCCGGTGGTACAAAAAGTTCCTACGAGTATCTATCCCCAATTTTCAACAAAATTGCGGCTCAAGTCGATGACGGCGCGTGCGTTACCTATATTGGACCTGGTGGTTCTGGTCACTACGTCAAAATGGTACACAACGGCATCGAGTACGGCGATATGCAGCTAATTGCTGAAGCCTACGACTTGCTGAGAAATGTTGCTGGACTTAACGCTCAACAGCTACATGAAGTGTTCACAGAATGGAACACCACCGACGAACTCAATTCATTTTTGATTGAGATTACATCCAACATTTTCCCCTACATCGACCCTGATACCAAGAAGCCCTTAGTTGACTTGATTGTTGACGCAGCCGGTCAAAAGGGAACTGGTCGTTGGACTGTACAAACTGCTTTGGAATTGGGGGTTGCTATTCCCACAATTACAGCAGCTGTCAATGCCCGGATCATGTCTTCTATTAAGGATGAGCGGGTAGCAGCATCTAAAATCCTGACTGGCCCTAACGCTAAATATGATGGGCAAATCAAGGATTTTGTCAACAAGGTGCGCGATGCTCTCTATTGCTCCAAAATCTGTTCTTACGCTCAAGGTATGGCGCTGTTATCTACAGCTTCTAATACCTATAAGTGGAATTTGGATCTGAGCGAAATGGCTCGGATTTGGAAGGGTGGCTGTATTATTCGTGCTGGCTTCTTGAATAAGATTAAGAAGGCTTTTAACGAAAATCCAGCCTTGCCTAACCTGCTATTAGCTCCCGAATTTAAGCAAACAATTCTCGACAGACAAACAGCTTGGCGGGAAGTAATCATGACAGCAGCTAAACTGGGAATTCCAGTACCAGCATTTAGTGCTTCTTTGGATTATTTCGATAGCTATCGCACTGCTAACTTACCTCAAAATCTAACTCAAGCACAACGCGATTATTTTGGCGCACACACCTACAAGCGCACAGATAAAGAAGGTAGTTTCCATACAGAATGGGTACCCATTGCTGAGTCTAAGAAGTAAATTTTCCCGCTATTCAATATTTTGAACTTATATAAAGGTTCAGAATAAAGATTAACAAGTGGCTCTGATTGTCAGAGTCACTTTTTTTAGAAGTAATATCAAGTGTGGTTTAGGATCTGGCAAGAAGCCCGCTCTACATTATTGAAATTAGAGATTTTAGGTGTTATTGTTTCCCAGATATTTAGCTTTTAATTCTTCTAATTCATTATCTATTTCGCTGGTGCTAGTAGGTTGATTTTTGGTAGGCGGTGGTGGTATGGGAACGTTTTTGTTTTGAGGTTTACCAATACCAGTAAATTGAGTTTTTATTTCTTCTAATTCTATGTCAAGTTGACTTGGGGATTTGGTGACAAAGGCAGGTGGAGTAGTTGGTGCTGATGAGGGTGTGGGAGGAGTGGATATTGCTGGTGTGGGGGTTACTGGTAATTGGGGATTTAAGTCTTTGAGTACTTCGTCTACTGTTTGGTAACGCCGAACGGGGATGTTTTCTAGCATTTTGTCGAGAATGGCACTCAACTGATGACTCACAGGAGTTTTCAAGTATTGCTGCCAAATCCAAGTGGCGTTGTGGGTATCATAGGAGTCGAAAGGCGATCGCATCGTTAAGAGATTAATACAAGTCGCCCCCAAGCTGTAGATATCGCTGGCAAATACCGCCCTCCCTCTCATTTGTTCCGGGGCAACGTATTCAGGGCTACCAATACTCGTACCTGTGCGATTGAGGGCGGTGCTGGTGGCAGATTTTGCCGCCCCAAAGTCTACTATGACTAATTTGCCGTCACTACTCCGTAAAATAATATTTTCTGGCTTAATATCCCGGTGAATCACCTCTCTAGCATGGCAAAATTGCAGTACAGGCAATAAATCATGCAGTAATCGCCGAATTTGCGTTTCACCAAAAGCCCCCTTGTGTGCCAATTCCTGAGCTAAATTTGGCCCATCGATAAATTCTTGCACTAGATATTGGCGATCTTCTTGGGTAAAATATGCCATTAATTCGGGAATCTGGGGATGTTTGCCCAATTCATCCAACTGCACCGCTTCTTGGATGAATAACTCCACAGCTTTTTGCACCGTGTTAGTGCCTTGTGCTTGGGGGTAAAATTGCTTAATTACACAGCGTGGCTTGGAGGGTTTATCCTCATCTACAGCCAAGAATGTTCTGCCAAAACCACCTTGTCCTATCGGTTTAATAGCGCGGTAGCGTTCTTTGAGGAGTAACTTGGCACCACAAGTCAGGCAAAACTTAACATCATCAGGGTTTTCCGGTTTTGGGCAATGGGGATTAAGGCAGTAGCTCATAAAGGCGTAGACACGAAGTGGCTTTTCGTAAGACATCGCTCTCACTTGTCTTTATTGTGCCTTGTCCTCAGCAAAAGGGTATTTAGATTCGCCAATTATCCAGTTTCAAGTTATAACCTAGGGCTTGAATCCGCTGATAGTGCGATAAATTACCACTTACTAAGGTAAAGTTTTGTTGAATAGCGATTACCTACGGTAGGCTACGCCAACGCAGCAATCATGGCATCAGCAAGCCCTATCGGTTGCCCTGTTCGTTCTAAATCTGCATAAATACGTCCCGCTAACTCAGCATCACTGAGTTGCAGCATTAACACTTCTGCAACAGCAACTTGGGCAAAAAACTCCTGAATCTTATCTTCCCGTTGCAGTTTATGCCAGCCTTTGACAATCTCCAATACGGTGATAGTGCAGATAGTGTAGTAACCAAAAACTGCTAGATAAGCTATGGCCTTAGCTACAACACGCTGGTCTTTACGCTTCAAGCTTTCAGAAAGAATATCTGTGTCAAGTAAGTAGGTTGGCATAAATAATTCAAGGTTGGTAGTGAGGGCTGAAGCCCTCACTACGAGCAAATTTCAATAGTTTTTACTTTGCTTAACATAGTTGCTGTTCTTCCTCAATCATCTGCATATCTTGATAAACCAGTCTTGTTCGTTTACTGGATAATGGTGTATTCAAAGATATATTACAAAAAATTCTTTCCTTGATTTATTGTAATATATGTTACTTTTATTTAACCTCAAATTAACCTGGTACGACCGATGATCAGACTATGACCTAAAGAGCCATAACTAACTTTGCCCAGAAGTTATAGAGTATTTGTAGATAAAGCAATAACTATATTCAGGCAAAAATCCCTATGACAAACTACCAAGAAACCTCAATTACCGATGATTTCATCAATGAACTCATCGCCGAAACGACAACCATCAAGCACGTAGAAGTGATTGAAAATGTCATCGACTCTCTAGAACAAGATGACAGTGCGATGGTTAGCCACAACCCAGAGGGTGCTTATCTCTGGAAGTTTAAGTATGGCAGTGTGGAAGTTTTTGTTCAACTCACCGGCACTAGCGATGAGGACACTATCACGGTTTGGTCTGAAGTACTTAAGTTACCTGCTAAAGATGAACATCGGTTGCTGCGATATCTGTTGGAGTTAAATTGCTCTAGCACCTTGGAAGCGCGGTTCGGGATTATTGAAAATCAGGTGGTTGTGATATCGACGCGTACCTTAGCGGAGTTGTCTCCTGGTGAAGTCTCTCGGCTGATTACAATTGTGGCAACGATCGCAGATGATCATGACGAGGCGTTACAATCTGAGTTTGGTGCAGCTTAAGGTAGTTTGGATTTTAGATTTTAGATTGGGGAACAGATGCATAGTCAGCAGGTTTGGCGATTAATTCCTTTGTTAGACGCTGCTGGTAACGTCCAGATGGCGATTGACCGTTGGTTACTATCCCAGCACCAATTGGGAATCCATCCCCCAACTCTGCGGTTTTATACTTGGTCGCCACCTGCAATTTCCCTCGGCTATCATCAACGCCAATATTCTGAATCTTGGCAAAACTTAACTTGGCAAGGTCAAAAATTGGATTTAGTGCAGCGTCCTACCGGTGGACGGGCAGTTTTACACCAAGGTGATTTAACTTACGCTGTGGTTACATCTGGCATCACGGGCAGTCGTCTCCAGATATACCAAAAAATTTGTGAGTTTTTAATTCAAGGGTGGCGATCGCTTGGTGTAGAGTTGCATTATGGAATAGCTGGCCGGGGTTACATCCACAACCCTAACTGTTTTGGCACTGCCACAGGTGCAGATTTGGTTTTGGCAAATAATACCAAACTCATTGGTAGCGCTCAATTACTCCGGGGTGGGGCAATTTTACAACATGGTTCCATCCAGTTAAACCCAGATGCAGATTTATTTAGGCAAGTATTTGGTACAGAATCTTTTACCACCGCACAATTACCCCCAAACCTAGATAGAGACACGGCGATGAACGCTTTAATTGCCGCAGCCTGCGATCGCTTTACAATGCAGATAGAAGTGCAACCCCTCTCACCTTCAGAGTGGGAAGCGATTATCTAGCTCGTAGTAAGGACTTTAGTCCTTTTATTGACTTTTAATCCAAAAATGCTGTAGAATCTTTCAAATACCCCGCCGCCACAGAATCCTCAATCAATTGCAAAACAAACGGCCAAAGTTCTGGCGCACCTGTTTCAACTGGCGCCATTCTTTTCATTACCTGATCCCGCGTAATTTCATAAATCAGCCAAGTCCCACCATTATTTTGCTGATTGTGCAGCAACGGCTGGATTCTATCTAGGGCGGCGGCAAATTTAGCTGCGGGTGTTTCTCCAGCTTCAAACTCTTCCCAGAGTAAGCGTAATTCTTCTCCTTGATTTTCTGGCAGAAGTCCAAATAAACGGATTGCGGCTTGTGCCTCTAACTCTGCTTTGTTTTGATTACCTTGGACATCGTAGCAGAAGATATCGCCCACATCAATTTCTACCAAATCATGAATTAGCAGCATTTTGATGGCATGGGATATATCCACCCCCACGGGAGCATATTCTGATAATGCGATCGCCATCACTGCCAAATGCCAAGAATGTTCTGCACTGTTTTCTCGCCGTGAACCACCAACAAGAGAGGTTTGGCGTAGCACCTGTTTCAGGCGGTCTATTTCGATGATGAATTGAATTTGTTGAGTCAGTTTGTTGATTGTCACCGTTGAAACTCTCCAATTAAAAAGCGCCTGGGAGTGTTGCCGTGTTTCCACCCCAAGCGCTTCTTAAATTCAACATTGCTCCTCACACACGACTATACGATATCACTGGTTCCATTGAATGGCAAGTATATTGTGTGACACTTTCATAACTGGACAAAATCAGGCATTTTTTGTAGCAAAAATAAAAAGCGCCTGGGAGTGTTGCCGTGTTTCCACCCCAAGCGCTTTTTATATTTAACATTGCTCCTCACACACGACTATACGATATCACTGGTTTCATTAAACGGCAAGTATAGTGTGTGACAGTTTGTTAACTGCGCTAGATTACGCACAATAATTACCCAAATTAGTGGAGAAAGTGACGCACACCTGTAAACACCATCACTAAACCCAGTTCGTTAGCGGCTTTGATCACAACTTGATCGCGCAAACTTCCCCCTGGTTGGACAATGGCAGTAATTCCCGCTGCTGCTGCGGTTTTGACTGAATCATCAAAGGGGAAAAATCCATCGCTGGCCAGGATTGCACCTTTGGCTTTTTCTCCAGCTTGTTCTAGGGCAATTTTGACTGAGCCAACGCGGTTCATTTGACCAGCACCTACTCCTAGGGTAGCGCGATCGCCACTAACGACAATGGCATTTGATTTAACGTGCTTGCAAACTTTCCAGGCAAACAGCAATTCTGTTAACTCGCTTTGGGTGGGTTGGCGTTCGGTGACAACTTGCCATTTACTCACATCGGCAATGATGTCATCGGCAGCTTGGATGAGGAAACCACCTGCGATCGCTTTGATAGTTTCTTTGGGGCCACTATGCAAATCTGGTATAATTAAAAGGCGAACATTCGCTTTAGCTGCCAGAATTTCTTGAGCATCTGGTTCACAACTTGGTGCAACGACGCATTCTAAAAATGTTTTGGTTAACTCCCTGGCGGTGTCAGCATCAATGGGACGGTTGAGGGCGACAATACCACCAAAGGCAGAAGTCGAGTCAGCGTTAAAAGCCTTTTGGTAAGCATCATAAATTGTGCTGCCTTCAGCAGTGCCACAGGGATTAGTATGTTTGATAATTGTGGCTGCGGGGCTATCGGTGAATTCAGAAATTATCCGCCGTGCTGCTTCTAAATCGACTAAGTTGTTGTAGCTGAGTTCTTTGCCTTGCAGCTTTGTAGCAGCAGCCCATCCTGTTGGGGTAGTTCCAGTTTGATACCATCCAGCGCTTTGGTGGGGGTTTTCGCCGTAGCGTAGGGATTGGAGTTGTTTTCCAGAGAGGTTGTATTCTTGGGCTAGGGGCTGTGCTCCTACAGTCTCTGCCAGGTAAGATGCGATCGCTTGATCATAGGTTCCCGTGTGCAAAAATCCTTTTAAAGCGCACTTTTGGCGAAACTCTAAACTTGGTTCCCCAGCGTTATCGCGCAATTCTTGCAAATATTCTGCATATTGAGATGGTTCACACAAGACAGTGAGATGAGCAAAGTTTTTTGATGATGCCCTCAACATTGCCGGGCCACCGATATCAATTTGTTCTATCGCCTCAGATAATGTTACACCTGGTTTAGCGATCGCTTCCACAAAGGGATAAAGATTCACCACCACCAAATCAATGGGACGAATTTGGTTATTTGCCAAATCTGTCAAATCTTGCTCTACATCCCGCTGTGCTAAAATACCCCCATGAATGCGAGGATGGAGTGTTTTGACTCGACCGCCTAAAATTTCCGGTGAACCTGTGTAATCAGAAACCTTAGTAACGGCTATTCCGGCATCTTTCAGAGCTTTTGCTGTTCCCCCACTGCTGATGATATCAAAGCCAAATTCTTCAACCAAGCTACGGGCTAAGTCAATTACACCAGTTTTGTTAGATACACTCAGCAGGGCTAGACGCGCCATAATTCCCCAGATTCCTTAAAAATTGAGAGCAGAAGATCATTTTACCGAAAGGGAGGGGAGTTGTAGATCAATTCTGGGGTTGAGGTTGCAAATCAAAATTTACATCTTCATACAGTTGCGTCATCGTTCCCTCAAAGTTAATGCTGTGCAGTTGAAAAGATGTTTGTTCTCCTGCATAAGACTGTAAAACCCACAGCCCTTCTTGATTACGACGGAAGCATTCAACTCTAGTTTTTTTAGTGTTAATTAACACATACTCTTGTAAACTCTCTAGGGTTTGATAATCAGCGAATTTGTCTCCTCTATCAAAACTTTCGGTAGAGTTAGATAACACTTCTATTATTAAAGAAGGAAAATTTTTATACCCAGCCGTCTCTTGGTCGCGTTGGTCGCAAGTCACCATCACGTCAGGATAGTAGAATCGATTTAGAGATTCTACTCTTGCTTTCATGTCAGAAATATATACCCGACAGCCAGAACCACGTACATGATTACGCAGCAAGGCGAATAGGTTTCCAGCGATGGTAACATGAGCTTCAAGTGCCCCAGCCATTGCGTAGATATACCCGTCAATATATTCATGTTTGATGGGGCTGTTTTCTTCCAATTCTAAGTATTCTTCTGGGGTGATGTAAATTTGCGGGGAAGCAACCATATTCAAAACCTCATTTTCATTTTTCCTAGGGTTTTGGTTAATTTTAACCAACAACCGCGTTTCAATCCCTAATAACGTAAGTTGCTATAGGACTCATATTTGATTTTTGAAAAAAACTCGGTACACCTTAATCGTCTAGAATCCCTTTGCCTCTTGCATGAGTGCCTCTTGCCTGCCTACGCAAATAATTTCAGGAATCAAATATTATTCCTATAGTTAGGAAAACTGTCAGAATCAGGATGTCCAGGATTAAAGGATGAACAGGATGAAAACTGGGATTTAATCACCCATTACCTATTACCCATTATCTATTACCCGCAACTTGGGTTAATAGCGATTTGGGCGAATTGTAACCCTTTGGATTTGCCATAAGTTTTACCAAGTAGTTTCAATCCCTAATAGGGATTTGGGCGAATTGTAACTTGAATCAAGAAGTGCTTTAAAGCAAACCCGTTTTGCTGTTTCAATCCCTAATAGGGATTTGGGCGAATTGTAACCTAATTCTGGTTTTGTACCTAGAGGTAGTTTATCAGTTTCAATCCCTAATAGGGATTTGGGCGAATTGTAACTTGAAGCAAATCCGGCACTTGCCTTTTTGGCTTTACCGTTTCAATCCCTAATAGGGATTTGGGCGAATTGTAACTTGGGGTTGGAAGAGCCTACATTCGCTTTTAATGCGTTTCAATCCCTAATAGGGATTTGGGCGAATTGTAACTGAGTTTTGGGGGCACGGTGCAAAGGTGCAGCTAGAGTTTCAATCCCTAATAGGGATTTGGGCGAATTGTAACTATCCTACCTTCCCATTGGAAATATCGGATAGTGAACGAGTTTCAATCCCTAATAGGGATTTGGGCGAATTGTAACATAAGCAACAAATTCGGGTGCTAATAGATGCAATTCCAGTTTCAATCCCTAATAGGGATTTGGGCGAATTGTAACATCCCTGTGCCTTTTCGATTGCCGAAGTTTCCGGCTAACGTTTCAATCCCTAATAGGGATTTGGGCGAATTGTAACGCGGACAGAGGCAACCACCGATTTAATCCTGCTGCGACGTTTCAATCCCTAATAGGGATTTGGGCGAATTGTAACAATTTTATATACACGCTTTGATAATTTTGAGGTTTCAATCCCTAATAGGGATTTGGGCGAATTGTAACGATGCCGCTGTCCGTCGTTATTGTCGAGTGAAGGGGTTCGTTTCAATCCCTAATAGGGATTTGGGCGAATTGTAACCTGTGATCCCTTACATCGGTAATAGTTGCACGATGTTTCAATCCCTAATAGGGATTTGGGCGAATTGTAACCATTACATACTTTAGCTGTCTGTACAGAATTACTATCATTAGTTTCAATCCCTAATAGGGATTTGGGCGAATTGTAACATTTAAGCGCAAACATAGAAGCGCTTAAAAAAGTTCGTTTCAATCCCTAATAGGGATTTGGGCGAATTGTAACGATAAAGTTAACGCCGGTGAAGTTCGCGTGCTTTTAGGATCGTTTCAATCCCTAATAGGGATTTGGGCGAATTGTAACCAGTATATATACGCTTTGCCAACAAAAAGGAAAGCGTTTCAATCCCTAATAGGGATTTGGGCGAATTGTAACAAAAGCGCAATCTTTTCTTTACCTGGCTTTTCTGTTTCAATCCCTAATAGGGATTTGGGCGAATTGTAACTCTCTGAATACAGTAACATAGCTTTGGGGTAATGTGTTTCAATCCCTAATAGGGATTTGGGCGAATTGTAACTATTATATTTTATAAATTTCGCATTCGATAGTATTAAGTAGTTTCAATCCCTAATAGGGATTTGGGCGAATTGTAACACAGTATCCAGATGGGATCAGGACGTGGCAGTAAGTTTCAATCCCTAATAGGGATTTGGGCGAATTGTAACTGAATCCTCCGAAGGAAGCGATAGAGAGCAATGGTTTCAATCCCTAATAGGGATTTGGGCGAATTGTAACAATTTAAAGCCCGCGATTATATCCGTAAGCTTAGGTGTTTCAATCCCTAATAGGGATTTGGGCGAATTGTAACAACCCCATAAATATTGGCAGCGTTGGGATTGTACGGGTTTCAATCCCTAATAGGGATTTGGGCGAATTGTAACGTGGAATGAGATTGAGAAGGCATTTCTGCTTTATTGCAATCCTGTTTCAATCCCTAATAGGGATTTGGGCGAATTGTAACCCCTGGCATCTGGAACCTTTACCATATTTAGTTTTCAAGGTGCGGTTGCGCGGATCGATCATCAATATACCATTACAGCCGTTGGTTTGAAAATAGGGGGCTGAAAAAAAAGGCTGAAACCCTTTTATGCTAAGGCTTTCAGAGATCGCGCGGATCGAAATTGAGCAATTAGAGGCTGAAACCCTTACAGTGATTGAGATACAAGCATTTTTTTTTGCCATCGAATTTCTACACCTACCCATCCGCGCATTTATCGCCCAGAAACCTTGCTAGAAGCGGCTTTTAAATAAGCAGTTAAGAAAAGTGAAATTTATGCTCACGTCCTTGGATAATTTGCATTAAGGTTATATTTCTCAACCTTGATTTTCACGTAATGACTCATGACTAAAACTTTAGATTTTATTAAGGTTTCGCCACCAAAAGGACAAGAACCTGAAGGCTTAATCGTCGCTTTACACGGTTGGGGCGCAAATGCCCAAGATGTGGCATCTTTATTGCCGTTTTTTAACCTGCCCAACTATCAGTTCCTGTTTCCCAATGCGCCTTTTGTCTATCCTTATTCTCCTACAGGAAAAGCATGGTATGACCTGCGGGCAGAAAATATGTATGAGGGGTTAACAGAAAGTCGGCAGATGGTAACAGATTGGTTGATATCGATAGAGAGTAACACGGGGATACCTTTATCGCGCACTATTTTGAGTGGATTTTCTCAAGGCGGCGCTATGACTTTGGATGTAGGATTAAGTTTGCCTCTAGCAGGCTTAGTTGTCATGAGTGGATATTTACATCCTGGTGTAGGAGCGACAACTAACAGTAATTTTCCCCCGACTTTAATTATGCATGGTAGACAAGATGAAGTTGTGCCAGTGCAAGCTGCATGGAAGACACGGGAAACTGTAGAGTCTTTAGGGGTGGCGTTAGAGTACCACGAATTTGACATGGGACATGAAATTAGTCCCCAAATGTTAGGAGTGCTACGAAATTTCGTTGTGAATGCAATTGCTTAGTCTTCATTACATATTTTTTACAAATTCTGCAACAAATCAGTACAATTTTTACGAAATTAATGCTCTCTAATGAGTAAGATATATTGGGTGGTTGCGTAAAAGCGCAATTTAACCGAAGCTGAAAGCGAACGCTGCAAAAGGGAGGGGCAAGCATTATGAAAACTCTAAGCATTTCCAGGAAAGAAATTGCTGCCATGACTGCGGCAGAGGTGGAAGAGTTGGCTACACGTCTGGAGATGGATAATTATAGTAATGCTTTTGAGGGTTTGAATGATTGGCATCTACTGCGAGCGATCGCATTTCAGCGTCCGGAGTTAGTTGAATCTTATATCCATCTCTTGGATTTGGAACCCTACGATGAAGCCTAGGGATTTTAGATTTTCGATGGGGTTGACTGGCTAAAATTAGAAATTATCGGAACCTCAGCCGAAGATGCCCATGCCATCATCCTTAAGTCCAACATCCCAAATCCCAAACCCCCAATCGTCAAAACGGGTTTTAATTGCTGTAGGTGGCGGTATCGCTGCCTACAAAATTTGTGAATTGGTTTCAACTCTGTTTAAAACTGGGGTAGAAGTGCGTGTCATTCTCAGCAATTCTGCCCAAAAATTTATCACCCCTCTAACTTTAGCCACCCTATCCCGTCATTCCGCTTACACAGATGATGATTTCTGGCAACCAATTCACTCACGTCCGTTGCATATTGAGTTAGGTGAATGGGCTGATTTGTTGGTAATTGCCCCTTTAACTGCAAATACTTTGGCCAAGTTAGCTTGGGGGATGGCTGATAATTTGCTGACAAATACTGTCCTCGCTTCCACTTGTCCTGTGTTGTTGGCACCAGCTATGAATACAGATATGTGGGAACAGTTGGCAGTGCAGCGAAATTGGCACCAATTGTTGACAGATGCACGATATCATGGTATGGATACGGCATCGGGTTTATTGGCTTGCGATCGCATTGGTGCTGGCAGGATGGCAGAACCCCCAGAAATTTTAGCTTATATCCAATCGCTGTTGTACACCCTTGGTAAGCGAGATTTAACCGGCAAACGGGTGTTGATTAGTGCTGGGGGAACGCGAGAGTATCTCGATCCCGTGAGGTTTATTGGCAATCCCTCCACAGGTAAAATGGGATTAGCCTTAGCCCAAGCGGCATTGCACCGAGGAGCAAGTGTGACTCTGGTGCATGGAAAAGCGAGTTGGGATGTACCATTGGGAGTGGAAGCAATTTCGGTGACGACTGCCGCAGAAATGCACCAGGCAATGTTGGCACATTTCCCCAAGGCTGATGTAATTGTGATGTCGGCAGCGGTGGCAGATGTAAAGCCTAGAGATTATAGTACAGAAAAATTGCCCAAGCGATCGCTACCCCACTCCTTACCCCTAGAACCAGTACCAGATATTGTGGCAGAATTGGCCAAACTCAAACAACCCCATCAGCGGTTAATTGGGTTTGCGGCCCAGACAGGGGATATTGTCACCCCAGCGCGGGAAAAGTTGCAGAAAAAGAAACTAGATGCGATCGTTGCCAATCCCATAGATCAAGCTGATAGTGGTTTTGGCAGTGATAATAATCAAGCGATATTTTTAGATCAGCAAGGACGTCAATTAGCGATCGCACCTTGTACAAAATTAGAAATGTCCCATCAGTTATTTAATTTTCTCCTATCTTGACAGAAAAGGGATTAGCTCACATCTTACACCTAGCCCTGGCGGTGATAAATCGCGGCTATACAAACCTTCCCGTAGCGTCCCCTAGGGATATTCCACCTACGCGGACTGATAGAAAAGCAAGGGTTTCAAACCCGCGCAGGCGGGTTTTGCCTGTGTAGCCGTGACTTCAAGTCCCCTTCTCTCTTTGCTGCTAACGCCAAAACGCAAGAACGTTTAGAAAAACCTTGCGTTTTTGCGCCTTGGCGTTGGGTGATTATCACTCCGTTGTGCAAGGAGGATATTTGTAATTAATTTCTTATAGTATGAATGCAAATATTTTCATAATAACTAGAGCATAGCTATAAAACAGCGCCTTTGTCAAGCTTTTGCACCTAAACTGCGGTAAATGGTTTTAAGTGGCAGATTTTCCCTGAAAAACTAGAATAAGAGATAAATTCCCCTGACAGCTTTCATACCTGGTCTAACGACACACAGCTTGCTCTCTGGAGTCTAGTGCTGAATTAAAATAATTACCTAATATTTCTCATACTTACTCAAATTATAAGTTATAATAGGTGTATGAGTAAGTTATCTATATCAGAAGCGGCAAAAATAAAAGGTGTAAGTGCCTCAACACTCAGAAGGTGGGAGTCTGAAGGTAAGTTAATTCCTGAGCGTACTGCTAGCGGGCATAGGCGTTATGATTTATCACAACTCCTAGGTGTTAAATCTGAACTTTCTTATACAGTTGGATACTGTAGAGTATCTAGCCATGACCAAAAGCAAGATTTAGAAAGACAAAAAGAAGTAGTAGAACTATTTTGCTCTCAGAATGGTTGGCAATTTGAGATTATAGAAGACTTAGGTTCTGGTCTTAACTATAGTAAAAAAGGTTTGAAGCGATTAATTCGTTTAATTGTGGATAACAAAATAGAAAGATTAGTTATAACTCATAAAGACAGATTACTCAGATTTGGGAGTGAACTAATTTTTAGTTTGTGCGAACATTTTGGTACCGAAGTAGTAATTATTAATAGAACCGAAGATAGTAGTTTGGAAGAAGATTTAGCTCAAGATGTCTTAGAAATAATAACAATATTTTCAGCCAGGCTTTACGGTTCGAGAAGTCATAAGAATAAAAAGATTGTAGAGGAGCTTAGAGCAGTTGCTACTAGGATTTAAAACCGAAATCAAGCTGAACAACAAACAGCGAAGTGAAAGAGAGTTTAAGTGTGACTCTTGTGGATTCACAATTGAGTGCGATTTAAACGCGGCTATCAATTTGTCCAAAGTCGTCAGTTAGACGATGTTAGCCTGTCGACTGGTGAGTGCCGACACTACCAGAGTGAAGCAGGAAGTAAACACCAAAAACCTTAAGAGACAAGTTATCTGAGCTAATTAGTCTAGATGGTTAGATTTGGATAAGTTTTACATAACGGATTCTTATAAGTTGGGCAGACGACAGGCAACGTTATACATTAATTAATGTAGCGGCAAAACCGAACTCTTACTAGCTCGGTGTCAATAGCAAAGGTTTGGAGATGTTTACTTTATCAGAAACTACTATCATTGCAACAATCTTGCTGGTAGCTTTGGGCATTTTGGGTTGGGGCTTTTATCGCGCCAGACCTTTTGGTAAACTGGGAATATTAGCCTGGTTACAGTCGGTAGTATTGATGGCTCCCTGGCTGCTGTTTTTTGGATTGTTTGCCGCCGGAATCTATATCAGTATCGTGGGTATATTGTTCTTGGTGGTGGTTTCAGCGGGACTGTACATCTTCTTGGGCAGAAAATTACGTTCAGAGGGGCAAGACGCCATACTCAGACAACGGGCTACAGACAGGCTTACCGCTGATGCCACACAAAAGTCCCAAGCTTCACCAGTAATCGCCGAACTAAAACTCGATGTACTGGCAATACCAGAAGAGGACTTGAGTGCAATTAGAGGTATTTTCGGTATTGATACGTTTTTTGCCACAGAAACGATCGCCTACCAAGAAGGAGTGGTTTTCAAAGGCAATCTGCGGGGAGAATCAGAAGCAGTTCACAACCGACTGACTAAGTCTTTACAGGAACGGCTAGGTAATAAATATCGCCTGTTTTTAGTGGAAAATACAGATGCTAAACCTGTGGTGATTATCCTCCCCAGTCGCACTGACCCCCGGCCAATGCAGTTACCGCAAAAAGTTTTTGCGGTACTCCTATTGGTAGCAACCATCGCCACTAGTCTAGAAGCTGCCGGGTTACTGCAAAATTTTGATTTATTTGCCACCCCCCAGCGGTTTCAAGAAGCTTTGCCCCTAGGTAGTGGAATATTTGCGATTTTAGTTGCACACGAAATCGGTCATTGGTTACTGGCACGGAGTCACCAAGTCCGCCTCAGTTGGCCTTTCTTTCTACCAGCTGTGCAAATTGGCTCCTTTGGTGCAATTACCCGGTTTGAGTCTTTATTGCCCAACCGCAAGGCACTATTTGATATTGCCTTAGCAGGCCCAGCTGCTGGTGGGATTGTTTCTTTGTTAATGCTGATCACTGGCTTGCTACTTTCCCATCCTGGCAGTTTATTTCAATTGCCAAATCAGTTTTTCCAAGGCTCAATTTTGGTAGGTAGCTTGGCGCGGGTGGTCTTAGGTTCTGCTTTGCAATCTTCTGTGGTGAGTATCCATCCCTTGGTGGTGCTTGGTTGGCTAGGATTGATCATCACAGCTTTAAATTTAATGCCCGCAGGACAACTAGATGGTGGGCGCATTGTGCAAGCAATTTATGGACGCCAAACCGCAAGAAGGGCGACCATTGCCACTTTAGTTTTGCTGGGGATTGTCTCTCTAGCTAATCCCCTAGCTATGTACTGGCTGATCGTCATTCTGTTATTACAACGGGATCAAGAACGCCCTAGCTTGAATGAAATCACTGAACCAGATGATGCCAGAGCTGCTTTGGGTCTTTTGGCGCTATTCTTAATGATTACCACCCTGTTACCTTTGACACCGGCTTTAGCAGGGCGTTTAGGAATCGGGAGTTAGTCACTGCGCTTTAGTTAAAATAGGACTTACGCAACTGACATGGCTTTGTAGGGTGCGTCAGACTCGATAATTTGGTAACAATCAACAGATTTTCGATATCTGACGCACCCTACTGACATGGCTTTATAGGGTGCGTCAGACTCGATAATTTGGTAACAATCAACAGATTTTCGATATCTGACGCACCCTACAACCTTACATTGAGTGTGACACGCAGCTTTAGTCCTATGAAAATTCAAAGTGCAAAAATTTGATTCCTGACATCTGGCACAGGAAGATGAGCATCTCGTTTTCACAGAATTAGGACTTAACGGACAGAAAATAGCAAATATGGGGTATGGTTTGTGTCGTTAAAAATCATGATTCGTGCTGGGCAGCACCCTACAGGATGGGTAAAGAGACGCATCAAAAAAACCTGAAAAGACGGTAAATTTGTAAAAGAAAGTAAGTCCTAAGAATATATTGGGTGATGCCGCGAAAAAGCACCGAATTTACCCATCTAATGAATAGATTTTGGATAACTTTAATGAAACCCCAGGCTAGGCCTATGCTTACTTTTTGCCTATACATATTATGAGAAAACCCCCATGCGTCAGTTAGTACCCGCCTTAATCACCATTCTCACCCTCAGTAGCTTGAGTATGCCTGCTGTGACAATGGCAAATACAACGCCCAAACAGGCAGAAACACGCCTAGCTCAACGGCTAAATTGTAACAATGCTCAAACTCAAAGAGAAATCACTCAATGTGCTGACTTGTCCTATAAGAATGCTGATAAAAAATTGAATCAGGTTTACAAACAACTCCTACCAAAGTTGTCAGGTTCTAGAAGACAAAAATTAATTACTGCACAGCAACTATGGCTGAAATTTCGGGATGCCAATTGCGAGTTTGTCGGCAGCCAATATGAAGGGGGAACCCTGGCTCCTGCCGTTTACGCTGGTTGCCTAGAACAGGTTACAAAACAGCGTACCCAACAATTACAGGAATATCTTCAAGAAACACTAAAGTAATTTGAAAATATGTAAAGAAATGTAACTGAAGTCAGAATAAACTTAATGTCAATTACTTGCATACAATCCGGTAAGTCACCCACTGCGGTAGTCTAGATCAGAGTGAATTTATCGCCTGGTTTGACATATTGTTTTATGACTTCAGTTTCCAGCCCTCCTCGCACTATTCGTATTGGTTCACGTAAAAGCCAACTAGCTCTAGTTCAGACATACTGGGTGCAAGCGCAACTCCAGAAAAGCTTTCCTGATATTACTTTTGAAGTCCACACCATGTCTACTCAAGGCGACAAAATCCTGGATGTAGCATTAGCCAAAATTGGTGATAAAGGACTATTTACCAAAGAACTCGAAGTGGGAATGCTCAATCAGGAGATTGATTTTGCGGTTCATTCCCTGAAGGATCTGCCGACTAACTTACCTGTTGGGTTAACATTGGCAGCAATTACCGAACGGGAAAACCCAGCGGATGCCTTGGTGCTGCACGTAAAACACAAAGGTCAGCAAATCGATACTCTACCAGCCGGCGTGGTGATTGGCACATCTTCTCTGCGACGACTAGCGCAGTTACGCCACCACTTCCCTCACTTTAATTTTAAAGATGTGCGGGGAAACTTGATTACACGCATGGCTAAACTGGATGCGGGTGAGTATGATGCTTTAATTCTGGCGGTAGCTGGTTTAGAAAGATTGGAAATGAGCGATCGCATCCATCAAGTTATTCCCAAAGAAATTTCTCTCCACGCCGTCGGCCAAGGTGCGCTGGGGATAGAATGCCGTGCTGATGACACGGAACTGATCACCCTCTTGAAAGCAATAGAACATCCCGAAACACGCGATCGCTGTCTGGCTGAAAGGTCTTTTCTACGCATACTAGAAGGCGGTTGTCAAGTACCCATTGGTGTTAATACAGAAATTGTTGAGAACAAATTAACACTAACGGGGCTAGTCGCCAGTGTAGATGGTCAAAAGCTGGTCAAAGATACCATCACTGGTGCTGCCAAGGATGCTGAAGCCATAGGGGCAGAACTAGCAAATATCTTGCGCCAACAGGGAGCAACGGAAATTTTAGAGCAAATATTTACTGAGGTTCAGCGTGGTTCCTAACCTATTGGGCAACGAGATGTGATTAGATCATAAATGATTACCGTTGCCCAAAAGGCTTGCCAGACGCGACTAATTGCGTTTACCGGCATCCAGAGGTGACATTAACAATATCGGCAGAACTGGGGAAACAGAAACTACCATGCGGATTCTATTTGTTGCAGCAGAGGCAGCTCCGGTTGCGAAAGTTGGGGGAATGGGTGATGTTGTCGGAGCATTGCCCAAATTCCTGAGAGCAATGGGGCATGATGTCCGAATATTCCTGCCTTATTACGGCTTCCTGCCCGACAAAATGGAGATTCCCAAAGAGCCTATTTGGCGGGGATATGCCATGTTCCAAGACTTTGCAGTTTACGAAAGCGTTCTGCCTGGTACAGATGTTCCCTTGTACTTGTTTGGACATCCCGCCTTTCTGCCCCGTCGCATTTATTCTGGAGAAGATGAAGATTGGCGGTTCACCTTGTTTTCTAATGGTGCAGCTGAGTTTTGCTGGAATTACTGGAAGCCGGAAATTGTCCACTGTCACGATTGGCATACAGGGATGATTCCGGTGTGGATGCATCAAGATCCAGATATCACCAGCGTGTTTACCATTCATAACTTGGCTTATCAAGGTCCGTGGCGTTGGTATTTGGAGAAAATTACTTGGTGCCCTTGGTATATGCAAGGACACAACACCATGGCCGCAGCGGTGCAATTTGCCGACAGGGTGAATACAGTTTCCCCGACTTATGCCGAGCAAATCAAGACACCTACTTATGGTGAAACCCTAGAAGGTTTGCTGTCTTTCATTAGTGGTAAGTTATCTGGGATTATCAACGGGATAGATACTGAGGTTTATAACCCTGAAAAGGATAAATACATCACCCAAACCTTCACAGCGGATACCTTAGATCAACGGAAAGCTAACAAGATTGCTCTGCAAGAAGAAGTGGGGTTAGAGGTGAACCGCAATGCCTTTTTAATTGGGATTGTCACCCGGTTAGTAGAACAAAAGGGTATTGATTTGATCTTACAAATCCTGGATCGCTTCTTAGCTTATACAGATGCACAGATTGTACTGCTAGGAACAGGCGATCGCTACTATGAAAGCCAAATGTGGCAGATGGCATCCCGCTATCCTGGACGCATGGCCACTTATCTACTGTATAACGATGCCCTTTCTCGTCGCATCTATGCTGGTACTGACGCCTTCTTGATGCCTAGCCGGTTTGAACCCTGCGGGATCAGCCAAATGATGGCTTTGCGTTACGGTTCTGTACCCATTGTGCGGCGTACAGGCGGATTAGTGGATACTGTAACCCACTACGACCCGGTTAACGAATTCGGTACTGGTTATTGCTTTGACCGCTATGAACCCCTAGACTTGTTCACCAGTATGATTCGGGCTTGGGAAGGCTTCCGTTTCAAACCCCAATGGCAAGAGTTACAAAAACGTGGTATGAACCAGGATTTCAGTTGGTATCAATCTGCTAAACAGTATGTGAAGCTGTACAGGTCACTTTTGGGACTACCAGAAGAAGAGGAATCTGTGGAACAGCCGGAGTTGGTCTTGAAATAGTAATCGGCTAAGAAAATAGCTAATGGCTTAGATACATTAGCCATTAGCTATGAGCAATATGTTAAAAATTATTTCAATAGCATCAGTTCACCTTCAGCCTCTTGGTTGACTGCTGCTTCTAAAGGGTGTTTCTGTGCATAGTCTAAAAGCTCATTCGTCCACTCTGAGAAAATTTTAAAGATTTTAGTCACTACATCCAAAGCTTGTTGACGCTGTGATGCTGTCAGTGATATCTCTGTGAGGAATGTTTCTTCCTCCTGTGAAGTTATAGTATGTCCAGTTTCAACTTTTAAATGTGTGTCACCAAAATATATGTATTGTTTTTTAGTTATTGCTTGTAGTTCGCAAACTATCGATGCTGTTTCCAGCAAGAAAACGTGCCCCATTGCTTCTAATGCCTCGATTGCTGCTAGTTTAATTACCGGATCTGCTTGTAAAGTATATGCAGCAACTTGATAAGCTATCTGACGGGTAATTTTGGTTTCTTCACTCCAAATAAACCTCAACGACTGAGTGAAATTCCAGTTTGGGTTAAATCCCAGTTGTTCTAGGTCTATTAGAAACCATGGCCAATGCTTACTATCTTCAATGGTGTGCTTATTGATAATCATCTGAAGTACATCAGTTGATTCATTTGCTCGAAAAACATATTTATTCAAGTCGCCAAAACTCATTATATAATGAGCCATACAAGGAGCAAAAGACAACCTTTGCCTTGGGTTTATGGTTTGGTCTTGCATGAAATCAAATAAAGGTAATTGAGCAAATTCTTGCTTTTTATTCTCAATGTACACCAGTACTTCTTGCATGGTATAATCTACCTCTGTTAATGGTTTTTAGCAAGCAAAGCTACAGAAATTGAAAGATTGATAACACACTTTTCACGGCACATCAGATTTGATTTATCTATACTTGCATGAAAAATGCAACCTGATAATCAAGCAGCACTTTGGTTTCTCAGATGTAAAACAATCTAAAATCACCACCATCAGATTTATTGATTATTGACAAATAAATGTGTGGGTGTGGTGAATTATGCGATTAACTATGTAAACATAATTTGAATTTAGTATAAATATTTAGTTGAAACAGCCGAGAAAACCCTATTTCTTGTATTTATTTTTGGCTGAAGCTAAATAAATATACTTAACTAAGATTATTAAGTAATATTACCGTAGATATGTAAATTTACGGTTCATTGATAGGAGATAGGAGAAGCTTCTCGCAATGCCTGCACCTTTAAAGCGTTAATGGCATTAGCAAGCAAACTCAAGAACACTAGACCTTCGAGGCAATTTAAAAAAATAGTGTACTTTAATACAGCAAAACAAGAATATCTTTGATCTCAACCTCATCAAGACAGGAGAAGATTAAATTGATTTTTGTTCGTTTTTATTTAAGTCGCTAGATATTTTAAGTATCTATAGAATAAAAAACCGGATTTACTTCCGGTTTTAATTGCATATTTTTGGAAATCACACCACGATGATTTTCCTTAGTTTAGCCGTAAGTAATTATGCACAATTTGCAATATGCGTTCTGCTGCATGACCATCACCAAAGGGATTAATGGCGTTTGCCATTGCTATGTATGCATTTTGGTCACTGAGTAATTCACTAGCGGCTGCAAAAATTTTCTCACTCGTAGTTCCCACAAGTTTAGCGGTACCTGCGGTAACTGCTTCTGGCCTTTCGGTGGTGTCTCTGAGAACTAATACGGGTTTACCGAGACTGGGTGCTTCTTCTTGCAAGCCCCCGGAGTCAGTTAACAAAAGATGCGATCGCGCGATCGCCCCGACTAATTCACCATAATCTAATGGTTCTGTCAAAAAGATGCGGGGATGATTGCCCAAAAGCTGCTGTAATGGTTCTCTCACCGTCGGATTGCGGTGTAATGGCAATAACAAAGCAGTATCAGGAAACTTGTCTAAAATCTGCAAAAACCCTTGGGCGATCGCTTGCAGCGGTTCTCCCCAATTCTCCCGTCGATGAACTGTGGCTAAAAGAACACGATATTTATCCCAGTTTAAGCCTGGTATATCACAGGCTGGCTGAGTTGCAGCCACATTCAACAGCGCATCAATCACCGTATTACCCGTTAAGTGAATTTCCCCCAAAACCCCACAACGGTGCAAATTTTCCGCCGCCCACGGAGTTGGGGCAAAATGTAACTGGGTGATTTGAGAAATTAACCGCCGATTAGCCTCTTCTGGGTAAGGATTAAATAAATCATCAGTTCTTAAGCCAGCTTCTACATGACCCACAGGGATTTTTTGGTAAAATGCTGCCAAAGCTGCGGCAAAAGCGGTGGTAGTATCTCCCTGTACTAGAACTAAATCTGGCTTGTTCTCCTGGAATAATGCTTCCAACCCTCTTAAGCTGCGGCAGGTAATATCATTAAGAGACTGCTGAGGCTGCATAATCTCCAGGTTCCGATCTGCTTTAAGATGAAATAGTTGCATTACTTGCTCAACCATCTCGCGATGCTGTCCTGTCAATATTACTTGCAACTCCAAGTCCGGGGAACCTTGAAAGACTTGAATCACCGGCGCTAGTTTAATTGCTTCCGGACGAGTACCCAAGATAATGCAAACTCGCTGTTGATGAGTCATTAGTCAATAGTCATTAGTCATTGGTCATTAGTCAATAGTCATTAGACTGAGACGCAATGAATTATAGTTCACAATGCAAGATAAATAATTTTCCTTCTTTAAACCCTTATTGCTTTAACAAAATAAAAATCGACATTAAAAAACCCGGCTGAACCGGGCAGATGCACTGTTTGTCGAATTCCGTAACGATAACTAAAATTTTGTCTCACAAGTTAAAGGACAAGCAGCATAAACAGTAGTCTGCATTTGCTCTGTTTCTCCATGTAGCCAGCTTAACCATCTGACTTCTTTAGGATGAATACCTTTAAGAGTTAGCACACCAGCAGCAATCAACACGGCCATAACATTAAACATGATTAGACCGCCGGCTACAAGCAAAACTGCACTAACAGGCATTACAGATTGCAGCACTATCGACAACAAACATCCGACCGTCGCCATCAATACAACTAACGGGAATCCAACAACCAACAAGCACACTGCCAATGTGAAAGTCCAGATCAAAAAGCTTTTAATCAACAACAAGGAGTAGGTCTTTCCTAGATTAGAGCTTTGAGCAGAAACCATGACTTTTCCTCCCAATACACAGCAAGGTTTATTTATTTTCAGTTATTTCTCGCTTGTGGCGAGCAAACTGAATTGATTCAATGAAACTTCAGTATATAGAAACCCATTGATAAAATGAGCATTTTTTTACTAAACTTTACAGTTAATATTTCGCAATTATGGATTTAAAGTCAAGTTCACGTTCAAGTATCAAGGCTCTTCCTGGCATCTGTCTTCAGGCATAGAACCTTTATGTCATTAGTTCCATAGTTGATCCCTGGAGCTTTGTCAGCAGATTGCTTAACATTTCTTATATAAATTGGTAATGTTTCTCATAATTCTCCGATCAGGCTGAAAAAATTATCTGCTGCTAATTGTGCTGTTAATAGCCAGCAAATTGGATTTGTCCTGAAGAAAAATTTCTCATTTAACATTTAAAGATATTCAACATTTAAATATACTGTTTTGATAAATACTGGCATTTATACGTATTTTTACAGAAGACTATTTAGGGATTGACTGTGTTAAACAAGTTTATATCTGTGAAATAATTTCTATAGAACTGATAGATAGTGGAATAAAAAAAAACAAAAGATACAAGTGGAGGTGGATGAACCGAAATTAAGCGAATTTTAGATTTTAGATTTGAGATTGAAAGGAAATCTAAAATCAACAATCCAAAATTCTGGCATTAAATCCCTTTGTTCCCCTTGGGAAAAACCTGGACAAAATTGGCGGTTCCAACGCACCGAAGGCGGCTTATATAATCTTGTTTTCACACAAAATGTTGGGTGATGCCGCGCTACGCACCGAGTCTACCCATCTAACGAATAGATTTTCGCTCAGGAACCGCCACTGAAAGGATAACTTTAATGAAACCCAGATGCCTAGTCCAGTATTGGCCTCAAGCCACCAATAATTTTTTGTTGATTCAACTTTCTGCCTGCTAAAGGTAAAGATATATGACAGAATCGCAGTCTCGTAATCTACCACCCATACCGCCACCACCGCCAGCCTTCACTACCCAGCGCCAAGCTACGCAAACATTGGATATGTCGATTGATCGGAGTAGCCATTCCCCTGGTGTTGCTGCAGCTACTGCGACACATCGTCCGGGGACTCCACCGCCGATGATTTCTAGTCCAGCTAGTGTCAAAAATAAAGATTCAGGACTAAGTTTAGCCCAGCTGATCAAAGAAGCTTTTGATCATGGGTTTTCTGATCTTCACTTGGGTGTTGGTGAGGTTCCCCGCTTCCGCAACCGAGGAGAAATCGAAATCACAGATTATCCCGAAACCGATAAAGAATCTTTTATCAATTGGTTGCGGGAGGTAATGAGCGAGGGGGAAATTCAGCGGTTTGAAGAAACCCTAGAATTTGATGGTGCAACTCAGTACGAATTTGCCCGTGTGCGGATTAATGTTTTTGACTCCCTCAAAGGCTATTCAATGGTGTTGCGGTTGATTCCGCTGAAAATATTGTCTATGGAGCAGTTGAGATTACCGCCAATTTTGCGGGATATTTGCCATTACCACAAAGGATTTATTTTAGTGACTGGGCCAACTGGTTCTGGTAAATCTACGACAATGGCGGCGATGGTTGACTATATTAACAGAGAGATGGCCAAGCACATCATCACCATTGAAGATCCAATTGAATTTGTCCACCAAAGCCGCAAGTCTTTAGTTAAGCAGCGGGAAGTGGGAATGCACACCCGGAAGTTTGACAACGCCTTAAAAGCAGCTTTACGGGAAGATCCAGATTTGATTCTGGTGGGGGAAATGCGGGATAAAGAAACGGTGAATACGGCTCTGAAAGCGGCTCAGACTGGTCACTTGGTGATGGGAACCCTGCACACCAATAGCGCTGTGAAAACTATTGAGCGGATTCTCAATCTGTATGCAGGTGAAGAACAGGATGCAATGAGGGTAGCAATTTCTGAATCTTTAGTAGCCATAGTTGCTCAAGGTTTGTGCCGCACAACGGATGGCAAGCGGGCAGCTTTTCACGATATCTTGATTAATACAGAGGCGATCAAAGAATGGATCAAAGACGGTAAGTATGATGAAATTAGCGAGTTAATGAAGCAAGCCGGCTTTGACGGTATGATTACGATGAATCAGTCGCTGCTTAATCTTTACCAAGAAGGTCGTATTACTGAAGAAACTGCCTTGGAAATGTCACCAACTCCTAATGAAATGGCGCAATTTCTCCGAGGTCGAGTTTAGTAGCAGACGACAAGCTCATTGGACTCTTTATGATGAAAGAATCCCACGGCTTCTAGCCGTGGGGGTAGATGCAGTTATCAAATGACTAAGTTAACCACAGACAAACTATCTAGACCCCAGTTGTTTAAAGGTATTGCCCTGTTTACACCTGGTGGGGATTTAATTTACTGCATTGACTCTAGTAAGCAAGGCCGGTGGCATTCACATTTGTGTAGTGCTTTGCAGGAAATCCTTGATTTATCGGAGCCGCCGCATTTTTTAGTGCCTTGCTATACGGCAACTATTGACCACTGGTTAGATCCGCGGACTGAACAAGTGCGAACCTTTGCGGAAGCTTATCCGGCAGTTATCCGCCATCAGGCTGTGCTGAATGCGATTTTTGGTACGGGGGAGCTAGTATGGCAAGCAGCCCCTTGGCAAGAGGGATTGTGCGATCGCATGGTGTTGGCAACTTATCGTTCTTCATTCCCGCAACTTTGGGAAGACCACGACTTAATTGTCTGCTTAGACCTTTCTGAACCAGTATCGCAATACCACCAACCAGTGATCACCGCCCAAAAACCGCCAATCACAACTCAAGGCTATGTTCTCCGCTTGTTTGTTGCTGGCCATAGTGGGACTAATGAACGCATCCTCCAGAATTTGCATGAACTTCTAGAGCGATCGCTTGGTTACCCTTACACGTTAAAGGTTATTGATGTTTTAACACATCCAGAACAAGCAGAAATCGATCAGGTTTCAGCAACTCCCACCCTGGTTAAGGTTTGGCCTCACCCGATTAGGCGCATTGTTGGCAATTTAGATAATGTAGACAAACTCTTACAGGTTATTAGAGAAATTATTTGAGCGGATATTAGCAACTACAGCTTGTTGAGTAACATCTTCACCCCATATTTAGGACGTAGGGTAAAACCAGGCCAGGGTATTATTTCCTGATCTGGTACTAGAGTTAAGCGAAACTTCTGGACAATAGTCGCCAATAGCAGCACCGCTTCCATTTTCGTAAAGGATTGACCAATGCAAATTCTTGACCCACCACCAAAGGGAAAATAGGCAAAATGTGGTATCCGTTTTGCCAAATCTCCTTCCCAGCGGTCGGGGTTGAAAACTTCCGGCTGCTCAAAATAGCGGGGGTCGCGGTGCATTACCCACTGACTGATCATAATACTCTGGCCAGCACCTACGGTATAACCAGAAATTTCACAGTCCTGCAAAGCTGTGCGAACCATGGCCCAAACAGGAGGATATAACCGCATTACTTCCATTATCACCCTGTCGGTATAAGGTAACTGGGGTAAATCAGCAAAAGTTGGAGTTCTACCACCCAACACTGTTTGTAGTTCTGCGTGCAATTTCTGCTCAATTTCTGGATGCTGGGATAATAAGTACAAACCCCAAGACATTGTCAAAGCAGTGGTTTCATGACCTGCAATAAATAGCGTTACTGCTTCATCCCGCAGTTGTTTGTCACTTATGCCATTGCCTTCTTCATCTTGTATTTGCAACAGCATCGACAGCAAATCACCTTGATCTTCACCACTTTCTCGTCGTTGCTGGATAATGGGATAGATAATTTCATCAAACTGCTGTGCTGCCTTTTGAAACCGCAGGTTGTGAGGTAGTGGCACCCAATCAGGAATCAGCAACAATAACAGGTTATTATTGCGGGCATCAAAATACTCCATGCTTACCTGCATGATGCTTTCTACCTTGTCTACGTCTGTCACTTCAGCCCCAAATAAGGTTTTGGCAACAATTTCTAAGGTGAGGTGCATCATCTCTTCGTGAATATCGAGAATTTGTCCATCACTCCAATTAGTTAGCAGACGATTGGTGTAGTCAACCATCACCTCCCCATAAGAGAAAATGCGATCGCGATGAAAGGCAGGTTGCATCAGTCGCCGTTGACGCTGCCAAAATTCCCCCTCACTGGTCAGCAATCCCTTACCAAACATCCGCCGCAATATGTCTAAACTCGGATGTTTGCCAAAGAGATTGCTCTTTTTAACTAGCACTTCTTCAATATTGTCGGGGTGATTAAGCTGATAAAATGACAAAAATGGCCCTTTCCAGTAAATAACATCACCGTATTCTTTGGCGCACCTACTCATAAAGTCTATGGGATCGCGGGCGTAGTCAGGTAGTGTACCCAATAACCAGTGAGCTTTTGGCCCTGGAGGATAATTTGGGGCAATCTTCCCATTAGATACTGTAGCCATATAAATTCACCATTTTTAAGCAAAACTTGTGTAAATTGGTGCAGATATCTTTTAACTATAGTTATCAATTAAACTCAGCTAGATTACGTAAGCATAGCTTCACCTCAAAGGGTTATTTTCGTCGCTGCTCTATGCCAACATTGCCCTGTAAGCCGCCGGTGTGGATTAATAGGATGCGATCGCCTTTGTGAAAAAATCCTTGCTGTAACAAATCCATTATTCCATAAAACATCTTTGCGGTATATACATAATCTAGGGGTATAGCGTAATCTTTTGTGAACTGCTGTGCAAACTGCCATAACTGATCATTCACCTTGGCATAACCGCCGAAGTGATAATCACACACCAGTTGCCAAGATCCTGGAGAATCAAAGGGTGTAGGTAGACCAGAAGCCAGATAATTTGTCAGCAGACTATCAACTTCTGCCGCGAGAAACTGCCCATTTTTCAGCACAGGAAAGGCGATCGCACGTTGCCCTTTGTGAAGTGAAAGTGCAATCCCCGCGAGAGTTGTACCTGTACCACAGGCAACACATATAGTATCAAACACCCCCACTTGGCTAATTATTTCCATGGAGCCGCGCACACCGTTCAGATTGCTGCCACCTTCGGGAATAATAAACACCTCACCAAAACGCTGACGTAGTTCTGCTTCTAGCGCCATTGTCTGCCGTTGGCGGTACATTTCTCGGTGGAGATACACCAGTTGCATCCCCTGCTGTAGAGCGAAACTCAACGTCGGATTTAGCGGTAGTCTCTCCTCCCCACGAATCACCCCAATGGTACGGAATCCAAAAAGATTACCAGCCGCCGCAGTAGCAAAGATATGATTAGAATAAGCACCCCCGAAGGTAAGCAGCGTCCTGAAATTTTTCTGCTTTGCCTCCAGCAAGTTATACTTCAGCTTAAACCACTTATTGCCATTAACCCACGGGTGCATACAATCAAGGCGTAGTACTTGCAAATCAACACCAGCACGTTGAGCAATTTCGCTGTTGATTTGCTGTATCGGAGGTGGAACAAAGATTGACGACATTTGAATCCCTAATTACAGCTATTTTTTGAGCAGCAGATGAGTAGTTTAGAAATCGGGGCAATCAGCTGCTACCACTTCCGGGTGGCAGTAGAACTTTAAAACTGTGGCGACGTCATCGCCCAGCCAATAAGCTACTTTATCAGGGCTAACACCGCTGGCGATCGCTAAAGTTGCAAAGGTGTGTCTTGTCCCGTAAGGTCGCAGATATGGTACTTGTCCTTCCTTCTCTAATCGCCTGACTACTCCATCTCTGCCCCATGAGGAAATTCGCCAACAGCCGCCTAAGATGATTGAATTCATCTTTTCTCCAGTCTTGGATCTGAAAATTAAATCATCGTCACTGGAGTTTTGCCTCAGATCCAAAAGCAGTAAATTCAATTTTGAGCCAGGCGAACAGGGGAATAATCTCTTCTTGCTATTCTTTGTACCCTTAAGAATTCCCTCACTGTTGCACGACTGATAAATTTTGATTTTGGTGCAATCCGCTGATATATCCTTCCACTGCAAAGCGAAAGCTTCGCCATGTCGACTCCCGCACCAAAATAGAAATTTGATCAAGGGTGTGTAGTAACCAAATAATGAATCAGTCTCAAAAGCACTGATAATCAAATCCCTTTGCTGTGCGTTATAAGCGCGGTAATCGCTATCAGTTGATTTCTTTTTAGGGCGGAGTATATTGAGATTTTTAAATGGATTGATGATAATTACCTTTGATTCTACCGCCCAATCGCAGCATCTAATTAAGTGTGAGATGGTATCCCACGCCGTAAATCTGGAGTAATTAGCTAAAATCCAATCTCTTATTATTGGGGCATCATTTAGGGAATTAGAAGGGAATTTGAGAATCCTTCTTTCCATGTCATGGTATTTCCCCAGTATCGTAGTTTTTTCAATTTGATGCTTCTGAAATTCACAAAATTTCTCCCATACTTCAGAAAGCGAGTATTCAATTTTGATTTCTAGAGGAATTGAATGTTTAACCCCGAATCTGTAGCGGTCGAGGGTGGGGTCAAATATACCTAAAGAAATTTCTCGCTGGATTTCCTCCCAGCGAGAATCTACAATTGCTCTATTCTTGGCTGAATCTTTTAGCCCAGAATTTAGGTAAAATTG
>NZ_JACJRJ010000023.1 GCF_014697195.1 Cylindrospermum sp. FACHB-282 | reverse complement strand
AACATTCTCTCATTTAAAATGGATGTTTGAATGGTTTATCCGACACACTACCTTTGATTTTCCCACCCTTCAGATGTACGGAGCTTTTTCAAAAATCAAATATTAGTCCTATAACATAAATTATACTCAATGCTGGGAGAATATACTAATTCAAGAATGAATATAAAGTTTACGTAAAACTAAGTATTGTACTGAAGGAATACACCTTGCAATTTGCTCAACGCGAGATAATGTAGAAACAGAGTGATAAAAAAATATTATGCAAGCATACAAACTCAAAGGAAAAATTGACCAATCTGGTAACTTGGTGATTACCGAACCTGTGAATTTACCCCCCGGAGATGTGGAGGTGATAGTCTGGCCAACTGCTGAGACACTTGATAATACTCAAGTCCCAGCAAGTGAACCAGCACCAGAAACACCAAAGAGAAAATCTAGGGTAAAAGCATTTGAGGGTTTATTTGAAAATGCCCCGCCCGTTCCAGCAGACTTTGATCCAGAACAAGCCAAATGGGAATATTTAAAGGAGAAACATAACCTCTGAAAGTCTTGCTAGATACTAATATCATTGTTGATGATGCTCTGGAAAGAGCACCTTTTTGGGATGCTAGTGAGCAAGTTTTATCACAGATTGAACAAGGGCAAATAGAAGGTTATATTTCAGCTTCAACTTTTAGTGATTTGTATTACATTATCCGTAGGGCAAGAGGTCGAGATTGGACGCTTAGTTATTTAAATCAGTTAGTTACCTTGTGCCAAATTGCTACGGTAAATCAGGCTGTAATTACAATGGCTCTCACAGCCAATTTTAGGGATTTTGGAGATGCTATCCAATACTCCACTGCTGTATTAAATCAATTAGATGCAATTATTACCCGTAATCCTCAAGATTTCCCTGTTGTTACTCCGCGAATTCTAACTCCTGAGCAATTGATTGAGGAATTAACAAATTCTCCTTGACTTACTTATAGCGATTAAGAGTTACGTGAGGTACAGATAATATTTTGAAACGCAAAGGGACGCAAAGTAAAGCGCAGAGGTACGCAGAGATTTGTACCTCAGCAGACTAGGAAACGCTATAGCTCGACTTTATCCAAAATAGGACTTACGTACTGTACAAATTTACCCTTTTTTCAGGCTTTTTCGATGCGCTTCTTTACGCATCTTACACGTAGTGTGCGTTCCCTAACGCACAATTTATAGGACTTTCAATGAATAAAATTGAAAAACATATTTACCATTTTTTGTCAATGCGTAAGTCCTAATATCTAGCACTTTCAAGGTCACTTATGAAACCAGAGTCTGTGGAAAAAAAATCTCTATTTCTCTCTCCACGGACTCTGGTTGTCTGTAGTTAAAAACAGGCGTTGCTGATTGAGAATATGAATTTGTTTCGCGCAGAGGCGCAAAGGCTCAAAGCTACGAAGAAAACGAAGGGTAATTTTGGCATTTCATACTTTGATCAGCAACGCCTAAAAACAAGTTTATTTAACCGCAGAGGTGAGCCAGCGCGCAGAACCGTCTTGTTTCCACGCCACGTGCTTTAAGCCGGGGAACCCGTCCAACGCAGTGGCTCCCCATGAGCGACTGGTGAACCCGAAGGGCACAGAGTACACAGAGGAAAGAGGTTAAAGAGGATTTTCTTGACAAAAATTTTACCCACCTTGAAAGGGCTAGTCCTAATATCCTCTTACAGCAGTTTTCCTATTTTTCAAAAATGGTCAGCAAAACTGGGCCTAATAAATAATAGTGACCTATACACAATAGTCCGGCGTTATTACCTAATTTTTCCCGGCTTTCTGGGCTGTAAAATCTAATTCTCGCAGGAGAGTTGGCTATTAGTTGAGATGCTGTTTCACTTTTAGTAGTTATATCAACTAAATAGAATCTTCCACCGGGAGAAAGCACCCGCGCTACTTCATTTAAAACTTGTTGCGGTTCGGGATAGTGTAAGAAACTGATGGAGTTAAAAACTGCGTCAAATTGACCTTCGGCAAAGGGTAGAGATTCAGCATTTCCCTCAAGATAGATTAAGCGGGGATGATGACGGTTGCTTTGTCTAGCTACTCGCAACATCTGGGGAGATAAATCTAATCCGGTACCGCGCAATTCAGGAAATTGAGTTGCCAAGCGGTCTAGTAAACGTCCGGTACCACAGCCTAAATCAAGTACATTGGCTTGTGGGGGTAATTCAACTTGAGAAAGTAATCTTTTATGAATTGCTTGGTAAATAAAAGAAGGAAATGTCCAATCGTAACTTGGTGCCCAGCGGTCAAAAAGTTGCTTTTTATTAGTTATAAAATTATTAACCATTGCTTTCTCTTAACGCCCGATAAAATCTAGGGTTGCGCTTATATTCAGTATAACCTCACGCCCAGACGCAAAGAAGCTAAGAAAACTTTTGCGTCTTGGGGTGAGATAAAACTTAGAATTTACAGCCAATCTCGATATGCTGATATTTCATTCACAGCAATTTCAAAGGGTTTACCTTTACCGAATGGGGGGTAAACTCGGATTTTGGCGTCGCTGGTAAATCGTTGTAGCCGATTCCCTAACTGGGGTATGTTGCTGACTATATGCCAGTAGGATACTAGGTCAGGGCAATCGATGATCAGCATCAGGGTGGTGGTATTTGTTGTGAGATACCACTGACAATTAGATAGTAGTACTTGGGTTATGCGATCGCAAGCTTGATAGTAGCATCTGCCGATAGACTGTTCTAACTCCAGATGCAGCATTCCATCCTGTTTGCTTACCTGAATAGGAGGTAAGTCGTCGGGAGGAAGCAGGGATAGTTTAGAAGACATAATTTCTCACCTCTTGATTGTAGCGCTGTAAACTCTCCAGATTCTTTGACAGAGCCAAGGATGAGGGTTTAAGCGCCAGTGTGCCTAGGTTGAGTTCGTCTTGAAATTTCTTGATTTTGTCGCGACAGGTTTTTACATCACCGATAATTGAGTTGGAAATCAGGTAGTCTTCGTCAAAACAGATATTTGTCCGATTAAATGGATTCTGCTTCTGGCCACTGTTCTGCATTACTTGAACGGTGTTTGCCGTCATTTTTTGGCTGAAATGGCGGATAAATGGCAACGCTTCACTCACTGCCTCACTGTCGGTTTGTCCCACAAAAAAGAAGCGTGCCAGCATCAAGTTTTCTGCACCGCTAGAATTTAATTCCCGATATTTGCTAACAGTCTTTTTCAGTCTTTCTAGGGAAAAGGGCGGCCCTCCCATTAAGCTGAAGGAATGTTTGGCCGCATAAGCGATCGCACTATCATCACCACTAGCGACATACACGGGTATCGGTTGCTGCAATGGTTTGGGGTAAATTGTCAGGCTCTCGCATTGATAATGTTGCCCGTTAAATGATACGTTGGTTTCATATAAAAGCTTTTGAATCAATGCGATCGCCTCAAGCATCTGGCCACGGGATTCACTCATGGGTATGGCAAAATGCTTATTCTGCTGGGGAAAGGGGCCTCCTTTGGCTACCCCAAATTCCAGCCTCCCATTGCACAAATTATCCAGGGTGGCAATATCCTCAGCTACCCGAATCGGGTTATGAAATGGCAGCAATACTGCCGCAGTCCCTAAACGGATAGTTGAGGTAACACCCGCCAAATGTGCCATTAACAGCAACATTGATGGGCTGAGATTGGATTCACTAAAATGATGCTCACTCACCCAGGCTTGTTCAAAGCCCAAAGTTTCCGCCTGTTTCACCAACGCCACTTGTTCAAAGATGGCGCGACGGGCATCTTGATGATGATTTTCGTAATTGCAGAAAAGTCCAGTTTTCATTTTTTGAAATCGCTATTTTTAGGTTGCAACCAACTGCAACTCCAACCATAAGCGGGGTTCGGACTGCTTAAGCTTTGACATAGGATCACGGAGCAATCGCTTGGCATTCATGCAGACTACCTGAATCAGCCCCATATTGTCTGCAACTTCCCTGAGTATGTGTTTATGGGCTAGTACATGGGGAATCATATCCGCAGAGCAATAAATCCCTATGTATTGAAAGCGTTTAGCAGGTCGTCCCCAGAAACAGGTGATGACTTTCACATAGCACCCGTCTAGTAGTTCCCCAGTTTTTGGGTAGTAGTGGTTGACGACTTTTGTGAATTCTTTGGCTAGGATGTCTTCAGCAATCATTTGTCCTGATAATTCTGTAGCGTCCATCACGCTATTTAATATAACATAATTTTGTCATTTAAGGTTGACAAATTGCCTTGTTTTTATAAAAAAAAGCTTAAATAGCACATCAAAAAAGGAGGTTACTCTGGTTAAGTATCACCTCCTAATAGAGAATAGGTAATGGGTAATAGGGAATAGGAATAGGGAATAGGGAATAGATATAATTTTATTCCCATTACCAATTACCCATTACCCATTACCAATTAGCTTATCTGGAATTGCGTTCTGACACCAAAACCTCAGCAACTATCTCTGGTACATTTGTGATGTCCACATATCCATCAGCACCACTGATAGGTGAAATAAATGTATAGTTTGGGTCACAGGCTCCCGTGTCGTAAACTTGAATAAACCACCTATCGGGAAATCCTTCTACACCCAGTTCTACAATGTACCAACATTCACCAACCAGACGAGAGTCAAAGATGGTAAACCATTCTCTGTGATCTTCTGAGATGTTCCAATCTGCCATGAGGAACTCTAACGCTATTTTTCCCGCGTCAGTTGAAGTCAACAGCATTGTTACTCCTTATTTACAACCTCATTAGAAACTTCAGGATATAATCCCAACTGTTTAGCTAACTCTCGTCCAATAAAAAATAAAAACTGGGCACCGTCTTGATTACCTTCATGGGCAAACATGGTGGCCACTTGTAGCATTGTCTGTACTAAATTAGCATCAATTAATTCTGGGTGAGATTCTAAAACTTCTGGTTCTTGACCATTAGGACATCTGAGGAGTTCATCAATCAGGTTAAAATACTGAGCTTGGCGTTCTTCTGACATGGTAACTTGGTTTATTTAGAATCAGTGGACATCGAATAGCTTATTGCTCAATACTCTGCTGCCAAAGCTTTTCCAACATTTCAATCTGTTGTTTTAAAACAGCAGCACGATACACAAGATACCTGTCGTAGCCAATAATCCCTAAACCAATGCCAATAGGTATGATCAAAAATAACCATTGCAGGATTGTGGTGATTGGATAATGTTCATCACCATTCTGTAATCTCCTCAAAAGATTACGATTAGGGAATTTTGTGCTAGCTTGGTATTGAGAGCTTTGTGTACCATCTGGCTGGGGAGCTAAGGCGTGAGTGCCTATACTATTATTGTTAACTTCACAGGATAAATTCTGTGTCTTAACTAACTCTATATGTCTTCCCCAAATCACACCGAAGACTATTAGACCTGGAGAAAGCACCGCTAAAGTAACAGCACAAACCGTAAGAACATTTAAAAGTTTGACTTTCATCTTGACTCTCCCTTGCTAGGTGGTATTCAGCCAGTAATGCAATGTCTCTGGCGGTTTATCCCAGCAGCTTTCTTTTTTCTGCTTCTGTAACAGTCAATCCTTTTTGGGGGAATCGAAAATTAAAAGCAAAAATTAGAATTCTTAAGTTTATTTATGGACTGTAAACAAGGACACATTAATCCTGACGCTTTTCCATAAAGTAATTTTTTTGAATTTTGAATTTTGAATTTTGAATTTTGGATAAGAAGTCCCCCCTAGTTCGTCAGACTTTCGTCTGGGAATTTCGGGGGGTAGAGGGGAATCTCTGCGTAAATCCTAAATGATTTATATCAGCCACCTCTCCACACGGCCGTTTACATCAGCCGAGTTAAGATTATTGAAGTTATTAAGATAGTACTCAAGGCTTACAATCCCTGTCTGATAAGTCTTTAAAAAATTATTTGGGGTATGGGTACTAGCATTTATGATGTGGGGTACTAGCATTTATGATATGGGGGTCGGGGATTTTTGTACTCAGAAAAAAGCCATCTGGGCTGGTGGTTGTGGGCGTTTACCTACCTATTATGGGCGGTGAAAACCTGTACTCAAACAAACAATGTCTCTTAGTAAAGATAAACTAGAGAAGTAGAAAATAAAATTAAATCTTTCCCAATAAGTTAGAGAATCTTTGTAAAGTATCAAGTCGTACCGTTAAACAATTAAGAATTAAAAAGTGGTAATTCGTGGGTTAGGGAGCTACTCGTAGGATGCGTAAAGAGACGCATCAAAAATCTAATTCGTGCGTTAGGGAACTACTCGTAGGATGCGTCCCCTGATGCATCAAAAATCTAGTTCGTGGGTTAGGGAACGCACCCTACTGTTAGGGATGCATCAAAAATCTAGTTCGTGGGTTAGGGAACGCACCCTACTGTTAGGGATGCATCAAAAATCTAGTTCGTGGGTTAGGGAACTACTCGTAGGATGCGTAAAGAGACGCATCAAAAATCTAGTTCGTGGGTTAGGGAACTACTCGTAGGATGCGTAAAGAGACGCATCAAAAATCTAGTTCGTGGGTTAGGGAACGCACCCTACTGTTAGGGATGCATCAAAAAATTATTGAAAAAGCCTATAATTAGGGTAACTTTGCATAGTGTGTTAGTCCCAACTATTTTTACCTACCAATAGCTTCAGCCAGTGGACTTTGCCGCTAAAGGTGAGAATCAGCATTTAAAAAATGGTAAAGCTAGGCACTGCAAAGTAACCTCAGTTATCAGCTACAATTACTGGGAAAACCTGAGCGAAATTCCGATTTAGTTGTTAGATTTTGTGGTTTAGTTAGAGTACAGAGTATCTATACTCGTTGGTACTCAAATGCAAATTAAATACAGAAGCTTATTGTTATAAGTAAATACTTTGCACTAAGATTTAGGATTTTAGGAGTTAATTTATGCGGATAGCTAAAGACGTAACAGAACTTATTGGTAGAACTCCTTTAGTTCAGCTGAACAAAATTCCCCAAGCTGAGGGAGTAGTTGCCAGGATAGTTGTTAAGTTAGAAGGGATGAACCCAGCGGCTTCGGTAAAAGACCGGATTGGGGTGAGCATGATAGACGCAGCAGAGGCTGAGGGGTTGATTTCGCCGGGGAAAACCGTTTTAGTTGAGCCTACTTCGGGTAATACGGGAATTGCTCTGGCGATGGTTGCAGCAGCCCGTGGTTATCGGTTAATTTTGACGATGCCGGAGACTATGAGCCAAGAAAGACGGGCTATGCTTCGGGCTTATGGTGCGTCTCTGGAGTTGACACCGGGGGCTGAAGGGATGCGGGGTGCAATTCGCAAGGCGGAGGAAATTGTGGCTAATACTCCTGATGCTTTGATGCTGCAACAGTTCCGCAACCCAGCTAATCCGAAAATTCACCGGGAAACTACTGCTGAGGAAATTTGGGAAGATACTGATGGGGAAGTTGATTTTGTGATTGCTGGGGTAGGTACTGGGGGGACGATTACGGGGGTGGCGGAGGTTTTGAAACAACGTAAGCCGAGTTTTCAGGCGATCGCAATTGAACCCAGCAATAGCCCTATTTTATCTGGTGGTGAACCGGGCCCTCATAAAATTCAAGGTATCGGTGCGGGATTTGTTCCCGATGTTCTGCGCTTGGAATTGATTGATGAGGTGATTAGAGTTAGTGATGAACAGGCGATCGCTTTTGGGCGACGTTTGGCGAAAGAAGAAGGTTTATTATCAGGTATATCTTCCGGTGCTGCTTTGTGCGCTGCAATTCAGGTGGGTAAACGCCCTGAAAATGCCGGTAAGTTAATCGTGATGATTCAGCCTTCCTTTGGTGAACGCTATCTCAGCACGGTGATGTTTCAAGATTTGACTTTGGAAACTGCTGGGACTCGTTAGAACCTCACCCCTAGCCCCTCTCCTTCTAAAGGAGAGGGGGACATGAGGGGAATTCCTTGATAAAAAGTCCCTCCCGTCGTTTCTAATCCCTCTCCTTACGAAGGAGAGGGACAGGTTATGCGTAGCAGAACCAGGGTGAGGTTTTGAATCGCCACCATAAACTGCATTCAGAAAGACTTGTGTATAAACCGTAGTTAAATAAGAGGGCGACATGAGAGGGATTGAAGGGTTGTGATGATGCGTTGTAGGACATTGGGGAGGTTGTCGGATATCTCTTCGTTGCGAAAGCGGAGAAAGTGAATGCCTTTAGCGGTGATGAATGCTTGACGATAGCGATCGCGTTCTGCAATCTCTGGAATATCATGAATACTACCGTCAAGCTCAATCGCCAGGTGTGTTTCGGGACAGTAGAAATCAACCACAAAGCGATCAATTCCATACTGTCTGCGAAATTTGTATCCCTGAAGCTTTCGGTTACGCAGATGCTGCCACAGAATCCCCTCAGCCGCAGTTGAATTCTGACGCAGACGACGGCGTTTTTCAATATCTTCAGTCCGATTAAAAAGCTCAGTCATTTCTCATCTCTCCCTCTTCATCTAACATACCTCTCCCCTCATATCCCCCCTCCCCTCTCATGTCCCCCTCTCCCCTCATGTCCCCCTCCCCTCTCATGTCCCCCTCTCATGTCCCCCTCTCCTTTAGAAGGAGAGGGGCTAGGGGTGAGGTCTTACTGTGGGGTAACATAAATACCCGCTGGCAATAAGTATACAGAAATTCTTACCACGGGAGTCTGTCTAGAGCCATTTAGGGACTGAAGAAACCTCACCCTGGTTTTGCTGTGCAAAACCTGTCCCTCTCCTTCTGAAGGAGAGGGGTTTGGAGGAGAGGGGTTTGGAGGTACTTTGAATAGGATATTAGTTTGAAGCTTTCTTTTTGCTGGGGCGTTTGCGTTCTGATTTTTTCTTGAAACCAACGGCTTGGGCTGCATCACTATCAGAGCCAAATTGACCCTTAATGGCTTCTTTCATGGCAAGAACGGCGTTGTGGAAGTCCCATTCTGCTTGTTTGGCGGCGTCTGCGGCGGCTTTGAATAATGCTTGTTTTTCCGTTTCTTCTTGTTGTTTAGCCACCATATCAGCTTGTGCTTTTTGCAATGCTTCGGGGGTGGCTTCCGCGCGAGCAGTGGTATAGCCTGTAACAGCTTTGAGTCCGTTGTAAGAGTCGATGTCTTGCTGAAGGATGGTAGGGATGAGGCGGCGGGTAGTGTCTTGCGCTGGCATTTTAATTTTGTTGTAACAAATAATGCTTTTAGTTTAGCAAGCAATAATTAAGCACAGCAACCCTTTATTTGTGTTTTTTGGGCAATAATTCCGGATTACAACTAATTTTTAGTTGTTTGTGTGGCAATGTTAATGCTGTTAAACTGTTTTGCATATTTAGTTGTTCTCTCCCTCGTTCCTAGTCTCTGGCTAGGAATGCCTACTGAGAGGCTCTGCCTCTTGTTACTAGCGGCAAAGCCGCTTTGAGAGCATTCCCAGTCGGAGACTGGGAACGAGGTGCAAGTGTTAATCACATTTTGAAATTTGGTAATGCGTTAAAGGATGTATCTAGTAAATATGTTTATGTATCGTCATCTGATGCTTCTGTTTGCTGCTGCAATGCTTATCGAATATATGACAATAGCTCAGGATTGCTTTCTAGTCTTTTTAGCATTGCCAGCGCTATTTCTGTATTAAACTCGGTAAGCTCTGCTTGTTGTGCAAGAGCTTGCAGAATGTCAAGCAATGTTTCCTTATTGCAATGCAGAAGGCTCATTATATACAATAATTTTACAACAAATGCTGCGTTTTGTGTACTGGGGTGTTGATTGCCTAACCTTTTTTGAAATATTGCTAAAGCTTGTTTAGACAAACTTTCAGCTTCTACATATTTATTTTGCGCTTCATACAACAAAGCTAAATTGTTGAGACTGGTTGCTACATCGGGATGGTCTTGTCCTAGTTGGCGTTTTCTGATTTCTAAAGATTGCTGATAAAGGAGTTCAGCATCGCTGTAGCGTCCTTGGGAAGAGTAGAGTGATGCTAAATTGTTGAGACTGGTTGCTACATCGGGATGGTCTTGTCCTAGTTGGCGTTTTCTGATTTCTAAAGATTGCTGATAAAGGGGTTCAGCATCGCTGTAGCGTCCTTGCAATCTGTAAAGTTCTGCTAAGTTATTGAGACTGGATGCCACATCGGGATGGTCTAGTCCTAGTAGGCGTTTATATATTTCCAAAGATTGCTGATAAAGGGGTTCTGCATCGCTGTAGCGTCCTTGATATTCGTAGAGTGATGCTAAATTGTTGAGACTGGTTGCCACATTAGGATGGTTTTGCCCTAGTAGGCGTTTTAAGATTTCTAAAGATTGCTGATAAAGGGGTTCTGCATCGCTGTAGCGTCCTTGAAAATGGTAGAGCAATGCTAAACTGTTGAGACTGGATGCCACATCGGGATGGTCTAGTCCTAGTAGGCGTTTTTTGATTTCTAAAGATTGCTGAAGAAGGGGTTCAGCATCGCTGTAGCGTCCTTGGGACTTGTAAAGTGCTGCTAGATTGTTGAGACTGGTTGCTACATCAGGATGGTCTAGTCCTAGTAGGCGTTTTCTGATTTCTAAAGATTGCTGAAGAAGAGGTTCAGCATTGCTGTAGCGTCCTTGAGATTTGTAGAGTAATGCTAAATTGTTGAGACTGGATGCTACATCAGGATGGTCTTGTCCTAGTAGGCGTTTATAGATTTTTAAAGATTGCTGATAAAGGGGTTCTGCATCGCTGTAGCGTCCTTGGGAAGAGTAGAGTAATGCTAAATTGTTAAGACTGGATGCTACATCAGGATGGTCTAGTCCTAGTAGGCATTTTCTGATTTCTAAAGATTGCTGATGAAGGAGTTCTGCATCGCTGTAGCGTCCTTGCAATCTGTAAAGTTCTGCTAAATTGTTGAGACTGGTTGCTACATCGGGATGGTCTTGTCCTAGTAGGCGTTTATAGATTTCTAAAGATTGCTGATAAAGAGGTTCTGCATCGCTGTAGCGTCCTTGAGATTCGTAGAGTGATGCTAAATTGTTGAGACTGGATGCTACATCGGGATGGTCTTGTCCTAGTAGGCGTTTATAGATTTCTAAAGATTGCTGATAAAGGGATTCTGCATCGCTGTAGCGTCCTTGAAAATGGTAGAGTAATGCTAAATTGTTAAGACTGGATGCTACATCGAGATGGTCTTGTCCTAGTAGGCGTTTATAGATTTCTAAAGATTGCTGATAAAGGGATTCTGCATCGCTGTAGCGTCCTTGAAAATGGTAGAGTAATGCTAAATTGTTAAGACTGGATGCCACATCGGGATGGTCTTGTCCTAGTAGGCGTTTTAAGATTCCTAAAGATTGCTGATAAAGGGGTTCTGCATCGCTGTAGCGTCCTTGGGAATAGTAGAGTCCCGCTAAATTGTTGAGACTGGATGCTACATCGGGATGGTCTAGTCCTAGTTGGCGTTTTCTGATTTCTAAGGATTGCTGATAAAGGGGTTCTGCATCGCTGTAGCGTCCTTGGGATTTGTAGAGTGTTGCTAATCCATTTAAGCTGAGGGCAAGTTGTGTGTTTTCATTGCTTTTACACCAAGCAATCATTTTTTTTAAATGCGGTTCAATCAAATTGAATATTGCTAGACTACTAGATTGCTCTACGTTACTGGCAACATCCGCAAACACATCACAAAATGTTTGTTTAATTTGGCTGTAATCAGGATGCTTTTTAAGTTGTTCGCTGAAATAGTCGCTCACGAGAAGATGCAAGGTGTAAATATCTTTTTCAACTAAGATAACAAGATGCAACTTTCGCAGAGATTTTAACCAACGGTCTTTTAAGTCATCGGGACTAAATGATTCATCTTGCAGACGTTGATAAATTGCTGTGACAAATCCCCAATAGATGGGAGCCGATGCAAATGCACCCAATACACAAGCGAGATATTTTACTTCTGGTTTTAATTCTTCCCAACTTAAATCAAATGCAGCTTGCAGACCTCTTTGTGCTTGCATCCCCATCGGCACTTGTTCAGGTGACAGTGCAGGATGTTTGACTTTATGTTCTAACTTTTGGCACATTGCTAACAGCGATAGTTGCTGATAATCTTCATCATCTAGATAATATCCCACCAGTTCTAACGCTAAAGGCAAACGTCCTAAGTCTTCGCAAAGCTTTTCGGCTTGTTTTCTTTCTGCTGCAACTCGGTTTGCACCAATAATTGACGCTAATAAATCCACTGCTGCGGGCAGTGATAATATTTCTAAAGATAATTTTTCTGCAATGCGTTTGTCAGGAGTTTCCCGCGATGTCATCAACAAACGCATTGTCCCTAAATCTGATGGTGGTAAATAAGGCTTGAGGTTTTCAGCTAAATCAGCTACATCATCAAGAATCAGCAATACTTTTTCTGTCTGCCTTTTCCATGTTTCCCAACAAGCATTTACCATCTGTTGAGGTGATAAATTGGGAGGTAAATCGCTTTTAAACTTCCACCTGGTCAGTGCGACAATTTCGGCAGCAAGATTTTGTCTATCGCGCACATTAATATAATACACTCCTCCAGAAAAGTGTGTTTTGCAATCTGGGCTATGGACATATTCCCGCACCAGTCCGGTTTTGCCTACTCCACCCATGCCGGAAACTACGCAGACATTCTTACCACTTTGCAATAATTGATGGACTTCTGCTAATTCGTCATCCCGTCCAAACAACCCACCCTCTCGCGGTTGCGGTGGTACAAAGGGGTTCCCTTCCATCTGTGGTGGCTGAAATGATGTAATCTGATTAATTTCCTTTATTGTTACATTGCCGCCGATAGTATTATTAGTAAACAGGTTTTGCGAAATTTGTGGTTGTTCGCTCATATAGGATTTTCCAAGATTAATGCGATCGCCTGATTTATAATTTTGGTGCGATCTATCATTTCAGCAATTTCTTCGGCTTCATACCTGCCTTCAAACGCCTCTAATGATGCCTGTTCCAAAGCAGATTGATAAGCTTCTTCTAGAGTTTCTTGCAATTCGGCTTGTGTAAAATAGTTGCCGTTTGCTTTGCGTCGCTTGTTGGTACGTTGAATGTGCCGCACGGAATTACGAATTGATACCTCCCATGAGCGCGTTGTCCGTTTCTCTGCTTCTTGCTTAATCAAATGCAGGAGCAAAATAATGCCAAAGCTAATAATTTTGTTGAGCTTATCATCCTTGCTCATCTCGGTCATTTCCTCCACTAGCAGCAATGCCTCGGAGATATTGCCACTAATTAGTAAATCCTTAAGTTCTAATAACTCTTCCATCGCTTATGCCTCTTGAGTCAAATCACCTAAATCAATATCGCCGGTTGCTTTGACATTTTTTAGCATCGTCTGTTCTACTGAATCGGCTGCATGGGGTGCTGTTTGTTTCATTGATTTTGCTTTGAGATTAGTTGCTTCAATCTCACTTGCCATCACTTGTACAATTCTGCCTGTTTTCACTGCCTGAAGCTTCTCCTGAAATGTGGTATTTTTCTCTGCATCGGCAGTATCGACCAATTCGGCAAAAATCGGATCGGGTGGGATTTGCTCTAAGACTGTTTTATTTAGATTCAAGACTTGTGGATCAGCTGCTGTTATTGCTGTGGCTGTTTCGGGGGAATGTTTGCGGATTTTAGCAAGTGCATCACCAACTTTTTTCGTCAAACCATCGCTGAAGTTCTCACCAGATTTTTCTAGTGCTTTGGTGAGAAATATAGTAGCGATCGCTAATGCTAATGTTGTGGGTTCCATAGGTTTTGCTGAGGTAATCTAATACACTCATTGCAACACACCTACCTGAAACCAGCAAGAATTAAGCGCAAGTTCGTAGTCAGGACTTTAGTCCTGATTGTGATCAGCACTCTCCGTGCTGACGACAAACTCTCAAATAGTTGCGATCGCTAAACCAGTTAAGAATTTAGGCGTTGCTGAATTAGAATATGAAATTGGGAAAGTCAACCTTTTTAAGCTTGATTCTTTGCGACGAAAGCGCCTTTGCGTGACACATATTCATATTTTTAATCAGCAACGCCAGAATTTATAATCAAAATGAAAACGCCCAGAATAGCAAGCATTCTAGGCGCTATAACTATCTTAATTCTAGGGATGTCTGTGAACAGGCGGGACGCCTATTCTACGGAATATAACTAATGTTTGCACTTTCCCTTGGAGTGGTGGTGTTCATGGTTGTGGGAGCAACCTTGCAAATTCTGTGCTAGGAGTTCTTCCATAATTGCCTTTTGGGATTCATCCACAGGCTTTAAGCCAATCCAAGCATCAAGTTTTTCGACATCAAAACCGACTTCGCGGCGATCGCCTACTTCAAGTAAAGGACGACGAATCAGCAACGGATCTTGCAGCATCATCACCAAAGCGGTGTCAGCATCGATTTTTTCGGGAATCACCTCACCAGACTTAATCCGGGGTGCGGATTTGTTAAACCATTCGGCTACAGTGCGATCGCCAAAAAATGATCGCAACTTTTCAACTGTCCAAGGTTCTGCTAACAGATTATATGCCACTACCTCATGACCTGCGGCTGTGAGCAAAGCTTTTTGCTTTGCACCACCTTGACAGCCTGGTTTTTCATAAAAAATTACTCTCGCCATTGAGATTTTCTCCTAGTGACAATAATTGAAAAAAAAGAGATTTACTTCCCTCCCTGCTTGCTGTGAGGGTGAGTGTGGAATGTTAGATATTCGGGCAATAAATCTCTTCGCTTGTGGTAATAGACATCTCCGACAATTAAATATGCATTATGCAGAATCCTTGTCAAAAATAAGCATGACAAATCTCTACATTGTTTAGGGTCAATGTCTAATAGATGATAGGTAAATAAACTCCAGCAACTACCATTAACTACTGCCTATAATCCAGCTTAAAGAGTTATTTGATTTTTTGCTGCTCTGCTTAAAACTTTTTAGCAATATGGTTAACTACATCAAACTCAAATCTTTTTCTTGAATCAGTTTCGCCATAAATATTAAAAGTAACAGTTGGTTCATCACCCACCGCTTTTACACTATGTATTGCATCATGAGTCAAGCTAATTATGTCACCAGGTAATAAACTAATTTCTCCCGTAGTTTCAATTTTATCTGGAAACTCAAGACTCTGACTTCGCCGCCAAAAAGTATTTTTTTCTTGACCTTTTAACACCGCCACTACTCCCCAAGTTCCATGATTATGAATATTAGAGGTTGTTCCGGGGGCAAAACTTACCATTTGCACCGTTAACGGAAAACCTAACTCATGGTAAAGCAGCAAAACAGAAGTTCCCGTTTTTGGATCAGGTTCTAAAAATTGACTCTGCACCCAATAGGAATTTACAATCAATCGCCTTACCAACAACCGAATTTTAGGTAAAAAAATAGATTCATCTTCAGCATGGTTGATCACATCCTCTACCTCAGTTAGAAACCGATAAAGGCGATAATTATCCCGCAACAAATCCCATGCTCTCGCCGATTTACAGGCTTGATACTGCCCATCTCCAGTTACAAGCCAATCCTTACCTGTCATAATCTTTAAACTGAATAACCAATAACAAAAAACTAATCATCTTCTTCTGGTGGACGTGTCAAAATATCCAAGAGGATACCGGCACCAAAATCATTTTTTTCATCAATCTCTTTAACCCTGGCACTAACTTCTTTAGCTTGCTCTATTGCTCCTAATTTAGCTAAGACTAATCCAGAAGCAGCATAAGCATTTAAGTACAATCTAATTTGGGGTTCTTCTTTACGCTTAACTAATATCGGTTTAAGCGTTGCCCAATCATCAGAAAAATTCTCGGCTGCTTTAATTTTATCTGTGACTTTGACTACTGTTTGCAGTGCAAGAATAAAGTTATTTTTGTAGTAAAAATATCTATAAGCTGCAATTAAAACATCAATGTTTTCCCCAGCTTTAGCTAAAGCTTGTTGCATATACTTTTCAGATTCTGCGGTATTTTCCCAGGTTTTCGCTGCCAATATCAATAACTCTTTGATATCTTCTGGAACCTGAAACCATGATAACTTTTGGGCATCAACTTGCATCATAACCTCCTAGGGTAATAGGCTTCAGATTCCCGACTTCTCTAAGAAGTCGGGAATCTTGTTGAATTACCAATTTAGAAAATATTGAGAATGTAGACCAAGGTGAAGAGCACAATCCAGATGATGTCTACAAAGTGCCAATAAATTTCTGCCATTTCAATGCCAGTGTGATTGGTGGCAGAATAATGACCAGGAACGCGCGATCGCCACAATACATTCAACATCCACAACAGTCCCACAAAAACGTGTAACCCGTGGAACCCAGTCAAGATGTAAAAGCAGTTGGAGAAAACGTTGGTAGTTAGACCGTAGCCTAAATTCGTGTACTCATACACTTGACCAACCAAGAAAATCGCGCCCATGATTGCAGTAATTCCATACCACAAACGCATTCCCTTAACATTATTCTTTTTAATCGCCACATCACCCAAGTGAATGACGAAACTACTAGAAACCAGAATAATGGTGTTAATCGTCGGCACAAATAACTCTACTTCCATTCCTTCTGGTGGCCAAACTGGTGTGATGGCTTTAAAGAACAAATAAGTAGCAAAAAATCCCCCAAACATTAGGGATTCAGAAGCCAGAAACGTTAACAGTCCCCAGACTCGCAAATCTGGATGTGCTTCGTGATGTTCGCTTGTTGTCGTCGCTATGGTCATCTTTTTACTCTCAGAATAAATGCCCAATAAGGATGAAGCGTAGGGCAATTAAAGGCGTCACAGTCCTGATTTTATTGTGGGACAGATATCTCACCCGCCCATTATCAAAGAGAGATTTTCCGTCCCACAAAATTAGTTTCTTACTCCCCTTGCACCACAAAACTACCTACTTATACTCTTCCTTGGCGGTTCCTTTAAAATTAGGTATTTTGTCCGTAGAATAGGAGTAACTAAACACTAACTTCTGGCGTTCCAGGTGGTTGTGCTCTTTCGCTGTGTCCATGACCGTAATCGTAAGGGCCATGAGTGACAACAGGCAGCACTTCCCAGTTTTCAATGATGGGTGGAGAACTGGTTGTCCATTCTAAGGTTAAAGCTTGCCAAGGGTTATCACCAGCTAATGCACCTTTGCGCCAACTTTGAATGATGTTGTAAGCAAAAGGAAGTACCGATATCCCCAAGACAAATGAACCGATGGTGCAAATTACATTGAGGTTGACAAATTGCGGGTCATACATAGCAACTCGTCGGGGCATTCCTTGCAAACCCAATTCATGCATGGGTAAGAAGGTGAGATTAGTGCCGATGAAGGTGAGGGCAAAGTGAACACGACCCCAGGTTTCATCTAGCTTCCGGCCTGTCATTTTGGGGAACCAGTGGTAGATGCCGGCGTAGATGCCAAACACAGAACCACCAAACAGGACATAGTGGAAGTGTCCGACGACATAATAGGTGTCGTGGACGTGAAGGTCAAAGGGGGCTGTTCCCATGGTGACGCCGCTTAAACCACCCATGACGAACATGGATAATAAGCCGATCGCAAACAGCATGGCGCTGGTGAAACGGATTTTACCACCCCAGAGGGTAGCAACCCAGCCGAATATTTTGACGCCAGTGGGGACGGCGACAATTAGAGTAGTGATGGTGAAGAAGATCCGCATCGGCCCGGATGTGCCGCTGGTAAACATGTGGTGAACCCAGACGAACAAACCGACGACGCAAATAGCGACGCTAGAATAGGCGATCGCCTTATAACCAAAAATTGGTTTGCGCGCGTGTACCGGAATTACCTCGGACATAATGCCGAAGATGGGCAGAATCATTAAATAAACTGCCGGGTGAGAATAAAACCAGAATAAATGCTGGTAAATAACTACGTTACCGCCGGCATCTGGTTTAAAGAAGGAAGTACCAAAGTTTAGGTCAAACAACAGCAGCACTAAACCCGCTGCTAACACTGGTGTAGAGAGAAGTGCCAGGATGGAAGTTGCCAACATTGCCCAACAGAACAAGGGCACTTGATCCCATTTCATGCTAGGAACCTTCATCATCAGGATGGTGATCACAAAGTTCACCGAACCCAAAATTGAGGAAGTTCCCACCAAAACGATCGCTAAAATCCACATAGTTTGAGCAGCGTGTGCTGTCACCAAACTTAAAGGTGGGTAAGCTGTCCAGCCTGATTGAGAACCGCCAAAAATGAAACTACCCAACAGCAGTAATCCCGCTGGTGGGTTTAACCAAAAGGCGATCGCATTCAGTTTCGGGAAAGCCATATCCCTAGCACCAATCATCAGCGGTACTAGATAGTTGCCAAATCCCCCAATCGCACTAGGAACGATCCATAAAAAGATCATGATCGTCCCGTGATTGGTCATGAAAGCGTTATACAGATTCGGGTCAAGGACATCTGAATCTGGTGTAGCTAATTCGGCACGGATAGCGATCGCCATCAGTCCACCGATGAGATAAAAGAAAAACGCTGTCACCAGGTATTGGATACCAATCACCTTGTGGTCAACATTAAATGTAAAGTAATCTTGCCATTTCCACGCCGTGGGATGAGAGGAGTGATTTCCTGCGGATGGCGTATTCCGGGGAAACTCAACTTGTGTCATAAGCTATTTTGTGGCAATTTGTTCAGTTGGTAGAGGCACAGCAGTGCTGTACCCTCACTATTTCTGTAGCTGGGCCAGAGTTGCAGCACTAATCCCCATGTCATGAACATGAGGTGCAAGAAACTCCGAAGTTGATAAATTAGCTGGGTTAACTGCAACCGCTTGTTGCATATCTTGCTGTTGTGCAACTTGGTTTTCTGTCAGCCAGCTTTGATAATCTTCTGGGGTGTGGACAATGACTTGCGATCGCATCGAACCGTGATAACCACCGCACAATTCCGCACAAACAACAGGATATGTACCTACTTTTGTGGCGGTGAAACGCAATTCAGTCGGAATACCAGGAAGCGCATCTTGCTTCAACCGGAAGTTTGGCACCCAAAAAGAATGAATCACATCATCCGCTGATAGATTCAACTGCACATCAGCACCAACAGGAACGTGTAATTCCCCCGCCGAAATCCCACTTTCAGGATAGTTAAACAACCAAGCGTACTGAATCCCCTTCACATCAACAACCAAATCCGCTGGCTTACCTTGAGCATTAGGCGTCCCACCAATACCGATTGACGCCTCAGTTGTTGATGCTGATTGATCATTCAAAGTAGCAGCCATTGCACTACCTGAAACATGAGCAACATGAGCCGAAGAATGGACATGTCCCGCAGGCTCAAACCCGCCCATTTTGTTATAAACATCTACACTGTAGATGCCCAAAACAACCACAATTACTGTAGGGACAGCAGTCCAAAAAATTTCTAAAGCAGTGTTCCCTTCCACAGGCACACCATCAGTATCATCACCCCGACGGCGACGATACTTAATCAAAAAAATTACAATGGTTCCTTCTACTACTAAAAACAGGGCAATAGCGATGGTAAACATGATATTGAAGAATCCGTCTACCAAAGGCGCTTGCAGCGATGCTTGCACCGGCATTAGAGTATGGTTTTGACCAATCAAGATACTGATAGCTGAAATTAACAACCCAGCTAACAGCGTCCACAGTGAAACAGGGACTTTTTGCATATATGTTACCTGCGCTGTAAACCGTAAATAAAGGAGCGATTTTCTGGGAAAGTATTAGTAATCGGGATCAGGATTTTAGGATTAACAAGATTAACAAGATTGATTTCAGGTATAAAGACTAATCCTGCTCATCCTGTCATCCTGAAGATTCTCAGATTAAAGAATTAACATGATTAACTTGAGAAGTCTCAAGATTAATCCTGCTCATCCTGTTATCCTTAAATCCTGATTAAATCCTTTTATCCTGCTCATCCCTTCATCCTTAAATCCTGATCCCACTTACTAACTTTCTAACTTGAAGCCAGAAAAAAGGGGGGAAACTTCCAGATTTTTTCATATCCTTCCCCCAGAAAATTAAAAATTTTATTTGATATCCTATTACAAACATAGCCATCCTATTTCCGGAAAAGCTAATTTTTTAAGACTACACCGTGAATAGTGCCGAGTAAAACCTCATAGCTACAGCTAGAAGTAGCCATAAGAAAAGTTTTGTTCTGAGCGTAATTTTTACTTTAACAACTCAGAACTCAGCACTGCATATTCATTAGGCTAAATTAGCAGCAAGTATTAATTTGTTAATAGATAACAATTTGCGATTTACGTTTTTGTTTACTGTGAACTTTTTACCCGATTCCGGTAAATATTTAGCATTCCCCTCTCGTTACCTTGCTTGGCAATTCGCCCTTTAAATAGTGCCTCCTTGTAAAAACTACAACCTTGATTAGACCCAGAAAGCCTTAATTGTTTACTGTGGTATGGCTGTAGCAGTTCTTGGGACAAATCCGCGAACAAGCTTCACAACCAATACAGTTTTCAGGGGAAGTAACAGCCATTACTTTGCGTTCAATTTCTTCATCATCTTCATCTTCTACAAATTCCCCTTCTTCGTTGAGTGCCTTTAAACCCAACACATTGTGACCACACACTTTAATACATCTGCCACAACCGATACATTTATCTTTGTCAATCTCTTGAGCAAATTTTGGTGTCCAAGTTTTACCGCCATAAGTCAATCCTGTTAGTTGTGCCATAAATAAATCCCCGGCAATTTTGCCTACAAATTGGTTTGTACTTTAATCATCATACTAGCTTAAGTTTTTTGGGTTTTAATGTTAAAAATTTACTTTTTACCATCAAACTTTGATGACTTGATCTACCAGGTACTTATCCTGTTTGATAGACATTTATAAATGATAGTTTTTAGCAATAAAATTTTGTTCACTGAACACGAGATCCCCGACTTCTTTAAGAAGTCGGGGATCTGAACGAACCATTTATATCACTTATTTTGAAATATGCGTTTTTAATTAAAACCTAGCACTCAGAGATGTTACTCAAAAACACTTTAGCTAAGTCTTTTTAGTCAAAAACGAACAATTATGGGAGTAAATATGCTGGCAAACCTTAAGAAATACTTCTAAGCTCACCCTGAACAATCTTATCGAAATCTTTATGAAATGTATAGTTAATGAAGAAGCAATAAAGGCGCGGCTGGAAAGGGTTAAATAGCTGCCAATTGAATGCAAAGTCCGAATCTGGATGTGGTAATTAGTGAGGCAAAAAATATTTTTTTTGTAATAAAGATAATTTGGTAGCCAGGTATGAATAAAGAGGACACATCAAGGGGAGAAATGAGCCGAACATCCCAACGATTAGAGTAGGAAAAGAAGCACGATGCCTTATACAATTCCTAACAACAGTTGCGTTGGATGTGACAACTGTCGTCCCCTATGTCCCACGGGTGCAATCAAAATAGAGAACGGTGAATACTGGATCGATCCTTGTCTTTGTAACAATTGTGAGGGTTTTTATCCTGAACCCCAATGTGTAATCGTCTGTCCAACAAATTCTCCCATACCTTGGCGGGCAAAAAAGGGCAGATGTAAAGTTGAACCGCGAGATGCTACCAGTCAAGATTTATTTTCTAATGGTAAGAATCATCCTTATGCTTCTGCGATCGCAATTTGGGAAGCTTGCAACCTATTGTCCCAGCGCACATCCCTACATTGGGAGACAGATGAAGAAGGCTACTTATGTTATAGCCGACAAGTTAATCAAGGCCGGGGGGCAATTACCTTTCACATCCAAGATCCATTGCAAGTAAGCAATCGCGTCACAGACTTACAAGCAATTGAAGGACTAGATATCCGAGCCGCAGCCATACATCTGATTTTCGCCGCCCATGCTACAGCCTTAGATCAACCTTGGGAGCAAGAATTTGCCATCGACGAGCGCCAAATTGAAAAATATTTAGGGCTAGAGAAACGCAAAGACCTGAGCAAAATTGCCAAGCTGAGTTTAATGAAAAACATCGTTCAGCAAGCTTGCTCCCTGATCATTTCCATTGACTGGCCCCAACAAGGTCGAATTAAGGGATTCTCAGTTACACAAAGTCCCTTGTGGCATTTGACGAAAATTGAACACCACTTTCAAGAAGATGATCAAGGGTGCAAATATCTCATCGGACTGACTTTTAAAATTAAAGCCGGCATCTGGAGCCAACATTTCTTAAACAAACAAGCCTGTAAAGACCGAACCGCATTTTATCAATATGGCAGTCTACCCAAAACCCTCTTAACTACAGTTATGAGTATTTGGCAGCAACATGAAGGAGCCGTCAGACTCATGTTATGGTTGCTGTTTAAAACCAAAATGGGCAAAGAACAACGCATCACCATTCCTACTTTGCTACGAGTTGCTTATGGTGAAGAAAAAGTTACCCTAGCCGCCAGACAACGGGAAGAACGCAAGCGCCTGCTGCGAACCTTTGAAAGTGATTTGGAAATGCTCAATCATTACGGAATCAAACCACTTTTTGACCCAGTTACATACCCCCCAGAAATCCAACCCTTGTGGGCGAAATTAGTCGATATACCCGAAGATCCAGATGAAGCTTTGGAATTTTGGATTAATGACGGTGGGGGTGAGACTCGCCTCACAGACACAGGGCCCCGCGGTAAGTGGAATCTGCTGATGAATGCCCGGATTTTGTCTTTTGAACTTCCCCCAGAATGGGATCAGCAAAACTCAGAATCAGACAAACAACAGCGGCGAACTGCTAAGACCAAAAAAAAGCCTAAACCTACAGGCGATTTGCTAGGCGAACAGATTTTACAAGCGCGAAAAAATCTGAATCTCTCCCAGAGAGAATTAGCAAAGCTCACAGGTAAAAGTCAAAGCTGGATTCGCGATGTCGAAAATGGTCGTTTAAAACCCAAATTAGAAGACCAAGCTCTACTACGTAAACTGCTAAATATAGGTAATGGGTAATTGGTAATTGGTAATGGGTAATGGGTAATGGGTAATGGGTAATGGGTAATTGGTAATAGGCAGGATTAACTCAGGTTTTTTCATGGGTTATGGTGTACGCACTTTACGATGGCTACTTAACTAAGTAGGCCAAATCTTCAATTACAACTAGGATTTTTAGTAGATGCATAACCCAGATTTTTACACACTATAAGTTACTACCTTCCTAGAGGTAAGATAGAGATTTTCTACAGCATATTTTACAACCACTGACTGTTGCAGAGCATTACAAGAAGTCCGCATTTCTTGACTCTTAACGGCATCTTTCACAAGTTTAGCTTGGTAAGTGTAGAGAGAACCAGAAGGTTTTTCATAACTTAGTTCAGCGAGAATTGTATTGTTGTCTAAACTTTGCTCTAGAATTTTGCCAACTACTTTGTAGTTAAACCAATCCCATCCGTGGCTCAGGATTAATTCTCTTTCCAACACCTGTAGCGCAGTTGGCAGAATTCCCCAGCCACGATAGACTTTATTTAAGCATTGAATATCACCAGTACGGGTTAAAATCGAACTGAATGTATCTTGATCTAGAAGACCGTAATATCTTCCTTCTGGCAAATCTATGGCTGTGGGAGCAAATCTATGTCCGCCAAAATGGGTTGATTTCCAAAGCCGTACATTGTCCAAATCCAAATTAGCAATAGTATCTGTAGCATGAAAATAAAAGGGATTGCCATATCTAGCGCAGCACTTATCATGGCTACCGTGGGTACAGACTAAAATATCTCTAGTTGCACTAGTTTCTACTTCAGATTTAGGACTTATCCCCCGTAAATATTTACGGACAAAATTGGCTACTTGCTCAATATTTTCTAGCTTAAATTCTTCCTTGCGGTAGCCATTGCTTAAACCCTCTTGTTTTTGATAAATCAACAGGGTTGTAATATCTACTTTGTGTGATGAATCATTAGCAATTAACAGAAAGCTAATTGGTAGTCTAGCACGCTTCACCTCCTCTACCAAAAACCGCAAGTTTTCTGGTACCCATTTGGAGTTAAAGGATTCTGATCCCCAAGGTGGAGGACATTCCACTAAAACATAAGTTTGGTAATTGGTGGCGCTACCAATAACATCTTCTCCTATTTGCCGCGAATAGTCAGAGCAAAAAAAAGTATTCATCTAGATTTACTCATGAATGGATTTTATGGACAAAGGAAATGGAAAAATATGGTTGTGTTGTTAGCTACAAATTCCTGGCTGAATAGAAATCAACAGGAAGTATATAGATTCCCTCTCTTAAAATCAGGTAGCCACTTTATAACATCCTGGTTTTTTAGCGTCTTTCCGGTTAATAAATCCTTCATCAGAAAACTCAAACATCTAAGAAGTGATTTTTCCGTACAAAGAACGTTAATTTTGTATCTGTTCTTATCTAGCAGTTGATAAATTTTCACAAGCTGAATCATGGCTTTTGTGAACTTGCTTTCTCTGCCATGATCAAAGATATTCCACCCGGCTAGATCGGATAGACAGTTTTCGGTACTAGACTGGACTAAGAAATAGAGGTAGCGGATATTACAGGTAAAAATATTACTATTAGCAAGGTACATTTTTAACGTCTCGCTTAAAGTATCTACATCATTACCAATAATCCCTAGCCCTGTACCTAATGCCTTACTTCTATATGGTTCTAATATATATAATAAGTTATCCATATTGCAAATTTTTCTCAATAAAATTGGAAAAAATAAAAATAACTGGGTGATGGTAGATGGTCTAATAGCCTGAATTATCAGCATGAGCAGCTAAAATACCGATTATTTACCAATCTGGGGTAATATCACTTTCACCTGCATGACTCTAATCTCCTATTCAGCCTCTTAGCTAATCTCACATCAGGGCTAAATCCTGGGTAGATGCCTTGACTTTAACTGAAGTCAATCACAAAAGCAAGGATTTGACAATTTTTATTAATTTTGCTAGAGGTCTTAACCTATTGTAGGCTATTTAAATTAAAGTTAACAGATATTCAACAGTTGAGAAGGCTTGCTCTAACAAACATTAAGACTTTCAATGTAATCAATAATCTTTATTAGATATTACATACTATTGCAAATATCTCTGGTATGAGTCCTCTTAATTGGAGAAATTGGGAGAATGACTAAATTTTAGATTTTAGATTTTGGATACGGGAATTGAATAATCAAAATTCCCAATCTAAAACAGGTTTCAGAGCAACTAAATTTATTTATGGATAAAAAAGAGATATTTTCTTTAGATCAATCTCCTGCATTGATCCATGATGTCAATCTAAAATATAAAATCCAAAATCCTTTGACCAATGACTAATACTATGGCTGTTGCTTATTTCTACTTTTTGGCAGAATTGAATGATTTTTTACCACGGGCTAAAAAGCAGGTAAAAATATCTCACTTTTTTGCAGAAAGAGCCTCTATTAAAGATATGATTGAGGCTTTAGGTGTCCCCCATCCAGAAGTTGATTGTATAGAAGTTAATGGGGAATATGTAAATTTTTCTTACATTGTGCAGGATGGAGATACTATCCATGTTTATCCAATCTCTGCTATGACTGAGACTACACCGATTATTTCTGTGCGACCAAAACCGCTCAGTGTAATTCGCTTTGTTTTAGATATTCATTTAGGTAAGCTAGCGACATCTTTAAGATTATTAGGTTTTGATACTTTGTACCGTAATGATTATGAGGATGAAGAATTAGCACAAATATCTTCTAGGGAAGAACGGATACTCTTGACTCGTGATAAAGGTCTGTTGATGCGGAGTTTGGTGATCCATGGTTATTATGTAAGAAACACTCAACCTCAAGAGCAAATTGTGGAAGTCTTGCGACGCTTCGATTTGTTTAAAACATTATCGCCTTTTCAACGATGTTTACGGTGCAATGGATTATTAGAAGCTGTAGCCAAAGAATCTGTTATTGACCAATTGCCAGAAACTGTACAATTGCAGACGCATGAATTTCATCGCTGCCAAAATTGCGCTCAAATTTATTGGAAAGGGTCACATTATGAACGCTTGCAACAGTTTATTGAGGCGATAATTAAGCATGGGGAATAGGGAATGGGGAATATAAAAGATTAATTAAAATTGTCAATTACTAACGCCCAATGCCCAAGGCCCCAGTCCCTATTTTAAAAATAGTTATGGCCTTTATATTAGCTCTCGATTTTGGTGGAACTAAATTGGCGGCGGCGACGGTAAATGCCGGTTCTAGGGAGTGGCTACGTTATGAACGTTGTCTCTCACCGGCGAATGCAGATGTGCTGAGTGATTTAGATATAATGCGATCGCTCATTGACTCTCTACTCAAAGGATCAAAACCCAGCGCTATCGGTGTCAGTTTTGGCGGCCCAGTAGACACAGCCACCGGGTTAGTGCGACTATCTCACCATGTCCCCGGCTGGGAAAACATTCCCCTGAAAGACTTGCTAGAAGAAGAATACCGCGTTCCTGTGAGTGTAGACAACGATGCCAATGTAGCGGCTTTAGGCGAACATCGCTTTGGTGCTGGACAGGGATACGAAAGCCTGTTTTACATCACCGTCAGCACCGGTGTAGGTGGTGGTTGGATACTCAATGGCAAACCTTGGCGGGGTGCATCGGGGATGGCTGGGGAAATTGGACATATGGTTGTCGATCCTTACGGGCCAGTATGTCTGTGTGGTAAGCGCGGTTGTGTAGAACGTTTAGCATCTGGCCCCTACATGGCGCAAAATGCCAGAGAAATTTTAGCAGCTGAATCTCTGAGTCGAAAAGGAGTCGTCAGGGGAGAGATATTGAGGGGTTTGGTAGGGGATAATTTAAGCCTACTTACCGGGCAATTAATCAGTCAAGCGGCAGTAGAGGGAGATAATTTGGCTCAAGAAGTTTTGCAAAAGGCAGCTTGGGCTTTGGGTGTGGGTATTGGCAATGTCGCAAACCTGATGAACCCCCAGCGCTTTGTTTTGGGTGGTGGTGTGACAAAAGCGGGTGAGGCTTTTTGGCAAGTAGTGCGAAGAGTAGCGCGGGAGACAGCCTTACCAGAAGTTAATTTTGAAATTGTCCGCGCGGTTCTGGGTGATGATGCGCCGTTGTGGGGGGCTGTGGCTTTGGGTTTAGAAGTTTTGCATTAGGGACTTCCAAATAATAAAACATCCCAAATTTTATTGTGGGGTGGGCTTCTAGCCCGCCCAGAATATAGGACGGGTGGGGACACCCATCCCACAAGATGGATAATTTATTTCTTGGAAATCCCTTAACTAATTAAGTCTAGCGGTTCTCGTTTGGATGCAAAATCTGGTAGGGGCACAGCAATGCTGTGCCCCTACGAATGCTTTGTAGTATGTCTAATTTCATTTTAGTTGCGTAATTATTAATACTGTTTTATTATGATTCCATAATTTGCTTTTAAATCAGACATGAATATAAATTTACCTTCAGAAGTTATTTGGAGTTTAGCGATAACCAGTTTGATAGGTTTATGGCTAGTTTGGCAGGCTGTAAAGATAAACTCTGATATTGATATATTGCAATTATCAGTTAACTGGTTTAGGGATAGACCTATTATTTTGCCTACTTTAGTTTTTTTGATTTCCCCATTTTTGTCTACATATATTTTTCGGAACTTACCACCAGATTTAAATAAGATTTTTGACAAAACAATAATTGCACAAGTATTAACAACTTTTGGGTCAATTATAAGCTTATATATTGGAAACAGATATTTAGAAAGCTTCAGAAAAACTCAGGAACAGAAGAAGATAGCGAAGATACTTATTGCAAGTATGGAAGCTCAATTAGAATGTTTCAATAAAATAAAACAAAATATTAGCGGTAGTCGTTTATCTACATCTGAAATAAACAATATTGAAGGCATAATCAACCAGATAAAAAAAGATTATATATATGAATCTGCTCTAAAATTAGTGGGAATATTTGAAAGTCAAACTATTGATGCTATATATAGATATTCTAGGAATCTAAACTCTTCTCTGGATGAGATATTGAATAGCTATAAAAAAATAGATGGATTCATAGGTTTTCCTAAAGTCTGGATCTTAGATGAAAAGATTAAAGCACTTTCTATGGAAGCTAAATTATGCATCATAATACTAAGTAAAGAAATAGTTCAGGACGATAAAAAATTCAATATTTATACAAAAATAATAATAGATGAGTATGGTAAAACTAGAGCAGAAGGTGTTATGAATACTTTTACCACATTATTCGCAATGCAGGACATTTTGATAACAACAGAAAAATTATTTGAAGGCTATGGTTTGCGTCCAGAACTGGGTGCTTCATATAATGAGGAAAAAATTAGATTAGAAATAGAGTAAGATGCTTTTTTGGAAAATGTTGGGTTTCGTTCCTCAACCCAACCTACAGATGCACAAGAATTAAACGAAAGTATAGAGAATTAAAATTTTATGCGAACCCTTAAACAATCACCGACACTTAGGGGAAAATTCCAACAACAGGTAGACGGAAAAAAATCTGTCAAACGGCAAGAAGTTCAAGAATCATTAGGTAATGGCTTCTTGGGTTCATTGGGTGCAGCAGTATTTGAAATTAAGCAATTTCAAAACCAAATTAAAGGCAATGTGGGAGAATGGAGTGTTTCACTGCTGCTTAAATCATTACCTGATAGTTGGGTAATGTTTAATAATGCTTTAATACCAACCTCTAATGTAAATACTTTAACAGAGATAGATTTATTAATTATTGGTGCAGGTGGGATTTTTTTAGTAGAGGTAAAAACTTGGAAAGGGTCATTTACTGCTTATAAAGATAAATGGAAACGACGAGAGGGAAACAACTGGGAAGCAATATCAAATAGTCCGACTTCTCAAAGTATTTATCATCAAAAAATGTTTAGTCAGTGGATTAATTGTTTAATTCCTAATTTACCTGATGGAGTGGTTAAGGCTCCTGTAATTTTTCCTGTAGCTAAATGGTTAGGAGTAACTGATTGCTCAGTTCCGGTTTTGCAAAGTATCCCCGCACTGCTACAGATGATAGTAAGTTCTGCTGATTGCTTAACACCAATGCAAGTGCAGGTAATTGCTGAAGCGGTTGAAGATTTGACGATTGCTGCAAAAAGTGTTGAAATTTCCAAACCGATTCCTAAGCCTAAACGTGAGAATTTGACGGATGTTGAAACAGTTGAAGATTTGACGATTTCTGCGAAAAGTGTTGAAATTACTAAACCGATTACTAAGCCTAAACTGATTAAGCGTGAGAATTTGAAAGATTGAGTTCTTAAAAATGAATGTTGGGTTTCGTTCCATTGCTCCGCAACGCTGACGCGAACAACCCAACCTACAGGTAAATTGTACGCGATCGCCATCGCATCCAGTACGGTGTTCACGATCACTACGGATGCAAATCTAGCACAATGACTAGCTCAAAGTTATCTCGTAAGCTTGAGATCAGCTTTTGAATGCTGCGTCACCATGCTTTTTCAGTACAACCTCTACTTTATTCTTCTGAGTATTACGGCGATTATTTCAGTTACCGTTGCCTTTGCAGCTTGGCGACGACGCTCAATTTGTCTTGCTAGCAAGCCTTTCGTCTGGATGATGCTAGCGATCGCACTCTACGCTACAGCAGCAGCTATGGAAGCTGCGGCGATCGCCCTTTGGGCAAAAATATTTTGGTCAAAGCTGGAGTATGTCGGCTCAGGTAGTCTAATTACACTCTTCCTGATGTTTGCAATGCACTTCACAAACAAAAATCCCTGGCTAACGCCTCGAAATACAGCGTTGCTATGGATTATCCCTAGCTTCAATGTCGCCTTGGTAGCAACCAACGAATGCCATCGTTTAGTCTGGTATGACTTTTTGCCAGATCCAAATGGTAGTACCTTTGTGATTTATAAACACGGCCTTGGTTTTTTTTGGATTATGGTCTGTGTTTACGTTTATACGATTGCAGGTGCAGTGCTGCTGATTCAAAAGTCCTTACAATCCTCAGTTCTGCATCGCCAGCAGTCTTGCATCACATTAGCTGGTGCAGCATTCCCATTGTTGGGAGCTAGTATGTATATGCTAGGCTTCACTCCCCCCGGTCTGAATATCACCCCGATGAGCTTCATGCTGACCGGACTGTTCTATTTCGTTAGCCTTTTTCACTTCCGAATGTTTGACCTCGTGCCCATAGCTAGAGACATCCTGATTGAAAGGATGAGTGACGGTGTGCTGGTATTGGATGTAAAAAACCGAATTATTGACATTAATCCGGCAGCAAAACATCTGATTGGGGTAAAAGGACGGCCCTTTGGACAATCGGCCACTCAAGTTCTTTCAAAATGGCAAGAAATCCTTGGGCTATACCACGCTGATGAAAGTGTCAAAACAGAGATATTCATCGATTCGGTAATACCTCGTTATCTAGAGCTACAGATTACGCCATTACGCGATTATCGCCAACAGTTAACAGGGCGTCTGCTGATTTTGCGTGACATTACTCAACGCTATCAGGCTGAGGCTGAACTGCGACAGGCTAATAAACAGTTACAAAAACAGGTACTCGAAATTGAAACCCTACAGGTTCAGCTACGGGAACAGGCTACACGGGATGGACTAACAGGTTTATTCAATCGGCGTTATTTTGACCAGACATTGCCAAAAGAACTGGTATGGGCAGCGCAGGATTGTTATCCTGTGGCCTTAATCATCATGGATATCGATTATTTCAAGAATATTAATGATACATTCGGGCATCCCGCGGGCGATCGCGTCATCCAATTATTTGCAGACCTTCTTCGCTGCTATAGTTCCTCTGGGGGCATCGTCTGCCGATATGGTGGCGAGGAGTTTGTATTGGTTTTACCCGGCATGACCCTAGAGAATGCCTTTGAGCAGGCTGAACAAATTCGGTTATCCTTTGAAGCTACGCCACTGGAGTTTGGTGGTAAGGAAATATCTGCAACGGTTTCCGGCGGAGTCGGCGTGTTTCCTCATCATGGAAAAACCAGCAATGAGCTCTTGCAAGTAGTTGATCAAGCTTTGTATGCTGCTAAATTAGATGGGCGCAATTGTATCAAGTATGTGCAGAATAACTAGTAGTCTGTCAGGTAAAGTTTGAAGGATAAAGAAACGTAGACCGGAGGGCGTGCCGCAGGCTACCGCAAAGGACGCTCGCGCGCAGCGTTCGCGAAGCGTGCCGTAGGCTCTTGCCCAAAGGGCTGTAGAGCGCGTTCGCGAAGCGTCTCGAAGAGAAGGAAGAAGGAAGAAGGAAGAAGGAAGAAGGAAGAAGGAAGAAGGAAGAAGAAAAATTGAAAGATTTATTTACTCGTCAATTAGTTCTTGACACACTACTAGTGCGGCGTGGCGGAAATAACTATTACATCATGTCCGGATTTTAGATTTTAAATCTTCAATCCAAAATCTAAAATCTAAAATTTGGTCAACCAGCCAGCGCTTGTTGTTCATCGCGCCACAATTGATATAACCGATTTGCCGGCATCGTCAAATACAAAATATCCCCAGGGCTGAGGGTAGTTTCTAGCAACTCCCAACAGTGAAGGGTTTGATAATTAGTTTCTATATACAAAGGCACAAAGTCAGCAGACATGGCCACATCTTTGACCGGCTGATGGCAAAAAGGGTGTGTAGGTGTAATTACCGTGGCAAAAGCCACCCAAAGACTATCCGCTGTAATGCCATTACCGATGATTTTTCCCCCCAGTGCAGCGGCTGCAAAAGCTGGTGCTGCTAATTCAGCGGGACTCAATACCGCCTCGAAATCAAACAACTGTTGGGCCATACCTGCAAAATCAGGATCGGCATAATGGACAATTACCGGAATGCTGGGGGTTAAGCCTTTAGCTTTGAGGGCAATTTCTAAATTAGTGGCATCATTGTTGGTGACAGCTAACACTGCGGCGGCGGAGTGGATATTGCTGGTTTTCAGGGTGGCTTGGAAGCTAGCATCACCAAGAATTACGGGAATACCTAAGCCTCTAGCGGTGTTGACAAATCTGTTATTGCTGTCGGTTTCAATTACTACTACCTCATGTCCGTTGGCGTGGAGTTGTTGGACAATTTTGATGCCAATACCACTCAAGCCACAGACGATGTAGTGATAGCGTTGGGGAATTCTGGCTGCATCCCAAAATTGCTTGAAGCGGCTGCCTAAAACGAAATCGGTAAGCATAGCGTACCAAATACCAATGACTGCCGCCCCAATTAGCATGATGACAACGGTAAATATTTTAATGCTATCGGGTGCGTGTTCTACTACTTTGTCGTTACCACCGGCGCCAGTAATCATGCCGACGGCAAAATATAAGGCATCAATAAAGGAGATATTTAATTTGGCGGAAACATAGGTGAGGGTCGCCAGTAAAATTATCACTAATAAAGCGATCGCCATTCCGACAACTGCTTGACCATGTTGCTGAAATTGTTTAATATTGGTGATGACTTTCAGCAGCTTGATAATTAAAGACTTGCGTGGGGAACGGATGCGGGGTTGAGTACTGACAATTAAGCGATCGCCTAACTTCAGCTTTTGTTCAGACAACACCGCAGATACCAAGTTCATTTTACCTTCCACCGGCAAGTAATAAATCAGCATCCGCGTACGGTCTTCCCACAATTCACTCAGTTTTCGACCTCTCCACGGATGGTTTTCATCAATTTTTTCTTCCTGGATGGGCCAAGTTTGCTGCAATAACTTGATTTGTCCGATTGCTTGGTTTCCCAGTGCCGCAAAAGTAAAGACTGTGGCTGCTAAACCCACCACACTCATACTCCAGTGATCTGGCAAAGTCTGATCTAAGCGATCGCCTAAACTTGTATTATAAAAGCGGTTGATTACCCGAATCTGGGGATTCAGTATCCGCGCCTGCATCATAATTGACAAATTTAACGCATCATCAGAGCTAGCAATTACTAAGGTGTGCGCCATCTCAATTCCCGCCGCCATCAGGGTTGCAGCCGTTTGTAAATCGCCAATAATCACATTTCCTGCGGTTTCCACAGGGATAGGTTTGTGATGAATGCCAACGACATAGGCTCCCTGTTGTCTCAGCAAACGAAAGATTTTATATCCGGTACGTCCTAAGCCACAAACAATGATTCGAGGTTTCATGAAATAGCAGCATAATTTACAGGAATGGCTGCATTTATAAGTTATTCATCAACATTGTGGCTCACTTGCCTGAGAGATAACTGTAGCTGAAAACACGTTAAACAATTAAAAATTAAAAATTAAAAGTTAAAAATAGAAGACTGAAACACAAGCTACGTGTAGACGAATGGGTATTAGACCCTAACATCCTGATAAGTTTAAATGTGATGGCACTTTGACAAGATTCTCGGAGTCAATGTATTGAGATAGCAGAAGTTTTTTGGCAAAATTTCTGCAAAGAAACTTAACAACACATAAGATCATGAAAACTTTAGCAAAAATTACCCTCGCTTTTGGTTTGTTATCAACATTGTTAACCACAACAGCAGCTAACACCTTGGCTGTAACACCAAAGCCACAACTACCAAAAACTCCGCCTAATGAACAGTTAAAGGTACAACGTCAAAGCGGTAATTGTCCCAAAACATTCGGTATTTGGAATACCTTTCGTTACTACGAAGGTGGTGGAGAAAATACGGTAATTGCCGACACATTGGCAATCGCACTTCCAGCCAAGTTGGTATCATCGGGCAAAAAGTTCGTGGAATACCGAGGGACATTGAAAAAAGCTTATGCTACCTGCGTTGGTAGCGCTAGTAGCGAAGGAAATACTTATCGCGTTAGTTTTCAAAAGGGCAATGTTTATTTCCGAGTCCAGCTACCAAAAGATACGCCCTCTAATCCGTCTGAAATTAGCGATCGCACTATTCTAGCTTCTCGTCCCTATGTCCGGTGGGCGATCGCCGATTAATTTTTTCTGCCATGCTGTACTAATATTTTGTCAACTTAGTTTTGATGGTTTGTAGTAAGCACGGAGAGTGCTTAGAACAATCAGGACTAAAGTCCTGACTACGAACTTGCTTATCCATCAATTTAAACTTGACGCACTACTAGAATGTCAAAGGATATCTCTGGGGAAGAATGTAGAGACGGTGCATGCAACGTCTCTACAAGGGTTATGCATCATGCATATTTAATTTGTACTGCTATGTCTATTATTATTTGCCAACCGCAACGGCTTTTTACTGCGAGATGATCAGCACCCACATGCTAGCCCCCAAGCCAATAGCGCCCAAGTGTTGCCAAAAAAGCGATTGCGCGGAGCGCAGCGCCAAAGGCGATCGCATCGGTTGACGGGCAATTTTTTGGGTTAAAACTATGGCTAACAGCACAGAAAAAATCAGGGTAAAACCTTGCAAAAAGGCAATCACCGCAGGATGTGCCACTAATATCGGTAACTGCTCCCCATTTAACCCAAAAGTCGCCAAAGTAATTGGCAAAATTCGCCCACCTTCACCCAAACCCAAACGCAGATAATGAGCCAAGTTTCCCCCCAACACTAATGGTAAATAGCCATAGGCAAGTTCAACAAATGGTCGAGGCTTAACACGATTTTGAACTTTCCCTTGAGAACGTTGAATGTAATTAGTCAACCTGTAAGAAACTTGGATTAATCCGTATCCTAAAAAAGGAATAGCCACAGGGATAATTAACGCCAGCAACGATAAACCCAAATGTGGCCAAAACTGAGTTAAATCGATTTCTAAACCCAGCCAAGTTTGCAATTCTGGCAATCGATGCAGATATACCCCACCCAACAGCAACAATAACAAAGCCACTTCATAACTGCGGGGTACATGAGTTGTCCACAATTCAATTCCTGGGGGACGCAAGTTAAACTCAACGGAACGATGGGGACAGGCTTTGAGACAAGTCATGCACAGCACACAATCTCGATTATCTTCCAACTGTGCTGGGTGCGAATACAACGGACAGCCGTTAGTTTCCATCCCCTCACCCTTTGGCGGCCCACCCTTGTAGCATTGGTAAGTGGTGCAACTGGCAGAACAAATGCCTTGCTGTGCCCGGAGTTCAGTCATTGAGAGTTTAGCAAATAACCCATTCATGCCACCAATGGGGCAAAGATAACGACACCAAAACCGCCGCTCAAAAATGGTAGAGAAAATCATCGCCCCAGCGGTAATTAACAGCAGCAAACAAGCAGAAAGGTAAGCTGTGTTTTCTAAATGCCAAAGTTCTTCCCAGAGGAAAATTAGGGTAAATAGTCCAAATACGAACCATCCGCCCCATTTCTCTGCTTGTTCCCTTGGCCAGCGCTTAAGTTGTCGAGGAAACAGCATCAGCGAAAGCTTTTGGGTAATTTCTCCGTAAATCATGAAAGGGCAGACAGAACACCAAATCCGACCCAAAAAGGGAAAGAGGAAGAGGAAGAAAGGCCACCACCAAGCCCAAAATAGATTTAAGGCGAAATTGCGATCGCGTGTTTGCGGTCCGAGAAACAACACCCCAATCATCAAGGCAAAAACTACGACGGTAAACCCATAGTTTAAGCGATCAGGCCACCAAGGACTCCGCAAAAACCGCCGCAAATCAGGATAGACATTCAATAGATTGACGCGAAATTGCTTTTTCTTAGATTGGGCTGGCCAGAAAATTTCTTCAGTCAGTTCACGGGCTTTTCCCGCTTGGACAATTGCCCTTTCTACCAGATTTTTTAACTCTTTCAAATTACCGGGGAAATCATAAGACTGTAAGCGGCGCAAGGATTCTGGGGTAACTTGCGGTTTAGCAATGCCTCTAGCCCGGACGTAAAGACTGATGTAATATTGCACCTGGGCTTGAATATCAGCTTTCCGCACCCGTAGCGGTGGCACTTTAATACTATGACCAACACAGCGTTCGATACTCGGCAGCGCTTTCTCTGCAACCATGAGAATGCGGGCTTTACTGATGCGGGCTTGGGCTGCTGGTTCTCCCGGACGAGTGGCGGGGGTATAGGTGTTATTTCGCAACAACTGCGCCAATAGTGGTAATAACTCTGAGGGCAATTCTTGGATATTGTTCAGCACGAGGGTACCTTCCCCTAGCCATTCCAACAGTCCTGGTTTACCGCCAGCGCGACCAAATAAGTCTGCACCGCTAGTTTGGAGAATGCCACAATTGACCTTAATAATCGGTTCTCGTCGCCGGGGAGAACCATAGTGAATTAAGGCAGCTATATTGTCTTTTTCTAAACCTGGTTCCCCGAAAATCTCCACAGATTCCCGGTCACTGGCGGCTTCGCGTATTTGCTCCCGCAGACGCACAGCATAGCGACTTGTACCGACAATTCCCCGTTGGGCTTTGGTGACTAAATAGGGTCGCAAGGCTACAGAACGTTCTTGTTCGTAAGTTAAGGCAGATGTGACTTGCGCTAATTCTTGAGCCAAACGGCGGGAAAAAGCCTGAGCAATTTCTGGGTATTGGCTGACTAAGGCGCGAAATTTAGCAGCAGGGACAACCCATAAATTACATTCTGTTACTGTAGTAATTGAGCATGGGGTTAACTCATCTAACAGTAATTCTTGGAGGTGAATCACTGCACCGGGAAGGAACCCACAAGCTAAAGCTGGGTTGTTTTTATTGGTAGTTTCGCTTTCTAGTTGACCTTTTACAAGCAGATACAGGGCTTCTGGGGAAGTACCTTCATTAACTAGGGTTGTTTCTGCGCTTACAACTTGTGATTCTATGATTTGGGCGATCGCATTCAACACTTCAGGTGAGAGAATTCCTAAAGTCGTGCGTTCTTGTAGCCATATAACCGTTTCTGGAGATGTCATTATGAGTTCTCCGTGCAACCTGGTTGATAACAGGCATTATCCCTGAAAGTCGCACCAAAAGAACTGTGTGTAATTGTTGTACATTAATAACGGGGCATTTATCAGCCTAGACGCGGCGATCGCATCAGAAGCTGAAGTTGTCAAGCATTGCGCCACTCATGAATTTTCACAGAAGACAGAGTTCGAGTTCGCGGCCGATGGGATAGGTTTTTATATTTCAAAAATGCACTCTAGTATGGGGAAACGCTGATGAGTTTTGCTGATTTACCTAACCTGTGGGTACCCTTAGCGCTTCTAGGGTTGATTGTTCTGGCTGCTGTTTTTTTCAGTCGTAGTCGTTGACAAATCAAATAAGGGAGCTTTTCACATCATCTAATAGCAGACGCAGTGGGTTTAAGAAGTTAGTGACGAACATTTAAATATTTAAAAAAAATGCCAAATTGGCAACCACCATCTAATTAAGCAAGCTAAATTGTATGAGTCAAGCAAATTCAGGTTGTTAACCAGGATTTCTGAATTACCAACTGACTCTTGTAACGAATGTCTAACAAATCATTATCCGGGAGAAAAACCAAAGCTACTAATAAATTGCAAATTATTAGTTCAGCAAACAAGTATTCATAATAAAACTTGGTATTTGCTGCGATAGGAATACTAACGGTGTACGGGCAATGTCGTTAATCTACACATAACCCCCCCCTAAATAACAGGCAGCGTCTGTACATATTCCTGAGCGCTTCAGCAGCAAATAGAGAGTGGGAGAGAAATGGCGATTGGTAATGCCTACTCCCACTCTCTTTTTTTGGAGTAGTTTCAATACAGTTCAGATAAAATCCCAATTTTTCACAGAACACTAGGGATATCTTAAGCTAACTAAACAGTATTGAGAGTGGTTGACAAAATTGTGTAATTTCATCATATATAGGACTTACGCACTGTACCAATTTACCCTTTTTTCAAGCTTTTTCGATGCGTCTCTTTACGCATCCTACATATAGTGTGCGTTCCCTAACGCACAATTTATAGGAGTTTCAATGAACAAAATTGATGAACATATTCACCATTGTTTGTCAATGCGTAAGTTCTAATATATAGCAATCCTACCTAAGTTTAAAAAAATAAGCTTCTTCAACATGGATGTTCCCTAGAGTCTGGTTTCGCCCTATTAGATATGCCCTTACTTCCAACTACTTCAGGAAATCAGACTAAATAAGACTATAAAAATGCCAAATTGGCAACCACAATCAAATTAATTCAGTTATCTTAAATTAGACAAGCAAATTCAAGGGACTTGTTAAACGGTTTACCAAATTAGCAAGCGACTCTTGTACAGATTGTCTAGCAAGTGATCATCAAAGACAGGAAAGCACACTTTTTCATGATTTCCACACTATTGACTCGGTAAACAAGTATTAATAATTAGGCTATAACATTTGCTGCAATAGGAATAATAAATCTGTATAGGCTTTGTTGGTGACGTAGCCCCCCTAACTAACGGGCAGTGTCTATACATATTCCTGAGCGCTTCAGCAGCAAATGATAGAGTGGGAGAGTAATGGCGATTGGTAATGCCTACTCCCACTCTATTTTTTTGTCTATTTTTATTTTAGGGAAATATGCAATGACGCCAAGCACCCGCTGGAAGCAAACATATCATTTACAGCATTTTTCAGGTAAATGAAGTACACGGGTAGGGGCACAACAATGTTGTCTACGATAATCTATACCTCACCAAGTTGCAATCTGCTGTATATAGGATTAAGGCAGTCAAAAAATAAAAATAAACAATAGTAAATTTTAAAAAAATGCCAAATTGGCAACTACAATCAAATTAATTCAGTTATCTTAAATTAGACAAGCAAATTCAAGGGAGTTGTTAAGCGGTTTACCAAATTAGCAAGCGACTCTTGTACAGATTGTCTAGCAAGTGATCATCAGGGACAGGAAAGCACACTTTTTTATGAGTTCTACACTATTGACTAGGTAAACAAGTATTAATAATTAGGCTATAACATTTGCTGCAATAGGAATAATAAATCTGTATAGGCTTTGTTGGTGATGTAGCCCCCCTAAGTAACAGCCAGTGTCTATAAATATTCCTGAGCGCTCCAGTAGCAAATGATAGAGTGGGAGATAAATGGCGATTGATAATGCCTACTCCCACTCTATTTTTTTATAGCGGAAACCACAACCCCCTGTAGAAACTTTGAATGCAACGTCTTTTGTGGCCTAATATATTCAAATTTTCGCGCTTCGTTGTTATTCAGCCTAGAAATCAATTTCCTCCTCTTATAGTCAAGAAAGTTTTTCTTCCTTCCAACTTTACTAGGACTTACGCACCGTAGGAATTTACCATCTTTTAGGCTTTTTTAATGCCTTAGGAAACTACCTGTAGGGTGCGTTCCCTAACGCACGAATCATAATTTTTAATGACACAAACCATACCCCATATTTGCTATTTTCTGTCCCTTAAGTCCTATTTACATAAAAAACTAAATAATTTGAGAAATGTTTTCCTTAGTCCACTTGAGAGGAATATAGCCGCATCTAAAATATTAAGAGCAGCCATTGTCAGTTTAGCTAAACAAAGTAAGCTCAATAAAATGAGAGCTAAGTCTCTTTATGGTATAGATATAGATAGAACATGATTTTGAATAAATAACTCCTTACTAACCTATCAGCCGCAAGTGCAATATCTAAAGACGAAAAATGTCAAAATTGAAAAACCGGCTGCTGCAAAAAATACGCCGCTAATGCCGCCAAAAGCAAATGCTATACCCATCAATAACGGCCCTAAAGTTTGCCCTAATCCAAAAAATGTGCCATTGACTGATATCACCGTTGCTAAATATTCTCTGGGTGCGATATCTGCTAATAGTGTTTGAATACTCGGAAAGCCGATTCCTAAACCTATACCAAAAATTGTTGTGGGGATTAATAGAAACCAGAGACTTGGCATCAAGGGAACAATTAACAAGGCTAGAGCATATAAAATATAAGATGTACTAATTAAAGCTGTGGGTTTATATCTTCTGGCTAATCTGCCTAACTGGGAAGATGTAATTGTAATTGCTACAGAAACACTAGAAAGTATGATGCCAATTGTGGCTGGTGGTGCTTTGAAGATATCGTCAATTAGTTGTGGTAAATATGTGACGTGAGCACCATACAGCAAGAAGAAGTTAGCGGTACTGGCAATAAATAGCCCAAATAACTGCCGATTTTTGAGAACCTTTCCTGCGTTGGTTAAATATAGTTGAAGATTGCGATCGCCTTTTGGTTCCTCATTTTTGAGGGCAAACAACACCAGAAACCCTACTGGAATGGCTACTAGAGGCAGCATAAAGGGGTAATTCCAGCCGAGTGTAGCTAATGCGCCACCAATTAACGGATAACTTGCTGTACCGACACTACCAACGCTGGAACTGTAACCCATTGCGGTAGTGCGTCTATCTCCTGTATATAAATCGCCAATTAAGGTAATACTCAGCGACATTAATGAAGCTACGCCAATTCCTTGCAGCAATCGCAAAAATAATAATAAGTTAAAATCACCAGCAAAGGCGCAAGCTGTCCCCGCAATGCTAAATAAAAATAGAGAAGGAACGATAATTCTTTTTCTTCCCCATCTATCGGCAAGGAGACCAATAACAGGCCCTAATACCAGTGATGGTAATGTAAAGGCTGTAATCAATAACCCCAAATTTTTTGGGTTGATATTTAAGGCTTTAGCTAAGTTAGGAAAAGCCGGAGTTACGCTAGAGACTCCCATAACAGCAATTAGTGTAACTGCACAAATAATTTGAAAGTTAAGTTCTTGGTAAATTGGTTTATGGCGCTCAAATTTATTTTTATCTTCTGGTAAATGCATGATATTTTTTAGGTAGATAAATTACTGATCAGAAAATTCCCTTAAACCACACAAAGCGTGTTCATCTGTGGCTTTAAATGGACATCAACGACGGAATTTAAATATGCATTATCCAGAAGTTTTGTAGAGACGTTCCCTGAAACGTCTCTACATTGTTTCCAGAAATGTCTAATGATTAACCAGGATTATGGACAAAAATCAATTGATGACTGTTTTAAGCAGCAACTTTTTCTTCAAGGAGTTTAAAAGTGTTTTTGCTAGCACCACAAATTGGACAACACCAATCTTCGGGAATATCTTCAAAAGCTGTACCGGGTGCGATTCCGGAATCAGGATCGCCAACAACAGGATCATAAATCATGCTGCATTGTCTGCAAACCCATTTACGAGTTGCGGGATCAACACCAGCGACTCTTGTTGTTGCTTCTCCACCGTTTAATTCTACTAAAGCTTCGCTGTAGCGATCAGCGTGGTAATTTTCGATGAATTTGAGCAAGCCAAAACGGTGTGCTGCTTCTCGAAATGTGTTGGCATGTTCGGTAGATTCTTGAACTTGCTTGAGAAATTCTTCGGCTGCGGGATTGTCGCGATCGCTTTGAGCAGCAGCGGCAAACTCTGGATACATGGTAGTGTATTCATAGGTTTCGCCTTCAATTGCTAAAGATAAGCAGCGAGAAACGATTTCCTTTTTTTGCTCTTCTGTTAAAGCTTCTGGATTTTCAACAGCTAATTCTGGATGTAACAATTCAAAATGTGCAAAGGCGTGTTCGGTTTCTTGATCGGCTGTTTCTTTAAAAAGTTTCGCCAAGTCTTTAAAACCCAGTTTACGCGCTACTTCTGCAAAAAATAGATATTTCCGATTGGCCATCGATTCACCACCGAAGGCTGATTCTAAGTTTTGGAGTGTAGTAAAGTTTGACAAATCCATAATTCGTGTTTTTGAACTGTTATTTGGTGGATCGAAACAGGTTTTACAACCAGGTTAATGAGCTTATTTCTCAATAAGTTAGACACGCTGTATTAAACGTGTCTAATCTCAAATTTATTCACCCGGTTTGTTAGCTCGTCTGGGACAATTATAAAACCGAAAACCTTTTAAAGATTACTAATTTTTATTCCGGATTTATTTCAATTCGTCTGAAGTTCTAAAAATGGGTAATCGGTGTATCCTGTGGCATCTGGAGCGTAGAATGTCTTGGAATCCGGGGTATTGAATTGCTTGTCAAGTTGCAGACGTTTTGGTAAATCAGGATTGGCAATAAACAGCTTGCCAAAAGATACTAAATCTGCATCACCACTGGTGAGGATATTATTTGCTTTTGGGCGATCATATCCACCATTAGTAATTAAAGTGCCTGTGAATATTTTGCGGAATAAAGGTGTAGTGGGGTTGATGACTTCGCGGGTTGCTAAATCAATTTCATTCGGTTCCATTAGGTGGAGATAGGCAAGTTCAAAGGGGTTGAGAGCAGCGATCGCATAACTAAAGGTATCTTTTGCCTGAGAGTCTTGCATTCCGTAGAAGGTGTTACTGGGCGAAAGCTTTATCCCGACACGGTTTCCGCCCCAAACACTAGCAACAGCGGCTACTACTGACAACAAAAATCGGCAGCGATTCTCAATTGAGCCGCCATACTCATCAGTGCGTTGGTTAGAACCGTCTTGCAGAAATTGATCAATCAAATAGCCAAAAGCACCGTGGAGTTCGACGCCATCAAAGCCAGCAGCTAAAGCATTTTCTGCACCTTGGCGGAATTGCTCGACGATTTGGGGAATTTCTTCAGTTTCCAAAGCGCGGGGGGTTTCCAGTGATGCCTTACCCGCTGGTGTGTGCAAAGAACCAATTCCGGCGATCGCACTAGGAGCAACTGGTAACTCTCCACCAAGCAAAGCTGAGTGAGAAACTCGCCCAGAATGCCATAGTTGCAGAAAAATTTTGCCCCCTTGTTGATGAACAGCGTCAGTTACCAAGCGCCAGCCAGCCACTTGTTCTTCTGTGTAAATTCCTGGACAATTCATGTATCCCAAGCTCAGGGGGGAAATCATTGTACATTCAGTCACAATTAGTCCGGCGCTGGCTCTTTGGGCGTAGTAAGTCGCCATCAACGAGTTAGGGATATTGTCAATTGCCCGTAACCGAGTCATTGGTGCCATGACAATGCGGTTGGGGAGGGTGTAAGGCCCAAGTTGAACTGGTGTGAAAAGATTGGTATCAGAATTCACTTATTTTATCTCCATTAGTAGATGCCAATTAGTTAAGCATTGGACTTCGGCAAAAATCGCCAAAAAGCTTAATTTGGTGAACTATACTTCACGAAGGTTAAATTTACAGTTTGCTGCTGTAAGGAACCTTGCCATCATGAGTTGCTTCTAAATAGTGAGGGTTTTTGGGTGGACTCAAGCGATCGCGAATTGTCCCAATGACGATATATAAAATCGGCACCACAAACAAACTCAAAAAAGTAGCAATAAACATCCCGCCAAACACAGCCGTACCAAGTGATTGGCGACTTGCAGCCCCTGCACCTGTGGCAATTACTAAAGGAAAAATACCCAACAAAGTAGAAAAGGCAGTCATCAAAATTGGTCGTAAACGTTCTTGCGATGCTTGCACTACCGCTTTAGTAATGGGTAAACCTTGCTGTTCTCGCAATTGGTTGGCAAATTCTACAATCAGAATTGCATTTTTGCTCGCTAGACCAATCAGCATCACCAGACCAACCTGACAAAATACATCATTAGTCAGTCCCCGCAATGACTGGGATAACAGCGCCCCCATGATCGCTAGGGGAACTGACAGCATAATAATCAAGGGGTCAACATAATTCTCATACTGTGCAGCCAGCACCAGAAAAACGAAAATAAGCCCCAAGCCAAAAATCACCGGCGCTTGACCACCAGACTGTTGCTCTTCAGCAGTCAAACCCGACCATTCATAGCCCATACTCACTGGTACAAGCTCATGAGCGAGTTTCTCCATTGCGGCGGTTGCTTGTCCAGAACTAAAGCCAGGAGCAGGGGAACCGTTAACTTCAATCGAGCGGAATAAGTTGTAATGATTGATGGTTTGTGCTCCAGTCGTGGGAGTAATTTTGACTAGACTGCTTAGAGGAATCATCTGATTAGTCTGAGAACGGACATACAACTGACCGATATCTTCAGGGTTAGAGCGAAACTTAGCATCTGCTTGGACATATACTCGATAAGTCCGAGAGAGGAAATTAAAGTCATTGACATATCGCGAACCCAAATTATTTTGTAGGGTTTTAAAGATATTGTCTATTGGGACTTGTAGTGCTTTGGCTTGATTGCGGTCTACTTCAATCAACATCTGGGGTGTATTGGCGGTAAAAGTGCTAAATACAGCTTGCAATCCTGGTGTTTGATTTCCGCGCTGCATAATCTGCCCCATCACTTCCAGCATGGCGTTTAAGCCGCTGGTGCCGGATCTGTCTTGTAACTGAAATTGGAAACCGCTAAAACTGCCTAAGCCGCGAATTGCTGGCGGATTTACAGGGAAAACTCTTGCTTCTGTAATTGCCGATAGCGATCCTCTCAATTTACCAATAATTGCCTGGGCTGACTGACCTGGGTTTTGACGGTCGTCCCAGGCTTTGAGGGTGGTAAAAATTATGCCGCTATTGGCAGTATTGCCACTAAAACTAAAGCCACCAATGGCGAAAGTACCTAAGACTTCTGGCAATTTCAGGATTTCCTTTTCCACCTCAGCCATGACTTTGCTCGTATAGTTGAGGGAAACCCCTTCTGGTCCTTGAACAATGGTGATGAAATAGCCTTGGTCTTCGTCTGGGAGAAACCCTGTAGGGACATTGATATAAAGCCAGCCAGTCAGACCCAAGGAGAGGATAAATAGGGTGATGATGATCGCTTTAATTTTAGTGAGGAAATTTAGCGATCGCTCATATCCTCTCTGCATAGCATCGAGAAACCTGTTAATCTGACCAAACACCCAGCCAAATACACCCTTCGGTTTGGGTCTTTGACGCAGCAATAAAGCTGAGAGGGCAGGGGTTAAGGTGAGGGCGAGGAAGGTAGAAATGGTGATCGAAAATGCGATCGTTAGCGCAAATTGTTTATAAATTTGTCCTGTAGAACCGGGAAAAAATGCCACCGGCACAAACACAGCCATCAGCACTAAAGAAGTGGCAATTACCGCCCCAAATAGCTCATGCATTGCCGCCGAAGCAGCCTGACGCGGCCTCATCCCTTCATCTTGAACTAAACGCGAGATATCTTCCACCACGATAATCGCATCATCAACCACCATCCCAGTAGCTAAGGTCAAACCAAATAAGGTCAAGGTGTTGATCGAAAACCCAAAAGCTTTCACAAAGGCAAAGGTACCAATCAACGACAACGGAATAGTGATCACAGGAATCAGGGTGGTGCGCCAGTCTTGCAAGAAAATAAAAATTACCAAGACCACCAGCCCAATTGACTCCATCAGGGTTTTTAACACTTCCGCCAGAGACTCTTCCACAACCAGAGTTGTATCAAACGCCACCTGATATTTCATCCCTGGCGGAAAGCTTTTTGACAGTACCGCTATGTCCGCTTTCACAGCTTTAGCAACATCCAAGGCATTACTTCCGGGTGTACCATAGATCCCTACCCCCACACCCTCATTGCCCTTAAATCGCAGGAACGAGCTATAATTTTGAGCACCCAATTCCGCCCGACCCACATCTCTCAGCTTAATCAAACTGCCATCAGCACCTGTTTTGATCACTAAGTCATCAAACTCCGCAGGTTCTGTCAGCCTACTAATTGCCTTCAAGTCAAGTTGGTACATCTGACCATCAGCTGATGGCTGCTGTCCGATTTGCCCAACACCAACTTGTAAGTTTTGTTCATTGACTGCATTGATCACATCATCAGCAGTCAGGTTGCGGCTAGCAAGTTTATTGGGGTCAAGCCATAGGCGCATAGCATAGCGACGTTCACCAAAAATCCGCGCCTCGCTCACACCTTTGATTCTTTTCAGGTTATCTGTAATGTAGAGATCGGCGTAGTTGCTTAAAAAGACGTTGTCGAATTCTTTGTTATCACTGTACAGACCGATTGCCAAGAGAATGTTGTTAGACTGCTTACTAACAGTGACACCAGTTTGCTTCACTGTATCTGGCAACTGCGGTTCGGCTATGGACACGCGGTTTTGAACATCGACCGCTGCAATATCTTTGTTCTTGGATGCGTCAAATGTGACTGTAATCGTACTGCTGCCATCATTACTGCTGCTCGAAGTCATGTATTTTATGCCTTCGACGCCGTTAATCTGGCGCTCTAAGACAGTTGTAATCGTATTTTCTACAACTTCAGCACTAGCACCGGGGTAATTAGCATTAACAATAATTTGTGTCGGGCTGATCTCTGGATACTGTTCTGTAGCCAGGGTGGGGATACTGATTGCTCCTACCAGCAAAATGACGATAGCGCAGACACTGGTAAATACAGGTCGCCTAATAAAGAAGTCAACAAACATGGTAATTGGTAATTGGTAATTGGTAATTGGTAATTGGTAATTGGTAATTGGTAATTGGTAATTGGTAATTGGTAATTGGTAATTGGTAATTGGTAATTGGTAATTGGTAATTGGTAATGTTTTTTTGCTTTTTCCCTATTAACTATTACCTATCACCTATTACCTATCACCTATTACCTATTACCTATCACCTATTAACCTATTACCCATTACTCAGGAACTACAGGAACACCATCCCTGAGGTTTAGCAGCCCTGAGACAATGATTTTCTCCTCTGGCTGTAATCCTTCGAGAACTTGGTAATTATTACCTGTGATCCCGCCTAATTTCACCCGCTTTTGCCGAGCCACGAGTTGGGAAACGCCTTGAGGAGATTTTTCTGTTTGCGTTAGATAGACAAAAGTTTCCCCAGCCACGCGAGACACTGCTGTTGTGGGAATCAAAACTCCAGAACGCTGACTCCAAATAACTCTAGCCTTCACCAATTGATCTGCCCGCAACTCACCTTGAGAATTGTTATAGAGTGCTTTAAGCTGTATTGATTGTGTACCATCGGCGACATTAGGAGAAATGAAAGATACTTCACTAATACCCAGGCTCTGACCTTGAGCGTTCATCACTTCAACGGGTAATCCCTTACGCAATTGAGGCCCCCGCTCTAGTGGTACAGAGATATTGACTTCTAAAGGTCGATTTTGAGTGATAGTAATTAATGGTATGGAAGTATTAACGAAATCACCTACTTTGGCGGGGATATTGCCGACTGTGCCACTAATGGGAGCAGTAATTTTGTAGTACTGGAGTTGGACTTGTTGTTCCCTACTATTGGCATCGGCTTGCTGTAAGGATCTTTCTGCCTGGGATATGGTAGCTTTCTGTGCTTGAATCCTGGCATCAATTGCACCAAGATTAGCCCTAGCTGTAGCGAGTCTGTTAGCATACTGATCCTTGGTTTGTCGAGATACAGCCCCTTGGTCAGCCAGCTCAGAATATCTTTTGTACTCCTGCTGGTTCAATTGCACATCAGCAATGTTGGATAGCCGATCAGCTTCTAGCGATTTGAGTGTAGCACGGGCATTCTCCAGTTGAGCTACAGCCGCCTGACCAGCAGCATTGATACTGCTGACTGCTGCTTGTTGCCGTCTTGAGTCTATTTGGAGAATTGCCGCTCCTGCTGGGACTACATCTCCTGACTTGACAAATATTTGGCTAACTTGACCCTCAATTCTTGGCTTGAGTTCTACTGAACGCCGGGACTCTAGCTTGGCAATAAACTCTGAACTATCCTCAATTGTGCCTGTTTCCACAGTCGATAGTTTTACTCTGACTCCTGGAGGTTGAGCATTTACAGGTGCTGAATTACTAGGAGAGAGCAACCGCCAAGCTATACCTGCTCCCCCCCCCATCAATAGTATTGTTGCTAACAATAACCAAAGCCACCGCCGTGGCTGGGGAGGTGGCTCAAATAAGGGCTTTGGAAGATCGTTGCCAAAATCAGTTTGCGATTCAGGGGATGTCATAGCTTACAAATAACCTAAGGAAGAATTTTACTTAAACTCTATCGGGATTTTATCTTTTGATATTTAAATTACTAATTAAGTATGAGGCATTTAAGCAATTTTTGTGCTATCTCATATAAATTTACTGTTTTTATGGTTTTTTAAAATCTACCAAAAGGTGAATTATATTTAGCCTGCTGCAAAAAAACTTTTCCCTGACCCTTAAAGAGGTCGATAGGCAACAAACCAGATCCGATTAATTCCCTCTGGAGACTAGTGAACCTCTGACACTGGGAATATTTACTCCGTAAGGCTTATATGATTATTTCACAACTTAAATAGAACCGCCATATCAAGCATATCTAACTGTTCCTTTTCAGCGCCTACAGTCAAAATTGCGCGATTTAACAATGATTTAGTCCGGCTATAAAACCAAGTAGACTGATCAATTGAGGCAAATTCATGTTCATTTTTTGCGGAAAATGTTCTAATCTTGCGACTTGAGAAAACTATTTATATATCTATAGTAGATAATACGACCTTCCCAAAGATTTGATACAAGGGAGATGCTTGTCTTCGGAGCTTTTGTTCAATGGAAATAGGGCATCAGCCAAAATTAGAGACAAAATATCATAACCATAAGTAAAAATACTGCCTTTTTCGGCTTATTTGTGTATTTTTGAGCAATTTCAGCCTTGTTTTATTTAGATATCTGCATTAGAATAATTTTCAACCAATGGATCAGCTTATCAGGTATATTTAGGCAATGCTGCCATCGCACTGGATACAAATCCTCTGGAAGCTAATTAGGGATTTTCTCAGAATTTTAGTTAAAGTAGGGTCTTTGGGAATCGGAGTGTTATCAATGCAGTTAAAGTCCAAACCCATAGAAGAAGGGGATAAAAGGAAGCCAGGACGGCAAAATCCATCGCGAGTTCGGGATCACTTGGCCAATGAGCGTACTTACTTAGCTTGGATGCGAACTGCGATCGCACTTTTGGGTTTTGGTGTCGTCATTGTCCGTTTACGCGCCTTCCAATTACCTCAAATACCCCATCCTGGCACCGGCTGGAAATTAGGTTTAGTCTTCTCTCTAGTGGGTTTAGTCACGGTTTGGTTCTCTACAGCCCATTATTTCGGTGTTCGCCGTGATATCGAAGAAGATACTTATGAACCGACAGACCGCTGGGTACTCTTCTTCAGTCTGGCTATTATGATACTTGGCTCTGGGGTAGTTTATTTTGTCTTCACCACCCCCCTAGTTATTTCCAAAGAATATTAAATCTGTTTTCAAGAAAACCAAATAATTTCCTAAATTTAATAAAAAATGTAGACATGACTCTTTTACTCTAAATTGAGCTATTCACATTCACCACAAAAAATTAAAAGTTACTGTAATTGGCAGAGTAAAAGATGATCAATAAACCCCAGTTCCAACCTGCTTACTCCGTTGAAACTATAGAACCAGACAACCTATTTCTTGTATCCGAGAGAGAGGCAATTTGTCTGCAAGATCGCCTTTCTTGTCGTGTAGCTTCTTTACTACGTGATGGTCATCTTAGCCTTGACGAAATTATTGACATAATTCAACTAGAACGACTGCAAGAAAAAGAATTTTCTCAGGAAACAGCCGACTTTTTTCAGAGTCTTCTCGATGTCAGTATTAAAACCCAGTATGCCCTATTTCAAATGGAACAACAGGGCTATCTGGTAGAACAAGATGACTCACTACCCTCCCACCTAGCCATCTTCTGTCATCATCTCAACATTAGTTCCACAGTCGCGGCTCAACGATTAAAATCAGCTACAGTCGCAGTCAAAGTCCTAGGTTCTCTTCCTAGCGACAACTTCATAACCATCCTCAAATCCCTGCATATTCAAATAGCTGATGCAGGAGATATCACAGTAGTTTTAACAGACAACTACCTCCACCCTCAGCTAGAAGAATTTAATCAACAAGCACTAAAGTCTCAATCTCCCTGGATGCTAGTCAACCCATTGGGAACAATAACCTGGATAGGGCCTATATTTCATCCCCAGAAAACAGGGTGTTGGCAATGTTTGGCACACCGATTAAGGGATAATAGACCCGTTGAAAGATTTATCCAAAAACATAAACAAATTTCCTTATCCCCTCCCTTAGGGTTTCTCGCTTCTACAGTGCAAACAGCCCTCGGAATGGCAGCTACAGAAGTTTTTAAGTGGATTGTCCAAGGCGGAAACCGGCAATTAGAAGGGACTTTATTAACATATGATACCCTCACCCTCCAAACCCAAAACCATATCCTCGTTAAACGTCCCCAATGTCCTAGCTGTAGAGAGCTGATTAATGGATGGGAAAACACGCCCCTACCCGTTGTTTTAGGACACCGCAAGAAAACTTTTACCGCAGACGGAGGACATCGTTATTGTTCACCCCAAGAAACTTTAAGAAAATATCAACACCATATTAGCCCTATTACGGGCATTGTCCGAGAACTGCAAAAAATCCCAGGAAATGGGTTAACTCATACTTATGTAGCCAAGCATCATTTCCTCAGCATCTTTGACGATTTAGACAGCTTACGCCAAAACATCGGGGGTAGAAGCGGAGGCAAAGGTAGGACTGATAGCCAAGCCAGGGCTAGCGGTTTCTGTGAAGCTATTGAAAGGTATTCTGGCGTATTTCAGGGAGATGAAATCAGACACAAAGGCAGTTACCAACAGATGGGGGACAAAGCAATTCACCCCAATGCATGTATGAACTTCAGCCCACAGCAATACCAGAATCGACAACAATGGAATACCGAGTCTAAAGGTTGGTTTCAAAAAGTCCCAGAACCCTTTGATACAGAAACAGAAATCGAGTGGACACCAGTTTGGTCTTTAACCCACCAAGAATTTAAATATTTGCCAACAGCTTATTGCTATTATGGCTACTCCCCATCCCACCCACCAGACTGTTGGGCAGACTCCAATGGCTGTGCCGCAGGTAATACCCTCGAAGAAGCTATTCTCCAAGGATTTATGGAATTAGTTGAACGGGACTGTGTAGCATTGTGGTGGTATAATAGACTGCCAAAAACTCAGGTAGATTTAGACAGTTTCAATGAGCCTTATTTTCAAAACCTGAAAGATTATTACCAAGCTATTAACAGAGACTTGTGGGTACTAGATATTACTAGTGACCTGGGTATTCCCGCTTTCGCTGCTATTAGTCGCCGAGGCGATCGAGAAGTAGAAGATATTATCTTAGGATATGGTGCCCATTTTGACCCAAAAATTGCCCTGAGTCGAGCTTTAACCGAGGTTAACCAAATCCTACCTAATGTTCTCAGAGCTACAGAGGATGGTAAAACTCAATATCCCCCATCTGCCGATTCTCTAGCTCTAGATTGGTGGAAGTCTGCAACTTTGGCAAACCAACCTTATCTGCTTCCTGATGCTCAGAGTGTACCCAAAGCTAGTGCTGATTATTCACAACTAGCAAGTGACGATCTTCTTGAAGATGTTAGACTTTGTCAAAAAATCGTCGAGAAAAATGGACTAGAAATGCTAGTGTTAGATCAGACTCGTCCTGATATTGGACTGAGAGTAGCCAAAGTAATAGTGCCGGGAATGCGCCATATGTGGAAACGCTTAGGTTCAGGACGGCTTTATGAGGTTCCTGTAAAAATGGGTTGGTTGTCAGAGCCTCTGACAGAAGAGGAATTGAACCCCTATCCCATGTGGATGTAAATTACACTGAAAACTGAGTTAATCTCAGAAATTCTACAGATTTAACTATGCTCCATGGATATAAAATTATTGATGCTGATTCCCATGTGATAGAGCCTCCGCAGATATGGGCCAAGTACCTTCCCCCTGAATTTAAGCACTTTGCACCCTCAGCAGACATGAAAATCAAAGGGGAAGACATTACGGAAAAAATATCCCAGCAAGTGCGACAACAAGGCAATCAGCAGATGATGCAGGCTCACCCAAATGCTTACTTTCATCGCTACGATGCAGAATCTCACCTCCAAGCAATGGTGCAGATGGGGGTAGATATAGCCTTTATTTATCCAACTTACGGATTGTGGCTCTTTGCTATCGATACCATGCCCGCAGAAGTGGTAGGAGCCTTCACCCATGCCTACAATACTTGGTTATATGAAGAATTTTGTAGCTATGCTCCAGACAAGTTGAAAGGAGTAGGAGCGATTAATCTTCATGCACCAGAGCAAATGGTGTCAGAATTACACCGCATCGCCGAGTTTGGCTGGAAATCGGTATTTTTACGCCCTAACCCCGTTAAAGGGCGACTCTTAAGTGATATTACTTATGAGCCATTTTGGACAGCCTGCGAAGAGTTAAACATCGCAGTCGGAATTCATGAAGGAACCCATAGCCGTTTACCAACTACAGGTGCAGATAGATTTAATACTCGGTTTGCTCTGCACGCTTGTTCCCATCCAATGGAACAGATGATGGCATTGTTAGCCTTGATTGAAGGCGGTGTGCTAGAACGTCACCCCCGCTTGAGGGTAGGGTTTCTAGAGTCTGGTTGTGGCTGGCTCCCTTACTGGCTCTGGAGAATGGATCAAGAGTATGATAATTTACATATAGAGGTGCAAAATCATGTTAAAATGAAGCCATCACACTACTTTCGTCGTCAGTGCTTTGTAGCAATTGACCCTTCTGAACCTTATTTAGCCCAAATTATCGAGTACATCGGTACTGATAACTTAATCTTCGGCTCTGATTACCCTCACATGGATCATCAGCCGGATGTTGTCAATATGGTTTTAGAGCTTGAGACGCAGTTATCTCAAGAAACGGTGCAAAAGATTGTTTGGGATAATACCTGCCGTTTTTACAATTTGGCTTGAAACTTACATAAGGACGCACTACTATCATGAGTGAAAAAGTAACACAAACATTTCAGGAGCCGCTAAAATGGTGGCTTGATCCTAAGACATATTATCAAATCCTTGTAGTTACTCCCCCTGATCCGAATACTAAAAAAGAAGGACAAAATATACAAACAAAAATAGTAGCTAAAACCAAAGAAGCATTTGACACCTATCTGACTGATAAGAATAATCTTGATGGTTTTAAGGAAACGGTAGGTTCGCATTTACCCTCACCTGGGGTAACTCTAGAAGATGATTTTCTGACGACAATTTTCTCATCTCAGTCAGATGATGGGAAATCCATAGTAGTGAAACCAAATCAACTAGATGCTAATAATTTTTATGCATCAAGTCGGGGTCTATTGCAGAGTCGCAAACTATCTCAGCTAATTGCTAACACATGGTACTGCTATGTAACAGCAAAAAAATCAGAAGCATGGAAGCGTTTTATAAACGGTAATTGGGATACAATTGATTCTAAAATATTAAATGGACTCATAGCTAGAGAGATTTTTTTTGTTGCTCAAACCGTTTATCCATCTGATCTTGAACCCGACAATATTGAGATTTATTATCCACTAAAGGGTAGAACCGCAATTACTCAAAATGGTGGTGTAGAAACTAGAAAACCAAGATTCTTGATTTTGCCCAATAGTAAAGCTTGGGAGAGAATTGCTTTGAGCCTTTTGATAGCAGGACAGGCATATTGCCAAATTGGAGAAGGTAACTCACCTACTGATTATACTTATCAACGAATTTCCGAGCCTATTTTTAGTACAGGTGAAATAGTTAGTAGGTATGGGCTAGAAGTGGTATGGTCTGACTATATAGGTAAGATCAGCGAAGTACAATTTAGTCCAGTAGATGTTTCTACTAATTATCAAGTTGTTATTCCTTATCCTCCAATACCTGATGAAAAAAATCTATCTCTTGAAGAAATTGAAAAATGGGCTGAAGCTTCTGATAAAGAAGCACCATTTCCCTTCTATCGCATAACAGAGGACAACAGATATGTAGGTATAGATTATGTTTCACCTCCATACCCCTACATACCGCTATCTAGTAGTTAGAACAACTGGGAGTAAACAGGAAGTCACTAGTATAATGTACTCCCAAATTAGTTAGGGATAGACCCGAATGAACCTTATTAAGCCCCAATTATCGAGTACATCGGTGCTGATAACTTAGTCTTCGGCTCTGACTACCCTCACATGGATCATCAACCGAAGGTTGTGAAAACAGTTCTAGAGATGGAAGCGCAGTTATCTCAAGAAACGGTGCACAATATTGCTTGGGCTAACCCCTACCATTTTTATAACCTGGTCTGATAACTTCATCCACTAATTGCAAAGGAAGCAGAAAATGCAAATAATTACACCCGCTCATATTCAACTTTGGCAAAACTTATCTCCTGACTCTCCGATTTCCCGTAAGCCTCGGTTGATGCAAGAAAATCAATCTCAATTTAGAGTTGACGATGACGATTTATTTCAAATACTTACAATTGAAAGAAAGTCGGGTAAGACAGAAAAAAAATTAGTATATGGAACAAGAAAAGATTTACATAAGTACTATAAAATTGCTAAAGATCAGTTACCTACAGAAGGAGCAGAAGTTAAGCTAGATTTTGTAGAAAAAGATGAGCCGCAATTTTCTGCCGTCAGGTTTCTATTACAATGTCGCCAGATATCTCAAATGATGTCTTATACATGGCTTGATGATGAGAAACTTCAGGAATATGAACTAAAAGCAGGAACAGACACGCCGAAAAAAGTAACAAGAACACAGATAGAGTTAGTTAGGGAAATATTTAATTCTTATAACATTATCCCTGCTGTCGCTAAGAATTTTCCTCTTTGTTGGCTAGAAAGGCATCCATTATCAAATGACATAGAACATGAAACCCTGAGATACAATGAATTGAGAGAAAAGCTGTTTGAATATGAAAAAAAACATCCCAAATTTCTAACTTACATCATTAAGCCCCAATATCTCAGTTACAACACAATATCTCTATCTCTATTATTAAGCGGACAAGTATATTATCAAGATGAACATGAGCCAGATAAATGGAAACAACTTTGGCCATCTATTCTCAGTACTTATGAAATGGTTTGGGAGTATGCCTTAGACATATCATGGGACACATTCTATTCTAGTAGAGTTGATATTGCTCAAGCTGGTTATCCACCAACACCTCCTTATACTAAAGTAACTTTTGGTTATCCTCCGAAACCGTCTGAATTTAACCTGACACAAGAAAATATCCAAATATGGGCTGAAGCAGCTGAGGAAGTACCGGAAAACTCAAAAGTAACTTTTGGTTATCCTCCGAAACCGACTGAATTCAGTCTGACACAAGAAAATATCCAAATATGGGTTGAAGAAGTTGAGGAATTACCTGAAAACTCAGAAGAGGAAAGTCCAAATAGAAGAAAATTCCCTTTTTATCCGGAAAGAACTTCTTCAGGATGGAATAGCAAAAACTTACAATATGTCTCTCCTCCTTTCCCCTATATTCCCCTCAGTACTACTTAAGTAAACTTACTTAATTGATTGCCTTGTTGACTCATTTTCTGAGTAGCTAAACTACAAATACAGTACCCATAAGCAGGTTGGTTGAATTTCACCAATCTGCTTACGTATGTTATTTAATAAATAAAAAGCATATTTACTAAACCAGACTCCCAATTCTAATATGATTCACAATCAAGATATTCTTCAAAAAGACTACCAGATTATTGAAAAAATATATGAAAGTGCTAGTTCATTGATCTATCGAGCCATTCTCAAGCTTAATAATCAACCCATTATTCTGAAGATTCTTAAGGAAGATTATCCCAGCCCGTCAGAACTCACTCGATATAAACAGGAATATGAAATTACAAGTTCCTTAAACGCAGATAACATTATTAAAGCCTACAAATTACAGCGATATAAAAATAGTTTAGTAATGCTGTTGGAAGACTTTGGCGGTGAATCTTTAAAACTTTTAATATCCAAAGAGCAATTTAGCCTAGAAGTATTTCTGACCATTGCTATCAAGACCACGGAGAGTTTAGCAGCTATTCACAACGCTAAGATTATTCACAAAGACATTAACTCTGCCAACATTGTCTATAACCAAGAAACTAGACAACTGAAAATAATTGACTTTGGGATTTCTACCCGCTTACCCCAAGAAAATCAGACGGTGCGTAACATCAATCAATTAGAAGGAACCTTAGCTTACATCGCCCCTGAGCAAACTGGTAGAATCAACCGAGGGATAGATTATCGCAGTGATTTTTATTCTTTGGGTGTTACCTTCTATGAACTGCTGACTAATCAACTTCCTTTTGCAACTAATGACCCGATGGAATTAGTTCATTGTCATATCGCACAATATCCGAAAAGACCTGATGAACTAATCTCTTCTATTTCCTTTACAGTATCAGAAATCATTATAAAATTGTTAGCTAAAACTCCAGAAGAACGATATCAAAGTGCTTTGGGAATTAAAGCAGATTTAGAAACCTGTCTTCAGCAATTAAAAAATTTAGGACAAATTTCTCAGTTTGTTTTAGGTAATCAAGATATTTCTGATAAGTTTCATATTCCCCAAAAACTCTACGGTCGAGAACGAGAAATCACTCAATTATTAACCACCTTTGACCGAGTTTGCCAAGGCACGACCGAGATGATACTAGTTTCTGGTTATTCTGGTATTGGCAAATCTGCTTTAGTTAATGAAATTTACAAACCTGTGACACGCCAAAGAGGTTACTTTATTACTGGTAAATTTGACCAGTTAAAGCGGGATATTCCCTATGCAGGAATCACACAAGCTTTTCAAGACTTAATACTTCAACTTTTAAGTGAATCTGAAGCCAAACTACAAACTTGGAAAGAGCAAATTTTAGAAAGCTTAGAACCTAATGCTCAGATTATCATTGATGTGATTCCTCAACTTGAACAGATTATTGGTAAACAGCCCTCAATTGAGCAACTGGGTGCAACTGAATCTCAAAATCGATTCAAATTATTTTTTCAAAAGTTTATTCGGGTTTTTAGCACAAAAGAACACCCTTTAGTTATCTTTTTAGATGACTTACAGTGGGCAGATTTATCTTCGCTGAAGCTAATTGAGCTATTAATGACCGATGCTGACAGCCAATATCTATTGATGATAGGAGCATATCGAGATAATGAAGTCAGTTCCACCCATACCTTAATGCTCACCTTAGAGCAAATTAACAAAGCAAAAGTAACAATTAGTCAAATCAGCCTTCAATCTTTGGAACTCAAGCACATCAAAGAATTAATTTCTGATACACTAGGATGCTCAATAGAAGATTCAAATTCTCTGGCAGAATTAGTCACCAATAAAACCCATGGTAATCCCTTTTTCTTAAATCAATTAATTCAATCTCTCTATAAAGATAAATTACTATTCTTTGATAAGAACAAAGGTTGTTGGCAGTGGAATATTGAGCAAATCGCAAAAGTTGGCATTACTGATAATGTTGTTGAATTAATGGTTAGCAAAATTGAGAAACTGAATGACTATACCCAGAATGTTCTAAAATTAGCAGCTTGTATCGGTAGCCGATTTGATCTAGATGTTATCTCTATCGTCAATAGAAAATCTCAAACAGCTACAGCTGGGGAACTACAGCCAGCTATACAAGAAGGATTGATTGTCCCACTAAGTGACGAATATAAAATCCCTTTACTTTGGAGTCAGGAGGAAATGTTTGCTAATATTTCCGAATTATCTGACTCTTTCATTCCTAAATTTCCCGAATCTATCCCTTACCAATTCTTGCATGACCGAGTTCAACAAGCAGCCTATGCTTTGATTCCAGAACAGGAGAAAAAAGCAGTTCATCTACAAGTAGGTCGGTTGTTGATTAAAAACTCTCAAGCAGATGAATTAGAGGAAAAAATATTTGATATTGTCAATCAAATTAACGAAGGCTCTGAATTAATTACTGAATCATCAGAAAGATATGAGTTGGCTAGACTAAATCTTCAAGCAGGTAAAAGAGCAAAAGTATCGACAGCTTATGATACAGCTTTAAGATATTTAAATACTGGGTTGGAACTATTGACATCAAATAGTTGGATGCTGAATTACGAATTTACTCTAGATCTTTACGTTGAAACTTTGGATAGTCTCTACTTAAATGGTAACTTTGAAAAAGTTGAACATCTGTCGGAAATTGTTCTAGAACAAGTCAATAATATTCTTGATAAAATCAAGGTATATGAGTTAAAGATTTTGTCTTATTTTGCTCAATTTAAGCTTCACAAAGCTATTGATATGGCTTTTGTAGCCTTGGCAGAGCTAGACATAAAAATTTCTGAACTAGCCATTAATAATAGTAATCTAGAAAATAAAATTAAGCAAGAGAATGAAACCTTTAAAGTATTACTTAAAGAAAAAAATATTGAGGATTTAGCTGATTTACCTACTATGACAGACCCTCATAAACTGGGGACAATATTAATATTACAGACAGTCATGAGTGCGACGTGGACAACGAATTTTTCCTTATTTGTTGAGATAAACTTAATTCAGCTTCATTTTTGCATTAAATATAATAATCCTCCTCAAGCTCCTGGTATTTATAGTTGTTATGGAATGCTTCTTTGTGGATTAATCAATGATATTGATGCTGGATATCAGTTTGGAAAAATTGCTTTAAAATTGCTGGATAAATCCATTAGTCGCCGCTCAGAATGTTTAGTTATGCATTCGTATTATGCATTTGTATGGCACTGGAAAGAGTTAATTAATAACAAAGTGGCACAAGAACAATTACTAAATACTATTAAACAAGGGATCGATAGAGGAAATAATGAGTATGTTTGTTATATTTCTATGGACTATTGCCTGATAAGGTTTTTTGGAGGATGTAATTTACAACAGGTTGAACAGGATTATATAAAATATAGCGAATTAATCAAAAAGCTTAACCAAGAATATTCTATAAATTATATAAAAATATGCAAAAGTATTGTTTTGAATTTAACACAGGTCTACCAAAGTAAAGATTTTTTGTTAATTGGTGATTTTCAAAATGAAGAAGACATATACATAGAAAATTACATCAATGAAATAAATAACTGGCTGTTATTTATTTACTATTTTGGTAAAAACTGTATCCTATACTTGTTTAAAGAGTATAAATTGGCTTATGATAACGGAATTAAAGCGGAAAAATATCTCAAAGGTTGTAGGGGTTTTTTAGTAAATCCTCAGCATAATTTTTATTCGTCGCTTTCTTTTCTTGCTTGTTATAATGCTTGTGATGTGAAGCAGCAAAAAGACTTAATGGAGCAAGTAGAAAAAAATCAAGTAAATATGAAAATATGGGCCAATCATTGTCTCGAAAATTTTCAACATAAGTATGATTTAGTTGCTGCTGAAAAAGCACGAGCATTAGGCCAATATTGGCAAGCAGAAGAATTATATCAAAAAGCTATTCAAGGTGCCAGGAAATATGAATTTATTCATGAAGAAGCTCTGGCTTATGAACGAGCAGCAGAATTTTATTTGCACCTGGGTAGGGAAGAAATTGGTCAGTTATATCTGAGAAATGCTCATCATTGCTACACTCGCTGGGGAGCTAAAGCCAAAGTCAAGCAATTAGAAGATGAATATCCAGAATATTTTATAGGAAATACAAACCAAGGGACAGCTAAAAGCCTCAGCACAACTATCTCTACTAGCGGTAGTAATGGAGAATTCCTTGACTTAACAACGGTTATTAAAGCATCTCAAGCCCTAGCTGGAGAAATTTTTCTGAGCAAGTTGCTGGCAAAGTTGATGAAAATAATGATTGAGAATGCTGGCGCTCAAAAAGGCTTTTTGCTTCTACATTCTGATGATAACTGGGTCATTGAAGCGGTGGGAGCAATAGATTCTGATGACGTTACCATACTACAATCTATTCCAGTAGACTCACCAGATGCCTCCACCCAGACGCCGTTGCTCTCAGCCGCTATCATCAACTATGTCGCCCGCACCCAGGAAAATGTAGTTCTCAATGATGCCACCCAGGAGGGACAATTTACCCGCGACCCCTACATTGTTATCACTCAACCTAAATCAATTCTCTGCACTCCCCTACTGAATCAAGGGAAATTGAGCGGTATTTTATATTTAGAAAACAATCTCGCAACGGGGGCATTTACACCAGAGCGTGTGGAAGTCTTAAATATCCTTTCTAGTCAAGCTGCTATCTCTATTGAAAATTCTCGCCTCTACGCAACCCTGAAGCAAAAAGTAGAAGAGCGTACTCAAGAACTATCACAAACTCTAGAAATTCTTAAAGCGACTCAAGCTAAATTAGAATTTGAAAATGCGCTGCTCAAAAGTGCCGAAGAAGCCTCAATTTATGATTATCAAGTTGGCGGTAGTTTGCCAATTGATGCTCCTACTTATGTAGTGCGCTCTGCCGACCGTTATCTCTACAAAGCATTAAAAACTGGAGAGTTTTGTTACATTCTCAATACCCGACAGATGGGTAAATCAAGTTTGATGGTGCGGATGATGCACCACTTGCAGCAAGAGGATTTTTGTTGTGCTGCCATTGACATGACCCGAATTGGCAGTGAAAACATTACCCCGGAGCAATGGTATAAGGGATTAGCTGTGGAGTTGTGGCAAGGTTTTGACCTGGTAGACAAGATTAATTTAAAAGCTTGGTGGAAAGAACATCTGGATATTTCTCCTGTGCAGCGATTGAGTAGATTTTTTGAAGAAGTTTTATTAGAAGAAGTTAAATTGCCCGATAATACTCTTGCACCTAAAATAGTCATCTTTTTAGATGAAATTGATAGTGTTTTAGGTTTAAATTTTTCAGTTAATGATTTCTTTGCCCTGGTTCGCTCCTGCTATAATCAGCGCGGTATTAATCCAGAGTATAAGCGGTTGTGCTTTGTTTTATTGGGAGTTGCTTCTCCTAGTGATTTAATCACAGATTATCGCCGAACGCCTTTTAATATTGGTCAGGCAATTCAACTGCATGGCTTCCAATTACACGAGGCTCAACCTCTGCTTCAAGGGTTTTCAGACAAGGTTAGCAACCCGCAAGCAGTGCTTAAAGAAGTTTTGTGCTGGACTAATGGTCAGCCTTTTTTAACTCAAAAGATTTGCCAGATGATCCGTAGTTTATCATCTTCTATTCCCGAAAAAGCTGAAAAAGCCTGGATTGAGAATTTGATTCGCACTAATATAATAGATAATTGGGAAGGTCAGGACGAACCAGAGCATTTAAGGACGATTCGCGATCGCATCCTCAAAGGAGAACGACAAGTTACTTCAATGCTGGAACTGTATCGACGAATTTTAGAGCAAGGACAGGTAAGGGCAGTTGATAGTCTAGACGAACGAGAATTAATATTATCCGGGTTATTAGTTAAAGACCAGAGTTATTTAAAAATCCACAACCGGATTTATGAATTAATTTTTAACAATAGTTGGATTGAGCAATACTTATAATTTACCTACAGCCTTGCTGTCAGGAACAGCGAGCTTTTTGGCTTCGTGATTGAGATTTACTGCTGCTAGGTTAAAGCCCTGCCAAGATAACATGGGGGTGCAAACAAATCAAATAAATATAAATTTACAGAAACTTTTACTCTGGAGCGTTATGGCTTTTAACTTAGATGAGGCAATTAAAATTGCTAACCAAGCAGTTTTGGTAAAGTGCTATAGAAGCTTAACTGATGTTGAAATAGTTGTAATTAAAGGAGCTTGGGAACGAGAAGAATATGACCAAATAGCGGCTAAAAACCAGTATGCAACAAGTTATATAAGTCAAGATATTGCGCCCAAACTTTGGAAATTACTGACAGAAGCTCTAGGAGAAAAAGTCAAAAAAAGCAATTTTAAAGAAGCCTTAAAACGACGTTGGGAAAAGCAATGTTGGGACAGGCAATTTACATCTGAAGATTATTTAGTAAGCCCACAATCAATGAGTTATAACGCTATAGGTAAACAGGTAAATACTAAGTTTAAAGAAGCTGTATCTCCGACCTATTTAACTCAAGCTAAACAAGATGTTCCGGCTGCCGAATTGTATGTGGAGCGTTTTGCTATTGAATTGCTCTGTTATGAAACTCTGTTGCAGCCTGGTTCCCTGATTCGGGTCAAAGCACCCAAATTAATGGGTAAAACCTCCCTCATGGAACGGGTATTAGCTAAAGTGGCAAAGGAGGGCTATCGTACAGTCAGTTTAAGTTTAGAGATGGCAGATCGGCCAACTCATGTCACTAACCTGAATAAATTTTTACGCTGGTTCTGTCTCAATCTCAGCCGAGAACTCAAGTTACCCAATCAGTTAGATAAATATTGGGATGAAGAAGGTATGGGTGCGAAGGTAAGTTGCACAACTTATTTAGAAGAATACCTCTTGGCAGCAGCAGACAGTCCTCTAGTTCTATACTTAGATGATGTGGATGCACTTTTTCATTATCCTGAAGTTTATGAAGACTTTTTTGGGTTGTTGCGTTCTTGGTATGAAAAAGCCAGAAGCCGCGCCAACTGGAAAAAGCTGCGGTTAGCGATCGCACATTCTACCGACGTTTATATCCGCCTGAATATTAACCAGTCACCTTTTAATGTGGGATTACCCATAGAATTACCGGAATTAACTAAAGAGCAAGTGCAGGAATTTGCCCGACAATATGGATTAGCAGCAGATTCATCTTTAGTAGAACCCTTAATGCAATTGGTAGGGGGTCATCCTTATTTGTTGCAGCAGGCATTCTCTCACCTCAAAAGTTATCCTGATATCACCCTGGAAAAGTTGTTAGCAGAGGCCATAACTGATGCGGGTATTTATCGCCATCATTTAAGACAATTTTGGTTGAGTTTGCAACAGGAAGCAAAGCTGATGGCCGCATTTCAAACAGTGATTACTTCTACTAAACCAGTGCGATTGGAAACAATATCAGCTTATCAGTTGCAGAGTATGGGTTTGGTGAAGCTTGCGGGTAATGAAGTCGAGCCGCGTTGTCAGTTATATCGGAGTTATTTTGGTGATGTGATTGGGAGTTAGGTGAATGTAAATCATAGTTAAAATATAGGATGCGCGATGTCAGTGATTTCAAATTTGTCTCAATTCGAATAAAACAGGCGATAGCGTATCCCTGACGGGGTGCTTTGCACTCAGCGGTGCTGCTTTCACCAGATCGCATTCTTGCTTCCTATGGTATTATGTTTTATCCCTAGGGTGTGCAAAGCTCAACTCTTGGTGGTATTGCTATAGAACCGTTGCTATAGACACATATTCTAATCCCATTCAGACAGGGGCTACATTGCCAACTATCCCCCAAGCCACGATAACCAAATGAACTAGGAATCCTCTTCACTGGTTTGGCTTGAGGAGGAAGTTTCATGCCAGATGATGGTGCTGGCAGTGGTGCTGGAACTGGTGCTGGAACTGGTGCTGGAACTGGTGCTGGAACTGGTGCTGGAACTGGTACTGGCAGTGGGGGATTATTAGAGGATGGTGCTGGAAGTGGGGGATTATTCGATAAATCTATTTCTATTGAAATTGCAGTTGCACCTGCTTGCACATTCCACACAACCGAATCTTCTGTAGTCCTAATCAACCTATTTCCATCAAATACTTTAAAGAACAAATCTGGCAACCTATCTAGAAAGAGGTCTTGGAAATAGGATTCATCAAAACCTATCCGGTAAGCACCTTTTTGATCAGTAACGGTGCTGCCAACTAAATCGTTACATAACAGGTCTTTGTCCCAGACTTCGACTCGCAAACTAGGAATTCCCACCCTAGTGTTACGGTTGATAATGCGACCGAAAATAATGAACTTTGTCATGGCAAATTCTCACCGTTTCTAATAATTTTATTAATTTTTATGCACTATTTCTACCAAATTACTCTCTGTTCAAGAAAAATTGCAAAAAAGCAATTTACTCACTCAAGTAGGCTCATCGATGATTTTTTGTCTTAGGATATCTGATTTCTCAATCCATAGTTCGAGGTCTTTTCGTGTTGTCCCTTGGTATCCAAGAAATCCTAAACACAAGACGAGATTTGTTTTTTGTTTGTAGCACTCATTATCCCATGAAGATATTTTATTGTTTAAGTATAATTCTAATACATCAAGACAGAGTAAGGCCATATACTTATCATTGTCAATATTACATATAGTGAATAAGCTTTTTTCCCTATCCTCTTTCTTTTTCTGCCATGCCATATCAAAACCTTCACGAAAAGAAGTAATTAAAATATCGCTTTCAGAACTATTACTAGCATCTGCAACTAAAATAGTAGGCGCTTTTGACAATATTTGTATAGGTGTGATATTCCCAGCAGAAGATGGCTCTGTAACAGAATCAAATGTTCTAATATTAGCTTTGTTGGTATAACCTAAACTAGCTGTTGTAGTACATGGCAACAAGATAGCTGTCAGAATGCAGATAGCTATATTGTGATATTTAGCTATTTTACAGGCTTTTCCTGACATCAGATGAAGTAATTTATTGGAAATTTTCATGACCTTTTCCTTTTTAGCTATTGTCGCGATTTTAGTCGTTTAAAAGCATATATTTCGATAGTTCTGTAGAGATATTTACTCAAATATCTCTACAAAGATTGAAATTTTTAAGATATATTTTATGTGGCTAAAAACTAACTAGTCAATAAAATAATTTTTAACCCAAGTCTTTTCTTCGTTCCATTCGGGAGATTGGATGTATTCATTTACCAAAGTTTCCATGAGACTAATTTGAGGGCAACCATCCATCGCAATACTCTCTGTAAGCTGTAGATTTATACGTTGATATTTATCTTCTCCTAATATCATTTTTGCCTGAAACCCGTCTACAATGGATGAGCTATCCATGAGGATTGAGAGCAGGGGCAATTTAGGTGTTTGAGGTGTTTGATCTTCGGAGAATGGCCAAAGCCAGGTTGTTACACCAAATCTTAGCGGCCCATCCGGCTGATAACTAGGAGGAAGATTGTTGTGAGTTTGGCCTGTACCAATAGATAGCATTCTGATATTTCTGATATCCCGATCTTCAAGAATGCCTGAATTAATTACTCTTGCCAAAGCTAATGTACTAGGGTTATTGGCAAATACACCACCATCAATACAATAACCATAATCGGGATGGTGATAGGGAGGAAAATACACTGGTGCCGCACTGGTGCAAAGAGCAGCATCCAACAGTTTCGTGTTTTCGCTCCTAATGTGGTTATTTGGTAGATTATCGAGTGTGATGGGACGCCATGAAGAGTTAGTTGAATCAGATTGATTGTATAGCTGAAATGTAGTTACCAGAACTTTATATGGCAGTTCAGCTAATGACTTTGATGAACTTGGTATATTTTGTTCTATTACGGTTTTCAGACCAGTATTATTGTATTTGACATACAAGACCTTTTCTAAGTGTTTCAGTATAGAAGATCCTGACTTGTTTTCGAGATTATCAAGTTCATCTGTAGATTGTTTCAGAGGTGCCAACAGTTTCTCTGCTTCCTCTTCTGATAATTCTCCATCTGCGGATTTGGATTGAGAGTTAGGATTGTAGGGAGTAAATATCTGAGAACAATTCCCTCCACTATTGTAAATAGTAACTAATTTGCTTATGGGAACACCACTTGCTAATCCCAGAGCAATCAGTCCACCCGTTGAAGTTCCAGCAAATAGATCGATATCACTGAAAAGACTTATTCCTTCTTGTTGGAGTTCTTCATCCAGTTTTTGCAGCAACATCGCAGTGATTAAGCCACGAATACCACCACCATCACAAGTGAGAATGCGATAATTATCATCTGACATGAGATTTCCTCCTTTATACAAAAATCATGTTCGAGACATCTAAGAGGGATGGCGAGGCGATCGCCCCGTCACCACTCTATGTAATATTAATTAGGGTAGCTTTGCTGAAATTGGGAATAAAATGATGCTTGAAAGCCCAAAAAGTCATTCAAAATCATCTCATCATTCAGCAACGCCAAAGATAAAACACCGATTAGTGATTTACTACCCTAAAGCCTTGAGTATAACATTAGAGACACGAAACACATTTGCCCATACCAGCCTGGATTAGGCACTGCACTGGATTGGAGGAACCCGCGCAAGAAATAAGAGCGCCAGCACATGTTACGAGACATAGCCAATCAATTGAGGGATTAACTCCAGCTACATCACTAATGTTAGCTGTGCTAATTGTTCTCAGGACGGGTTGACTTTGAATTGGAAGATTCATGATTATTCCTCGTGTTTTGTTGATTTATTTTTCAAGCGTTTAGTATTTGCCTAACACATATCACTAGTTCGTGGTACATGTCCGGCTTGAATTGCAACTTTCATTTTGAATTTCTCCTCTTTGAAATTATTAGTTTAATCAAAATTCGCAGGAAACTTAGTTGACTAATTGCATCGAACAACATTCGACTCATTACGCCTTGTAGTTGTTGAATTTTCTTTGTTCAACGAGTCAGAGATATGAGGTGCAATTGGGTAAATCCTCCTTCACCCCTCCCTTAGTATTTTATCGAGAGCAAGAACAGCCAGGGAAGATGGTATTACATACTCCCGAACCTGATAAGCAACAGAGTTTGCATTGTAAATTCGGATTTGATGGACTAATACCTGCCATCTGGCCTAAGTTTTTTGCTGTACTGACGGTTCTAATTATTGGTGGGGCTTGTATTGGTAGCATGGTCATATTTATTCTGGGCAGATGTTTTTAATATCCAGACCAAAAGCAGAATTCATTGAGTCATTAGACAGTCCAAGAACGGACTTGACCGATAGTGACAGGAATTAGGTCGCTGACATCAATAGTGAATCGATAGACTTTGTTAGAACGTTGGTTATTTTCTGGGTCAGAGAAGCTCAACTTCACGTCGTAGCAATCTGAATCAGGACGACAGATAGGACTCTTCTCCACAGAAATATCCTGAAGCACTCGTCGCTCACCTGTTGCAGATGCGATCGCCGTAGAGGTCTGGAACGCGTTGGTTGCAGAGAAATTAAGCGCCCGTTCTTGAGGAGTAACTCCCAGGTTGCGGTAGTCATAATAAATACGACTCAGATATTCTTCAATCCGATTACTCACATCTTGCTGAGTTACTCCGGCTGCCAAAGTTGTCATTCTTGTCACAGATTGAACTAAGGCTGCAACTGACCAACTGTACATACCCCGGACTTCTGGGACAATTAGGGGAACAGTTTGCCCTGATATCAGCCTGATGCTGCCGCCGATATATCCTGGAACCGATACCCGCTCTACATTGGGATCTGCTATGTATGAGCGAATTCGGTCGTAAACTACAGATGCGTAAGGACCCATAGGGGCGATCGCATAAATTGGTGTAGTATCTAGATTGAGCGTCCAAATTAGTGATTGCGCTTCCCAAGGGTTCGCATTGAGATAATCAAACAAACTCGTTTCAGGAGGTATCGCTTGGGTAAAAGAATCTCGACGGGCTTCAGTACCGAAATCATACCCCAGTTCTCCTAGTGCATAAACTATCTGCGGTCCTTTACCACCACCCGCACAGGTAGTACATTCAGAAGGCTCGACAGAGGAAGGAACTACGTTAGCTGACGCAGACTGTAGGCTCATTGTTTGTAGTGAGTAGCTAGATTCTTCCAAATTTGGGACTTGGATTACTGAATCTGTTGCTTGATTAGCAAGTACTTGCTCAATGTTGTTAACTTCACTTGGTTGAATCATGACTTCCTCTTGATTAGACATTTGTTTTATTCCTTCTTTTGTAATTAGGGCTTGTACCCCAGATATATTTAGACTTCCGACTAAACAGCGTCGGCTATCTAAACTTTTTTGTAGGTTGCAAGGCAAAGCAGTCTTGAGAATGGCATCACGAATAGCGTGGGGGTCAGGCTTCTGTCCTCGTTGCAGTTGAATACTGAGCAATAAGGCCACAAGTCCTGATACAATAGGAGTTGCAAAACTTGTGCCGCTTCTGGCAGCAGTTCCACCACCAGGGATAGCACCTAAGATATTTTCTCCAGGAGCAAGGATACCTTGGGATCTGTAAACCTCACCCCAGTTGCTAAAACCGATGGGGTTTCCAGCTAAATCCATTGCACCTACTGCCAATACCGACTCCAGAGCAGCAGGAACATGGAGACAATCACAGCCATCATTGCCCGCAGCAGCCACAATGAGAACGTTGTTTTCGGCACAAAGGCGGACTGCATTAGCTAGCAACTTATCTGATTCAGCTGAGGCCGCTAACTGACCACCGCTAATGTTAATGACATTGGCTCCCTGCTCAACCGCTTGGGTGATAGCTCGTGCCAAGTCAATCTGGGAACAGGGGGAAATGCCACCTTGACTCCCATTTGTAAACACTGGTACAATCAGACCACGACAGCTAGGGGCAATGCCACGAATGGGGCTGCCATGTTGACCAAATATGACGCTGGTAACGTGGGTTCCATGCTGGGATGCTGTTCCTTGGTCACCAACACCAGAAACTAGAGTCGATAACCGAGTAAGCTGGGCACCGTTAAAGCATGGGTGTGACTGGTCAACTAGTCCGTCAAGAACCGCGACGCATATGCGAGAGTCGCCGAGAGATTCAGCCCAGAGAGATTTGAGTCCGGGCAATGCTGTAATGTCACTGAAGCCAGCTGTTTGTGCTGTTATCTGTGATACATCATAACCCATTGCTTTGTTGTTGGTTTTTGTGTTCTTCGTCACAATTACTATTGTGCTTGGCTTTGCAATTCAATAATTCAGTTAAATTTAGGACATTAAAAAAACAGCCAATTCAGTTAAATTTAGTTAAATTTAGTTAAATTTAACTAAATTTAGTTAAATTTAGTTAAATTCAGGTATTCAGGAACATAGATGCGAAAATATATAACTAAATAAAGTTGTAAGTCTCTTAAAATTCCAATGTTTGCCAAACTCAACCCCACCTATCAGCCTGGTGGTAGTCTTCCGCCTGAAGCTCCAACTTATGTAGTGCGACAGGCTGATACTGAACTTTACGAAGGGCTATTAGGTCTTGATTATCGCTATGTCCTCAACGCTAGGCAAATGGGGAAGTCTAGCTTGCGAGTGCGGACAATGCATAAAGAGCTTTTAAAATTCAGTTTAATTCAGTTTAATTCAGTTTAATTCAGTTATTAAATAGACAGTAGCGACAGTATAAAAACAACAAGTACTATTTGTTGTTTGACTTCTATCAATATGTGGTGCTTATTCTGATGCGATCGCTATTAATCTCTTTATCAAAAGGCATCGCACCTCTAACCCGAAAATCTAGTTCCCAAAAATTATAGGTTGGGTGAGACACGAGCCTTACCCAACCTAAGCGCGATCGCTATTCCTACGAGAGCATCACAAGTTTATTCAGCTTTGACGTATTTCAAAGACTGGTTATCCGAACCGTAAGTAAGTTTCAGATTTTGCTCGCTTACCTTATAGGAGGTGGCTGAGTCTAATGCTTTAAAATATTTAGACTCCTGCTGCATGATAGATTCGGGGAAGCAGAACTTTCGTGTTGCGCCTCCACCTGAAATTGTTATTCTACCTGAATTAGCAGTGAAACCACTGCCAAAGTATCCGTTGCAGCCTCCACTGCCGCTGATGCTACCATGAGAATCATTATCAAATTTGGCTGTAATTTGAGTTTTTTCCAAAACAGGAACACCGCCTAAGGATTCAAGCTGCCAATTTCCTTCGAGGTCTGCCGCGTAACTGGGGCTTTGAAATGCCAAAGTCAAACAAAATAGAGCCAGCCCAAAAACGATAGCCTGTTTGATGTATTTAAAGATGTTCATGGTTTCATTTCACCTTAAATTGTAGTTTGAGAGTGGATTGCCTAACATTTCAGTTCGGCTTTGTTGCATCAATGAGAAAAAAGCGCACCTACCCCTTCAGGGAGTGGTGATTAGTCTTCTACTCTATAGGTGTCCGATTTGTGTCAAACGGTTTCATAGAGCTTGCTGATAGTATCTTTGGTTTTTTACAGCAGTAGTTGAGTTAAATTCAGGACTCTTAAAATTCAGTTAAATTCAGCCAATTCAGTTAAAATTAGGTATTCAGCAACATATAATTATGTCACAATTAACACTGAAGAAGGTTTTACCATCTAAGAAATACCAATGTTTGCCAAACTCAACCCCACCTATCAACCAGGTGGTAGTCTCCCCCCTGATGCACCTACTTATGTAGTGCGACAGGCTGATACTGAACTTTACGAAGGGTTATTAGCTGGTGAATACTGCTATGTACTCAACGCTAGGCAAATGGGGAAGTCAAGCTTGCGAGTGCGGACAATGGACAAATTACGAGCTAGGGGTATTAAGTGTGCAGAAATTGAATTAAGCGGCATTGGTAGCCAGCAAATTACGGCTCCCCAATGGTATGGGGGGATTATTCAGGAATTAGTCAGCGGTTTTAAGCTACAAATAAATCGGCGTAGTTGGTTAAGAGAACATGATGATCTTTCTCCTATTCAGTGCTTAAATCAATTTATCGAAACCGTATTACTGACGCAGATTCAGGAAAAAATTGTCATTTTTATCGATGAAATTGATAACGTGCTGGGTTTGAAGTTCTCCACTGACGAATTTTTTGCCCTGATTCGCCACTGCTATGAAAGTCGAGCTATCAAGCCAGCTTATAGGCGATTGTCTTTTGCTTTGTTGGGGGTAGCTACGCCTTCAGAGTTGATTCAAGATAAACATTATTCTACGCCTTTTAATATCGGTAGAGCTATTGAACTTGAAGGATTTCAAATCAAAGATAGCGAGCCTTTAGTAAAGGGATTGGTAGGGAAAGTTAGCAACCCGGAAGCAGTCTTAAAAGAAGTTTTATATTGGACTAGTGGACAGCCTTTTTTGACTCAAAAACTATGTTGGTTAATTGTTAATCACTGCAATAACAGCACAGATTTTTCTGTACCTCAAGATGATGAAGAATCGCAGTGGATTGAGCAAATTGTCCAGAATCAAATTATCAAAAATTGGGAAAGTCAGGACGAACCAGAGCATTTAAGGACAATTCGCGATCGCCTGCTCCGCAATACTCCAAGAAGCCAACAATTATTACAGCTATATCAGCAGATTATACAAGAGGGAAAAATCCCGGCTCACAACTCCCCTGAGTATCTAGAACTACGTCTATCGGGACTTGTCACCCAACACCAAGGAAGTTTAACAGTCAAAAACCCAATCTACGCGAGAGTCTTTAATTTGGATTGGGTAAATGAAAACCTGACAAGAGAAATCTCTAATTCCCAGATAGTTACCGCTAATTCGGGGTTGAACAGGCACAAAGACATGGAAGAAACCGTCTTTGTATCCCATATTAGCCCCTATCGTCCTATGTCTATAGAAAATATGGACAATTCCCTCGATTCTCCCTGTTACCCAAGTGGTGCGGTTCCCCTCGATTCTCCTTTTTATATACAACGAGCCGCAGTAGAAACGCAAGTTTATGAAGAAATTAGAAAACCTGGCGCTTTAGTAAGAATTAAAGCACCTAGAGAGATGGGTAAAACTTCTTTGCTACTAAGGACTTTGGATTATGCCACTCACCAAGGCTACCACGCTGTTAGCTTAAATTTAGAGCAAGTTGACGACGTAATTTTGAACGATTTGAATCGATTTTTGCGCTGGCTGTGTGCCAATGTTACCCGTCAACTTCAGATGGAACCGAAGTTAGAAGACTATTGGGATGAAGATATTGGTAGCAAAATTAGTTGTTCTCTTTATTTCCGCAATCATCTATTAAAGCAAATTGATACTCCTCTAGTTTTAGCAGTGGATGAAGTCAACTATATTTTTGAACATCCTCATGTAGCCAAAGATGTTTTACCTTTGTTTCGTTCTTGGTATGAAGAAGCTAAAAGACAACCTATTTGGCAAAAGTTACGGCTGATTATAGTGCATTCGACTGAAATTTATGTTCCTCTCCAGTTAAAGCAATCTCCATTTAATGTAGGACTTCCAATAGAGTTAAGTAGCTTCAGTTTAGAGCAGGTACAACAGTTAGCTCAATGCTATGGACTTAATTGGAATGACTACCAGGAAGCTAGAGAACTTATGGCTATGGTGGAAGGACATCCAGCCTTGACACATATGGCTATTTATCATCTCAGCCGGGGAGAAATTACCTTTACTCAATTTCTTGATACAGCAGCTACATCAAAGGGAATTTATTCCTCTCACTTGCAGCGTCATCAAGCAATATTGCAAGAACAACCTGAATTAGCGAAAGCGTTAGATAGTGTCATAAATGCTCAACAACCAATATCATTAGATTCAATCATGACTTATAAATTAAGCAGTATGGGGCTGATCAAACAGTTAAAACATAAAGTGATACCAAGCTGTGAATTATATCGGCAGTATTTTGCATCCAGCTATGACAAAAATTCACTCAATCTATAGACAATGATAGACATTAAGAGGCTTCCAAAAAATAAAATATCCAATCAACAGAAACTCAAACCCCTGTAGAGACAAGTCATGCTTAGTCTCTACAGGGGTCTAATTAGCCTAAATCAAAAAGCAAGATTTCCGCGCTAGTGTTGGTGCTAATTTCTAGTTTTTCTTCTTTGCTGATTTGCACTCCATCGCCGGCTCTGAGTTCTTCACCATTTAAGTTTGCTATACCTTGAGCTATTTGTAACCAGGCATAGCGATGAGGCTGGACGTGATAATTAACAACATCACCTTGTTCTAAAAGAGATGCATATAAATCAACATCTTGGTGAATAGTTACAGCACCATCACGTCCGTCTTTAGCAGCAATTAAGCGGAGTTTGCCCCGTTTTTCTTCTGGGGTAAAAGCCTTTTGTTCATACCTTGGTGTGATTCCTTGCTTGTCAGGAAGAATCCAGATTTGTAGCAAATGCAGTGGTTCTGTTGGTGAGGGATTAAATTCGCTATGCTGAATACCAGTACCCGCACTCATGATTTGTGCATCACCGGGACGAATTACTGAACCTGTACCCAAGCTGTCTTTATGCTCTACTGCACCTGACAAGACATAAGTGAGAATTTCCATGTCTCGATGTCCGTGGGTAGGAAATCCAGCACCAGGAGCAATGCGATCATCGTTAATCACCCGCAGAGAGCGAAATCCCATGCGGTTCGGATCATAAAAGCTACTGAAGGAAAATGTGTGGTAACTATCGAGCCAGTCTATCTGAGCATGACCACGATTATTTCTATCATGAATTAAGTGAGTTTTTGTAGTTTGAGACATAGGGGATTAAATCTTAAATCTGGTTTTGAACTATTTATATAGTAAGGTATGGCAAATAAAGTGAAAAGTACGCACTTTAAAGTGACGTACTTACCAAAAAGATACCACTAGATTTGAAAAAGTTTATTTACTTTAAAAGCACTTATTTGACTGCGGCTGTTTTTTGAGTTTTTGTAGTAGCTGCTGCGCCATTGTCTTCTTTTGCTGGGGATGTTTGCAGATGAGCTTCTAAAAACCAGAGTCGTTTGTCTATGGTGCGAGAAATTTCGGTGTAAATATCAGCGGTGTCAGCGTCGCCTAAGTCGTTAGCTTTGTCGATCGCTTCTCTGATATGTTTGCCATAGGGTGCAAAACGATCTGCTAAGGCGCTCACGTGCTCTTTGCCATCCACAGCCTCAAAGGGAAATTCTGGTAGAATGGAGTTACTAGCGGCGATGCGGGCTGTGCCTAAAGCGTAGCCACCCAAGGCGGTAATGCGTTCAGCTACCAAATCGATGTAATCTTCCAATTCACCAGCAAGTACGTCAAATAATTCGTGCAATTGATAGAAATCTGTGCCTTTAACATTCCAGTGGGCCTGCTTTGTCTGGGTTTTGAGATCCAATGTGGCTGCCAATGTTTGGTTAAGAATTGACACGATTTGGACTCGCACATCGGTGGAAATATCAATCCGGGTGGGGTACAACCGTGATGAAGGTTTGCCGCTCATGATTTAACCTCAGTCCATGTACAAGCTAACGGTACAGATAATTGCTGGCTAGATGTAACTCTCTAGGGGTAGATATAATTGATAGCGGCAGTGATGTTGACGAACTAGGGAATTAATGCATGAATGTGTGGTTTTGCTGATGTTGGTGGCTTTGGGACTTAGTTAGAGGCGATGGTTGTCTATGGTGCTGAATGTGCCACCAAAAAGGCGATCGCGAACTACCTGATTTTGCAAGAAGTCATGGGGAAAACCTAAATCTATTTGACTCACTTCATTCAGCCGTTGCAGATGTTCTGGTGATAGGGTGACATTGAGATAACCTAAGTTATCTTGAAACTGAGATAGCTTTCTAGCGCCGACAATGGGGACAATTACACCGCTTTGAGCGCGTAACCAAGCCAGTGCTACCTGTGAAGGGGTGTGTCCAATTTCGACAGCAACTTGATTAACTACTTGAGCGATCGCTAAATGCTGTTCAGAAATAGTTCCTAGTGCCGGATTTGCCAATCTTCCCTGATGTTCATCTACGGGAATCGGTTGATTATACTTACCTGTGAGTACTCCACCACCAAGGGGAGACCAAGGCGTTACGGCTAAGTCCAAGGCTTTAGCCATTGGTAGCAAGTCCCGTTCTGGTGTCCGCTCAATCAAACTATACTCAATTTGCAGGGCGACAAACTGCGTCCACCCTTGATATTGGGCGATAGTATTGGCTTGGGAAACAATCCAAGCGGGTGTGTCAGAGATACCGATATAAAGTACCTTACCTTGGCGAACCACATCATCAAGCGATCGCATGACTTCCTCAATCGGTGTTGTGAAGTCCCAAGCGTGCAGCCAAAATAAATCAATGTAGTCAGTATTCAGCCGTTTCAAACTACCTTCCAACGACTGGATCAAATTCTTGCGATGGTTCCCGCTGGCGTTGGGATCACCCTGGCGATCGTTCATCCGTAGGGGAAAACTATATTTAGTCGCAACTACAAACCGTTCCCGGTCTTTAGCAATCAACTCACCAACAATTTTTTCACTGCTACCATCGGTGTAACCATTGGCGGTATCAAGGAAGTTTCCCCCTGCTTCCACATAGGCATCAAATATTTTCTGGCTTTCGTCTTTAGATGCTCCCCAACCCCAGTCTTCACCAAAGGTCATAGTTCCCAAAGAGAGTTCAGAAACTCTCAACCCACTTTTGCCCAAGAGTTTGTATCTCATAATTAAACCATTCCGCATTTAATTGGCAGATAATCAATAGCCAGGATGCTTGCCAATACTGGATTTTCTAATTGGGAATTTTGAATGAGAGAATTTGGAATTGCCTACTATCTTACCTGTTCTCTGTAGACTTTAGGCGTTGTGCCCATCAATTTGCGAAAGACATTTGTAAAGTGGCTTTGATTCTGAAAACCCACTAGTTGATAGATTTGGTCTATTGTCTTTTCAGAGCGAGTCAATAAAATTTTGGCTTTTTCAATTCGGCAATTCATCACATACTGATGGGGTGCAAAACCCGTTGACTGTTTGAACAGGCGCGAAAAATGATACATACTCATGCTCACCACCGCAGAAATTTCTGCCAAAGACAAATCTTTGTCGAGGTTGTCTTGAATATATTCCATGGCTTGTTGCAACTTTAGCCGCGACAAACCCTTGCTCTCTGTGTGTTGGGGAATATTTTCTTGATAGGCGCCATAGTGTTTCAGCAGGTGAATGCAGAGCGTATTTGCCAGAGATTCAATGTAAATGCGAGTACCCATGCCATCAGATTCTAGTTCTGATTTCAGTGCTAGTCCAATTTGCTGAATTAGAGGGTCGGGTGTAAAAAAATGGGGTGTAATATGAATATTTTGTAAATCTACGGTTTCTAAAGCGATGCGATTGAAAAAAGCTGGTTCTAAACTGAGGAGGATAAATTCTCCCCCCGACTCGCAACGCGATATATGGTGAGTGTTTGCTGGAATCACTGTCACATCGCCATGGGCTATGGATTCACGCTGAGTAAGTCCATTTAACACCCGCTCTGCCTTTTTAATACCAGGGTCGAGGCTGATGCCAATAGTATGCTGGTGAAAGTAGTGTTCGGGTGTTTCGTGGCTAGGCTGTCGATGATGATCCAAGCGAATACCATTCCATTTAGCATGGTAACTAGAAACTAGAGGCGATCGCGGCAGAATGGCTGAATAAGCATCTTCTTGATCAAAATCAACAGTGACAATTTTTTCTTCTGGCATCCTTCTCGCCCCAGAAATAATTCATTTTCAGGTGTAAGGCTATACTTAGCTTTGCAAATATCCTAAACTATTATCCCCAAATAGCGGTTATTTCCATGAAATACTACGTAATCTACGACGGAAATTGCAATCTCTGCGTCACCCTAGTGCAATTGCTAGAAACCCTAGACCAGGGAAAACTGTTTCGTTACACTTCCATGCAAGATGAGCAGATACTATCTCAGTGGGCAATTACCCCCCAAGATTGTGAACAGGGGATGATTTTAATAGATGGTAATGCACTTGAAAGGCGATGGCAAGGAAGTGCTGCTGTTGAAGAGATTGGGCGATTATTGCCACTGGGAACTGTATTTGTAGATGCTTATCGCACCCTACCGGGCATGAGGTGGGCAGGCGATCGCTTTTACGAACAAATTCGGGATCATCGCTACACCCTTTTTGGCAAGCGTTCCCAAACCTATCAGTCGGCTTATTGTGTCGATGGTAGCTGCAAAGTGGATAATTATCATGGAAAGTAAGATCCAAAATCAGTACAATCCAGATTACGTTTCTGCTCCTGGGGATACCCTGCTAGAAGTTCTGGAAGAACGGGGGATGACCCAAGCAGAACTAGCGGAACGGACAGGAAGACCAAAAAAAACAATTAATGAAATTATTAAGGGGAAAGCAGCAATTACCCCCGAAACAGCATTACAGCTGGAACTAGTCTTCAATATCCCAGCTAGTTTTTGGAACAATCACGAACGACACTACCGGGAATTTTTAGCGCAACAGGAAGAAAAAAAGCGTTTAAAAAAACAAGTAAGTTGGCTGAAAGGAATTCCGGTTACAGCCATGATTAAGTCTGGCTGGATTCGCCGCCATCAGGATAAAGTGGAGCTAAGAGGATGTTTGAAAAGTCTAATTTATTACTAGCCCTGGCGACTATAAGTCGCGCGCCACATGCTTCAAGTCGGCGGAGCCGCCCAACGCAGTGGCTTGGCTACACAGACAAAACCCACCTCCGTGGGTTAGAAAACCCTTGATTTTGCGTTAGACCAGGTCGGTGGACAATGCTAGTGTAGTAGCGTTCGCGAAGCGTGCCGGAGGCTCTATTATATTCGCCTAATACTTTTCAAACAACCTCTAAGATAGCTTGTGCTCCCTATAATGCCGACAATTTTAGAGAAGCACTGCAAAAAATCCGAGCTTTAACTGTGGAACCACCAGAAATTTTCCAGCCAAAACTAGTAAAGTTATGTGCAGAAGCTGGTGTTGCTGTAGTTTTTGTGCCACAACTTCCCAAAACGCGAACTAGTGGAGCAACTCATTGGTTAAATTCTGACAAAGCGCTGATTCAACTCAGCCTGCGCTATAAGACTGATGACCATTTGTGGTTTACCTTCTTCCACGAAGCTGGTCATATTTTGTTACATGGTAAGCGCGATTTCTTCCTTGAAGGGACAGGTGTTGTATCTGTCGAGGCTCAAGAAAAAGAAGAACAAGCAAACAAATATTCTGCGGATATACTCATTCCCCCTGGCGAGTTGAAGCGATTCCTGGCATCAGGTCAACAAATGAGTAAAGTAAATATCATGCAGTTTGCTGCTGAAATCGGCATTGCCACAGGGATTGTAGTTGGTAGGCTTCAGCACGATTATGATTTACCACCTAGTCACTGCAATGATCTCAAACAAAAATTTGATTGGGTGTTAGATGAGCAGGAAAGCTGATTATTTGACAATCAAGAAGGGGATTGGTGCGAGATAACTGACTTGTTCAATCACTAGGTTTATTAAATACCTCTAAAATTTGCCGACAAACCTGTTTCAGCTTGTCCCCGATTTCAGGAGAAGGTAGAGACTGTCCGACAAAACTCCAGGTTTCTATCGTCGAAAGTCGCCACACCTCGCCGCGATGGTCAAATCCAGCCGCTTCCAGTCCGATGGCCCGTCGGGAGTTATTGAGGGAATCATGATAAAACCGGATTTGAATCAAGATGCTGCGACTGCGCCAAGATTTGCTGATTCCCGGAAAATGAAAGCCGATGTCTATCGAATCTGGATCGACTAACTCCCTAGTTTCTGGGTCATTTTTCCAAGGTTTGAGATCCGATCTGGCATCAGGAAACTCAAATTTGAACAAATTAACTGCCGTAGCAATTTTGCTGGCGAGTTCAAGGTTTATTGCCTGTTCAGATGCGTTCACAAAAAAATACTCCTAATATTGCGTTATCTTATGGGGAATGTGACGGCAGAGAAACCGCCATAAGCCTTATATTATTAGTGTTTCAGCTTATCAAGACCTTTTAGATTAAACAGTAGAAGCCTCTCACCTACCCGATAGGGAGGTGATGAGATGAATACGCGTGAGTGACGAATTGCCCAACGAGCTTTCATTAAGCGCAGCTTAATCAGTGTTGTTGGGCGTTCGCGTTAGCGTGCCGTAGGCATTGAGGAATGAACATTTAAATTCCTAATATATTCACGAATAATATCTGTTTTGGTTCTTCCTGTTTGTTTTGCGTATTGCTCTAATATTTCCATCTCCAATTGCTCTACGCGGACATTTAAATTTACTTTTACCATTTGCATTGTAATGATATCTCCATTACAATAATAATAAATGGCAAAGCCGTTCGCGGAGCGTGCCGTAGGCATAAATGCTGCTCATCTCTAAGCTGTACCTTGACAACTCAGAGTATGGGGTTCTACCCAGTAACAGACACTTCTGTGTCGCCTTCTGTGGGTAGGTAAAACTCTGACAGTACGAAGGATAGAACAATTTTTGTACTTGTTCAACTGTGCGGAGGGGCATCTCGTGCAGTATAAACAAAGCTCAGTTAATGTCCGACGGGATACCGGGAGTCGCCCAGATGCCCACACCTACAGCAAGCTGTAGGTGTGGGAGTATGTCACATTAAGCAACTATAAATTACGCTTTCCTCACAATGATTGCCAATTAAATCTGCGAAAAACTCCTAATTTCAGATTTTTGGATGAGTTAATAGTTATTGAGTAATTATACTTAAAAAATCCCAAAAGCAGATGAAATTCTGGTTGTTGTAGAAAATTGCCCTTGAAGTTCTGGAATTTTCTGTAAAAACCTTTGCTGATAAGAAAGATAAGTTGCTCTAGCGATCTAAAATAACACTGTGAATTGATAAATACAAAACAAATAATTTCAGTTTATGGTGGGTCAACGCTCGATTTTTTCACTGCTTCTAGTATTATTGACAACATTCCTGATCAGTTGTGGTAGTCCTAGTGCCGCAGTTGCACCTCCAACTTACACAGCGGCTCAATTAGAGCAAATTCAGGAATACGTTCCTGAGATTCAGACTGTGCGCGATCGCTCAAAGGAGCTGGAAAATTTGATCCAAAAGAATGAATGGATCAAGGTGGGTAATTTTATACATGGACCCATAACCGAAGCTAGGTTGACCATGACCTATGTCATCCCTAACTTATTACCCAAAGATCAAACCACAGCACGTCAGATAACGCGGGATTTCTTGAACCACCTGGTGAAAATTGATCAAGCCGCTACTGCCGGCAACACTCAACTGGCCTTGAGTAGCTACAAAGATGCTTTTGCAGACATTGACAAGTTTCTGCAACTGATTCCTGAAACCAGCAGTCAAGAGGAGTCCTGAGTGCTGAGTTTTGAGTGAAAAATGAGGGAGTGATAGGGTGTAATGGTGAGTTCTTCACTCTTCATTCTTCACTCCTAAATAGAAAACATGAATGTAGTGATCATTGGTTGTGGTGTAGTTGGGGCAGCGATCGCATATCAACTCAGCCTAGTTAAAGGCTTGAACATCACAGTTTTCGACCAACAACCACCAGCGAAAGCCTCCACAGGGGCTGCACTCGGCGTTTTGATGGGCGTGATTAGCCACAAAATCAAGGGCAAAGCTTGGCAGATGCGCCAGACTAGCATCCAACGCTACGAAACCTTGATTCCCGAACTAGAAGCTCTAACCGGTCGCCAAATCCCTTTTAATCGCCAAGGAATCCTCAGTCTTTCCTTAGAAGATGAAGATTTAGCACCATGGGAAAAGCTGGGGGAAATTCGTCAATCACAAGGTTGGCAATTGGAAATTTGGGATGCTGCCAAACTCAAAAATATTTGTCCTCAAGTCAATAACGCCAAAATTACTGGTGCTGTCTATTCTCCTCAAGACCGTCAACTTGATCCTACAGCCCTAACATTAGCGTTAGTGGAGGCTGCCCAGCACAATGGCGTAACTTTCAAATTTGGCGTGACTGTATTGGATGCCCAAACCCCCGAAATTTCTCCTCAACTTCAAACTATTGAGACTACAGAGGGAAAAATTACCGCAGACTGGTTTATAGTTGCTGCTGGGCTAGGTTCAACGCCACTGACGGCCAAATTAAATCATAAAATTGATATTCGTCCTGTGTTGGGACAAGCTTTACACCTCAGCTTAGGGCATCCCTTAGGAAATCCTGATTTCCAACCGGCGATTACTGGTAACGATGTCCATATTGTGCCTTGTAGTGCAGGCATCTTGCCTGCTACAGATTACTGGGTGGGGGCAACGGTAGAGTTTCCCATCAATGGGGATGAGATACCTCCAGATCAAGAACTATTAGAGTCTTTGAGAAAACAAGCGATCGCCTTTTGTCCAGAGTTAGCCACAGCAACCATTATCCGCACTTGGTCAGGATTGCGTCCCCGCCCGGAAGGACGCCCAGCCCCAGTCATTGGTAAGCTGCCAGGGTTTAGTAATGTCCTCCTAGCTACCGGACACTATCGCAACGGCGTTTTACTCGCACCTGCAACAGCTTATGCCATTCTGGAGATGATCATTCCTCAGGATTCTTAATCAAAAATACTCTGATGGCGGCTACCCTCCCAGGGTGTTTTTATGGGAGCGATCGCCACTAATATCGTGTCCGGTTAAAGACTCATCATTAAGACCGCAAGGGGGCTTTCTTGCTTTCTTGCAGGGGGCGACAGAGAAAGAGTTTTCAGATTTTTGCACAGATGTAGGAATCATGACTCATCAGCCGGACATGATATAAAACACCGCCTGCCATTCCATCAGCAGCTTCCTGAATAACTTATTCTAAGCTAGTTCTTCCTTATCGATTTCAGCATAACAAATCTAGAACCAAAAGTCAATACCCTCAACCCTTATAATCCCAAATTTCAGATATTCAAAAAACGATGTGCGATCGCGCCCTTAATCTTCTGGCCCTTCTGCTCCCCTGCCACCTATTTGTAGGATGATGAAATAGAATTCAGGATTACGCCATTTGTGCGAGGCTGTTGCATTCCCAAATAGGAAAATAGAGTGTCAATAAAAGAACAAAAAATAACCGTAGATTCCCTAGAATGGTTTTATCGCGAATCTCCACCAATTGGTAAAACTGACTTGCTACCTGTGTTGCTGCTGCACGGCTTAGTTTCACAAAGTTACAGTTGGCGTCAAATTATACCAGCCTTAGCAAACCAGGGCACAAGAGCGATCGCCCCAGACTGGATTGGTTATGGCTTATCTGCACAACCAGAAAAACGAGATTTTGCTTACACACCCGATGCATTTATTACAGCTTTAGAAAGATTTATCAAAGCCCTAGAGATAGACCGTTTTTCCTTAGTTGTCCAAGGATTTTTAGGTTCTGTGGGGTTGCAATATGCCTTGCGTCACCCCGAACAAATAGCTAACATAGCGATTTTAAATACACCAATTTCCACTGCTGCCAAATTACCCTGGAAAATTCAACAATTGGGTTTACCTTTAGTGGGTGAAGTATTGACACAAGATCCTCTTTTAGTAGATAGGACATTAGAAGGTGGTACCCGTTACCGCATAGAAGATAAAGATTTAGATATTTATCGCAAACCATATTTAAAAAGTTCAGCATCTGGACGTGGTTTGTTAGCAACCGTTCGCAATTTGCAACTTTTCCCAGCCATGACAGAAATTGAAACTGGCTTTAAACAATGGCAACAACCAATGCTGATTCAATGGGGAATGATAGACCCTTGGTTATCTGTAGACATAGCAGAAAATTTTGCCAAGTCCGCACCAAATGCAGAATTAATCAAACTGAATAACGTTGGGCATTACGGCCAAGAACACTACCACGAGACGATTCTGCAAGACCTTTTGCCCTTTGTCCGTCGCGCTGAGTCTAATTAGTTCGTATTGAAACCCACACAGGTGGGCATCCGGTCGGTAAGGCGCTACGCGTCTTACCTGTGTAGTTGCTGTTTCTAACCACCGATTTCAGCTGAAGTTGACATTCCTGAGCAATGTTTCCTAGGACAGATGTGGTTCAAATAAATGAAACCTGCTGTAAGTTGTCAGCCAAGATGATGTCGGCAATTCACACTTCTTAATCTATCTGAGGTGTTGTGGTCAATTGCCAGATCAAGTTTTGCCGTAACCTAATAATGAGAGTAGTAGCAGCACTCTACAACAAATTGACAAAGGCAGGTTATGATTTATGGCTTATTCCTGGTTTAAAGCGTTTCACATCATTGGCTTTGTGGTTTGGTTTGCCGGGTTATTCTACCTAGTACGTCTGTTCATCTACCATGTTGAGGCTAACCAAGAACCCGAACCGGCAAGAACGATACTGAAAAATCAGTATCAGATTATGGAAAAGCGGCTTTACAGCATCATCACCAACCCAGGAATGTATGTCACTATTGCAATGGCCCTGGGCATCATCTCCACAGAACCGGATATTTTAAAAGAACCCTGGCTACATTTCAAACTATTGTTTGTTGCCATCTTAATTGGCTATCATCATTACTGCGCTCGTCTGATGAAGCAATTAGCAGCAGATGAATGCCGCTGGAGTGGTCAACATTTACGGGCTTTAAATGAAGCACCGACACTGTTGTTAGTAGTGATTGTGATGTTGGCTACATTCAAGAATAATTTGCCTACAGACCTCACCGCATGGTTAATTTTTGGTTTAGTTGTTTTCATGGCTGTCAGCATTCAGCTTTACGCCAAAATCCGCAGACGCAATCAGGAAAAGCAGTTAGAACAGTTAAATCAAGTTCCCCAAGGGCAAAGTTAGACAGAATGTTTCCGCGACAGGCAGTAGGGACATTTGATTCCACATAAGGGAAGGAGTGAGCCTTCACCTGATTTTTAATAAAACCCCCCTTGTCGGGTAATGACATGGGGGGTTTGGAGCTAAAGTCCGGTAGGGTAATCGGGCTACTTAATATTTAATATTTATAGGGGTTGTATCAAGTCCTCCTTTAGACAGATAAATTACTGTTCAAAATTATCCTTTGGTATATTTAAAAAAAATCCCCCGTTGTCAAATATCAACGAGGGGATTTGCAGTTAAATTTCGTCAGGTGATCGGAATATTTAATTATTTAATATTTATTACTTATGTCTTTATTCCTCCATTAGATAGAGAAATACATCATTAGTGTGTTCATGGTTGTATTCCTCAATACTTAGGGTGAATATTGCTCAGAAATAGCTCAAGTATTCAATATTTAAAATCCATCGAAAATCTGCAAGTGCAAAACAGAATTGGGGTTAGTATCTAGTAAAATGGGGCAGAAAGCAGGATGCAGCAGGGATATTGCAAGTTTTTATCAGAGGACTGAATCTTTTTAATCTGGATAGATATTTTCATTTTTGCTATTTTGCACTATAGTAGTCCTGTTTGATTTTTGTTGGCGTAGCCTGGGCTTTGCGCTTAAAAAAAGCTCGGTACACTTTAATCTTCTAGAATCCTCTTGCTTGCCTACAGAAATAATTATGGCTACACCTCCCGTGAGGGATACAGGAATCAAACTGGATTCCTATAGATATTTGTTGTCATATAAAAATCTCTTTCTGACGCTAGATAGAAACTTGGCATTTGAACCACTATTGTAGTGTTATGGTGCAGTTCTCACATCCAACATCCAATAAAAACCTTGTGGTTGTTAAATAGTAGATCAGTTTCGCAATGACGCAGATCACAATATTTGATTAATCCTAGTCAAAAAGTCAAGTGACTGAGATCACCATTAAGTGATAACTTGCGTCAGGGTTTTGGGTGTTAAAGCTCATACAATTTTGGTACTTAAATCAATATGGTAGCCCAGAAAATTAACTACTATGTAGTGACCTCAGGTAGTACCTAAACTCAACCCACACAAAATACTTACCCATTGAGCAACAGCGATAAATTTATTTGAAAATTGGCATATTTTCTCAAAAAAACCCTGATAAATTCTTGTATACCATTTCTTAACTTGTGCCCCAATGCACTTAGGTAAATATATATTGAATTTTACGGAATGCCTGTGAACAGACTTGATTCTTTTTTAACAAATAAATTTATTCAGGTGCCAAAATTTACTGCAACTTTATGCATATAAGTATATATTTAATTTTACGAAATGCCTAAGAACTACCTTACAACCGATTTTAATAGGAGTAATTTATAATGCAAAGCTCAGTTCAAACCCAACAACCTATCTTACAAATTGGTTTTGCTGGACTAGCCGTCAAAGAGTTACAAAAACTTTTGCTACAAAGAGTCGGTGATATTGAAGGTCTGAGGGTTGATGGGATATTTGGCGAAATAACTAAACTGGCTGTTCAACTTTTTCAGTACCAGGTTTTCCTCAAGAATGATGGCATTGTTGAGCAAAATACTTGGCAAGCTCTCTATACTGGTCAACGCCAAGATTTACCCGAATTAAGTCGTGGTAGTTACGGTAGTGAGGTTGCCAGGGTTCAGAAACTTCTCAAATTAAGTCAAGTTGGTCAACAAGAGTTAAGCTCGAAAGGTTACTATTTTGGGGCAGTCGATAGCAAGTTTGGCCCAAAAACTGAAGTTGCTGTGAAAGTTTTCCAACAGGATAAAAAACTTGTGGTAGACGGGGTAATTGGCCGTGAAACCTGGAAAGCCTTGATGGAACTAGCTACCAGAGTTCAGCCACATTAGTTTTTGAAGCTCCTGCGGTTTGAAACTGTGACATGCTGCATCAACAAGTCCAGCTTTGGGCAAGTCTAGTTAAACTACCAAATTGCTTACTAGTTTTCTGTGTGTTAAATGTCAATAATATAAACGAATTACAACTCTTGATTAAACTGTAAAAAAACAGTTTTATTTTACTTTTATTATTTTTTTACTAGTAACTTCATTTAGATTAAGTAGGTTGGCGTAAATAATTCAAGGTTGGTAGTGAGGGCTGAAGCCCTGACTAAGAGCAAATTTCAATAGTTTTTACTTTGCTTAACATAGTTTGATTTCTTTTCGCCTACTTACTCAAATTTGATACACAAACACAAAGACGCTAACATTTGCTTTGCGCCTTTGTGTCTGTAGCGGTGCTAATCTGAGATAATCAGCCGCCGCTGGGTAAGGTATCTCCAGGACCAGCGGTAACAATCACCAGATTATCTGGCTTAATTAACTCCTTGATTGCCTGTTGTATCTGAGGCATACTAACTGCCTGAATGCGGTTGGGAAATTCGCGAATTTCGGCTGGAGAAAGTCCCAAGACGGCATTGTTCAAAATGATGGTGGCTACTTCACTGGGATTAGCTAAATCCACGGGATAGCTGTTGGTAATTGAGCGTTTTGCTGTGTTAAATTCTGCCTCCGTTACTCCTTGTTCTCGTAACTGTTGGAGTAAAGCGATGGTGCTGGCGATCGCTTTTTGGGCATCTCTTGGGGCAGTCTGCATCTGAATCAAGAACGGGCCAGGATTGATTCCCGCAGCAAACCCACTGTAAATACCATAAGTCAAACCAAGGCGATCGCGAATTTCTGTACCCAAGCGACTCGATAAAGTATCACCACCCAAAATCTGATTCAGCACCAAAGCCGCATAGTAACGCGGATCTTTACGGGAAATGCCATTGTAGCCGAGATAGGTAACAGCTTCTGCCTTACCGGGAATAACGGGATTTAGCCGTGTCAAAGTTTGCCTAAATGGCACCGAAGGCAGGTTGATAACAGGGGGTTTACCTGTAGCTGACCATTTGCCGAATGCCTGATTGAGTAAGGCTTTCACCTCAACAGGGTTAAAATCTCCCACTAGGGTGATGGTTGTCGTATCCGGTCGGTAGTGTTCTTTGTAGAAGCGCAGTAAATCATCGCGAGTGATATTCTTTAAACTCTCGATGGTAGGAAAGCTGTGGAAGGGATGATTTTCTGGGTAAATGGCTTGTTGAAATACTCGTCTTCCCAGTCCTCTGGGGTCATCTAGCTGATATTTGACACTGGTCAAGGCCCGCTGACGACTCAATTCTAACTGGTCAGGGGGGAAAGTGGCGTTTTGTAATACATCTGCCAGGGTTTGGACTAATATCGGTAAGTTAGTCGAGAGTCCCTGAGCGCTAATATTAACTCCTTCCCGATTAGCTGCAAAATCTAAACTAGCTCCCCGGTCTTCTAGAGTTTTCGCTAAAGTCAAAGCATCTTTAGTCTGCGTCCCATTGATTAAGTTGTTAGCTGTCAGATTTGCTAATCCAGCTTTTTGATTACTATCAAATTCATTGCCGGCGTCAATTTGACCGCTGAGGTTAATCACGGGGAGACTGGGGTCAGGTAATAACAGCACCTGCAAGCCATTATTTAAAGTGAATTGCTGTGGTAGGGTTTGTGTGCTGCTATCTGTAACTGATGTAGCTTTTGGTAGATATTTAGCAAGTTCCGCTGGGTCTACAGGCTTACCAGGGCTAAAATTTTCTACGGTACGACCAGAACCAGCGCTGGAAGTACCTGGTTTACCATCTGCTTGAGTTGGTTCAAAGAAGCCGATGGTTTTTTTGGCAGGATTGAGGTAAGTTTTAGCTACTCGCTGGATATCTGCGGGAGTGACTTTGGCGATCGCCGCTAAATACTTTTCAATAAAATGATAATCTCCGGCAGTAGTTTGGTTATACCCCAATTGACTAGCTTGACTGGTAATATCCTGGTTCCCCAGGACAAAGGAAGCTTGCATTTGTGTCTTTGCGCGCTCTAATTCTTCCGCAGTGACTGGTTGCTGTTGCAGTTTTGCCAAAGTTTCCTGAATTACCTGGTCAATCTTGCTTAACTCTTGACCAGGAGCCGCAGTTGCGTTAATTTCATACCAACCCGGTTCGATGAGTTCAGCCGCACCGCCATTAACTGAACTGGCAAGTCCCGATTCCACCACAGCTTGATAAAGTCGAGAACTGCGTCCACCTGTGAGAATGGCATCCATGACATCGATTGCAGGGACATCAGGATGTTTAATATCAGGTAGAGGATACACGGCTTGCAATAGTGCTGCACTTCCCGGCTGTTTCAGCAAAATTGGCTTTTTTTGGGTAACAGCAGCAGTGGCAGAAGCCGTAACAGTCGGTATTTTAGCTCCTTGTGGCAACTTCCCAAAAGTGTCTTGCACAACTTTTAGTAAGGCTTTGGTGTCAAAGTCCCCCGTAACTACCAAAGTGGCATTTTCTGGGCTGTAGTAGGTTTGGTAATAATTCCGCACCTGCTCCAATGTAAATTTCTCCACATCTGCTTTTGTCCCTCCCACTGGTAAACCGTAGGCTCGGTTAGGGAAAGCCGCTCGCATCACTGCCCGATCTAAACGGTAATTTGGTGAATTTTCATACCCTTGCAACTCAGAGATTACCACCCGCTTTTCGCTCGTCAGTTGCTCTGGGTTAATTAAAGCATTTTTCATGCGATCGCTTTCCAGCATCAGCAGTGCATCTAATTTATCTCGCTGCACCGTGCCATAATAAGCCGTTTCATCATAGCTAGTAAAAGCATTAAACTGACTACCCAAAGCACTAAACAACCGCCCAAATTGCACCGGACGGTCAGTAGTACCCTTAAACATCAAATGTTCCAATTGGTGAGAAATGCCATTAATTCCCGGCCCTTCATTGCGGGAACCAACCTTATACCAAACCTGCACACTCACCACAGGAGCGGTATGCACTTCTTTAGTTAGTACCGTTAACCCATTGTCTAATACCGTTGTTTGCACCCCTTGAGTGAAAGAAATACCAGAAGCGGGTGTGACTGCATGGGTGATTTCGCCAGAAAATGGCAAAATACTGAGGAGGAGACTGAGGCACAACCCGATAAGCATATATGAACGTATTTTCATAGCGATTTCAAAGGCAAAATTCTCAAACGCAACCCTGAAGGTAGTTCCAAATTAAAGTTCCAAGTCACTAAACAGGCTTTCTCATTTATTGTAATAGTGGAAATTTCGCGCAAAGACGCAAAGAGGCAAAGTTTTAGATTAAGCTTTCAGCAGGGAAACCCCTTCCGCGCTGGCTCACCGCTCCGCGTCTACGTTTCTCCAAACCCTAAAACCCGCACCAACTCGATCAATGCCAATTCCCATCAAATTGGAAACACCAAGATTAGTGCTGCGTAACTTTAAAGATGAGGATACAGCAACATTCATCACCTATCGCAACGATCCAGAAATAGCGAAATATCAAAGTTGGGATATACCTTATCCAGAAACAGCAGCCAGAGAATTTATAAAATTACTACAAAAGACTTCACCAGGAATTTTGGGAGAATGGTATCAACTAGCGATCGCACTCAAAACCACAGGTGAAATGATTGGTGATTGTGCCTTTTGCATATTAGCTGAAGATGGACAACAAGCGGAAATCGGCTTTACCTTAGGGCTATCCCATCAAAAACAAGGTTATGGCACTGAAGCTGTCAACCGCTTGCTACAACATCTATTCATAGATTACAACCTGCATCGGGTGCGGGCAAACTGCGATCATGCAAATATAGCGTCTGCTAAACTGCTAAATCGCGTGGGGATGAGGCAAGAAGGGCATTTTGTCAAAAGTTTGTGGTCGAAAGGCCATTGGGTAGACGAGGTATGGTTTGCCATCTTGCGCGAAGAATGGCAATCACAGCACGAAAACAGCTAAACCCCCAAAACCCTTACCAAAAACGCCCATTTATCCGCTGCTTCCTCAATAATTTTCGCCGTTGGTTTACCCGCACCATGTCCCGCTTTCGTCTCAATTCTAATTAACACCGGCGCATCTCCGCCCTGAGATGCTTGCAAAGCCGCCGCGAATTTGAAACTATGGGCAGGAACCACGCGATCGTCATGATCTGCCGTAGTAATTAAAGTAGCAGGGTAAGCCGTCCCCGGTTTCAGATTATGCAGTGGCGAATAAGCAGACAAAACCTGAAATTCCTCAGAATTATCCGCCGAACCATATTCAGAGACCCAAGCCCAGCCGATGGTAAACTTGTGGAAGCGGAGCATATCCATCACGCCGACTGCTGGTACTGCTGCACCAAATAAATCAGGACGCTGCGTCATACAAGCACCCACCAGCAAACCGCCATTGCTACCACCTGCGATCGCTAATTTTGCAGGTTTTGTATAATTATTACTAATCAGCCATTCCGCCGCTGCCATAAAGTCATCAAAAACATTCTGTTTTTTCTCATTCATCCCTGCTTGATGCCATTCTTCCCCATACTCCCCACCACCGCGAATATTTGCCATTGCATAGACACCACCCATCTCCATCCATACCAACATACTCACAGAAAAACCAGGCGTCATCGAGGCATTAAACCCACCATAAGCATAAAGATAAGTTGGGTTATTGCCATCTAAATTAATGCCTTTTTTGTGAGTAATAAACATTGGTACACGAGTACCGTCTTTACTTGGGTAAAAAACCTGTTTCGTCTCGTAATCAGCCGGATTAAAATCTACATTTGGCTGCCGAAAAACTTCACTTTTTCCCGTTACCATATCGTAGCGGTAGATAGTTCCCGGTGTAGTAAAGCTAGTGAAACTATAAAAAGTTTCAGTATCATGACGCTTACCATTAAATCCACCTGCTGAACCAAGTCCGGGTAATTCCACCTCACGCACAAACTTTCCAGCTAAGTCAAAAATTTTAATTTGGGTGTGAGCATCGTGGAGATAATCAACGACAAATTGATGATTAAGAATTCCCGCATCTTCCAAAGTTTCTGCTGATTGGGGGATAATTTCTTGCCAATTTTCTGTTCCTGGTTTTTGGGCATCAATTGCAATAACTCGTCCCCGTGGAGCATTTAAATCTGTACGAAAATAGAAGACACTATCATCATTATCAACAAAGCTAAAATCTGCCTCAAACTCCTGAATCAGTTCCACAACTTCAGCATGAGGATTTGTCAAATCTTTGTAGAAAACTAGATTTTTGGGGTCAGTTCCCAGCCAAACGGAAATAATTAGATATTTTCCATCTTCAGTAACACCGCCACTAAAACCCCATTCTTTCTCATCAGGACGATGATAGATTAATATATCTTCTGCTTGAGAAGTAGCGAGTTTATGGTAATAAAGTTTTTGATAATAGTTGACATCTTCTAATTTAGTTTTTTCGTTTGGTTCATCATAACGACTATAGAAAAAACCTTGATGATCATGAGTCCAAGATGCACCAGAAAACTTAATCCACTTTAGATGATCTTGCAAGTCTTCACCAGTTTCTACATCGCGGACTTTCCACTCTTGCCAATCAGAACCAGAAGTAGATAGACCATAAGCTAAAAGTTTACCATCTTCGCTGATAGAAAATCCCGAAAGTGCAACGGTACCATCTTCTGAGAGTTTGTTGGGGTCGAGTAAAACTTTTGGCTGGTCTTCTAGGGTTTTGAGAGTATAGAGAACGCTTTGGTTTTGCAGTCCATCATTTTTGAAATAAAAGTAACTTTCCCCCTCTTTAAACGGGATACCATATTTTTCATAATCCCAGAGTTTAATGAGACGCTGTTTGATTTTTTCTCTGGCAGAAATTTCGCCCAAGTAGGCAAAAGTAACTTGATTTTGAGCTTCAACCCAAGCTTTTGTTTCTTCTGAGTCGGGATCTTCTAACCAACGGTAAGGATCTGCAACTAGAGTACCGTGGTAGTTATCAACTTGATCACTCTTACGGCTAGGTGGGTAGCTTGGGATTTTTTCAGAGTTAGACATAGTTCCTGGGGACTTTTTACTGGGGACTCTTTACTAGCGACTGGCGACTGGGAAAAAGTTTTTTTCCAATTTAGCTGGGGTTTGAATCCCATCAAAATTATCCCAATCCCCAATAGCTAATCCCCAATCCCCAATAGCTAATCCCATTTTAAACGGTGATCATGAGTTTTTCCCCTTTCAGCATTCGAGAAGCGGCTTCCAGTAGCGCTTCTTCTAGATAGGGCTTGGTGAAATAACCACTAGCACCTAGTTGCACCGCCATTTGTCTGTGTCTGTCTGCGCCCCGCGAGGTGAGCATGGCGATGGGTAGGTGGTTGAGGTTTGAGTCTTTTTGGATGCGTGAGAGCAACTCCAGACCGTCGCAGCGGGGCATTTCGATGTCGCAGAATACGATATCGCAAGGCAAACCAGAGCGGAGTTTATCCCAAGCTTCCTGTCCGTCACGGGCTTGTTCGACGCGATAACCTGCTTTGTTAAAGGTGAGAGAGAGCAACTCTCGGACTGTAATTGAGTCATCGACAATTAGCACTGTCGGGTCAATCTTCTCAGCAGCAGTTACTACAGGTGGGGCAGCTTTTTGCTGCCAAACACTACCACCACTTTGTTTAGACATCCGTCCCTGGAAGATGTCAATGATTTCCAGCACGTCAGCAATGGGCATAATCCGACCATCACCGAGGACTGTAGCACCAGCCACACCGATGGGTTTAGGTGCTGGGCCTTCAAATTGTTTAATTACAATTTCTTGTTCGCTCAATACCTGGTCAATTTGTAAGGCGATCATCGTATTTCCCGATCGCACTACGACCACAGACACCATATCATCATCTCGTGTACCGCCATAGACACTACCGCGACTGATTTGGCGATTGAAGGTTAACAGTTCCTTCAGGGGTCGGAATGGTAGGGCTATATCCCGCCAGTAAATAAATGTTTGTCCATCAGCATTTTGCTGGATGTTTTTCATTGGGATATCTAGGGTGTCTTCTACCCCATCCATTGGGAAGGCAATTCTGGCTTTATCAGAGACGCAGCAGAGAGCTTTACAAATACTCAGGGTTAGTGGTAGACGAATAGTGAAGGTAGTTCCCTTGCCAATTGCCGAATCGGTGTTAACTATGCCGCGAATTTCGCTAATTTCCGAGCGCACTACGTCCATACCAACACCACGACCAGAAAATTCATCTGCTTGGTCTTTCATCGAAAAACCGGGCTGGAACAGTAGGTCATAGATTTCTAGGCGAGAGATGGTTTTTGCTTGATCTGGTGTAATCATGCCTATCTTCAGCGCTTTAGACTTGACCTTTGCTGGATCAATGCCAGCACCGTCGTCGCCTACAGATATCACGGTTTGGTTACCTTGGTGGAAGGCGCGGATGGTGATCACTCCTGCTGGTGGTTTACCTGCGGCCATGCGTACTTCTGGGGTTTCAATCCCGTGGGCGATCGCATTATTCAGCATATGGGTTAGCGGGTCAGTCAGATGATCCAAAATCATCTTGTCAATTAAGGTGTCTGCACCTTCAATCACCAATTCCACTTGTTTGCCACACTTGATCGCATTGTCGCGCACACCTCGCCGCTTACTGTCAACAGCTTGGGTAAAAGGCACCATCCGCGCTCTTGTTAGCCCCTCTTGTAGCTGGGTAGTTACTTGGCGGAACTGCCGCGCCACACGTTCTGTTTCCTCCGTCACAAAGTCAATATCACTAGCTGACTCACGCACCCGCACGATGAACTCAATCATCTCTTGGGACAGTGTGTGGAAAGGCGTAAAGCGATCCAGTTCTAGGGCGGTCAACCCCATTTTATCTGTATTGGCGTCTGCAACTGGGATGCCGATGTCTTTAGGTCTGCGGCTGGCGAGTAGAGAGGCTTCAAGAAGCGATCGCTCATATAACTCCTGCATTCTCGCTCCCACATCTGAGAGCTGTTGCACCTGAATCAGCAAGTTATCTAGTGACTGTCGCAGACGCTCATGATCCTGCTCCAATGTATTCCGATTTACCACCAACTCCCCAACCAAATTGCTCATATCATCCAGTTGCTTGACTGGAACCTTCATCGTTTCTTCAAATCTGGCAGCACGACGGGTAGTGGAACGAGTCGGTTTGTTTGTATTTGATTTTACAGTTGGTGTCTGTGATATCCTCTTATCCGTTTCTTTAAGCAGATCCTCCAATTCCCGAAATTCATCTTCCACTGGTGAAGAAACAGCATTATGCGGTTTTTCCAAAATCGGTTGACTTGTATAAGATGGCTGCGCGTTAGGTATCACTGCTGCCTCATCGTTATCCATACCCAACAATGCTTCTAAAGCGGCAAAATCTGATTCTGGTATAGCAGTAGGATTGGCGATGGGGACTAGTTCCTCTTCTAGCAGTGCTTCTAAATCAGCAAATTCATCTAGCTCAACAGTCTCATTTTCGGGCGTAACATCTGCTGTCGTTTCCGCCTCTAACTCTTCAGTTGAATTAACAATAGCATCTGCCTCCTCTAGTTCCAGTGACAGACTTTCATCGCTGCTTTCTTCCAGGAGATTGCCAAATAAATCACTGGATGGTGTTTGCTCACTGACACTCACATCTAGTTCTGTG
>NZ_JACJRJ010000022.1 GCF_014697195.1 Cylindrospermum sp. FACHB-282 | reverse complement strand
CTAATCTTGAAAATCCTGATTCTGACAATTAATCTTGAAAATCCTGATTCTGACAATTTTCAGGATAAAGAAAAAACACTAATCTTAAAAATCCGAAATCTGAGAAGATAAACCTTCCCATAAAATCCTGTTAATCCTCTAATCTTGAAAATCCTGATCGCACGCTTCCCGCCTGACAATCGCGTAACCAGAGTTTAACACCTTGGGCTACTGCACTATTACTACTATCTCGTGGTGGTGATGGCGTTTGTTCCTTGGAGTAAGAACCAGTTTGGGTAAACATCATTACCACTGCCCAACCGCTTTGAGTTTTCGTTAACAACAATCTGTGGAATTGCTGCAATTCTACCGCTTGCTTATTTATATACTGCCGCTCTAAGGTAGTAAAGAAAACCTGCTCTACTCCTTCTGATTGATATTCATTTGCGGTATTACCACCAGGGTTTAAGGGTAAGGGTGTAAACTCAGGTTTTCCGGCAACTAGCATATAGCTGAAAAGGTCAACACGTCTGCTCAAACGGCGTGCGCGTTGGGTGGCACGGTTGGTGTAGTTGGGTAAGTCCCGCAATAATTGGGTTATTAATGTTTCTAAATTTTGCTCTGAACAGGAGCTTTTGATCTTTTCATTTTCCCCCTTGCTTTGATATGGGGTAAGGTTTTGGGAGTATGCAGGATAATTAAGGCTATTGGATGTTAAAACCCAGCAGCTACAAGCTACAAACCACAAGCTATGATTTCTCTTCCTGCTTTCTGGGTTCATGCGATCGCGCTTAACTCCTCAGAAATTCTCTTCCAAGCTAACTCAGGATCGGCGGCTGCGGTGATGGGGCGCCCTATTACTAGATAGTTTGCGCCTGCAAGTATTGCTTGTTTGGGAGTTAGCGATCGCTTTTGATCCATTTTATCTGCCCAAGTGGGACGTACTCCCGGACAAACTAGCACAAAGTCATCTTTGCAAGTTCCCCGCAATTGCGCTACTTCTTGCGGTGAACAAACTGCTCCATCTAACCCGGTTTCCTGGGCTAAAAGTGCCATCTCTAAGGCGTATTCTGGCAATTCTAGGGGGATTTTTAAATCAAATGCCAACTGTCTCGCAGAAATGCTAGTTAACAGGGTAATGGCGATTAGTTTGGGCGGTTTGACACCTGCTTGATTGGCGCCGATTTGCACTGCTTCTGCTGCCGCTTTTAAAGCATCTGTTCCACAAGTTGCGTGAATTGTCAATAAATCTACCCCATAACGGGATGCAGCCCGACAAGCACCGGCGCAGGTGTTGGGGATATCGTGAAATTTCAAATCCAGAAAAATCTGCTTTTGTCGGGATTTGAGGATTTCCAGAATTGTCGGGCCTGTGCTGGTAAACAGTTCTAAGCCAACTTTCCAGAAGGTAACTTGGGGAAATTGATCAATCAGGGCGATCGCACTTTGCAAATCTGTTACATCTAAAGGGACGATAATTCGCTCATTTGTATTCATTCTTTTTATTTTAAGTTTTGTAAACGTAGACGCAAAGCGGCGTGCCGTAGGCTACCGCAAAGGGGGCAAAGGACACAAAGGAAGAAGGAAGAAGGAAGAAGGTTTGAGAGATTTATTGCGTAAGTCCTAAAATCATCTCTGTATGGCTGGGGATACCCCAGCTATACGTATATCTGGTATTTTGAATTTTTTAGGGTTTCAGTCGGACAAATTTGTTTTTACCAACTTGTAAGACTTTACCTTGTAGTTCGCTAGGATCTTGGTAAGTTGTATCTACATCCGTAATGCGATCGCCATCTAAGCGTACCCCACCCTCTTGGATTTTTCGCTTGCCTTCCCCAGTGCTTTTGCACAAGCCTGTAGCATTGAGCATATAAGCCAACTTAGCTGGGAACTGGACATTACCAAGAGGGAATTCAGGAACAGCGCCTTCCTTACCACCGCTTTTTGCCGCTTCCTTAGCTTCGTTTGCTGCAACTTCGCCATGATATTGTCTGACAATTTCCCAAGCGAGATATTCTTGGCGATCGCGTGGATTTTCTGGCAGTGTATCTAAAGGTAAATTTGTCAGCAATTCAAAATACTGTGACAGTAAATTATCTGGCACACCTTGCAACTTCTGATACTTTTGTGAAGGATGTTCCCCCAAACCCACATAATTACCAAGGGATTTAGACATTTTTTGTACCCCATCCGTGCCAATCAAAATTGGCAGCAACAGCCCAAACTGAGGCTTTAATCCAAAATGCCGTTGCAAATCTCGCCCCACCGCGATGTTAAACTTTTGGTCAGTCCCACCTAACTCCACATCAGCCTCAACGGCGACAGAATCAAAACCCTGCATCAGTGGATAAAGGAACTCATGGAGGAAAATTGGATTCTCTTGTTTATAGCGTTCTGCAAAACCCTCTTTGGCTAACATCTGTCCCACAGTCATCGTTGAAAGTAACTCCAAAATCTTCCCCAAATCCAACCGGGAAAGCCATTCCGAGTTATAGCGCACCTCTAACCGTCCTGGTGTGTCAAAATCTAAAATAGGGCGCACTTGGTCGAGATAAGTCCGGGCATTCAGGGCCACATCATCTTCTGTTAGCTGACGACGCACATCAGATTTACCCGTTGGATCACCAATGCGTGCCGTAAAATCACCGATAATCAAAACTGCTGTATGACCAGCATCTTGAAAAGCTCGCAGTTTTCTAACTGGTATGCTATGACCAAGATGAATATCCGCACCTGTAGGATCAATACCCAATTTGACTCTTAAAGGACGGTTAGTATTCGCCAACCGCTTTTCCAGACTTTCCGTTTCACTGTCAGCATCATGGGGTTGAGGAAAAATTTCTGCTATACCACGACGCAACCAAGAAAAATTTAGCGCCATACTCGGAGATTCGCCATAAACTACGTTTTCTGTACTATTCGTTAAGTGGGTTATGTTCACTGGCAAGTTGTCCGTTCTTTCATCTGCCAAACTAATATAATTGCAAAAAACTAACCGTCTAACTTCATTGCATTGAATTACAGTTATATTTACAAGTGAGGAAGTGGAATCGCCGTGTCGTCTAGGACTTTTGAAGACAAAGAGCCGCAACGTCGGGCTTCATCAGGTTTTGAGTTGTTGAAAGGAGTAGGTCAGATAACTGGCAGTACTCTTTTATCAATCACTATGTTGGCAAGTTCCATTGTAGCCGGAGGACTGGTTGGCCTAGCCATTAGTTTCCGCAATTTGCCAGACGTGAGACAATTACGTAACTTTTTTCCCTCAGAAACTTCATATATCTATGATGTTAAGGGCAAACTCTTAACGAGTATTCACGGGGAAGCTAACCGGGAAGTTGTACCTCTAGATAGAATTTCTCCAAATCTCAAACGAGCCGTATTAGCCAGCGAAGATGGTCATTTTTATGATCACCACGGGATTAACCCCACCGCCGTTGGACGAGCGATCGTAGCCAACTCCAAAGCAGGTAGTGTAAAAGAGGGTGGCTCTACTATCACCATGCAGTTGGTGAAAAATTTATTTTTGTCTCAAAAGCGTGCCTTTACCCGGAAGATAGCAGAAGCGGTGCTAGCAATTCGGTTAGAGCAAATTCTCGGTAAAGACCAAATTTTGGAAATGTACCTCAATCAAGTTTATTGGGGGCATAACAATTATGGTGTGCAAACAGCAGCACGCAGCTACTTTAACAAGTCAGCGGAAACTTTAACCTTGGGTGAATCAGCCATGATGGCGGGTTTGATCCAAGCGCCAGAAGAATTCAGCCCGTTTGCGAGCATGAAGCTGGCAAAACAGAAACAAAAAGAAGTGCTGGGACGGATGCTGGAATTGAACTGGATCACCCAGCTAGAGTACGACAACGCCCTGAAACAAGAAATTAAACTTGGCAGAATCAGGTCTTTTCAAGGTAGTGCCCTACCTTATGTTACCAATACCGTAGCCCAGGAGTTGGCGAAAAGATTTGGGCGAGAGGCACTGCTAAAAGGCGGGATGCGGGTGCAAACTACAGTTGATGCCAGATTCCAAGAAATGGCAGAGGAAACCGTCGTTAAGTGGCATGAAAGACTCCGGGGTAATGGGTTATCGAGGAATCAAATAGCCTTGGTGGCCATTGATCCGCGCACACATTTTGTCAAAGCCCTGGTGGGTGGCGTAGATCCTAAAGTCAGCGAGTTCAACCGGGCTACCCAAGCTCAACGTCAGCCTGGGTCTTCTTTTAAACCCTTTGTTTACTATACTGCTTTTGCTACTGGTAAGTTTGCTCCAGATACAACGGTGATTGATGCCCCAGTTAGCTATCGAGATGGTGACGGTTGGTACTTTCCGAGAAACTATGACGGTAGCTTTAAAGGTGCAATGTCAATTCGCACTGCTCTAGCACAATCGCGCAACATTCCCGTGATTAAGCTTGGTAAGTCTGTGGGGATGAATAAAGTGATCGAGACCTGCCGGACTTTGGGCATTATGAGTCCGATGGAACCTGTATCTTCTTTGCCTCTAGGTGCTATTGGCGTTACGCCCTTAGAAATGGCTAGTGCCTATGCTACCTTTGCCAATTATGGCTGGCAGTCACCATCGACAGTAATTGTCCGTGTCACTGATAGTAGTGGCAATGTGTTGCTAGACAATACGCCTAAACCCCAGCTCGTTCTCGATCCTTGGGCATCAGCAGCAACTATCGATATTATGCGATCGGTAATGACTGAGGGTACTGGTAAGGGTGCCGCCATAGATCGCCCATCTGCTGGCAAGACAGGAACAACCTCCTCAGAAAAGGATATCTGGTTTGTCGGTACTGTGCCACAGTTAGCGACTGCTGTCTGGGTAGGGAGAGACGACAACAGGCAATTAGCTAGCGGTGCAACGGGTGGGGGAATGGTTGCTCCCATCTGGCGTGATTTTATGGTGAAAGCGCTTAATGGGGTGCCGGTGGAGAACTTTAAGTCTCCGAGCCAGTTTCCCCGCCCTAGATCACAGTAATTTAGCATTTGGGATTTGGGATTAATTACCAATCTCAAACCCCAAATTGACTAAATCTGTTTTTCTAGCTCGGATTTCATCCGTTCGAGGGTGACGTGCATTTGCTCAAACATTTGTTGCGGTGTAACGCCAAACTGACCTAGCTGAGTTTTTAGCTGCTGTATAGTCATTTGCGCCATGAAATCTTCTGATAGCTCGAAGCGCTTCATAAAGATGCGATATCGATCCATCATCGCTTCCATTTGCTCAATAAACAGCTTTTTACCCTCACGGTCAAATTTGCCGTAGCTGTTGCCAAGCTGAATCAGTGCTTGATAATCTTCAAACAGCTGTTTAGCTTCTTGCTGAACTATTTCCGAGTCAAAGAATCCCATCTTGCTTCTACTCAACTGAGTGATGCTGCTCAGTAGCTTATTGTTTTGCCTCTAGTCTTATTCTAGTTTAGGTTAATAATCTAGGGAAGAAGCTTCGGTTTGAGTACAGTTTTTTACCGAAATCTCTACACTTGACTTAAGAACCTTTTTTCGCTAAAAATGTCCTCAATAAACCGGCGATACCCAAAGCTTTAGCCATTAATTGAGGTTTGGCGCTTTCAGTTGCTTTAATGTTGATTTTGTACGTGTATTTTAAAGCTAGTGGGTGCTGGGGGTAAAGAAAAGATTTCTCCTATAGACTATAAATACTTAGGACTTAACAGACAGGAAACATCAAATATGAAGCATTGCTTAAGTCTGTTGTAGGGTGCGTCAGACCCAATAATTTGGCAATAATGAACAGATTTTTGACATCTGACGCACCCTACAAAGCCATGTTCAAAAGCCGAAAATGACCAACTATCGTTGCTCCATATCGTGTTCAATTTGTATAGTGCGTAAGTTCTAATACTGTAAATACTGTGAAGTGTTTTATCGCCATGATGGTTATACTATGCATTCTAATGCCATCTTTGCCTACTAAATTAGGGATTAGAGGCGATGCGATCGCCTTTTGCTCAAAAAACTCAGCTTTCGGTGCAGACATGGCCATCAGTGTTTCTTGAGGTTATTGGGTTGATAGCTAGTACAATTTGGCAGTCGCTAAAAGGCAGGAGGCATAGTTATTTTCGCCATGGTGCACTAGTATTGGTAAACTTCTATGATTTTATAGACAGGCATTGCTAAATATAGACAAATGTCTTAAAATAATTGTGAAGGTCGAGAAAGACTCTCCATGAAACTATCAGATTATGCTAAATCAATAGGAGTTAGTTATAAAACAGCCTGGAGAATGTGGAAACGTGGTGAACTCAACGCTACACAATTAACAACAGGTACAGTCATAGTCAACTTCGATAAACCAATCAACAAAGGAGTAGTTATCTATGCCAGAGTCAGTAGTAGTGAAAATAAATCTAACCTGGACACTCAGGCTCAGAGGCTAGAATCTTATTGTTGCGCCAAAGGATATACGGTTGTCAGAATAGTAAAAGAAGTTGGTAGTGGTGTTAATGATAACAGACGTAAGTTAATTCATCTATTAAACCAAGATGATTACACACTGATTATATGTGAACACAAAGACCGACTATCAAGAGTAGGATTTAATTATCTTAAAGTTTTACTGAATCAACTTGGTAGAGATATTGAAGTTGTTAATTTAGCAACAGAAAGAACAGATGATTTAATGCACGACTTTGTTTCTATTATTACTTCTTTTTGTGCAAGACTTTACTCAATTAGAAGACGGACTCGGAAAACTGAGTGCATTGTAAAATGTCTTGAGGAGGATGAATGAAACTAGCAGAAAGACATATCATCAAAAAACCTCATAAAAACTATCAAGAAATTGATAGGCTGTGCTTTCTTTCCAAAAATCTCTATAATGCTGCCAACTACTTAATTAGGCAATCCTTCTTTGAAACTGGTAAAATTCTCAATTATAATCAGACCCAAAAATTATTACAAAGTGAGTTTGATTACAAAAATCTACCAGCTAAAGTAAGTCAGCAAATACTAATAATTTTAGATAAGAATTGGAAAGCATTTTTGCAAGCACAAAAGGCTTATCAAGAAAACCCATCTAGATTTTTGGGCCAACCAAAATTACCTAAATACAAACATAAGGAAAATGGGAGAAACCTGTTAGTTTATACCATACAGGCTTTGTCTAAACCATTTCTATCAAAAGGACTTATTAAACTTAGCCAGACTGAGATAGTTTTCCCTACTAAGGCTAAAGAAATAGCACAAGTTAGGGTGATTCCCAAGCTTAATCATTATGTTGTTGAGGTGATTTATAATCAAGAAGAAAAACCAAAACAGGCAGATAATAAGAAAATTGCCAGTATTGATTTAGGATTAAATAATTTGGCTTCTGTAACTTTCAATCAAGCAGGTTTAATACCTTTCTTGATTAATGGCAGACCTTTAAAATCCATTAATCATTTTTTTAACAAAAAGAAGCACCAATTACAGGCGATTCTCAAAACCAGGACTTCAAAAAAATTACAGACTCTCTGTGCAAAACGCAATTTTAAGGTTGATGACTACTTGCATAAAGCCAGCAGATATTTAATAAATAAGTTGATTGAATTAGATATAGGTACTTTGGTAATTGGGAAAAATGAAGGTTGGAAACAAGAACTCAATATAGGTTCTAAAAATAACCAAAATTTTACTCAAATACCACATACCAGATTTATTGAACAGTTGACCTATAAAGCAGAATTAGAGGGGATATCTGTAATTATCACCGAAGAAAGCTATACATCTAAATCTAGTTTTTTAGATCAAGATGTACTCCCCATATATAAAAAAGGGGAAAACCATTCTTTTAGCGGTAACAGAATTAAACGTGGTCTTTATAAATCTGCTCAAGGTATTTTAGTTAACGCAGATGTAAATGGATCACTAAATATTCTCAGAAAAGCAATCCCTAATGCTTTTGCAGATGGGATAAAGGGGATTGTAGTTTCCCCAGTAAAGGTAAAACTTTCAAAGTAAAAGATATTTGTCTATATTTTTTACAACTATCTTCTCCTAGATTCATCATCAAAATCGCGGGAGTCCCCAGGTGAGCAGTTGAGGGGTTATTGACTACAATAGATGAATATGTTTGTGAATAATTAGGAATTTGTCCATGCTGAATTTATCAACAGGCTTTGGTACTATGGCTGTCTGATTGTCTGAACTATGGTAATGGTAGATTGATTATAAATATGTTAACTAAGCGAAAGAGCCGAAGCGTCGCTGTTATTTTAGCTTTTTCTGGCACGCTGACAATTTCAGGATTACATAAGTTTTATTTGGGACAGCCGCTGTGGGGACTGTTGTATGTTTTACTTTCCTGGACGCCTATTCCTAAGGTAGCTAGTGCTATTGAGGGAGTTTGGTATTTAGCCCAAGATGAAGAGGCTTTTGATCGTCATTTTAATCTGGGTAAGTCAGCGGTAAACGCCTCTCAGCAGACAAGTAATCAAGTGGGAGCAGTAGCTAATGCCTTGCGTGAGTTAGATGCTCTCCGTCAAGATGGACTGATCACTGAATACGAATTTGAGCAAAAGCGCCGCCAGTTGCTAGATCAAATTTCTTGACACAAGCAATAATCATGAACAATTGGCTACCTTTGAACCTCAAATTACAAAAACTCCGAGCCAAGCTGCTTAATGACCCCTACTATCGACTACAATCTGGGGAAGAAATTCAGATGGCGGCAAAACTGGGTATTCGTATTGATGCAAATCTTGCTACTGTAGATGATTGGCTACGCTTACCTGGTTTGTCGATTCACCAAGGGCGATCGCTTGTAGAACTTTCACGGGCTGGTGTTAAATTTTACTGTATTGAAGATATTGCGGCGGCTTTGAGTATGCCAGTGCAGCGACTAGCACCCCTAAATCCCCTGCTGAGTTTTAGTTACTATGATGACGAGTCTCTAGATAAACCTGGGTTTTTAGTCAACCCGAATACAGCAACGGTGGAGAAGCTGGTACAAATTCCCTTTATCGATTTGCTTCTAGCTCAAGCAGTGGTGGAAAACCGTCTAGCTGCTGGCCCTTACCGGAACTTGATTGATTTCCAACAACGCTTGGAATTACCTGGGGATGCGATCGCCCAATTAATGTATTATCTCCAGTTTTAAGGGCGGGAGAACCCCACCCCGATAATTAAATTAAGCCGATGCGGTCGAAAGGCCAGAAGCGGAAAGTTGCCCGACCGATAATATTTTTTCTCGGTAAAAAGCCCCAGTAGCGAGAGTCATTACTATCATTGCGGTTGTCTCCCATGACAAAAAATTCCCCTTCTGGGACTTTCACCGGTGGGAATGGCTGATTAGGTGGTTCAGCGATATAGTTTTCAGACAAAGGTTGACCGTTGAGATAAACTTTGCCCTGAGCAACGCTAATTACTTCTCCTGGTTGACCAATAACCCGCTTGATGAAAGCTTGGTCTTTGGGATATCCCCGGCGTTGTAATTCTGCTGGTGGCTGAAAAACAATAATATCTCCGAATGTCGGCGGGTGAAAACGATAGGAGACTTTTTCCACCACTAGGCGATCGCCTGTATGTAAGGTGGGAAACATTGACTCAGAGGGAATATAGCGGGGTTCGGCGATAAAAGTCCGGATCAGGAATGCCAAACATAAGGCGATCGCAATTAAGGTGAAATTTTCTTGCCAACCGCGCCATGCTTTCGATGACGCAGAAGCATCTTTTGTATCACTTTCGTGAGGAGTCATATAAATTTTCAGCCAATTTAAAAAGTGAAATACTTTGATTATTGTGACGCTAAATGTATATTCATCAGCAATCTGGGTTCTGTAAAAACCTATACAAATATTTATCCTACTTTATTCTGATTTGGATGTAACTATTTCTGCTGGACGCAGGATTTTTTCACCCAAACGAAACCCGCGACGGACAACTTTCGTAATTGTTTGGTCTGGGACATCAGGGCGTACTTCTCGATCTACGACGCGACACAAGTTAAAATCGGGCTGATCGCCTTGCAGTTCTATAGGCAAGACTTGACGCTTTCCTAATACACTGAGATATTTCCGATTTACTGCGCCTATATTTCTGGGTAAGCGCTCAATAAATTCTGGACTGGGGTTGGAGTTATTTTCTAGATAGTCTAGTAAGGCTTCTAGGGCATCAGCAACTTCTAAAAGTTCCAAAAATAAATCTTCGGTGTTGGCTGCTGCTTGGGTTTGCTGTTCTCGCAAGGACTGCTGTAATTCAACATTTTGCTTTTCGAGGGTGCCAAGCTTTTGTATCAGCAAGTCACGCTGTTCTTGGCTGAGAATATAGGTTGGGGATGAGTCAGGCACGAGAAATCTCTTTAGATAGCAAAGGTAAGTTATTTTTTGCCCAAGTTTGGACTTGGGGATGGTCATGGCTAGTTAAAAGCTGACAAAGGGCGATCGCTCTTTGTCTCTGTCCACCCATTTTATAGGCTTTGATCAGCCAAATAGTAGCTTTGATATATTCTTGACTGTGGCGTTCGGTGCAGCCTTGACAGTAGTCTTCTAAGTATTTTATGGCTTTGGGGTAACGTCCCTCTTGGCAAGCTGTAATACCCTCGGTAAATAATGCCGATAAGGGCATGGCTAAATACTCTCCTTCTAGGTGCTCTTCTTGGATAGCTTGAGCCATAGCTTGTTCTAAGCCATCAAATTCTGGCAATAACACTAATGTTGGTGCTGGCTGATCCAATTTTGATAAATCACTATATTGCAATTGTTTAATCGGCGGCAATATAGGGCGCAAATAGTCAGCTATTATGCGTTCTTCAGGCTTCATCAAGCTTTTTTGTGCTTTCGCAATCACAGCTACAGGATATTGCTTGCGCTTCATTGCTGTTGCTAAAGCTTTTGTAATTTCTGCTTTTGAAGCTGCTGGGGATACACCAAGAATATCATAAGGGTTATTTTCCATTACACACCTTTTAATAAATTAAAAATTAATTTTTTATTGTTGGCAATTATTCTAGATATATAGCATTCCTATTTTATTTGCAAACATCGAAAATTTCCGATTTCTGACTTCTTGGATAAATTAGAAACCTTGTTGTTTACGAATGATTTAATACGGCCATGGAAAATCATTATTACCAACACAATCTCAAACCACGGTAAACTTCTTGAAATGCTGGTTCGTGGGGACATATTTCGTAAGCCCAGAGTCCTAGTTGCTGAATTGCTTCTGGGCTATTTAAATCTCCATCTTTCACACCATTAATTAATATATTAATAAAGAAATCAGCTACAATATAACGAACTCTTTCACGGTGGGAGCATCTAGCTTTGATGACGACTGCTTCAAACTGACGATTTTTGAGCAGCCAATCAATTTCTTCTAGTTCCTGGGTGAGTTCAATACTTTCTATTAGGTCAATAACTACCGGATTATGATGATCGATATTTTTAATTTCTTGAAGTTTGTCTAAGGCTTTGGTTAAGGAAATATTTTGATTAATAACTTGTTTTCTCAGTTCTTCTGCTTTATATTCAGCTAAATAATTCTTAGCAGAATTGCTGCCTATCAGGTCATACCAAAATTCAGCAAATTCTAAATGTTCGGAAAATTCTGATATGGCTTGACGCTGTAATCCACAAAGTTTATCTATTTCTTGTTGCCAATCTGGATTATCTTCAATCTCTGATTTTGCTGGCTTCAGAGAAATCATTGCTTTGCGCCATTTTTGTTGCTGTAGATAATAGCAGCCTTCGTAGTAAGCGACGAAATCCTCAGCAAATTTTTCGATGCCAATCGTAGCTTTAGGTGCAGGTTTAAGTTGAATTGCTCTTTGACTATCGCCTTCTAAACAAGCGGCTACAGCTAATCCCCAAGGAGTATAAAGAGAACGGAGTATTTTTTGACTAGGATGTGTTATGTCTACTATGATATTTTGCCATTGGGAAAGAAAACGATGGTAACAACCTGGAGTAATAAATACATCGTTGACTTTCATTCCTGACTTTGACGATTCACCCATTAATTTTAGAGAAACTAGTTCTCTACGGCAATGATCGCGCAACTGTAAATAATCTTGAATATTGGTATCTTTAACTTTATCAATAGCTGATTCTAATCGGCGTTTTAGTTCTGAAGATAATACTGCAAACTCAACAGGTTTATTTCCTAACCAAGGGGGATTTTGCAGGCTTGGATCTTCAGTGATATTTGCCAAGGCTGTAGATAAGGCAATAATCAAACTATTGAGCTTTGTGGGGTCAGTTTGGGCATGATAATAAGTAGCAACTGTCCAATTATGTAATGTAGTAATATTCGGTTGTAAAATCCAGTTTGTTTCGACTTGATCGGCAATAATTCCCCAGTCTGACCCTTGCCAAATTCCTGCTTCTAGCCGTGGTTGAATATGTTGATTGAGATTGGCCTCGACTAAGGGGTCAAAACCGAATTTTTGGAGAAATTCCCTACTGTGGGTTTTAGCCTGCTCGATATTTTCAAGTTTTACCAATTGTTCAATATTCTTTAAAGAAAGCAAGCGTTGCCGTTGGGAAAGATGTTTGAGAACTTCCCGTTGTTGGGTAATTGCAGCGGCAGATACTTCTTGCCATTCTCGATAAGCTGGCTGTAAATTGTCTTGTTGAGCCAGGGCAAATCCCCGCAGATAAGCGGCTTGTTCTCCAGGTATACCCTCTAGGTGAGATATTGCCGTTACCCAGTCTTGAGTTTTAATTGCTACTAGCCCTAATCGGATGCGGCAGTTTGTGATATCTGGTAGGAGGGATTGAGCATTTTCGTACAAAGACGCTGCTGCTGGTAAATAACCTGCTTTTTCCGCTGCTAACCCTTGACGGTAAAGTGTTCTACCTTTGACTGTTAATTGTAGCTTGTTAACTAAATCAAGTCCGTCTGTGCGGGGAAAGTTAGTGAGAACAGATTCTAAAAGGGCGATCGCTCCCTTTAATCTACCCTCACTTTCAGCTTGTTGGGCTTTTTGGAGAGCAGTGTCATAAACTTCTTCTTGGGGAACTTGGGTTTCGGCTGTGGCGATCGCATTTTTTACGGATTCTGTGGGATAGAGTGCTGCGGCTTGGTGGTAAATGGCGATCGCATTTTTGAAATATCGATTTTCTGCCTGTGACTCTGCCTGTGTGAACAATACTTGAAATTGCTGCCGCTGTTGCAGTTCCTGTTGGCATTGCTGAATTGACTGCAATACTCGCTCATCGTGGATAATCTGGCTACAGCGCTGATAAAGTACGATCGCACTTAAGATTGTTTGCGTTTCTAAAGGGTTGCCAGTATCTTGCTGAAGATGGTTTTTGGCTTGATTAGCCAGCTTATCCGCTTCGGCTACTTGTTGACGCCATTGTAGAAGTTGCTGTTTAATTTCGTCTAAAACATTACTTAATAATAATTTGCAAATCCAGCGTTCCCAAAACCCTGGATTTTTCGACCAAAATGCGATCGCTTTTTCGGCAATAGTAACTGCCTCCCGCAGGTACTTTTTTTTGGCAAGTTGTTCAGCTTTGCGGCTGGCTTCCTTAGTTTGTGGCCCTTGCTGCCAGGCATCAACAATTCCCACCCCCAGTAAAACTTTACTCAAAGCGTTGAAACTGCCTAGGATGCTCATTAATTCCCCTCCTGACAGTTAGGAATTTCTAACTTATCCCCCACCTCTAGATCATTTTCTCGCCCTTTTAATTGCGGGTTAGCTGTAACCATCACGAACCAAAAAGTTTCTTTACCACATAATTTTTTAGCGATCGCACTTAGAGAATCTCCAGCTTTAACAATGTAGGTATTGGTTGCTGGAGCTTTCCGAGGTGCAATAGCAGGTTTTGGGCTGGTGGTACTCATCACCACTGGATTGGCAGGAGAGATAGTAGCTGTGTAGAAATTGGGTTGCACGAAGACAAAACTGCTAAATGCTCCCAACCCAATACCAACAATTAGCATTAATAGAGCGATTCCTAATGGCCAGCCAGCAAAATTTGCTAAAAGTGAGTTTTGCCGTTGTGGTAACTCTTGGAGCATCCGCATGAGGGAAAGATCGGTATCGCAGTTAGGGCAAGTGTTGCCCTCTATTTCTTGATACCCGCACACAGGACAGTTGAGCTTCAGATTCATCGAGTTAGTCCTGTGACAATGCTATTAATGGGCAATTCTTGATTTAGCCAATGATTGACGTCTGGTTGCAGTTCATGCAATAAACGATCAGCTTCGTGTTTATCATCTCTTTCCATAGCGTTGAGCATCCGCAAGAGTTTATCAAACATGGCATTTGCTTGGGTGGGTGCAACTGTTTTAGCTAGGCGAATTGCCAAAAGATACGCCTGCACCAACTGTACCTCATCAGGGAGATTACTGAGTTCCCTTCTTGCCTCTTCGCTCTGAGCATCCATTTGAGAGCCGTTATTGGTGTCAATCGCCGTTTGCAACTGTTGAGTCAGCTTTTGCAATCGTTCTTGCTGGGCTTGGGGAATTAGAAAACCACAGAGTTGAAGGATGCGATCGCATTCATGCAGCAGAGATTCAGCTTCTAAGCGTTGTGGAGACATAGAAACCTGGAATTTTTGCAAATTAACAAGAGCGCGATCGCGTAAATCGCTGCGTTCTTCTCCCGTTCTAGAATCGATAATTTGGTTTGCTGACTGCACAACTGGGACTGCTAACTTTAGCGCTGCTTCCACACCCAGTTCAGTTAAATCTTGGTGATTGAGTTCTGCGATCGCTTCCTCTAATTCTTGATATATTCTCTCATCTGAACGACCACGGGAAAAAATACAACTCACTCTCACCGCAGGGTCATTTTTCAAAGTCGCCGTCATTCGCAAATCGCTATTTTTTTCATCCAACTCCACATTCACCATAATTTCCGTTCCGGCTGGATACTTTTTGTCTAACCCCAACCAGATATCCCCAATACTTTCATCAGATTTAACCCCATCTAACTTTTCTTTGACTTCATCAGGGCTAAAAAATTGAAAGTGAATCAGCCGTTGTCCCTCAGCCACAGTCTTAAAAGTGTGGGATGTCGTCACTGGCAAAATATCACCCCGATTAATCACTTGATAATTGCCATCCACAAGCTTAATAAAATAGTCGCGGGAAACCGTTGTTACTTTATCAGTCTGTCCAGCAGCGACAATCGCCGCACCTTCAGCTACTGCATACATTGGCCGGGGATGCACCACCACCTTATTAGCCCCAAAAACCCCTTTAATTTTGCTTTGTACCAAAGGAATTTGGGAAGAACCACCCACCAGCAGCACCACATCCACCATTTCTAAATGATATTCAGCGTATTCTAAAGCTTGGCGGCAAATTTGCAGCGAACGGTCTACCAAATCAGCAATCAATTCCTCAAATTGCTCACGGGTAATTTCTACCTCAATGGGAATCGCAATTCCCAACTCATCAAGTAATTGAGCCGCAGGAGCAATCTGTGCTATTGAAGAACTGCTTAATTCAACTTTAGCCCGTTCTACCGCTAACTTTAAATCAGCATTAAATCGCACCCGTTGATAATGGGGCATATTAGCAATCAAGCCGTCAATATCGCTAATTTTTTCCTGTTGAGAAATTTGCTCTTTGACAAACTTAATGATTCGCGAGTCGATGTCATCCCCTCCCAGCCACAAATCTCCCGCTTTCCCCTGTTCGATAAATGAAGTTCCCCCAGCGGTAATCAGTGAAGCGTCAAATGTCCCACCGCCAAAGTCGTACACCAAAATCGTCTTCACATCTTCGCCATCTGGTGCAAAGCCGTAGGAGATAGCTGCGGCTGTCGGTTCTGGTAATAGTTCTAGGGGAGTTATTCCGGCTTTAAGTGCGGCTGTGCGGGTAGCATAACGTTGTTTATCATTAAAGTAGGCGGGGATGGTAATCACAGCTTGGTCGATGGCTTCCCCTGTTTTGTCAAATGAGAGGCGATAAGCTTGGGCATTTTTGACAATTTTTTTGAGAATTTCCGCCGAAATATCCTCTGGCTGATATTCTTTGTCTGCTAGCCAAACTGCTATGCTGTTGTCTGTTCCCTGAGTTGGTTGGGCAATTTTGTAACTTAATTCTGATTTTTGCTTTTGGACTTCTGAATCGCCGAAACCCCTACCCATCAAACGCTTGATCGAAATAATTACGTTTTCTGGATCAGCCCGTAGCTGGTTGTAAGCTTGATCTCCAACCAAGAATTTTCCTTGTTGATCGCAAGCAACAAGCGATCGCGTCAGTTTCCTCTCTGGGGGCGTGTTATCCTTAGCTGTCACCACTTCAACTTCTGCCAACTTAAAAGCGGCGACGGAGTTAGTCGTCCCCAAATCAATGCCTATTGCCTTGCCCATAATCTGCCCAAATAATTGAATTATATAAATTTTCGTATTTAAGCCTAAAATTGATGTTCAATAGTACCAAGATTTAATTTATGTTGCATCAACGTACTTAAGTGGACTGTAACGTTAGATTAATCTAATTAAATATGGAAAAACATCTGTGATTTTACTTATAAAATAATGAAGATTTCAGCACTGAATTAAGGATATATCCGTAAATGAGTAGTAATCCTTAAAAAGAGTGTAATGTATACAAAAGGCTAGTGCAATACATAGCTTCATCTTAGAGGATGCAGTGAGCTTGTGCAATTTCTGATTCGTACTTTTGTAAACATTACAAGCTTTATCAGCAACTCAAGCATAACTTAGGACTGCTATCTAATAACAATAGACTAGCTGGTGAGATGTCCAAAACCTCAACAATCAAAGTTGAAGTACAATTCTCTTTAGAAGACTTGTTCAAGGCTGTTGAACAATTAACTCAGTCAATATTTTGAGGATATGCTGGCATTTATAACTCATCAATTATGACTAAACCGCCTTCAGTAAATTGGATTACAAGTTCATGTTCATCAAGTAACGCAGTTCCTAGTAAAGGTCGCTTTCCTGTAGCAAGTACGTTAACTTCTCTTTCTTCTCCATTCCAGATAATGGTAGCTTCATACATTGGTATTTCTATCCAACTATTATCAGCCAGTCTTCCAGGCATATCATACAGGAAGGGTAAACTCAACAAAGCAACTGCTTCTGGTGGTAGACAAAGGTAATCTGTAAAACCTGTGTCTATAACAAATTCAATAGTAAAATCTGGTAGATTTAGCAGTCGGAATATGACATTAACAGTTGCATTTCCATCTTTGACAATGCCAGAAATCACTAAGAATCACGCTCCAGATGGCCATTGAAAGAAACAGCAAATTTATAGCCAATGCGAATACCATATAGTCGCGCAAAGGGATTTTTCTGGCGTAAATATCGCGCTGATTCTAAACCTATTTTATCAACTGCATATTCACCTGTTTGTATATCGATAATTACCATCTTACCGATGTTTTCTTCTGTTTCTACTTGCTGACGAATGCCATTGTCGTATAAATCTCTGGCACGTCTTCCAACTTCTTCGCGGCTTAAGAGAATGGCTTGCACGTTCTTAATCCTTTCTGGTGACTGTGTATTAATTGTACTTGATTATCTGTTATGGCTTGAAAGCGAATTTTGCACCCTTGCTTATCTTTGAGTATGTAGGTTGGGTTGAGGAACTAAACCCAACGCTAAAAGGATGTTTATTGGGTTTCACTTCGTTCAAATTTGTATTAATTATACTTGATAATTTGTAGTGGCTTCAAACCTAAATTTATTTCGACACTTGGAGAAAAAATAATTTGACACTTATGCTATTGCCTAAGAGGATGTTTTAAAAGTATTGGGCGAATATAATAGAGCCTCCGGCACGCTCCGCGAACGCTACTACACAAACGAAGTCCACCTCCGTGTACTAATGAAAAATTAAGGGTTTTTAACCCACGTTCGCGTAGCGTTCCGCAGGAAAGGTGGGTTTTGTCTGTGTAGCCGCGATTTCTAATCGCTTTTAACAGTAATATATAGAAAACAAGCAAGTCCAGAATGCTTTAGTCGCTCAATAAATACTTTTTCTGAGTACCCCTCTACAAGTAAAATAGACTGCCTACTCCTAAACTCAGGAAAGCGGCTCATTTCATATGAAAACTTTGTCAGGTGGTTCCTAAGATCAATAATCTGGCTAAAAGCCATAGGAACTAGATTGTTGAAATAATCTAAATGGTCTGTACTGATAAAATTTCCCGTTCTTAATTCAGATTTATATATAAATTGTGTGAAATGATATGCAGCGTCAAGGAAATATTGCAATTTTTGAGAATCTAATATTTGTAAAACTGATATACATCTAGTTATTAATGCTTTTAGTGAAGTAACAGCAACACCACATTGTATATCTTTTGCCTTATCAGTGTAAGATGTTACTTCAACAAATTTGCAATAGTCAAAACGTCCACATTGGTGACATTCAAAAAAAGGTATCCAGTGTTTTTTTAGTAAATCCGTGAGTTCTTCTAATGTGTAGTTTCCATTAATTGGAATGCGTTTTACTTCTTGCCTATCCCAAATTTGACAACCAGTCAAATCAATTATTTTGTCTGCTACATCCATAAGTATTAATTAGTAAAAACCTAAAATCATATCCGTCCACAAGCACCTGTTTCATTGAGACGGAGTGTAACAAGCCAACCAGTAGGATATTTTTCACGCGCTTTTTTGTCAGCAACATTTTCATCAGGATCAGTAAAATAATCACCACTGTTTGGTTCAATCACAATAAACCAATTGTAATGTTCATCTATTAATTGCGGACAAACTTGATCAAAAACAACACGCGCTTTTTGTCCACGAGCATTTTTTTCAGCTTCCCGTTTAGCTAATTCTTCCGGTGGTATCGTAAATTCTGGAAAGATTCTACCTGGTTGACGACCACGCACAGGTTTTGTATTAGTCATAATTAACCCCACTTATTCTTCACTTTCAAGTAATTTTTTACCATTACTAAAACGCTGCAAAAATTCAGGATAATTCCTCAGATCATCAACAGATTCTGATGGTGGCATTTCTACCCAATTTGCCTCAGCATTCAATTTATCTACATAAGTGTAGAATGCCTCTTGGTCATCCCGATGAGATAAAACATAAGCACGTAATTCTTTTGGACTCATACCTTGGAAGTTAGGCTGGCTCATACCAAATACCTCCATTTAGCATTAGGATATATTTCTATCATATTCTCTTCACTCGCGAGGATAAACACATTACCTGTGCGTTTATCAACTCGAACCAGGTTTATAGGTAAATATAGTTTAGTGTGTAGGTTGGGTTGAGGAACGAAACCCAACGCTAACTAACAAGGGGTTTATTGACTTCTCACACGGTAAGCTCAACCTACAGCTAATTCACACCAATTCCGCAGCTAAAAGCCTACCTTCAACTGGTTCATATTCATCTTCTAGTAACCACAATTTAGCTTCTTCATAATTATTACTAGAAAATACAATTTTATCGCCCTCTTTTGGGTCATAAATTTGACAGTTTCCTTCACTGTCACAAAGTAATAAAAGAATATATGGAGGAGATAACATTGGATCTATCCATACTTCTGTAAATTCCCAGTTATTCTTCACTAGGTCTGGTGCGGGGGACGACGTGGTATTGGTTATCTGCATTGATTTTTATCTCCCCATAATAAAGTGGAATACGGCTACTATCTGGACTAATTCTATAACCTATTGGCTGGTTAAAAAACATTCCATAACGTTCATATTCTCGAATTATGCCGATAAAGTCCCCTGCTTCTATTATGGACTGGGCAACTCGATTCATGGTATTTTCGTCATTAAATACATGAGCCGCAATTCCTTTTTTAAGAAGCCTTTGCATTTGCGGTGTTTCTGGTAAATGCTTGGCAATATGTCTAACGTCAAGGGCGATTTGACGATTAATTCCGCTCATGATTGAAGGTTAAAAAAATAAAAAACGGTAGAGCAATTAACACTCTACCGTTTATTTAAACTTTTAAAGTTGAGACTTGATTAATCCCAAATTCCTAACTACGACTCAACACCTTGAGGCAACAATTCACGACGCTTTTCAGAAGATACGCGGACAGTGCCGGTTTCATCGACATCAACAGTAGCGACATCGCCATCCTTGATGCGTCCTGACAGAATTTCTTCCGCCAAGCTATCTTCTAACAAGCGCATAATTGCCCGCCGTAAAGGTCTGGCGCCATAACTGGGGCTGTAACCTTCATCGATGAGGCGGTCTTTGAAGCGGTCGGTGACTTCTAAGGTGATACCCTTTTCAGTGAGACGACCAAACACTTCTTTGAGCATGATTTCAGCAATTTGTGTAACTTCAGGCTTGCTCAACTGACGGAAGACGATAATTTCATCTAGTCGGTTGAGGAATTCAGGACGGAAGTATTGCTTGAGTTCTTCGTTGACTAAAGAGCGAATGCGGTTGTAGGCTGATTCGGTGACATCGTCAGCGAACTCGAAACCGATGCCGCTGCCGCCTTTTTCAATTACTTTAGAACCAATATTGGAAGTTAAAATCAGCAAGGTGTTTTTAAAGTCCACCGTGCGTCCTTTAGCATCGGTTAACCGACCATCTTCCAAGATTTGCAACAGCATATTGAATACATCGGGGTGCGCTTTTTCGATTTCGTCGAATAGCACCACGGTGTAAGGACGCCGCCGCACGGCTTCGGTCAGCTGACCACCTTCGTTGTAACCTACATAGCCAGGAGGTGAACCAATCAGCTTGCTGACGGTGTGACGCTCCATATATTCCGACATATCCAAGCGAATCATGGCTTCTTCAGAACCGAAGAAGTATGAGGCTAGGGATTTCGCCAATTCGGTTTTACCTACGCCGGTGGGCCCGGAGAAGACAAAGCTGGCGATTGGTCGATTGGGGTTTTTCAAACCGACACGCGCGCGACGAATTGCCCGTGAAACTGCCTTCACTGCATCGTCTTGACCGATGAGCCGCTGGTGCAAGGTGTCTTCCATGTGCAGCAGCTTTTCGGATTCGGATTCGGTGAGTTTGTTGACCGGTACGCCTGTCCAGGAAGCAACAATGTGAGCAATGTCTTCTTCGGTGACGACTGGTTCTAAACCGTCACCACCTGTGGCATTGGTCTTGCTTTGGGCGATCGCCCGAATCTCGGCTTTAATTTCCATTTCGCGATCGCGCAATTCCCCAGCTCGGTCGAAGTCTTGGGAGCGCACTGCATCATCTTTTTCTTTTAAGATTTGCCGCAGTTCTTTGTCTAACTCTTTGGCTGCTGGTGGCAGTTGGGAGTTAATCAAGCGCACCCGCGAACCAGCTTCATCAACTAAGTCGATGGCTTTATCTGGGAGATAGCGATCGCTAATATAACGGTCAGACAACTTCGCCGCTGCCTCCAATGCTTCATCGGAGATTTTCAGCTTGTGGTGTTGCTCGTAGCGTTCGCGCAGTCCAAATAAGATTTCAATGGTTTCAGCCACTGACGGCTCACCCACCATGACTGGTTGGAAACGACGTTCCAAAGCTGCATCCCGCTCAATGTGCTTGCGGTATTCATCTAGGGTTGTCGCGCCGATGCACTGCAACTCACCCCTTGCCAAAGCTGGCTTGAGGATATTTGCCGCATCAATGGCCCCTTCAGCTGCACCTGCACCAATTAGGGTGTGTACTTCGTCAATCACCAGAATGACATTACCCGCAGAGCGGATTTCATCCATGATTTTTTTCAGACGTTCTTCAAATTCACCCCGGTACTTGGTTCCAGCTACCAGCAAGCCGATATCTAGTGTCACCACGCGCTTATCTTCCAGGATGTCGGGGACATCTTTATTGGCAATACGTGACGCTAAACCTTCAGCGATCGCCGTTTTACCAACCCCTGGTTCACCAATCAGCACTGGATTATTTTTAGTCCGGCGGCCCAAAATCTGAATCACTCGCTCAATTTCCTTGGCGCGTCCCACCACAGGATCGAGTTTGTTATCCACCGCCATTTGGGTCAGGTTAGAGCCAAATTCATCCAAAGTCGGGGTTTTTGTGCGACCGGATGGGCCCCCTGGTGAAACTTCAGCAGTTTCTCCCAACATACGAATTACTTGGGTTCTGACCTTGGATAGATCCACACCGAGGTTTTCTAGCACCCTGGCTGCTACACCTTCACCTTCGCGGATTAGGCCCAACAGCAGATGCTCGGTGCCAATGTAGTTATGCCCCAGTTGGCGTGCTTCTTCCAAGGATAGTTCTAGAACTCGCTTTGCCCGTGGCGTAAACGGAATTTCCACGGCCACAAAGCCAGAACCTCGACCTATAATTTTTTCAACTTCAATTCGGGCATCTTTGAGATTGACGCCCATCGATTTCAGCACCTTGGCGGCTACTCCAGTGCCTTCACCAATCAGACCCAAGAGGATCTGTTCAGTTCCGACAAAGTTGTGACCTAAACGGCGGGCCTCTTCTTGGGCCAGCATGATTACCTTAATGGCTTTTTCTGTGAAGCGTTCAAACATGGCATTTTTCCCATCACCTGCGTCGTGCCGGTATGCTGATTTTAGCACAGGCAAAGAGTTTGGATGCCTGTATAAAGATTATAGACATCCAAAACCTATCACTCAGGTTGATGGGTTAATTGCTAACTATTTATTACTTTTTTTCTGGCTAGTGTACTGAGGAGCTTGATTTTTCCAGCCTTTTTGGCATTGATGACAAATAATAGACCGCCAGGGTTAAGAATTTGTTTATTCAATTCCAAACAACGATAGATATCATATATAGCCCGTCATTGTCAAGAAATTACTATAACATATAGTATTTGTTTATAAAAAGTTAAATATAATTAAAATATTCTGATGTAAAAAGGCGCAGAAAAATTGCCTTTTTTTGGGATTAAGGAGATTAATTGTCAGTTGTTTTTTACCAGGGATTAATTAAGCAACTGCCAAGAGGATGGGCTGAGGCGATCGCTAACTATGGTATGCCAGGTTGCCAAAGTTGCTGAAAATTCTGGCTGTTGTAAATCTGAACGCCAAAAAATCAGGGCATCTTCATCGTTATCTTGGTAGTAACGTCGTCGTCGCCCAGCTATTTTCAAGCCAAATTTTTCATACAAAGAGATTGCCCCCTCGTTGGTGGCTCTGACTTCGAGGGTAGCTCGTTCCAAACCGCGATCGCTAGCTGTTTTCAGAAGAGAATATAGTAAAACTTGTCCCAAACCTTGACGGTGATATTGGGGATGAACCGCCAAAATTGTAATGTGCGCCTCTTCTAAAATTGACCAAAAGCAACCCATTCCCAACAGCCTGGAGCCAGTAAGAGGAGAAAATAAACCAAGAAAATGACTGTTAGGACTCTCCAACTCCCTTTGGTAGCCGGACAGAGACCACAAACCGCCAAAACAGGCTAGATCCAGTTCTAGCAATGCACTCAAATGCTCTATTGTCAAAGATTGAATTGTTAAATCTAATAAAATCACAGTTATACCAATTCAAAATTCAAAATTCAAAATTAAGAAAGCTTGATTTGATAGGGTTTCCGGGCTTGTATCTGTCGCATTCTTTTTTTTAATTGGTGTTACTTTCAACTTCTAGAAAATTAGCCGGCACTGAGGCTGGTTAACAAGCGTTTCAAGCAGGAAATGAAAGGCAGTTGCTCCCCTTGAAGGAAGCTGGCGTATATCTTGTACAATAAAAAGAGCAAATCGAGTAAAAACAACCGTGGTTGCCTTAATGGGTGGTGAGTCCGGTAAAACTCCGGCGCCGGGGGAAATTAGCAGTAAAACTGCTAAGACCCAACGACTGGTAAGTAATAGCCGTCACGAATAGCAATTTCCAGTTTGGCATGACACGGACTCGGAAAAATACCACATTCACGGATGAGTCCCCGGAATTATCTTCCGGGGAAAAGTTTATCACGACTGTAATTTTAACAAGGACAAATTTTATTTAGTTATGGTATCGACTTACCCCACTGGGGTTCAAAATTCTGGTAGTCAGTATCTACCCCAAAGGCGCGACACCAAGGCAGCTGTTTCGCCTAATCAAGAACTTCTACCCTTAACAGCCAGGGTTAATCATGGCTTGTTAGAAATTGGTGGGTGTGATGTCACAACCCTAGTTCAGCAATTTGGTACACCTTTGTATATTTTAGACGAAGAGACCCTACGTTCTGCTTGCCAGCAATACCGGGATACTTTCCAGAAATACTATCAAGGTGAATCTCAAGTATTGTATGCTTCAAAAGCATGGAATTGTTTAGCAGTTTGTGCGATCGTCGCCTCAGAAGGTTTAGGAGTAGATGTAGTTTCTGGGGGTGAACTTTACACCGCCCTGAATGCGGGTGTTAGTCCGAAAAAACTTTACCTGCACGGGAATAATAAATCGATTGAAGAGCTAGTTTTAGCCATTGACTCTGGTTGTACCATTGTCGTTGATAACTGGCATGAATTACGTACCTTGGTAGGCTTGGCGGATAACTCTCCAGGAATTCGCATCATGTTGCGGCTGACTCCTGGTATTGAGTGTCATACCCACGAATATATTCGTACAGGACATCTAGATAGTAAATTTGGCTTTGATCCCAACAATTTGGATGAGGTGTTTGCCTTTGTTAGCAAACAACCAAGCTTAAACTGTGTAGGGTTACACGCTCACATTGGTTCCCAAATTTTTGAACGTCAACCCCATAGAGATTTAGCCGCTGTGATGGTGCAGTGGTTGCGGGATGCGGCAAAGTATGATTTAACAGTGACAGAATTAAACGTTGGGGGTGGTTTAGGGATTAAGTATACAGAATCAGATGATCCCCCCAGCATAGAAGAGTGGTCAAAGGCGATTTGTGAAATAGTTCAAGAAGCTTGTGCAGCTGAAAATCTGCCTTTACCAAAGTTACTATGTGAACCAGGGCGATCGCTAATTGCCACAGCCTGCGTTACTGCCTACACTATCGGTTCTGCCAAAACTATTCCCGAAATTCGTACCTACCTAGCCATTGATGGGGGAATGTCAGATAACCCGCGCCCAATTACCTACCAATCAGTTTATCGAGCAGTAGTTGCCAATAAAATGTCTGAACCCCTAACGGAAACAGTCACACTAGCTGGTAAACATTGTGAATCAGGGGATATTTTAATTAAAAATGCCCAACTGCCAAAAACCCAACCAGGAGATATTCTCGTCGTTATGGGAACTGGTGCGTACAATTACAGTATGGCATCTAACTATAACCGCCTGCCCCGACCTGCAGCTGTTTTAGTGGCGAACGGCGAAGCAAATTTAATTTTGCAACGTGAAACTTATCAAGACCTGATTCGACAAGATTGCCTACCAGAAAGACTTAAAAAATAGTCATTAGTCCCTGGTCATTAGCGAGCCTGTGTGCAGAACCGTCTTGTTTCCTCTATGAGCAACTGGCGTGCCACAGCGCGAGAGCTACGCTAACGCCGTCAGGCCTGCGGTCGGCACCACCCAGAGGGTCATTAGCTAAGAACCAAGGACTAATAACTAATGACCAATGACTAATGACTAATGACTATTAGAATCCAGATGTCATGAGAGATTGGTGGAAGCAATGGCTGATAAACCTGGGATGGTCACAGTCCTTGCTGCTTGGGACTCTGGATATTGTGTTAGTGCTGGCGCTAACGTACATGATCCTAGTGATCATTAGTGAGCGACGAACACTGTGGATGGTGCGGGGATTTATAGTCTTGATGCTTGCTTCAGCGCTAAGTGGCAGATTGGGGCTACCCCTACTAAATTTTGTCTTGGAAAAGTTAGTGATTGGCTGCGCTGTAGCAATGGCGGTGGCACTTCAGTCAGAGTTTCGTCGGTTTTTGGAACAATTGGGACGTGGTGAATTTCGGCACTTGTTTCAATCATCCAGTCTGGCAGTCCCTAAGTCTGATAGTGTGATTGATGAAATTATTGATGCAGTTAAAGAACTGTCGAAAAATCGGATTGGCGCTTTGCTAATTTTGGAAACGACAGGCCCAATTGATGAGCGAGATTTTTCTGTGCCAGGGGTCAAGCTGAATGCGGAGGTTTCAAAGGAACTGATACAGACAATTTTTCAGCCGAAAACTTTGTTACATGATGGGGCGACGTTGATTCGTGGCTCGCGGATCGTGGCATCGGGTATAATTTTACCACTTTCGGGACGCACAGCCTCGCGCCAGTTGGGAACACGCCACCGGGCGGCGATGGGAATTACTGAGCGGGTCGAAAATTGCATTTGTGTCGTTGTATCAGAAGAAACGGGTTCTATTTCCTTGGCGGAACGGGGAACCCTATACAGACCACTGACGATTAGGAAGCTGAAAGAGTCTTTAGAAACTCGATTGTCGCCAACTGTAGATCGGGAAGCTGTAGCACCTGGTCTGTTAAGTTTGTTTCGTCAGATTGGTGGTAAGGCACGAACACTAGTTTCACGTTTACTCAGATTCCCATCGACCGCTTCTCGAAATAAAAAATGACAACTCAACAAACTGAACTGCAAGATTTGCCCTCTGACTTGAAACCAGAACTACTGCCTAAGCATGTTGCAGTGATTATGGATGGCAATGGTCGGTGGGCTAAACGTCAAGGTTTACCGCGGATTATGGGTCATAAACGGGGAGTAGATGCCCTGAAGGATCTGCTCCGTTGTTGTAAGGATTGGGGAGTTCAGGCACTGACTGCCTATGCTTTTTCTACGGAAAACTGGAAAAGACCCCAGGAAGAAGTGGATTTTTTGATGAGTTTGTTCCAGAGAGTTTTACGCCAAGAACTCCGGGAAATGGTCGAGGAGAATGTTCAAATTCAGTTTGTGGGAAATTTGCAGGCGCTGCCGCGATCGCTTCAAGAAGAAATTTCCCGTTCCATGGCAGAAACTAGAAATAATCGTGCTATCCGGTTTACAGTAGCCACAAATTATGGTGGACGGCAGGAGATTTTACAAGCTTGTCGGGCGATCGCTGAAAAAGTCCAGCAAGGTCTACTAAAACCTGATGAAATTTCCGAAGAAGTGTTTGAACGCCACCTCTACACAGCGGGAATTACTGACCCAGATTTGTTAATTCGTACCAGTGGGGAAATGCGCCTCTCGAATTTTCTCCTCTGGCAAATGGCTTATGGGGAAATTTATATTACCGATACGCTCTGGCCAGATTTTGACCGCGCTGAATTCCATCGTGCTTTATGTGCTTACCAGCAACGGGAACGGCGGTTTGGGAAAATTTAAGGGATTGGTAATTGGTAATTGGTAATTGGTAATTGGTAATTGGTAGTTGGTAATTGGTAATTGGTAGTTGGTAATTGGTAATTGGTAATTGGTAGTTGGTAATTGGTAATTGGTAATTGGTAATTAGGGATTCGGGAAGGGTGATTAACTTCTATTACCCCATTTATGGACCAGAAAAGACTGCTTGTTCTATATCATCTCGACTGAGAGAATATTTAAACGATCGCTGAATATCTTGCCCATTGTCTCCAGCTTGGATATATCGCACTGTGACTTGCTCAGTATCAAGCCAGAGTTCGGCTTTCCAATTGGGTCGCAGCAGATGCCAGCAATGCAGTTCGGACTCATCTTGTTGACAGCCTTGGTTTTTAAGCCACTGTTCAATTTGTGGTAAGGGATGGCTATATAGGGGGGTTTCTGAGGGTAGTAGGGGCATTGGGGATTGGGGATTAGGGATTGGGGATTGGGTAATTTTTAATTTAAAAATTTTAGTTTACAGAGGGACACTTAGAGTTAATAAATGGGAAATTTGTTGTGGTGCGGTGGTGATTGTTGGTAGCAGTTGCCCTTGAAAAGCGGATTCACCACGAGTTAAGCCGATGGCGATCGCTAAAAGCACACAACCCAAAAAGGTCAACAATAGCATAAACAGAGCAAAAATCTCACCCGCGGACAAAGGGCGATCGCTAGGGTCGAGGTAAGCTGACTTCGACCAGTTATAAGGATGGGAAACAGGATGGTTCAAATCCGAGGGTGCTTGAATCACCCCAAAACGCGAATAGCCAATTTTTAAATCATAGCTTAACCGCCGTTCTGGGTTACTCAAAGTAGCGTAAGCCTCGTTGATTTGCTGAAATTTAGCGGTAGCAACAGTAGCAGGTAATTCTGTAGTATCAGGGTGATAGCGTTTACTCAGTTCCCGATAAGCACGGCGAATATCGATTACCGATGCCGAGGGATGCAGTCCTAGCAAGGAGTAATAAGTTGGTTCGCTACCTTGTCCCCTTACCCCGTTCTGATTCACGGCTGTTTGAGTCACCTTGCTTAAAGATATCTTTTTTATTTTAAATCTTTTGTGAATCGGGGAAGCCATAGAAGTTCAAGTATCTGATAAAATATTTTATAAAGCATTAGATTAGATGCGATGCACATTAAAATTAACCTGGAAAATATTCAAACTCTCACCGACTTCAAGCGCAACGCCAAGGAATACGTAGATCGCATCAAGTCAACAAAGTCTCCCCTTGTACTAACTGTTAACGGCAAAGCTGAGGTTGTAGTGCAAGATGCCCAAGCATTCCAACAGATGATAGATCAACTCCAGCACCTTGAGGAAGAACTGCAAAAACTCAAGCTAGAAGCCTTACGCAATGAAATCAACCTTGGTATTCAGCAACTTGAAAGCGGTCAATATACTGAATACAATGAAGAGTCACTTTCGGCTTTTTTTGCAGATATTAAAACACGGGGACTGCAAAAATTGACTTAGAATGATGTTGTATGAGCCAATTTCGGATTTCTACTCAAGCAGCACAAGATATTGAGAATATCTGGAACTATATCGCGCAAAATAACTTAAAAGCTGCTGATAATCTTTTCGATAATCAAATCCTCATCATCATCCTGTTCATCCTCAAATCCAGAAAATCCTGATTCAGACAATTTCCGATCCAAAAATGCTAACAATTGCTAACAATTGTCGGCTTTTTCTTCCTGTTTGCACCTGGAAGTGTCGGCACTATCCAATCCACAGGCTAACACGACTAATCTAGCCGCATAGGAACTTAAATTAATAGCAGCGTTTAAATCTCTATCGCACTCAAAACCGCAGTGTTCACATTGGAATACTCTTTGAGACAGTGACAGAGATATTTTTTTCTCACCACAACTAGAGCAAGTTTTGCTACTGGGATAGAATCTATCTACAACTACTAACTTACTGCCATATAGTTGAGTCTTGTATTCTAGCTGTCTACGAAACTCATAAAAACCCATATCAGCGATAGCTTTAGCTAATTTACCGTTGGCTAACATTCCTGATACATTCAAATCTTCGATCCCAATAAAAGCGTGGTTTTTGCTAATATAGGTAGTAACTTTGTGTAATGTATCTTTACGGACGTTAGTTATTTTTTGGTGTAGTCTCGCTATTTTTATCTGCGCTTTTCTATAATTACTTGAACCGATTTTTTTATGGCGATTCAAGTACTGCATTCTTGCTAGTTTATTTTCAGACTTTTTATAACTCTTGGCTCCATCAAATACTTCTCCTGTTGATAATGTGGCTAAATGATTTATTCCTAAGTCAATGCCGACAAACTCTTGTTGTTTAGGCGTTTGACTAGTCTCTACCTCTAGTTTCCAAGAAATGAACCAGCTATCAGCTTGTTTACTAATTGTCACTGATTTAGGTTGATATCCTTTTGGTAAAAGTTCATAGGTTTTTACCCATCCAATCACAGGAACTTTTACTTTTCTCTCGTCAATGTGAATCGCACCATCCAGAGTAAAAGAATCATGTTTACCCTTTTTCTTAAAATTAGGAAACCCTTTGCTTTTCTTAAAAAAAGATTTAAAGGCATCTGCTAGATGTTTCAATGCGTACTGAGGAGCGCATTTAGATACTTCGTAATACCATGAATGGGTAGATTTGACTGATGCTACTAACCATTTATGTAAGTCTATGGCTGTGGGAAATTTGATTTTCTCGTCTGGGTTGGTACGATTATGTATTAGTAACTGTTGACATAATGCTAACCCTTGATTCCAAGCGTGTCTTGCTACTCCTGCGTGTTGTGCCAGTAGTAGACGCTGCTGTTTGCTTACCTTCAGTTCTGTCTTGAATCCTAGTAGCATGATTGTATTTTACATAAAAATGCTAACTTGATCTTAATTTGATGAATTTGGTGGCAAATTAAATGTGAGCAATTGGTAGTAATTGTTAGCTTTTCGCTAACTGTTAATTAACCCCAGGATTAAACAGCCACCCATCCCCAATAATTGCCTCTAGCTGCTGATTGAGACGCGGGCGAAAGTCTTGAGGATCACTCAACTGTTTCTCCGCAAACCAAACATCAATGGCTTCCGGGTTTTCAATCCCTTGAGCCGCAGCAGCACCTGATAAAAGCTTCAAAAGTTTCAAACTCCGATCTTTCAATTCCTCTAACTGCGGATGTCCATCCCCTCGCAGCCGACAGAAAAACACCGCCGTTTCACCCAGCAAACCTTGCATTTCATCACCTTGGGGTAGTTTATAGTACATGGCTACCAGGGTATTGACAGTATCATGCAAAGGTACTTCAATCCGCAGACACAACCACACAGCTTGGGCAAGGTAGATGATACCGTTGGTTTCCGCACTTAAACCTAAGTTTGTCAAAACCCGCCGCAAATCCAAGTAAGCGCGGACTTGTGCGAATAATTGGGCGGCTTGTAGGTTGAGTTCTAACTGTTCGGTTTTATTTCCCCTTTGCCCTTCCCAATAAGCCATACTTGCCAATGTAGCGGCTTTCCCTTGGACATCGTTGATACTTTCGTGAATCTTCAAACATTGCTGGAAAAGAGGGAATGCCCCGGCTATATCTCTCTGTCTGGCTTGTAAATTTGCCATTTGGCGCAGTGTAGCGGCTTTGGTTTTGACATCGTTGATACTGTCGGTAATCTCCAAAGATTGCTGGAAAAGAGGGAATGCCCCGGCTATGTCTCCCTGTGTGGCTTTTAAATTTGCCATTTCGTGCAGTGTAGCGGCTTCTCCTTGGACATCATTGATGCTTTCCTTAATATCCCGAGATTGCTGGAAAAGAGCCCAAGCCCCAACGATGTCTCCCTGTGTGGCTTTTAAAATTGCCACGTTGTGGAGGATGGAGGCTTTAACTTTTAAATCATCCTCTGGGCAAAGTTTTAAAGCTTGTTGAAAATGACTCAAGGCTAACTCAAGCAAAGCTAAAATTACTTCCGCCCTGGCAATGGTTTCCAATATCCGGTAATCTTCCCCTAGCTGGAGAATTTCTTGGCATAGTTCCCACGCTTCCCGAACTCGGCTACGATTCACCCAACGAGTTGCGATCGCATTTCCCACCGTAACCGCAATTTCTTGTTCTTGTGCCCGCACTGCTAACCTGACAATTTCCAGCCCTTGTCTTAAATTACAATTATCTGATTCTTCCCACCAAGTTTGATAAATCGTTCTAGTTGCTGCTTGGTGTGTTGTTTGCCATTCGGCTTCAGTTAATAGGGGTTGCAGTAGGGGTGCTAAAATTGTCGTCACCCGATACTCAACATTTTGCCCGGCATATACCGTCGCTGATTCCACCAAACTCAGACTTATGAGTTTAGGGAGGAGACCTAACCCCCCAACCCCCTTCCCTACGAGGGAAGGGGGAGAATTCAAAGCCTCTCTCCTTGTAGGAGAGAGGTTTGGAGAGAAGTTCCCCACATCGAGGGAAGGGGGAGAATTCAAAGCCTCTCTCCTCGCAGGAGAGAGGTTTGGAGAGAGGTTTTCAATAATTTTTCCCTGCACCGGCAAGTGAAACACACTCAACCTAGCCAGAAACTTTTTTTCCTCTTCTTTCAACCCACTCAACAAAGTTTCTGCCAGAATATTTTCTCGAAACTTTAACTCTGTATTCTCCAACTTAGTCAACAACTCATCTGCTGCTAAACCTGGTTGTTGCAATACCTCTACCAACCACTTTAATAAGCGGGGGTTCCCAGATGCAATCTTGGAAATTCTCTGTGTTCTGGCTTGTAGCTGAATTTGTCTATCCCAGCCGCGATAAATTTTCTCAATATCGGTTTCACCCATCCCCGCTAAAGTTTCCAAATGTAATCTATGGGGTGGTAATGTCTCTGGTTGGAGATAGCGACAGGTGACAATTAACCGACTTTCGGCTTGATTTTCTGCCAAAGCTGCACACACAGCCTCTAAAACTCGGTAAGCATCTGTCGTCATCCGCAAGCTACCATCTGCAATGTTGGATTCGGGAATATTCTGCTCAAAGTCATCCAAAACCAACAATAAAGGCTGATCTAATTCGTCTTCAATGTGTTCAAAAAAGTTTTGTAACCGCCCTTTCAAAGAAGGAACATTTGGATCATTTAACAACGCGGGTACACCAGCAAATCTTTCATACTTACTCGCCAGTTTACCAATTAACTTGATTTCATCCACTGGTCCAATTAATACCACCCGCTGAAAATTATCCCGTTGGGACTGTACCCGCGTACACAACCGCGCTGCTAAGGAACTTTTACCTAAACCGCCCATTCCCGCAATAAATACCCCAATTTCGTCGCTAGTTTGCCGTAAAGCCTTTAACCCGCGCTGCAAGGCACGTCTGCGCCCGACAAATTCCACCCGACTGGCAACTTTGATGATGTTATTTTCATCTAAAAATTCGTTTTCAGGTGGGTTAAATTTCAGTTTCTCCCGCTTTTTGGTGTTCAGTGGAGTTACCAATTTTTCAATTAAGCGTGTATCCCGATAAATCCGTAATAAATGCCAGTCGCTGCATTTTTGGGCAATCATCTCCATTTGTGCGGCTTTGACTGCTGCCTCTACGGTTTCCCCGGTCGCTAAAGCTTGATAAAGTGTCTGTGCGGCAATAATACCCGTGCTATCAAAAACGGGACGCGCCCAGCCCAAAACCACAGCCGCCCCGGCTTTTACCAATGCCTCAGCCATTGAGGGAACTGTACCTTGATTGGCAATTTGTCCGGTGTGACAGCCAGAAAGAAATACTACTCTGGGGAATCTGTTTTTAAAGGCTTTTGCTAAATCATCAACGGTTGTAAATACCATATCTCCCAGTTCATCTTCTGTGATGAAACAGGGGGTATAGTCTGCAATTTGCTTACCTGGGGGCAAATAACCGCTATAGGCTGCTTTTGTATAAATTACGCCATGCCCCATTAAATGGAATACGTCAAAATAATTTTCAGCGTAGGAGTTGACTAAATTACCTAATTCTGCAACTGAACCGCTTTCTTCCACAACTAAGTTTAAGTCATTACGCCGGTCTTTTGTCGCTTGGAGAATATTTGTTTCTTCTTTTTCAAATTGTAATAAGGCAATACCTGGATGTTCTGGGGAAGTTGCCATAAATAACAGCCGCAGTGGGCGATTTTGCTCACCCAAAATACTGCTATTCTCTTGTTTGACTTTCCTTACTGGTAAAATATACAGTAAAAATTCTGTGTCATTATGTAATAATTCCCAAGGTAAATGCGCTAAACCCAAGGCTACAGGCTTTGTTTCTGGGTTTAAACCCTGTGCTTCACTGGTTTTAATTAAATCTAAATATATTCTTCTATCTGTGCTTTCACTTAATGCCCGACGTAACCATCCTTCTTTCCCATCTAACCAGGAATATAGTTTGCATCCAATTTCTCGCAATAGTCCTATATCATCGTCTTCTTGGGAATAGTAATTTTCTTCACACTGATTAATGAGATTAGCTAATTCATGAATATCTAAACGGCGTGTACCATAATCGCAACGCAGTTCAAAGGTTTGGTTTTGGCTGGGGGAAAAGGTGAAGGTAAAAGGCATGGCAAGAGTACACAAGTGCCTAAGTAGTAACTATAGTTACCTTCACTATAATATTGTTTGATTCCGTGAACGGGTAATTAAAGTAAATCAGCGCGGGGTTTAAAGGTTTCAATTTCCCGAATTTTTTCGTAAAGTTCCCGTTCTTCAGGACTAATATTTTTAGGTGTAACTATCTGAACTTCCACCAATTGGTCGCCACGTTTACCGTTTTCGCTGGGGTAGCCTTTATTGGAAAGACGGAATCTTTGACCAGACCTGACACCTGGGGGAATTGTCATTTTCACTGGGCCATCGAGAGTTGGTGCTTCTACCTGTCCCCCTAAAGTTGCTTCACTGGGAGTTACAGGCACCTGACAAAAGATATTTGCCCCTTCTAGCTTAAACAAAGAATGAGGCTCGACTGTAATTTTTAAGTACAAATCGCCGCCACCAATGCCTTGATTTCGCAGCCGGATAGTTTGACCTGTTACCATAGCTGGGGGCATAGTCACTTCTAGCGATCGCCCATCTTCCAAACGAATGCGCTCATTACCACCTTGATAAGCTTTTTCTAGTGGTAAAGTCAATCTGGCTTCGATATCTCGACGGGTAGCGCGGGGTGGGGTATTAACTGTGTATTCAACTTTTGAAGTTCTGGGGGCGCGAAATGGATCGGTAGTAGTGGTACTTCCTGTATTTCTAGTATCTTTGCGACTGCTAACACCAATTACTTGATTAATAAAGCTCTCAAAATCGGAAAACTGGCTAGGATCTACGTCATTACCATTACGACCGTTAGGGCGATTTTCCCAATCTTTAGACTTTGGTGTTTTGTTACCCGCAAAGCCTTTTTGTTTCCAGTAGCGGCTAAATTGGTCATAATGGGCCCGTTTGGCTGGGTCAGAGAGGATTTCGTAAGCCTCGCCGATCACCTTAAATTTTTCCTCTGCTTCTTTATTTCCTGGATTGAGATCGGGGTGATATTGCCTTGCTAACCGCCGATAAACCTTTTTAATTTCCTCACTAGAGGCATCTTTAGAAATTCCCAAAATCTCATAGTAATCGCGAAAATTCTGCAAATTTTGCATAGTTAGTTATTTAAATTTAGATTTTAGATGTTAGATTTTGGTAATGGGTACTGTCATTTTTGGCTTTGGGATTTTAGATTCAAGATATTCAATCCAAAATCTAAAATCCTGGCATTGAATTGGCGACTACTACAACCAATCGTCGTCATCATCCCAGTTATCTTGGTAGCTGGGACGGGGTTTGCGTGCCGGACGGCTGTCATAGGAGGAGGAACGACTGTCCCGGCCATAGTCCTTATTACCATAATCCTTGCTGTAGGAATCCCGTTCCCGATATGTATCTCTTGATAGATCCCGCTCCCGTTCTTTGTCACCAGTAAAGATTTCCCGGATAGTTCCAAACAAATCTTCTTCTTCATCCTCAGCATAATACTCGCGGACTTCCCGGTTTAGCTCATACAGAGCATCTTGCAGGTCAGCATAAGCTTGGTCAATGCCGCGATCGTCATTTTGCTGTAAACTTTCACGCAGTTCCCGACAAATATTGTCAATTCGTTGGCGGCGGCTACGGGCAAACTGCATCCCCATTTCCAGCGCCACTTCTCTGAGTTGTCGTTCTGCTTGTAAAATCATCGCCTCAGCACGAGTGCGCTTTTCTACTCGTTCTTTCCGTTCCCGGTCAACGTCGGCATATTTCTGGGCGTCTTGAATCATCCGATTTACTTCCGACTCACTCAAGGTAGAAGCCCCTTGAATGGTGATCGTCTGCTCTCGTCCTGTGGTGCGGTCTAGGGCTGTAACCTGTAAAATTCCATTGGCATCGATATCATAAGATACTTGGACTTGGGGGATGCCCCGTGGTGCTGGGGGAATGCCATACAGCTTGAAACGTCCCAATGACTTGTTATTTGCCGCCATTTCCCGTTCGCCTTGGACTACGTGGATTTCCACTGTATTTTGGTTATTTTCTGATGTGGAAAAGATATCAGAGCGGCGTACTGGTATGGTTGTGTTACGGGGAATGAGTTTTTTCATCACGCCGCCGATGGTTTCCAATCCCAAAGATAGGGGAGTGACATCCAAAAGCAGCACATCCTTGAGTTCACCGGCGAGAATGCCTGCCTGAATGGCTGCACCCACGGCTACCACTTCATCGGGGTTGACGTTTTCGTTGGGTTCGGTGCCAATCAAGTCGCGCACTAGTTGCTTCACCATTGGCATGCGGGTGGAACCACCAACTAGGACAACTTCTTCAATATCTACAGGTGAAAGACCGGCATCTTTCAGTGCCCTTTTGACTGGAGTCCGTAAACGCCCTACCAAGTCACCGCACAAGCCCTCAAACTGCGATCGCGTCAGGCGAGTTTCTAAATGCTTGGGGCCATCTTCTGTGGCGGTGATGAAAGGTAAGTTAATATCAGTGACGCTGACAGCAGAAAGTTCTATTTTGGCTTTTTCTGCTGCTTCCATGAGACGTTGCAAAGCTTGGCGATCGCGTCTTAAGTCTACAGCTTCCGCCTCTAAAAATTGCTCTGCCAACCAATCTACTATTTTTTTATCAAAATCATTACCACCAAGTTGCGTATCTCCACTAGTGGCTTTGACTTCAAACACCCCATCACCAACCTCTAGAATCGACACATCAAAAGTGCCACCGCCCAAATCAAAGACTAAAATTGTTTCCGTATCACCCCGATCCAAACCATAAGCCAAAGATGCCGCAGTGGGTTCATTGAGAATCCGCAACACCTCCAACCCAGCAATTCTTCCTGCATCCCGCGTTGCTTGCCGCTGGGAATCATTAAAATAAGCAGGAACAGTAATCACTGCCCCCGTCACTGGTACACCCAAGTAGCGACTGGCATCGTCAGCCAATTTCTTGAGAACCATAGCCGAAATTTCTTCAGGGGCGAATTCCTTATTGAGACGGGGACAGGCAACTCTAATATTCCCCACTTCATCTTTGCGGATAGTGTAGGGTACACGCTTAGAATCTGGACTAAGTTCGCCATACTTCCGCCCAATAAAGCGTTTGACTGAAAAAAAAGTATTTTGGGGATTGAGGACGGTTTGCCGTCGTGCCATTTGCCCAACCACCCTTTCACCTTCTTTGCTGAAGCCAACGACGGAGGGGGTTGTTCGCATTCCTTCTGCATTGGCGATCACCACCGGCTTGCCACCCTCCATCACGGCGACTACTGAGTTGGTTGTACCCAAGTCGATGCCGACTACCTTGCCCATGCGTTACTCTTCTCCTAGCGTGTCTTATATATTTATGAACATTGGGCGAAACTACCTCTAGCTTTGTGCTAAATGATTAAACCCCCTCAATGGTATAATACTCATCATCAAGGCCAGAAGGGTGGGAATAGAAGCTTGAGGAGCTACTTGCAAGTCTAGGATAACATTGACAATGGTTGAGTGTGCCGAAGTAGCCGCAAATCTTGTAGTCCAGGAGCTTGATTCACAAGATATGATCAATGAAAAATTCAGATTTATAACAGCTGCTTTGCCCTTTCCCCCGTCCTGAAAAATATGATATTGCCAATAGTTTAAACATTTGAATTTAAAAGAGCGATTACAAACTCATCTGAGTGCGATCGCGCGAGAACGCGATCCTTACATGGCGACAGCCGGACACTTTTTTGTCCAAGAATACATTCGCCAACAACTTGTCCAATGGGGAAGTGTGGAAATCCACACCTTTCAAGTTAGGGGCAAAACCTGCAAAAATCTCATTTTAAATTTACCTTCCCAAGCTAGAGGACAAAAGCGGGATTTACCACCTATTTTAATTGGTGCTCACTATGATGGCGTACCCGGAACCCCAGCAGCTGATGATAATGCCACAGGTGTAGCAGTTTTGTTGGAGTTTGCCAAAAAATTTGCAGCCGTTCCAGCCAGATATCCCCTGCGACTAGTTGCCTTTGACATGGAAGAATACGGCTTACTGGGTAGCGCTGATTATGTAAACCTCTTGCGTCAACAACAGCAACCCCTACGCTTAATGATGTCTTTAGAAATGTTGGGCTATTGCGATACTACTCCTGGCTCTCAAAGTTACCCACCTTTTTTAGAACGCTTTTATCCAAATCGTGGCGATTTTATTGCTTTAATTGGGAATTGGCGGACATTGGGTGACTTAATTGGCCTAAGTCGGAATATTCGCAAAGCTGGTGTACCTAGTCAGTGGCTACCAGCACCCAATAAAGGTTTAATAGTTCCCCACACCAGGCTCAGTGATCATGCACCTTTTTGGGATGCGGGTTATCCAGCAATTATGGTGACAGATACAGCTTTCCTGCGAAATCCACATTATCACAAACCTAGCGACACCATTGCCACCTTGAATTTAGATTTTCTCACTGGTGTATGCGAGGGGTTAGAAATTGGCATTAGAAGTTTGTGAATATCAGTTATTTTTCAGCATTCAAAAATCAGCTAACTTTTAGCCGATAGTTTATTAGAGTATATATTTTGTGTGTACGATGTTTATTTGATCCAGCTTTCCGATATTTGTAGTTTAACGAAAGACAACTATATTTTTAATAAACTTTAAATTGATTTGATGAAAAATAATCAAGAATGTTCGGATTTAACATTAAACCAACCTGTATCAGTCATTTTGTCTTTAAACCAAAGAACTAATCTTTACCAAAAATTTAAATCAAGGATTGTTCATAACCCTTATTTGGATAGAACTTTGGTGAGCTTTCAGGGTAATAAACAAGTTCCCTTTTTCTGGTTTAAGTATAGAGAAGGATTTTCAGAACGTCTAGTTACCTATCTTCTTCAAACATTAAAACCACAGCCAGGTATCCTACTAGATCCATTTTCAGGAGTTGGTTCATCTTTATTTACTGCAAGTACATTGGGGTGGCAAACTACTGGAATTGAACTTTTACCTGTCGGCATTTTTGCAACACAAGCTCGAATAATAGCTCAGAAAATAAATATTGAATCATTAAATATTGTCATTTCTGAATTAAAAAAAATAAACTTCCAAAACTATTATGACAAAAGTTTCGCATTTAGTCATTTAGCAATAACCCGTGGAGCATTTTCTTCAATAAATGAAGAACAACTAGTTGGTTACATATCTTATTGCCATAATTTTGTTGCTAATCAAGACATACGAACCCTACTCATATACAGTGTGTTTTGTATTCTTGAAGATATTAGTTATACCAGAAAAGATGGACAATATCTACGCTGGGATGTTCGTTCTGGTCGTTCAAAAGGGAAAAATGAATTTAATAAGGGAGAAGTTTTATCTTTTGAAGATGCAATTTACCGCAAGCTAAAACAGATTACATCAGATTTCAATATCAGCCCTATTCAACTAGATTTATTTGGTGAGCAACTAAAATTGCAGTTAACCGATCAAAAATCCAGTCTTGTTAAGAATTTAGAGCCTAAAATACACGAAGGTTCTTGCTTAGACATTCTTCCAACTCTTCCAGAAAATAGTATTGATTGTGTTATTACATCTCCACCCTATGTTAACAGATATGATTACACTCGCACCTATGCCCTTGAACTTGCCTTTTTGGGATGCAGTGAAGAAAAAGTAAAGCATTTACGTCAACAAATGCTTTCATGTACTGTCGAGAACCGTGAGAAGAGGAATTATTTACAGGATTATTATACTAATAGAGGAAGATATCAAGATTTTTTGAGAATAGATTCAACTTTTAAAGAACAGGCTGCTTTACAAGAAGTCTTAACTATATTAGACAATTATAAAAAAGAAGGCAAATTGAATAATAAAAATATTGCCAGAATGGTACATAATTACTTTTATGAAATTTGCTTTGTTATCTATGAATTAGCTCGTATTGTCAAATCTGGCGGCATAATCGCAATGGTAAATGACAACGTTAGATATGCTGGAGAGGAAATTCCTGTAGACCTAATTTTATCTGATATAGCAGAGTCTTTTGGACTGAAAACGCGATATATTTGGACATTAGGGAGAGGAAAAGGCAATAGCAGCCAGCAAATGGGAGATCATGGTCGAACAGAATTACGTAAATGCGTGTATATTTGGGAAAAGTAACCGCTATGACATTAGAGGAAATAAATCCCTTAACTGAGGCGCATCGCCTAAACTATCGGTTACGTTCAACCTTCTTTTATCGCAAACTTAAAGAATATAAAACTCTGTCTTTTAGAGCGAGAATAGATGCATTATTACCAGTCAAGCATTTATACAGTTGGGAAAGTTGGGTAAATTGGGGTATTGGGGAAGAAGCATTCACCTATATCAATGAGCATCCTAGCTTGCAACTAATTCAGGTATTTTGCCACCCCAGGTTAATTCGAGAACACTCTTCATTAATAGCTTACTATCGTAATATTGCAGCACTTTCTCAGAAAGCTGTTAAGTATTTAGTAGCAGTAGACGTAAAGAATATTGAAACTGATGAAGAAAATAAATATTCTCTAGCAGAAGACAAAGCCTTAGTGCTGTCTCGACTTTGTAATGAACATATATCGCTCATTATTGATAGTGCTATAGAAAATTTGACTGAGGAAGAAATATATGGAATCCTACTAGCATCAACAGGAACACAAATTGACGGTTCATGGCGTAATGCTATTGGGGAAGAAGCAGAAAAAGTTGTGCAGCGACTTCTGATTAAAGAGGCAAAAGAACGCAATATTATTGCTGCCTTTATCCCACGTAAAGGTATGGTAATTGAAGTATACAACCCTGATAGAATTGAGGAAAAACTAGGAAATATAGAAAGTTATCGGGGTCTAATGTTGTCGAATCATACCTCTATACTTTTTTCTAGTGAGCCAGATATTTCACTTTTGAACAATGAGGGTACAACAGTTGGTGTAATTGAGGTTAAAGGAGGAACTGATCCTGCTGGCGCACTAGAACGTTATGGCGCTGCTAAAAAATCCTTTGAAGAAGCTTTTCGTAAGAACCCAGAGGTTAAATCCATACTCATTGCTAGTTGTATTACTACTGAAGTAAATATTCGGATTCACAATGATCCAATAATATCTGCCTATTTCAACTTGACAGAAGTACTGAGCAAAGATTTAGAAAAATATGAGCAATTTGTTCAAGAAGTATTTTCAATTCTAGAAAAATAAATGGTTGTGGATACTTTACTCATATTTTTTTTGTATATGATTGCACGCTGGGAGTAAGGCTGATTAAATCGTTGAGATTGCGCTTCGCAGTGTTGCAGATTGTATCTAGGGGTAAATCGTTGACATCGTAACCAAAGGGGTTTTCTATTTCTAGTCCGATGGCTTCAATACCAAATAAGGTAAAACTAACTAAAGCAACAATTAAACCTGTCCACCAACCGAGACTCTCCACCATTTGAAATGGTAGCAGCAAGCAATACAGTAATAGCAATTGCTTAAGATGAATAGCGTAGGCTAGAGGTATAGGTGTTTTTAATATCCGTTCGCAAGCGCCTAAATTATCCACCAGATTATTCAATAATTCTTGCATGGATGTTAACTGGTAGCTATTTAGGCAATTACGGTTATATTGTTGCTGTAAATAATCTCCAATCCAGAAAGCAACTTCTAGGGGAGGATTATTCATCAATTTTAGCTTGATATACTTAGAATGTGATATTAATTCTTCTATCTCACTATCTACAGGTTCTCCCCGTAAATGTAATTTAGTTGCCACGGCAAAAGCTATTAATAAGTTCAATGCAGCAATTTTATTGTATTTATCTTCTGGAGAAATTTCATCGACAGATACCCAAATTTGCCGTGCCAGATTTCGGACATTATTTACTATAGAACCCCAGCATTTTCGACCTTCCCAAAAGCGTTCATAAGCTGTATTTGTGCGAAAAACAAGTAATAAACCTAAAACAATACTAGGGATAACGCTGCCTAAAATAGGTTGAGAAACTGGGAATTTTAAATGGTACATTATAGAAATAAAAAAGCCAAAAAGCCCACCCCATAAAACTCGTTTATAAATTGCCGAGACTACTGAGCCTCTAAGCTGAAAAGCCTGTTTAAACCATTGTAATTTTATGTTTGTCATGCTGTTTTGCCAAAGGAGTATTTGGTAACCCGATATGGTGTAGACCTGATAATTTTAAAATGATAACTCTAATTGATTCAGTCAGGCTGGATTTGTAGCAGTCAACATAACGCAAGTATAGTTGCGAAAAGCATAGACATCATATTTCTTGAGAGGGTGGAACCTATATGAATTGGGAATTTTGGATTGATCGGGGGGGGACATTCACTGATATTGTGGCGCAACGCCCTGATGGGGAGTTGGTGATTCATAAGCTGTTGTCAGAAAATCCCGATCGCTATTCTGATGCAGCAGTGCAGGGAATTCGGGAAATTTTGGGAATTTCTGCTGATGCGCCGATTCCCGCCGATCGCATTTCGGTGGTGAAAATGGGAACTACAGTGGCGACAAATGCCTTGCTGGAGAGAAAAGGCGATCGCACAGTTCTAGTGATAACCAAAGGCTTTGGAGATGCGCTACGAATCGGATACCAAAACCGTCCCGACATTTTCGCCCGTCAAATTATTTTGCCAGAAATGCTTTATCAGCGGGTAATTGAGGTTGAGGAACGTTACAGCGCCCAAGGTGAGGAATTAATTCCCCTAAATCTGGATACTGTTCGCCCCCAATTACAAGCAGCTTTTGATGATGGGATTCGTTCTTGTGCGATCGCATTTATGCATGGTTACCGCTACACCGCCCATGAACAGCAAGTTGCTACCCTAGCCGAGAATATGGGATTTACTCAAGTTTCTGTCTCTCACGCTGTTAGCCCCTTAATGAAATTAGTTAGTCGGGGTGATACAACTGTTGTTGATGCCTATTTATCGCCAATTCTGCGGCGGTATGTGGATCAGGTGGCGAGTCAGTTGGGAAATAATGTTTCCCTCCAGTTTATGCAGTCGAATGGAGGACTGGCTGACGCTCATAATTTCCAAGGGAAGGATAGTATTTTATCAGGGCCTGCTGGTGGGATTGTGGGGGCGGTGCAAACTAGCCTGATGGCGGGATTTAACCAGATTATCAGCTTTGATATGGGCGGTACATCTACGGATGTGGCTCATTATAATGGCGAATATGAGCGCACTTTAGAAACGGAAGTGGCAGGGGTGCGGCTGCGAACGCCGATGATGGCAATTCACACTGTAGCGGCGGGTGGTGGTTCAATTGTGCAATACGATGGTTCTCGCTATCGGGTGGGGCCAGAGTCGGCGGGAGCAAATCCGGGTCCTGCTGCTTACTCCAAAGGGGGGCCCTTGACGGTAACTGACTGTAATGTGATGGTGGGGAAGTTGCAACCGGCGTTTTTTCCCAAGGTGTTTGGACTAAATGCGGATTTGCCTTTAGATGCAGAGGTGGTAAGGCGTTCCTTTGGCAAATTGGCGGCGGAAATTGGGGATCACCGCACACCGGAAGAAGTAGCCGCAGGTTTTTTGGCGATCGCCGTTGATAAAATGGCAAATGCGATTAAAAAAATCTCTCTCCAGCGCGGTTATGATGTGTCTGAGTATACTTTGTGTTGTTTTGGCGGCGCGGGCGGGCAACACGCTTGTTTAATTGCTGATGCTTTGGGGATGAAGCAGGTTTTTATCCATCCCTACGCTGGGGTGTTATCTGCTTATGGTATGGGTTTGGCGGATGTACGGGCGTTTCGAGAACGGGCGGTGGAATCGGTTTTGAGTGCTGGGTTGGATTTGGAGGGGGTTTTGGCGGTTTTGGTGAGGGAGGGGGAAGAGGAATTGAACCGCCAAGACGCCAAGGACGCCAAGATAGAGGTTTATCGGCGGGTGCTTTTGCGGTATGAGGGGACGGATGGGCCGTTGAGTGTGGATTTTGGTGATGTGGTGGCGATGCGAAGTCAGTTTGAGGGGTTGCATCGTCAGCGTTATGGGTTTGTTGCACCGGAGAAGCGGCTGATTGTGGAGGCGGTTACGGTTGAGGTGGTGGCGAGGCATGATGCGCCGGAGGAGAAGGTATTTTCCCGTAGGGATGATAATCAAGCTGTGCCGATGGCTACAGTGCAGATGTATACGGCTGGGGAATGGTGGAATACGCCAGTTTATCAGCGGGAAGATTTGCAACCAGGTGATTCTGTTTTTGGCCCAGCAATTATTGTGGAAGCAACTGGTACGAATGTGATTGAACCCCATTGGAAAGCGGAGTTAACATCACGCAACCATCTAGTATTGCAAAGACAAACCAATTCTCAATTTTTAATCCAAAATCGTTCGACTGAGCGCTCACGACGAAGTCTAAAATCTAAAATCCAAAATCGCCCTGATCCGGTGATGCTGGAGATTTTCAATAATTTGTTTCGTGCGATCGCCGAACAAATGGGCATCACATTACAAAATACCAGTTCTTCAGTCAATATCAAAGAAAGGTTAGATTTTTCCTGTGCAATTTTCGATGTTTCTGGACAATTAGTGGCAAATGCGCCCCATATTCCCGTACATCTCGGTTCCATGAGTGAAAGTGTGCAAGCTTTGATTGCAACTTATGGCGACACTATCAAACCTGGTGATGTCTTCGCTTCTAATAATCCCTACAACGGCGGTACTCATTTACCAGATATTACCGTTATCACCCCGGTATTTGTTTCCTCTCCTTTAAAGGGGGATCTTCCTCTGTTTTATGTCGCCTCACGGGGACATCATGCAGACATTGGTGGAATTACTCCCGGTTCGATGCCACCTAATAGCAAAAGTGTAGATGAAGAGGGAATTTTATTAGATAATTTTCAGCTTGTTGCTGTTGGTGAATTCCGCGAACAGGAATTAGTAGAACTACTAGGAAGTACACCTTATCCAGCCAGAAATATAACTCAAAATATCGCCGATTTAAAAGCACAAATTGCTGCTAATGAGCGGGGTGTTCAAGAACTGTATAAAATGGTAGAACACTACAGCCTAGAAACCGTCCAAGCTTATATGGGGTTTGTGCAAGATAACGCCGAGGAATCAGTACGGCGGATAATTGAAGTTTTACAGAATGGGAGTTTTAGCTATACATTAGATGATGGTAGCATTATCCAGGTAGCAATTACTATTAACCGGGAAAATCGTAGTGCCAAAATTGATTTTACAGGAACTTCGCCCCAGCAGCTAAATAACAATTTTAACGCTCCAGCCGCAGTATGTAAAGCAGCCGTTTTGTATGTTTTTCGTACTTTGGTAAATGATGATATTCCCTTAAATGCTGGGTGTATGAAACCATTAGAAATCATCAACCCCGTCGGTTGTATGTTAAATCCCCGTTATCCTGCTGCTGTTGTGGCGGGAAATGTGGAAACTTCCCAAGCAATTACCGATACTTTATATGGTGCGTTGGGTGTATTAGCAGCTTCCCAAGGAACAATGAATAATTTTACATTTGGGAATCAACGCTATCAATATTATGAAACCATCTGCGGTGGTTCTGGTGCAGGTGCTGATTTTGATGGAACAGATGCTGTTCACACTCACATGACAAATTCCCGCTTAACAGATCCCGAAGTTTTAGAATGGCGTTTTCCTGTAATTTTAGAAAGTTTTGCTATTCGTGAAAATAGTGGTGGTGAAGGAAAGCATCATGGGGGAAATGGTGTAATCCGTTGCCTACGTTTTCTAGAGAAAATGACAGCAGGAATTTTGTCAAATCATCGCGTGATTGCACCTTTTGGTTTATATGGTGGTGAGGTGGCTAAAGTTGGTAAAAATTATGTTGAGAGGAGTGATAGAACTGTGGAGGAATTAGGAAGTAAAGCAGTAGTAGAAATGAACGCGGGAGATATCTTTGTAATTGAAACTCCCGGTGGTGGAGGTTATGGAGAGATAGATAAGCTGACAATCCTATAATTTGCATACGATCATTCAATCTAACTCTTGTGGGGTGGGCATCCTGCCCGCCCTTGATGTTCAAATTAAAAGCCCAACAGCTTACAGTACTTCACAAGTGAATAAAGTACACAACACATCTTAATATTATAAATCTTGTGGGGTGGGCATCTTGCCTGCCCTTGTGTACCTCCCTCAGATGAAATATGCTATAAATTATAGCCTAAATGTGTGTAGAGACATTGCATGTAAAATCTCTACATTTGTAGGAGAGATGTTTTCTACTTCAATTTTAAGACTTTTCCAACATCTTTTAAAATAACTTTGCGTTTTCGCCAAATGAAAGAATAAAAATTTACGGTTTAAAAGAACCACGAAATGAGTAGTCAGCACGGGAACCAAAAACCTGTAAATTCCATGTTTTAAAGTTTTCGGCGGAAGTGCAATTATTTCCTCTTCCTTGTAATACCAACCGAAATTTTGTATCAGGGGTTATCCCTTTAGTGAAGATACCATTTCCTGAAAGTTTACCTTCTAAACGCAATTCCTGATAGAGTAATGCACCACTGCCTCCACCTTGACTATTATCGTACAAATCTGTTTTGAAAGAAACTGCGTTGCGGGGAATGGTTAAAGTTAAAATTCCGGTTTTTCCTTGTTCATCTTTAAACTGTAAATTCCAGCGGCGTTGATTTTTGACTACTGAAAAAGTGTAATTGGCTGAGTTTGAAGATATCCCCACATTCTCATCCCTTTGAGTTTGGTTAACTTTGGCGGTTGGGGAAAACTGCAAACGATTGATTTCATTAAATTCATAATCACTAATTTTTTGGGAAGTTTCTGACCATGTACCTACATTTGCACAACACGCACAGGCGTATACTTTGGCGGGGAACATGAGAAACATTCCTAGAAAGGTAAATATCAGGTAATAGTTTATTTTTGATAGTGAATACTTTGCTGTTGTCTTCATTATTAGCATTTCCATTATCTCTGTTTGGTGTAGTTTGCTGTTAGATATGATTATATGATAATCAAAAAGAGCTTTTATAATATCAACAGTTACCAAATAAGAAATTTTACAGTATTTTTTAGATGAATACACTTGTTGCAATAAAGCGTACACAATGGCGGGCTGTCCGGCCCACCCCACAAGAGATTTACAATTAATATTTACACCTCATTTAGCTGCAACGTGCCTATAATGTAGATACCACCAAGAAAAGCTTTGTGTTTTGGGGTGAGATAGAATTAGGTAAGTAAGTTATGACTCAAGCAAAACCTGTTCGCCGTTATCGTCAAGGTAGAATCTTCCCAGAATTTACAATAGCGCCGGAAGAATTAGCTAGAAGAGAAGCTGAAAAAAAAGCTCATTTACAGCGCTATCGAGAAATTTTTGATAGTGTAAGTCCTCAATTGATAGAGGAACATTACAATTGGTTTTTTATTATTGAACCAAACAGCGGCGACTATTTTATTGATCCAGATCAGAATGCTGCTGTAAAAAAGGCTCGCCAAAAGTACCCCAGTGGGATGATTGGTATTATGCGTTTGAATGAAACAGGAACTTGCGGAAGAATATGATTGTTGGCAAGTTCGGCGAGATTGGAGAGTTAATTTTTGAAATTGATTTAATTACTGCTGATGGAGAAAGTTTTCCTGTTGAAGCTTTATTAGATACTGGTTTTACCACAGGTTGGTTAGCACTTGATATCCAAGATGTTCAAACTTTAGGTTGGTCTAAGATTGACAGTGAAGTTATTATGCAGATGGCGAGGGGTGAGGATTTATTTGACTTGTATGAAGGAAAAGTTGTACTTGATGGACAGGAAGTACATCATTCCTGTTTTAGCTGGTGCAGGTATTCGTGAACCTCTGTTAGGTTTGCAATGGTTGAAATTATTGCCGTTATCTGTAAATTTTTCAGCCGCAATATTGACTTTGGGGTGAAAAGACAAGTGTTTTTAAACTAACCGCTACAGACGCAGAGGACACAGAGAGAATAAAGAGAGATTTTCACGAATGGTTTAGGACTTCTATATAGCTATTTTGGTCTAATGAAAACTTGAACTTTCATATCATCTGTAGTTTTACTCAAATCCTTTTCTAGTTCACGAGGATTTGAAATTCTTCCCTCTATATCGTAAACAAAGCTGTAACTCATCTATTCTGAAACCTGTCACTCTTTTCCCTGTGCCTCTACGGTTTGTAAAACAAAATCTCACAACTCAACGGTGAATATTGATTAGCAAAAAAAGCCCATACCACAGATGTTAATCATGATATGAGCTTAAACCACAAAAAAGTCCTAAAAGATCCAAATATTAACCAAACCAGTTAGCAGGTTCACAAACTGGTTTAACTAGTTCCTGTAGCTGATTATTCATCCATTCTGGTTTTTCTTGGATGATTGAGCAAATACCTTGGTGAATTAAATTTTGTAGGTGTAGTTCTTGCTCAAAGGAATTGCGGGGTAACTTGTAGTTTAGGAGTGGCGTTTGCTCTTCAGAAATACCGCTGTAAAAGCTAGGAAGACGATTGAGAATGAAGGTAATTAACTCTTGGCGTAAGTTAGGATTTGCAAAAGCTTGTTGATAAGGATGGTATGGATATGTATCCAAAACACTTTCAATTTCGCTGATGACTGATTGGTGTGGTAGGTTGACTAATGTTTTCATGATTTCTTATTTCTTTGTTAATCTAGTTCGTGAGTTGTAGGGCACACAAATTATCTCAATGCCAACTGCCTTAATAACTAGTTAGAGGAAATTTTAGTAATAGATATCTAGCCTCTAACCCAAAGTTTTATCACGGTACTATATCAGACATTTGATTTTGCTGATTTTCGGTTAAAGTCTATCCCCTGAAAATAGCCATCAATAGACTGGTAAAGCAGCGTTATTTTATATCTATAGTCCTAATTATTTCAGATTTTCAGAACTTTGACCAAAAATACACAAAACGCAGCATAAACAGTCAGGGATCAATTTCAGATGGAATAAATCAATGTTAATTAGTGTAAAATGTTCAGAATGTGAAACTTCCTATGTAATTTACATTACTTATGAAAATTCTGAAAATTTTGATTTTTTGTAGTTGATTAAACGGAATTTTTTGATATAGGTTTGGTAAGTCACAAAAATAGCAACTTACCATTCTGATAATTAAGTCTAGGGAAAGATGAAATTATGAGTTGAAAAGTTCAAAAAACTTCACGTTGTCTAGGGGTAAATGCCGCAATTGATGGTTAATTTCACCAGCTGCTGCTAGTCCAGAAAGCATTGCACCTTCTACAAGATTACCCCCACACCAATCACCACAGCAAACTAAAGGTAGGGAACAAGTGGCAGATAAAAAAGCTGCATTCCAAGGTTGGATAGGAAAGGCATAACGCCAGCGATGTACTTGCAGCCAGTCGGGATTGAATAGCCAAGGAAGGGATAAGGCCTCAGCTGCTTTTTGCAACATATATTTGCCAATTGGTTGTAAATCTTGAGTTTCTAGGTGAAGTTGGGCGAAATTCGCGCTACTTTGCAGTACAAAATGTGGTTGCTGGGGGTGAGGGCGCTTGCTGCTATCTAAACCAATCCATGCTAAATCGGCATGATTGACAAAAGTCAGGGCTTTCCAATTTGGGAAGGGCTGGGAGGTGGGAGGATATCCAGCCATGACGCTGATAGATGGGGAAAATTCTACAGAACCCAAGTTATCCAAGAACTCTGCATCTAATATAGTTTCACTCAAGGGTGCTAAGAGGGCCAAAGCTTGGGGTGCAGGTATGGCGACGACTACAGCTTTAGCGGTGATTTCTGCGTTGCTAGATTCTAAGGTGAGACGCCAAGTATTTTCGGGTGTTGGGTTGATGGCGATCGCACGCTGATTTAGTAAAATATCTAAACCTTGGGCGAGAAATTTAGCGATCGCACTCATGCCCTCTGGTGCAACATAACAGAGTGCGGAGTTCTGGGTTGTGAGTCTTGAGTCAGAATTGAATTGCTCAACTTTGTCTGTCCAAACTTCGATAATTTGACGTTTTTCCAACAACTCCACAAACCGTTGCAATAATTCTCCCTTTGGCTTCAAATAACAAGTCCCATGATCCGCCACAGTTCCCTGCAAGCGCCGTGTGGCGACTCTTCCCCCTAAACCACGAGACTTTTCTACAACCACCACCGAATATCCCGCTAAACTTAACTGCTGGGCACAGACTAAACCCGCCATACCAGCACCAATTACCGCAATATCAGTCATAAAACCTCAAAAATCAAGGGTGAAAAATTTTCCCATCTGCTGTATTGTTTTCCCAACAGAGGTTAGCACTTCGACACAACACTACTCATGACTGCCAAAGGCTAATAGTAGAATAGGTTACAGAAAAGCTGCACAGAATTGAGGAAGAAAAATTGGATGAACTGAGGACGGTACTAGAATTAGCAACTGAAAGTGAATTGCAGGACTTAACGGCAATTCTCTTTAGTCGTAAGTTTAATCCCCTGGATTATGTTCACACACCCGAACCCATTCAAGTCCAAAGCCAAAACCGCGAGGCTTGGCTAGACGCACTAGAAAATCGCTTTCGTTTTTTAGCAGCAGATGGAATGACTGTTTTGCGGGGACGCACTAACCAAGTAAGTTACCGACAAGCACTTATTCAAGTATGTAATTATCTAAAAATTCCCTATTCTCAACAGTTAGCAACTGTTGATTTAGAAGCAGAGGTATTTTTGCATCTATTAGGAAAGGTGTGGAAAAAACTGCCGGAACGGGAAAAGCAAAAATTGACTGTCCGGGTGCAGCGCCAGTTGGTCAAATCTGACCTCAAACAACCACTACCGCTGTTATTGCAACGTGATCCTTTAGGGTTAATTTTTAAAGGTGGTAGTGCCTTTGCTGTGACTTCTGTCCTCCAGCCCTTGGTACTCAAACAAATCGCTCGTCAATTTGCTCTTCATTTTGCTACCTATCAAGTAGCTAAAGAAGCTGCAATTACAGGTACTCAAGCAGCGTCAACCCAGTTTAAAAACTATGTCGCTGTGCAAATGGCGCGGCGGGGTATGACTGCCAATGCAGCTCGTTATGGGGCGGCTCGCAGTGTGTTTGCCGTTGCTGGGCCAGTGATGTGGGCTTGGTTTTTTGCCGATTTGGGATGGAGAGCGATCGCTACTAATTACGGTCGCATCATCCCCACTATCTTCGCCCTAGCCCAAATTCGTCTCACCCGTGCTGAATCTTGGGAGCTAGCTTGAACAAGGCTTTTTACCATCCCAACCCTAGTTTACAATCCCCTTGGAACTGCGCTCAACTGGGATTGTTTGTCTTTCCCTTGAGTCCATTTCTGGGGGCTGTGGGTTTAGGTTTTGCAGTATTATTCACTTGGCTGCAACAATCCCAGACAATTAACCGTCGCCCCCTGAATTGGGGATTGGCACTCCTCAGCGTATTTCTGCTCATCACCGCTGGATTTGCTGAAAATAAAATAGATGCTCTCCTCGGTTTATTTAATTTTTTGCCATTCTTTCTCGTTTTTATCGGACTTAGCGCCCTGATTCAGACCCCCGCCCAATTACGGCAAATGGCTTGGATTTTGGTAATCAGTTCCTCTCCCATAGTCATTATGGGCTTTGGGCAGTTGTTTTGGGGCTGGTCTTTGAATTTACAATTTTTGTGGATTGTTTTAGAGTGGACGATCGCACCCACGGGAGAACCACCAGGCCGGATGGCTTCAATTTTGATGCACGCTAACAGTTTAGCTGCCTATCTGGCGTTCATTTTCATCTTGGCATTAGGGTTATGGTTAGAACAATGGCAATCAGGTATTGGATATCAGCTATTGGATATCAGGTATTGGATATCAGCTATTAGCAAGAGACAAGGGAAAATTTTCTCCCATAATTCCCCTCCCTCTTCCTTATCCCCAATCCCCTTCATCTTCTTAACCGTAGCGGTGGTGGCTAATTTCGTAGCCTTGATTTTGACCAACTCCAGGAATGGATGGGCGATCGCTATTTTTGCCTGTTTAGCTTTTACACTCTACCAAGGTTGGCGGCTGCTGGTGGGTTGTGTCGCTGCTATGGTCACTGGTGTGCTATTAGCAGCTTTTGCTCCCAATGCGATCGCCCAATTTTTTCGCCAGTTCGTTCCTTATTCCATTTGGGCACGGTTAAATGATGATATGTATCCAGATAGACCAGTCGCCCTCATGCGAAAAACCCAATGGGAATTTGCCTGGTCTTTAAGTCAACAGCATCCTTTGACTGGTTGGGGGTTACGCAGTTTTAGTGGACTTTACAAAGCACACACGCAGATTAACATAGGTCATCCTCACAACTTGTTTTTAATGCTATCTGCTGAAACCGGCTTTCCCAGCGCTCTTTTATATTCTGGCTTCATCGGTTGTATTTTGATTGCAGCTGTTCAATTGCTATGGAAGTCACAAGATATAGAGCCAAAAGACAGATTAATATTTTTTAGTTATCTTCTAGTCCTAATCGGGTGGATGCTATTTAATACAGTAGATGTCACCTTATTTGATTTCCGATTAAATCTGTTCTCATGGTGGCTTTTAGCTGCTGTTTGTGGGGTTTCATTAAAGTTATCCAAAATTGGCGGTTCCTTATCCAAAATCTACTCGTTAGATGGGTAAACTCGGTGCGCAGCGCGGCATCACCCAAGATTTTGGGTGAAAACGAGATTCTCCAAGCCGCTTTCCTTGCATTGGCCGACCAATATTGGACAGGTTTTTCCCAAGGGTAGGATATCGCTACCATCGAGATTCCAGGCTAAAAGCGGCTAAAAAATACTCTGATGCCAATGCCTAAGATGGCCTACCCCTAAGCCTAATTCTTTAAATTTTCAATGTCTGGAATCTGCCAATCAATCTCTAATTTGCCACAGGAACGCAATGCTGAATTGATCGCGGAGAAGGGTTTGCTGCCAAAAAATCCATTACGTGCAGAAAGGGGCGAAGGGTGTGCCGATTGAATAACAATGTGCCGATTTGTATCTATCAACTTGAGCTTCTTTTGTGCATACCCGCCCCATAGAACAAAAACAACAGGATCGGACTTTTGATTAACCTTACTAATTACCGCATCTGTAAAAGTTTCCCAACCTTTATTCTTGTGAGAATTTGGTATATGTGCCTTCACCGTTAATACCGCATTTAGCATCAGCATACCCTGTTTAGCCCAGGTTACAAGATAGCCATTATTCGGAAGATCAAACCCAACATCTTCTTTAAGTTCTTTGAAGATATTAACCAATGATGGGGGCGGTTTAATACCCGGCCTGACTGAAAAACATAAACCATGCGCTTGGTTCTCATCATGGTAGGGATCTTGCCCCAGCAACAAAACATTCACTTTTTCGTATGGTGTTAATTCAAAGGCAGAAAAGACATCTTCATCAGGTGGATAGACAGTATCAAATAGCCTTTCGTCTGCCAAAAAATCTTGAAGTTTACCAAAGTAGGGTTTATCAAACTCTTCTGTAAGTACCGCCTGCCAAGAACCGGGAAGTTTAGAAATTTTCATAGAAATCTTACTTTAGAGATTTGGCATCTTAACATATCTTTTACTAGAAATCTATCAAGAATTAAAATCAATTATTTATTTCTCGTGGATCTACGGCTACGGTATTGTTTGTATTAATAAATAATGAAATAGTCCTGGAAAATAAGCTAAACCAGATATAGTTTGTATAGTGTGAAATTATACATTTATTATAGGGTAGGCGTCGCGCTACGTGCCGCTACGCTAAAGCCTGCCCAGAATATACAATTTAAATTGGGAACAGCTTATCCTCCCAAGCTTTTGCATTTTTTGCCTCTTATGTAGGTTTATTGACAATCATGCAAATAAAATATCTATGGGAGCAGTTGTTGATTTTTACTTTCAGGTCTTACTGGAATTTTAATTATAAACTCAGCCCCTTTTCCCTGAGTAGATATACAGTTCAGTTGACCACCGTGCTTTTCGACTATAATTTGATAGCTGATAGATAAACCCAATCCTGTCCCTTTACCAACACTTTTGGTGGTGAAGAAAGGGTCAAATAAGCGCTTTTGAATACTCTCCGGTATTCCTGGCCCATTATCGATAATGTGAATAATAATGTGATTGTCATCAGTGACTTCAGTCCGGATGTGAATCGTCAGCGGCTTTGGAGTTACAGGAGCAAAATCAAAACAGATAACTGATAACTGATAACTCTCAGAAAGAGCATCAATAGCATTTGCCAAAATATTCATAAATACCTGATTGAGTTGCCCAGCGTAGCACTCCACCAAGGGAAGATTACCGTATTCTTTAAAGACCTTAATCTCTGGGCGATCAGGTTGATATTTTAGACGATTTTGTAAAATTATTAATGTGTTGTCAATACCCTCGTGAATATCAACCGATTTAAATTCAGCTTCATCTAGGCGCGAAAAGTTACGCAGGGATAAGACAATTTCATGTATTCTATTAGCACCGACCATCATAGAAGATAACAATTTGGGTAAGTCTTCTATAATAAAGTCCAGTTCAATTCCCTTCATTTCAGCTTGCATTGCCACATAAGCATTAGGATACTGCTGCTGGTAGCATTGCAGCAGGTATACCAGGTCTTGAACGTATTGAGTAGCGTAGGAAAGATTGCCGTAAATAAAACTAATAGGATTATTGATTTCGTGTGCAATACCAGCTACAAGTTGTCCCAATGCAGCCATTTTTTCATTCTGTAGTAATCGGGTATAGTTATGCTGAAGTTCACGAAAACCTGCCCTAGCTATTCTGGTTTTTTCCTCTTGTTTCTCTAGTTGAGCACGTGTTAAAACTTGAATTTGAGAATAGGCTAAAAGTAACTGATGAAAATCAACTAGTCCATGTTTGAAGGACTTAGTTTTTACTAAAATTGGCTCATAGACAAGTTGTGGCGATCTCTCCAGTGCTACCTGAGCCGCTTCTACAATAGGCGTGTCCTCAGCAAATACAAATACTTTTGGCTGAAGAAAATTGTAAAGACTTTCGATAGGTCGTCCAGCAAATAGCCCCAAACCGTAGGGACGGCTCATTTGCTCAAAAAATATCCGCCGTGAAATCATTCCCTGATATTGCTGATTCCTAGTCAGGATAATTCCTGGTAATAAAGGCTCTTGCTCAAAGAGTGTAGCTAATTCATTCCCTGGACGATCTATCTCGATTTGAACCGCCCAAACTGGTACTTCCTGCAAAGTTGACTCTAGTTGCAGATCCAGATCATCAGCATTTTTAATGCTATGCATAGCCAGCATCTTTCAATCCTTGACCAAAAGGTAATATTTATGCTCGGTATAATTTGTGGTACTGCTAAAGGTAGTTTTCCCACAATGGGTTCGCAAATCTTTGCATTATGCAAAATGTTACAACAATTTTTAGTACTGTCAAATAGATATAATTTTCAGAAGTGCGGGGTTATATACCTCTTTCATATTTTTCGTTAATATGAAAAGTGCTGTAGGTTTTTTTTGAATAGTTTAGGTTGATTGTCAATAATTAAGTGATTGCCTCCGGCACGCTAGGTGAACACATTTTCAATGTTACGCAAATTATTAAAGTTCATGGACGCAATGAATTTTAACCCTTAGTCATTAAGCAAAAGTTAAGGAATACATATCAAATTGGTTATGTTCAGAAGCGATCGCCTAATTGGTTGTGTAATTAGCTGCCCTTATTATTTGCTTCTTGATGATTGACCTTCTGAGTATGCTGCTCTCCTTTTTGCTTAAGCGCTCTTCACAACCAGAAGTTGAGGTTATTTTTTATACAAAAAACTTAGGCATTAAACTGGGTCGGGAAATAAAGCCTTATTTTTTAAAATTATCTGTGCGTTCATTTCCGGTGGACGCTTTGCGCCATCGCCTTCACCAATTTTTAGATTATTGTCTAGCGAGCGCATTTTGATTTTTAGGCATTGCGCGAACTATTACATATTTAGAAGCAGAGTATGAAATGCAACCCCATCCTACCATGAGGCGGCGGCAATTCAGTATCCAACTCTAGATAGAATGTCGTGAATTCTAGCACCTAGTTTTTAATTCAGAGTTACAGCTTACAGCCGAATGCCACGCTGGTTCAGCGCCAATCACTCAGTTTTAAAGGTCTCAAAATTTTGATTCACTGGTAATTTAGGAAGCGGCGGGTGAGAATGTGGAGTTAAAAAATTGTCTCTTTTCTACTGGTTGATATCGGCCAATTTTTGACTCAAAATTGGAGAGATTTCCATATACTGCTAACAGTAAATCAGGGTCAATAAGAATCAAGCCATGCACCTGTTTTTCCAGAGAGAGATTTTTAGTGACAACTAAAACTGCTTGCCCATCGTAGTAAAAAATGGGAGGATGAAGGCAGTTAGTATTATAGGGGCTATATATCCCAGAAGTGTTACCATATAATCCAGCAGAGTTGCGGATGCTGTAGATTCCATTAGAACTACCGTAGTCTCCATGAAGATTATTGATGGAGTATGGATTATTTTGATCGCTCGATATTACGCCCAAGAATTGTCCATCAGCAGCCCATAATTGAGCCATACCATCAACAGCAGCAAAAAATTCTAGATTTAACATTTGTGTCTTATGGTAGATGCCTACCTCTAGCTTCCACCATACTATTAATATTTTCTACAGTGATGATAACGATTTTTTTTCTATAAGATATGTTTTGTATAAGTAATTCTACATAAAATATTCCAGATGTCTGCCGCAGATTAATTCATCAATACTTTACAGCTAGGAAAATTTTAGGAAATTACTTCATAAAATCTCTAAAAAAGTTGATGAACCAAGACGTATAACTTTATATATGCTGTTAATAACAGTTCGCTTTCATGGTGTGGGTTGATTGATCAGGGTAAACCATCGCCTTAACCGTTATCAGCTACCCTAGGGGAACGCCAAGGGCATACATCTACATGTAGCTTGTGTTTCAGTCGGGGTTTAAATCCGACGGTCGGAGAGTGTCAAAGGCTAGTTCCATTGCTGAACAAAAAGGCGATTAAAAAATGATATATGCTAATTAAACTGTAAAATATGACGGTTGTATTCTGTGCCAGACCGTGATTGAGCGTTATACTTTGCCCGAAATGGGCAATCTGTGGAGCGAAGCCTATAAGCTAAAAACCTGGCTGCAAGTGGAAATCGCTGTTTGCGAAGCTCAGGCTGAGTTGGGTTACATTCCCTCTGGTGCGGTTGAGGAAATTAAGGCAAAGGCGAATTTTGACCCACAGCGGGTGCTGGAAATAGAGGCTGAAGTCCGTCATGATGTGATCGCTTTTTTGACAAACGTCAATGAATATGTAGGCGATGCGGGTCGCTATATTCACCTGGGTTTAACTAGTTCGGATGTGCTGGATACGGCGTTAGCGCTGCAATTGGTTGCTAGTTTGGATGTGTTAGCGCAACGCCTAGAAGATTTGATTCAGGTAATTCGCCACAAGGCACGGGAACATCGGCAGACAGTGATGATTGGGCGATCGCATGGGATTCATGCAGAACCGATTACCTTTGGTTTTAAGCTGGCTGGGTGGTTGGCGGAAGTGTTGCGACACCAAGAACGGTTGCGAATTCTCCGGGTAAACATTGCTGTGGGGAAGATTTCTGGCGCTGTGGGAACTTATGCCAATATTGAACCCCGTGTAGAAGCGATCGCTTGCGAAAAACTCGGTCTCCAAGCCGATACCGCTTCCACACAAGTTATTTCTCGCGATCGCCATGCCGACTACGTGCAACAATTAGCCTTATTAGCAGCATCTATCGAACGCTTTGCGGTAGAAATTCGCAATCTGCAAAAAACAGACGTTTTGGAAGTAGAAGAATTCTTCGCCAAAGGTCAAAAAGGCTCCAGTGCCATGCCCCACAAACGTAACCCCATCCGTTCAGAACGACTAACGGGAATGGCGCGACTTGTGAGAAGTCATGCCGGCGCAGCTTTAGAAAACGTTGCTTTATGGCATGAGCGGGATATTTCCCACAGTTCTGTAGAACGAGTAGTTTTACCAGATGCTTGCATTTTAACACACTTTATGATTTTAGAGACAATTGATCTGGTGAAAAACCTCCTGGTCTATCCCCAGAACATGGAACGGAATCTCAACTGTTATGGAGGCGTTGTCTTCAGCCAGAAAGTACTACTCGCCTTGGTAGACAAAGGCAGCAATCGTGAAGAAGCTTATGCGATCGTCCAAGAAAACGCTCACGCTGCTTGGAACAAGCCAGAAGGCAATTTCCACGATTTGATTAGCAAAGATCCTCGTGTTCTTCAAAAATTGTCACCTGCTGAAATTGAGAACTGTTTTGACCCACAGAACCATCTCAGGTATTTAGAACAGGTTTACCAACGTTTGGGCATTTAAAACTAATGGGTAATTGGTAATTTTTGCACCCATTACTCATTACCCATTACCTATTAGCTCTTCCCAAAACTCAAATATATGTAGTACAACATTAATATATATATATTAAGTAGAGCAACGTAAATAATTAAAGGTTTGTAGTAAGCGGCTCTGTGCCCTACTTTGATGGCTAAAGCCCTCACTACGACCTAGTTTGAACATTTGTTACTTTCCTTAATATAGTTTGTTTTTTTTGCATACTTACTTAATACCAACATTATTTACTATGGGAATGCAGAATAATTTTAGTATGGTTCGGACACTATGACGGGCAAACCTTCGTTTAAATAACGACCAGTTGCTTATTTAGTCATGCCTTAGATACTCTGATGATAGAAATCCTCGCCACACTATCTGCTTCAGCAGCAGCAGGAATGAGAATAGGTATGCCCTTGCTAATCATTGGACTGTTGCAGGGCAGTAACCTCTGGTCAGAAGTCCCGTTATTATCTCACATTTCCCCCCATGTTTTGCTATGGTCACTCACTAGTTGGTCGGTGTTTGAGCTATTTGCATCCAAAAGGCTACTAGGACAAAGACTCCTACAAGTGGTTCAATTACTATTGTCTCCTCTTGTTGGGGCGATCATGGGGTTAGCAGTAGCTTCAGCAACGTCAACACCAAACTGGCTAATTGCCTCTATTGGTGGTTTGTTAGCCTTTGTACTCCAGCTAGTGCAAATTGGTTGGTTCTATCGCTTGCGTGGCTTACCGTTGTGGGCAGTCTTTCTGCAAGATACCTTGTGTATAGCTTTAGTACTTTTTGCCTTTGATGCTCCCTGGCAAGGAGGATTAATTGCTTTAATCCTCCTTTGGTTTGCAGTTCGCAGTGCCAAGCAGTGGTATGAGTGGTCTCACAGAGGTAGAAGGAAAAATTAAGCTTTTCCGGTCTGAAGACACGAGGATTTATTCTGCATTAATCAAAAAAACGCTTTAGGAATTAATTAACTGCTTCAATAGGACTGAGGCGTAAGTTCCATTTGACTTGACCATTTCCTGAAAGCGGTTCCATTTTTTTAGGATTTACGCACATTCCACGAATTTTTGGCGTTCTTGGCACGGCAGTTGCTACAAGGTCTCGAAGCAGAGCAACACACTGCCTCGCCTTGGCGGTATGCCGACCGCACGCTGTTCGGGTTCGATAAATTAAGCTTTTTGGCGATTTTTGCGCAAGTCCTGTTCTTGTTGCCGATCCGAAACATCGCTAAACTTTCTTCTACCATCTTGCCCCTAGTCTACACAGGATATAAGACGTAAAGACATTGTAGAGACGCTTGGGTGTCGCGTCTCTACAAAAAGTGGATATCATACCATTAGTTCACCCAAAAAATAGAAAGTAAATTCCCTGAAAAAATATATGCAAACAAATTTCTTTCTTTGCCGTCAGCTTTGAAGACATAGTACCTAATACAGCAAAGCTATCAGTTATCTGATAGCTGTAGTCAGTGTTTCCCTATTTTTTAAAATTTATTAAATCCTTACTTAACTTATAAAAGCTCACTGAAAGACCTATTGATAAATTAGTTATTTAGCCTTATTGTACTTTAAAATAGCTTAGATTAAAAACGCTTAAAATTTGTGGTAAAAACTAATAATTCTGCCAACGCCTCTATTGCACAAAAGGATGATTATCCTGGATGTGCGTACTTTATTCGGCATGGTGAGAGCACCAGCAACGAACGCAACATTTTTGCAGGAGTACTGGATGTTGACCTGACCGCATTTGGTAGGTTGCAGGCACGCCGTGCAGGTGTTGATATTAAGAAAAAAGGTGTTAAGTTTGATGCAGTATACGTCTCTCACATGAGACGTGCGCGGCAAACTTGTGAAATTGCCCTGGCTGAAAGTGAGGCATTGAAGTCAACCGATATTCCTGTTCAGATAGACCATCGGATTAGCGAGAAATCCTTTGGCATTTTTGCCGGTCGTAATCTAAATCTGCTTCGTCTTGCCCTTGGCTACGAAGGTTTTGAGGAAATGTTGCATTCCCATAACGAAGCACCCCCGGCTGGAGAGAAGATTTCACAAGTTTACGGACGCGCGGCTTCTTTCTATGAGGAGCGGGTTGTACCTCACTTAAAACGGGGTGAAACTGTTTTAGTTGTGTGCCACCAATATGTATTGGAGCCTTTAGCACTTTATTTAAGTGATTTACCACCAACTGCTTATAAACACCTGAAACTCCCTAACGGTAAAGCTCTCAGTGGAGAGGAGTTAGTCAAGTTTCGTGATAAAGAATCGGGTGGTGCTGCTTCCCTGCGGAAAGAGATCAACGATCTTTCTATTATGTGGGCAATTTTTCTCTATGCTGCTGCTTTCTTACTAGGATGCTTGGTAAGGACAATAAGCGCCTCCTCAGCAGGAATTCCATCAGAGCTATTTCGAGGGATAATCGTTGCTTGTCTCGCGGCTTCAACGTTTTATACCTATCTGGACATTGACTTTGCAGCGAGTAAACGCAAAGTAACTTCAACTGTCAAGTATATAGTCTACGCCTGGATGTTGGCCAGATGGGCAGTTGGGCTACTTTTAATATTTTCTGGAATCTTGTATCAAGGTCCCGGAGATTTGTACAAAGTTATGTGGGTGCTTTTTTGGATGGTTCCACCCGCACTTACTTCCCCAGTTTTATCGGTACTCTGGGGCGGTAATCTTTATCCGTCTGCTATCTTATCAAGGACGTTATCAATCATCGCACCAGTTGCACTAATTGTGACATTTGGCTTGGCAAAACAATTACCAATTAACAGTTCAAGCCTGATATTTTTTGGTGTGATTCTCATTGTTGGTTTGGCAATACCGGGAGCTTTAGCCCAATTTTGGCGTGACAAATCTCCTGTTGAATCAAACCACCATAGTAAGAACTGGAAATTTATTGGAGTGCTTGCTGTCGCCTTAATGGCTTTGGCAACAGGGTTTCAGTTTACTCCATCAACATTCCTCAGCGATTTATTTTTCTCAACGGATACAAACCGCTCTCTAGCCTGTCTGCAACAACTGGCAGTAGCAACATTAGTCTTTGTCTTAATTCGCATCTTTGCGGTATTAACTTCAGTGTTTACAAAAGGCAAGCTGAGTAAGGCAGAAGCTAGAGATGCTTATATTTTGCTTGTTAATCCCAACTTTTTCCTTTGGGCCGCTCTTTTCCTCGGAGTTAGTGCAACCGCCAATCCCGAAGCCGTAAAATATGCAATTTTTTGGGCAGCACTTGGGTTCTTCTGCATACCACTCGTCGAGCAAATATTGTTTATGAATTCATTTGGGAATGAATTATTGCGAGAAACACTGCGTTCTTCGAGAATGGCCACAGAAGATGTGAGAAAACTTTTCCATCAATTGGATACAGATGGCAGCAATGCACTCAATAGAGAAGAGATTATGGAGCTTTTAGGCCGAATAGAAGATATGACAACAGGCGAACGCTCCTCTGAAGATATCAGGAGCTACGTAACTGATTATCTTTTTGCCACTCTTGATTCCGATAAAAATGGCACGGTTGATTTAGCAGAGTTAGAAGATTATGTGTCAACCTACGGGTTAGTTGCTAACCTTAACGTTGTCTCTGCTGCATCCAAGGTAGGAACATAATTTGCGTTCAGGAAAGCCACTAGCCAAATTACCACATTTTGTGGGATTTAGTAAACACAATTCTGGCTAGGTAAGGCAGTAATTCCTGATTGATAATTCGTAATTTGTAATTATTACCCCTCAATTACGAATTACGAATAACTAATTTCCTTTTGTCCTTTCAAAATAAACAAACGGACAGTAATCAAAAGAAATAAGGCAAATAGTATCAAGAAAATTTATGCCTCTAGCTAGAGAGCCAAAAAATTTGGATGACTTAGCTAAGGGAACTATCTTACAGCAGTTCGGTGCTGGCGAGAAAGTCATCCGACAGGGCGAGCCTGGTAATGCTTTGTATATTATCATTGCGGGTCAGGCTCTAGTCACCGTCACGAACGAGTTGGGCATGGAGTTGGCGGTAATGACTATCTTGCGTGGTGAGTTCTTTGGCGAGATGGCACTATTTAGTGGGGAACCAAGTCCGGTATCGGTCGGCGCTGTTGACGATTTGCAAGTTCTTGTGATCTACTCAGATGCTGTAAATACGATGATTGAACGCCAACCAAGCTTGGGGCGTGAGATTGGTCAAATTATCGAAGCGCGAAGCAAAGCGGTAAGTATGGCTCAACAGGCAGAGAGAGCAATTATTTTCGGGGGAGATGGGACTGGCAGTTAAAATAACTCAATGCCCGATGCCTCTATTACCAGTCAAGCCAAGTGGCTTCCGTGCCCTTCGGCTATTCTCTGGTGATTTATTGCAACAGTCCAATTATGTGCAGTAAACCTTGACCAGTAACCAACTCGATTACTAAGGCTATAAAGCCTAGCATAGCAATCCGACCATTCCATACTTCGGCGCTAGTAGTCAAACCCCATTCCCATTGCTCTTGGGGGTACATTTTGACTCTTTTTTTCATCTGGGTAACTTGTGAAAGCTTCAGGCTGGGTCTTTCTAGGGAATCAATCACCAAGTCTGCCAGTGCTTTAATAAATACCGGATGGGTGTTGGGAGCAGCTGCGCGACGGAAGTTGTGAATTCCTGCTTCTTCGGCTATTTCTCGATACTCAATATCGATTTCTTGTAGTGTCTCGATGTGTTCAGAAACAAAACTAATCGGTACGACTACCAAATCCTTTACCCCTTTTGCTCCTAGTGCTTTGAGGGCATCCTCTGTGTAGGGTTGTAGCCATTCTACTGGGCCAACGCGACTTTGATAGGCTAAGGTGTGGGGATTGGGGCGATTGAGGGTTTGCATGATCAGAGCAGTACATTCCTCAATTTCTTGCTGATAGGGGTCACCGGCTTCTTCAACATAGCTTTTGGGAACACCATGAGCGCTAAAGAAGATATGCACCTCATCAGGGTTGGGATATTGATTGAGTTGTTGGGTGATTAGTTCCGCCATTGCCTGGAGGTAGCCTGGTTCTTTGTACCAGGAGGGAATGACGGTGTATTTCAGGGGCTGAAGTTTGGGGTTTTCTTGCCAAAGCCTGTCTAAAAGCCGGAAACTGGAACCACTGGTACTGATGGAAAACTGGGGATACAGTGGCAGTATTACCAAGCTTTCGATATTGTCTTGGGTGAGGAGTGCGATCGCTTCTTCTGTGTAAGGATGCCAATAACGCATACCAACGTAAATATTGGCTTCTTTACCCATAGCACCCAGCTGTGCTTTCAGGGCTTCCCCTTGCTCTTCAGTGATGCGTCGCAGTGGTGAACCGCCACCGATATGCTTATAGTTTGCCTGAGATGTTTTCTGACGCCGCGTAGCAATCAACCAAGCTAGGGGCTTTTGCATCCAGCTAAAAGGTAGGCGGATAATTTCTGGATCAGAAAAGAGGTTATACAGAAATGGCCCGACATCTTCTAATTTATCAGGGCCTCCGAGATTGAGTAATAATACGCCTACACGACCCATAGCAGTTACTTTCCCCTAACCTTTCAGCTTTTTTACTAATGTTAACAATATATCTATATCTTTATTAAATATAAAGCTTTATCTACAGGAAAGATAAAATGGCAACAATTTTAAGGGATTGGAGTTACCGCTATCAGTGGCTATATGATGGAATATCGCGGTTAGCCGCCCTAGCTGTAGGCGGTGAAGGGCGTTTTCGCCAAATAGCTTTGCAAGGCTTAACAATTCACTCAGATACTCAGATATTAGATGTATGTTGCGGCAGTGGTCAAGCGACACAAGTTTTAGTTAAATATTCACAAAATGTAACAGGACTGGATGCTTCACCCCTGTCTTTGCAAAGGGCACGGCAAAATGTCCCTAGTGCTACTTATGTGGAAGCTTTTGCTGAAGATATGCCCTTGGCAGATAATCTATTTGATGTGGTGCATACCAGCGCGGCTTTACACGAAATGCAGCCGGCGCAATTGCGAAAAATCATTAATGAAGTTTATCGGGTGTTGAAGCCGGGTGGAGTGTTTACACTTGTGGATTTTCACGCTCCCACAAATCCGATCTTTTGGCCTGGGGTATCTCTGTTTTTACTGTTGTTTGAAACAGAAACAGCTTGGGAATTGTTGAAAACTGATTTACCTGGCTTGTTAAGAGAGATTGGTTTTGAGGTGGATGAGCCAACTTTGTATGCGGGTGGAAGTTTGCAGGTGATACAGGCGCGAAAGTAGATTGTTAGATTGAAAGTATTGTCAGTAGGTTCGCTGAAAAAAATCAAATCATGTAACGGTATGTAAAGTTGTCTCAATGGGAAATTCTGGTTAAGTTTCAGGCCTTTTACAAAACGCAATACATTCCACTGAGAAAATTTTGGAGTTTTTTGTGTTCTGCTGTCGGGGTTTCGTCGTTAACCACGGTGGAAATTCATCGTAATTTTGGGCTTTTTTAATGGTGTTCTGATGCGTCTCTTTACGCATCCTACCCCTAGCCTGGGTTAGGGAACGCACGGATGAAGATTTTCAATGAATAAAACCAGCCTACATATTTAACATTTTTTGTCAATGCGTAAGCCCTATTTGCATTTTTGAATTTCTGAATCTGAGTATCAATAGTTGCCTGAGTACATGGCTGCGCCCGGACGTTACTGTTGAGCAAAAAAGGTAACAATAAACTGAGGAGCGCAGCGTTAAGGCTGATGGGAAGTTTCTCGGAAATGCCCTTAGCTATGTATTTACTAACTGAGATTTAAGTTGTGTACTCTGCGTTAATTTTCACATAGTCATAACTCAAATCACAACCCCAAGCCTTACCCGTACCATGACCATTGCCAACGCTGACGGAAATTAACACGGTATCATCTTTGAGATAAGCACCCGCAGCTGCCTGTTTCAAATATGCACTGGCTGCGGCACGGTCAAAAGGCAAAGGTTGACCATTCTCCAACATTAAAAAATCCCCAAGCTTGATTTGCAGATTTGCTTCTTCAAAGGGTATACCTGCACGTCCTGCAGCGGCGGCGATGCGTCCCCAGTTGGGATCACGGCCAAAGATTGCAGACTTAACTAAGGATGAGCCGGCAATGGTTTTGGCGATTTGGCGGGCTGATATTTCATCGTGAGTGCCTGTGACTTGGACTTTAATGAGACAGGTTGCGCCTTCACCATCACGGGCGATCGCTTTTGCTAAATGCTGGCATACTGCTGTTAACATTGCCTCTAATTTTTCGGCTTCTGCACCCATATCGATAATGGCTGGGGTGCGAGATTGACCATTTGCCAGGGCAATTAAGCTGTCATTGGTGCTGGTATCACCATCAACGGTGATGGAATTAAAGCTTCTATCAGCCGCCCTGGTTAACATTTGCTGCCACAGGTTGGGGGAAACAGCAGCATCACAGGTGACAAAAGCCAGCATGGTTGCCATGTTGGGATGAATCATCCCTGAACCTTTGGCAATCCCACCAATTCGTACGGGGCGATCGCCTATAGTTGTTTCTAAAGCAATGGATTTAGTCACCAAATCTGTGGTGATAATTGCCGTAGATGCTGCATTTGAGCCTGTTTCTGAAAGTGCTGCTACCAGTTTGGGAATGCCACTACTCAAGGCATCCATTTTAATTCGTTGACCGATGACGCCAGTAGAAGCTAGTAGAATCGAATCAGTAGAAATATCCAATTCTTTTGCCAACAACTCGGCGCTTGCTTCAGCATCACGCACACCTTGATTACCTGTAGCGGCGTTTGCTTGTCCAGCGTTACAGAGTATAGCCCTAGCGCTGTGCTTGGCTTGTAAGCGTTGCTGGCAATAGTCTACGCAGGCAGCTTTAACTTGGCTAGTGGTAAATACACCAGCGGCGATCGCATCCACGTCTGACAATATTAAAGCTAAATCGGGCAATCCTGAAGGTTTCAGCCCGGCAGTAATTCCTGCCGCTTTATACCCCCTAGCCGCCGTGATGCCACCAGTAATTTCCTGCCAGTCTCCCATGATTATTCCCCACAATTATTAGATTAGGTAGGTCGGTGGATTGCTGCTCCGTTCCTTCCTCACAACCGTGCTTGCGAATTTTAGCGCTCACGGCTCAGGTTCGTCATTCATCCATATTGTGAGTTTATCTGCTGATGGCAGTAATTAAGCAGCTGTTGGTGATAATTCAAAACCCGCCACCCTTGATTAAAAGACAACAACAAAAAAGGAGAGCTACCTAAGTTGCTCTCCAGATCATCAGGGTTCATCTACATAACACACTATACCATTCTAGTGGTGAGGGGTTAGACCCATAATTGTGAATCTTTCTAAACAAATCTGATATATTTTGCCAGCAATACACAAAGAAGGGGCGCTAGGCATTGAGTTTCTTTTCCACCAATTCGTTAGTTAGTTTGGGATCAGCACGTTTACCGGTCTTTTTCAGCACCTGTCCGACAAAGAAGCCCTTGAGGTTGGTGTTACCGTTGCGATACTTTTCTAGTTCTTTGGGGTTAGAGGCGATCGCTTCATCCACAATTGGTTCTAAAATAGCAGGGTCGGTAATTAGCTCCTGACCGGCAAAAGCTTTTTCGGGAGAAACACCACTCAGCAAGTCTGACAGCTTTTCTTTCGCTTGGGCGTTGCTGATTTTACCCGTTTCAATGCGGGTGATCACATCGGCTAAATTGGTGGGAGTGAGAGCAATTTCTGTGATGCCGAGTTTTTGCTTGTTGAGATAGGCAGCGATATCTTGCGTAATCCAGTTAGCAGCAGCTTTGGGATTTGCGCCGGCAGCGATCGCACTTTCAAAATATTCAGATACAGGATGATCTTCTGTCAACACCCGCGTATCATAAGGCGAAAGCCCCAACTCACCTTCATAACGATGGCGTTTTTGGGCTGGTAGTTCCGGTAATTCACTGAGCCAATGCTCTAATTCTTGATCTGTGACCTCAATTGGTGCTAAATCTGGTTCGGGGAAGTAGCGATAATCGCTAGAACCTTCTTTAATCCGCATACTAATTGTGCGTTGAGTCCCTTCTTCCCACAGGCGAGTCTCTTGAACAATCTTCTCCCCCGCTTCATTAGCAGCGATTTGGCGCTCTATTTCGTAGTCTATCGCCTTTTGGATAGCACTAAAAGAGTTCATATTCTTGATTTCTACCTTCGTCCCAAACGCCTCTCTTCCCACAGGACGGACAGAAATATTCACATCACAGCGCAGTGATCCTTCTTGCATATTGCCATCACTGACACCGAGATAGCGGACAATGCGGCGCAATTCTTGGGCATATTCTGCCGCTTCTTGTCCAGAACGCAAATCAGGTTCGGAGACAATTTCTACCAACGGCACACCTGCTCGATTGTAGTCTACCAAAGAATAAGTAGAACCGGAAATGCGATCGCTCCCCGCGTGTACCAATTTGCCAGCATCTTCTTCCATGTGCAAGCGAGTAATCCCAATGCGTTTGCGCGTAGAATTGCCTGCATCATCTACCAATTCAATCTCTATCCAACCATGTTCTGCGATCGGCAGATCATATTGTGAAATTTGGTAATTTTTTGGTAAATCAGGATAAAAATACTGCTTACGGTCAAATTTGCTATATCTAGCAATTTGACAATTTAGCGCCAAACCCGCTTTCACAGCGTATTCCAACACCTTGGCGTTGAGTACGGGTAAAACCCCAGGTAAACCCATACACACAGGATCAATATTAGTATTGGGTTCACCACCAAACGCCGTTGAGCTAGAAGAGAAAATCTTAGTGTTTGTACTTAGCTGACAATGGGTTTCTAGTCCAATAATCGCTTCGTATTCAGTTTTTACAGTGGTAGCAACAGTCATAATATCTCGATTTTCGTCATAATCCTTCTTTAGGCTACTATTCTAGCGCTGTCGGGAGTTGCCCTAGTTGACAATCTGTACCCTGAAGGAAAATTAACTAAGTTAAGGATTACATTAAACATTTCAGATATATTGATTATTACTAGAATATTTAGAGATAATGGGAAAAAAGACACCTACTCATAGGGGTAGGATACAAGCTCAAGGGGGTGGAGTAGAAAAGTCATGCTCTTGGGCACAAGCAACTCCACTGACAAAAACAGAGGGGGAAAACCTAGTAAATGAGCTAGAAAATAGCCTCACTGACCCTGAAATGGAAGTACGACAAGAAGCATTTCAGCAAGCAAGGGATTACATTAATCGTGCTGCAAAGGCTGGTGGTGTAGATGCTCAAGTTAGTAAAACATTCCCAAACGTCTCAAAAGTTCGCTCTGATATCCGTGTTGATATAGAAGTAATTAAAGGTAAGGCTTTTGTGCCAGACCCAGAAAATATATATTAGGTAAAATGTCTATGGCAAATCCTGCAAAAAAAACGATTTATGAATTGTGGCTAAGTGGGGACGGTAGCTATGACTTCTTTCCATCAACGAATGAAAGTGCCCGTGCTTTGCTAGATGATAATGCCGAACTGATTAAAAAAATTGAAGCTGATACTTGGGCAGCAGCTAGAAAACAACAATATGAATTTCTAGGATGGGGAAAATATCAACCTGTTTGTGATATTGATGAAAAAGATAAAGATGTTTCTATAACTGATTCAAAGGGTAGAAAAAGTACCTTTAAAATCGACCAATCCTTCAATAAAAATGAAGTTCATCAATTAATTAAAATTAGTTTTAAACAATTGCTTTGGTTGGAAAAAGAGAAGATAGTAGTTCCTAAATCTCAGAATAAAAAACAAGGTAAGTTCTATATTTTTCCACAACTTTTACAGTTACAAGCCTATCTACTGATTGAGCGGGATCGAAGTATTGCTATTAAGCCGAATCTTCTCAAAAAGGTTTTGAGGTTTTATATTGATACCTTTGGAGATAATAAACTACATCAAGCTTTTCCTTATTCAATTGGGTCAATGGTTAAAACTATTCAACCTGATTTGTCAGATGTTAATCATATACTTAATGAAGTAAAACAAGTTGATTTTAGTCGTCAAAATGCATATACGGTTCATATTTATCCTAGTTTGGTAAATGTTATTATTGCTTTACATGAAAACGTACAGTCACAGTATGATATAGATTTTGATGAATTTCAGCAGATGCTAGTAGCTTAAGTTAATATAATTTACATACATATTCTGAATATTCAACCTGCATTTAAATAACTAAATTACAGTTTAACAATGCGATTAGCATTATCGATAATTTAGATTATAGGAATAATTAGGATAAGGCAAATCTTCTTAAATCAAAAAATATAGCGGTTCTCACTTTGTTACATTCAAGTCAGAATCGCTATATTTACGAAGTAGCCGTATCCAATAAATTTAAGTTATTGTGTTACTAACAGCTTCTAGATTAGGGACTAGATTTTGTACGTAATGACCTAGTAGAAAATCCCATTTTTTTGAACATAAATAAAAACAGCCCAAACACAGGAGCTAAACCAAAGATACTAGTTGGCTCTGGAACAGAAACATCAGTGTAAGAAACCGTTTGATCACTATTTCCAGTCGCATCACTAAGAACAATAAAATTTTCGGCGTTGACTGTAAAGGCATTGGTGTAAAATTGTAACCCCAAACCCTGTTGATCAATTCCTCCCAATAAATTGGTCAAAACCTTCGCTAAAGAATCATCAGCTTGGGTGTAGGAATTGCCATCGTAGTTAGCAGAAATTATTAAACCTTCAGCAACAGTTACTTCTTGATCTGATGCAGCAGCAGAGTCAAAAGAGAAAGTACCTGTGAACGGATTTCCAGCATTAGAGCCAGAGAAATCATAAGTGATGGTTACAGCTTGGGCGGGGATATTTTCCCCTACAGCAAACATCAGAGCGGTTCCGGCCGTGACAACTGCTAATTTCTTGAAGATGGAGTAAGTCATTTATTTCCTTCAATCAAAGGATGAGGTGTAAAAAACCAGAATGGTTTAATCAAGCAGAGACGTTATTCATCCACGTCTCTGCAAAATGAAGCTTTTGAGTTAGTCTTCAGTGAAGCGGTAGATTAATTTGGCGAACTCGTCAGTGCAGTCTTCATAGTTTGAAATATCTGGGTCTGATCAATTACTCCCCGGATACCAGGCACATTGTAAGTACCAGAGCTATCTGTCATTTGGAAACCTTGACCCAAGAATCTAGTTAGAGTTGTAGAGTAAGCGCCTTGGTAGTAAACAGGCACAATCCGTCGGCTGTGGCTACCCCAGAGATACTTCTTACTTGGGTCAGATCCCCAGAAGTGACCAGCTTCTGTTGGGTTGTGTTTGTTGAAAGTGATGTCTTTAGCGTTATATTTCAAACCTCTAGACACATCTGGATCTTGAGCAGCTAACTTCGAGAGGAAGTCATTATTTAAAGTTAGGTAGTGGTCATGGTCAGCTGTGACAAGCAGCAAGTTCTTGCTCCAACCGCCATTATTATTAATCCAGCTAATGACTTCCTCAACTGCTTTATCGAAATCATTCATCGTACCAATTAGGTTATCCATGTTGTCATCATGGGCAGCCCAGTCTATATCACCTCCCTCAATCATTAGCCAGAAGCCGTCTGGGTCTTTACCGAGAACGGTTAGAGCCGCTTTGCTCATATCTGCCAAAGTGGGATTTTCGTTAATCTCTCTGGCAATGAAGCTAGCGTCAGTTTCGCCAGGAGATAGAGGACGAACAGTATCAGGGTTAGGAGTTTGATTCGCAGAAGTTGTGGAACTAAAGACGCTAAATTGACCTAAACCTGTTGTGCTGTAGTCCCCTTTAGAAGAACTCGTAGGAATGTTGCCATCTTGACCACGAGCGCCATACAGACCAAATAACTTGCCGCCAGTATTTGGGTTGACTGATGCAGCTGTGTTCAACAGTGTCTGAGTTGCATTAGGGCCACGCTCCAAAAAGGTATAGCCGTAAAGATTGTTAGGATTTGATGAAGCAGGAGCTGAACAAGCGGCTTCATTGCTCAAGGCTGTTTTACCAGTCAATTCTTTGTAAGTAGATGCCTTGATGTAAGTGTAGCTAGTGTTATTACAGACTGGGCCTGAACTGCTACTGTTCTGATGATCTAAGGGATGACCGCCGCCCAAAATAACATTAGGCTGAAAGTTCAGCAATGCCTGTTGCAAAATACTGTCTTGATTGGCCTTGTTGGGATCGTAGTCACTATCGTACTTACTACGACGATTGACGAAAGAGACAGCAGCACCGGGAGTTGCGTGGCTGACTGGTACTGAAGTAACGACTCCTGTAGACTTACCTTGTTCTTTGGCAATTTCTACGATGGTTTTCAGCTTCTGCTCGTAAATGTCTACGCCCATCGCGTTATTAAAGCTCTTTACACCTGTATAAAGAGTTGTAGCGGTGTTAGCAGAGTCGGGATAGCTATACTTGATGTACTCTTTATCATAAGTACCAGAATTAGCAGGGGATAAGGGAATCCAAGGAGCCGGGCCTCCCTTAGTTACGTCATAGCCTGCTAAGTTACCTGGTAGTAAAGTGTCGCCATTGGCTGTAGTACCGGGATTAAAGGGAGTGGGCTGAAATGTGAAGTTTGGGCGGAGGGGATTGGCACCTGTGGCGGCATTATCAGGAGTTGTAGCTGGATATCGGGCTGAGTTACCCGTTGATTTTGCTTGATTTGATGCGCTTGCAGTATCTCCCTGAATTGTGGTGCCGTAGGTAGTCACCAGTCCATATCCCGTGAGAGTTTGGAAGCTGAGACCGGTGCCTTTACCGCTGGTGTAAAATGGCCCACCTTTGGCAACAGCAGCGGCCCGGGCCATATTCCAACCCATACCATCGCCAATCATGATAATTACGTTAATTCCATTACCAGCGGCTAGGGCTGGCTGAATTGCTGGATTACCAAATACCAGCAGCATGGTACAGAAAAAACTAGCCATAGCAAAGGCTAGCAACCGCCTGTACTGTCCCAAAAATGAACTCATTGCAGTGCCTCTTAACGTTAATTGAGTAAGTATTAGCAGTTAACTATTGATAAAAATTGGGTTCCAGATGAGTAGTAGCAAAGTCGGAGGTCACAATTGACTGATTAGAGGATGGGGCATAAATCTGGTTAGCGGCAGTAGCGGGTTGTTGGTTTGGTGTTCCCAAGGACAACAGGAGGGCAAAAACTAGACCAGATATGAACCAAGCCAATAAGCGCTGGTACTTGTTGAGTAATGAAATCATCACAGTGTCTCCTTTGTGTAAGTTAAAATTTTGCTTGATGCTGGTTAGCCAAAAAGTTTTGACGATGCAACTAGATGAAAACTACCCTTACTGGTAGAAGTTAGGTTCATTCTCAGTTATGTAAGGCACAGAGTGAGGGACTACTGTAGATTGGGATGAAGATGTCGGTTGGGAATATTTGACAAAACCTAAAAGATGTGAAGCGCTGCTAAAGTACTTTACCCAAGGTTGAATTCTGGGGTCTTTCTGCCAATTAGTTTGAGAGACGGTTACTGATAACAGCGGCACTAGGGAACCATAATGTTCGCCTAGAATATTAACGGAAAGGTTTTTCACCTCAGGACTTGACTCAAAGGTTTGCTGAATAGATTTTTTAGCTAAGGCTTCTGCTTCTTGCACCAGGGTTTGGAAGCTTTGGTTTTCTTGGGAGCTGAGAGTTAAGTTCAGTTGCCGAGTTTCTGCACGCGCTGATATTGCTAGAGTAAAAAAGACTGTCACACAACATAGCAAAATCTGGGGATAAGTTGCCCAGTTTCGCGAGAGCAGACTTAATCTCATTAAATAAGCTCCTGTAAAGATGGAAATAATAGCTTTTCAGCCTGCTGGCGTTCGCGTAGCGCAGCTTGCTGTTCGCTACAATCTTCTGCTTGCAGATTACATAAGCAGGAACCATTGCCAATATTGGCGACTTTACCGCGCAGAGAATTAATGCTCTGAATCACAAGATTTGCGGCAAAAAGAGCTATCAACCCTGCCACTACTAAGCTGATGACTCCATCGGCCCAAGTCCAATTCAGCCAGATAACTGCGATCGCCGCCAGCACCGTTCCTACTGAACTAACTAAATCCGCCAAGATGTGAAGAAATACGCCCCTGATGTTGAGATCATTATGGCTACATCCATGTAAATAGAGAGCGTTAAAGCTGTTAACCCCCAGACCAAGTAATGCAGTTACTAACATCGGTAAGCCAAGAATTTCTGGAGATGGAGACTGTAGCCGAACTAGGGCTTCTTTAACTATCCAGGCTGCTATGCAGGCCAAACCTATACCGTTAACCAACGCTGCCAGAACTTCCAATCGATAGCGTCCAAATATAGTTCCCTTAGATATAGATCGAGATAGCCAAATGGCCACTAGTGCCAGACCCAAAGCTGCAACATCAGAAAGAATGTGCTCTGCATCTGCTAAAAGGGACAGGCTATGGCTCAAAATTCCTGCGCTTAATTCCACACCAAAAAAAATGCTCAGTAAAATCAAAGCTGTCCACAGCACTTGGAGCTTCTGCTTAATTTGGATTGATTCCATTGCATCGGAAATTAAAAACTGATTGGAAGCTGGTTTGAATGCCAGACTATGAGTTAGATGCTTTTGTACAGAAAGCACCATACGTAGTACCATAAATACCTCCATCACTTTATCAGTATCATAATTAACAAATTGATAAGGTATGTTTAATTTTTATATAAATTTGACCAAATTTTTACCAACATCTTGTTGATTATGAAAATCATTATCAAGAGCATAACAGTTTTGATTAGGAAAACTGTGATTAGTAAAAAATTAATCGAACTACAAATAACAAACTCTTGTATTTAATTGCTATATCAACTGCAATCTAAGCGAAGGCTTTACTGATAGATCATACTCCGTTCCACTGGCAATAATATGGTGTGAATTAATTATGCTGTGCGTCCTGAAGGAATATTTTCTTGAATCCAAACTTGTTATTAAATATTTAACGAGATATAATATTACCTGAAACTGTAAAAGCAGCCCAATAGTAAGGGTGATTATAAAGCTTTTGTTCAGGTTCTAATTTACTACTTCTGTACATTTGTGTTGCTAAATAAGCCCTGGTTCTAAAATCCTCTGGCTGCAAAATATTCAGTAAATTCTCATACCATTTTGTTAGTTCAACCGCAGTCAGATCCTTGAGCCATGCTGTTGCTTCAGCTAAGGCTGTAACTGCCGATTTATTTGGTTGTAATCTTCGGTAAAACTCTATCATTACCAAAGCAGTAGCAGATGACTCTACAGTCCAAATTGTACTTACTACATGGGGAACTCCCCCACTCAAGAAGCCAGTGGCTAAACCCACATATTCGCTATTGATATTGTGGTTACTAGTACTGAGATTTTCACAAGCCCACAGGGTAACTAGGTTGTAGCTTGCTAGAGTATGTTGGTAGATTTCTTCTAGAATCAGCTTGTCTTCATTAACTAATGCCAGTTCTGATTTTTTGGGTTCGCTAAAATTGTTGATGCTATGACCTGTAAAATTAAATATATTGTAATTTGTAAATAAGGCATTTTCTACATTATTTTTAGTAGCCTGCAAACCCTGGATACGTTGGGGGTTATCAAACATTTGGCTCACAATTTCTGAAGCAAATCTAGTAAATTTCGGTGCGGTAGAACCTGTATCGTTGGGCTGTTCAACGCTGAGTAATTGCTGCTGTGACCATGATGATAATGAATTTGTTTTTCTAAAAACTCCTCTTTGAATGCTAGGCAGATATGTAATAGTGCAATTTAATTCTAAATCTGGTAACTCTTCTTGGCAAGGGCGAAAAATATTAAAAAGTGCATGGACAGGTAATCTATATAAGTCACGGTGGGGGATTAAAATCAGTTGAGTAATCCCTTCTAGTTCTTGGGCAATAGTGGAAATATTCAGGATATTTTTTAGATTTTCTAACCTGTTTTCCATGTCCACTCGCCAGGAATGGTCGCTTTTAGTTTCTTGGTCTTGATGGCGATATTCTTGGTATTCTTGATGCCAGTCTTCTACCCAATTTTCAAAGTCAATCAAGCGCTGCACTGCTTCGGGTAGAGGCAATTCATTTAGACTATTAGTGGTTTGAGCTAAGGGCATTATTGCCCCTAAATCTTGTATGGGTGTAAATAGCAGGATGGGTGATGGGGCTTGGTCTTTAATAATAAAAGTGTGTAGGGCGGCTGGGCTGATATGCCAGTAAACAATTGCTGTTGTAGGATTGAGCAGTTGTTGAACTGAGTTATATTTGGGGGAGTAAATATCATCACGCCAACCAGAAAGCAGCCAGGTTGAACAAGTATTTTTGCCCTGTTCGGCGATTTCCCAAGCTTCTACTAAATCACCAGCATCGACGGCTAAATCAACTGCTAATTGCCCCAATCCGGCAAATTTGAGAGCTAGCTGTTTTTTAGTTTCATCAGGGCGAGTTGGTTCATTTAGTAATTGTCGCCATAAATCTATGCCGCTTTGTTGTAATTCTTCTGCTGGTGCTGTATATCCTAAAGCTATCAGCACTTTAATCAGCGATTGCAAAACCTCTAGATGCAATTGGGGAAAATCTTCTGGTGTCAGGGTTAATAGTGCCTGATCGTACTCAGCTATGGCTTGGCCCCAATAATCGCGGGGTGTGGAATGTTTTTTTCCTTGGTCGTAGTGAGTATTAGCGATCGCTAAATGTAATCTGCCCCAACCTTCTGGGTGGGTATCTGGGCGCAGATGTGTCAATCCTTCTTCGTAGCTGGCTAATTTTCCTTCATAGCCTCTGAGATTCAGAGCGGGATTGGATGTCCTAGTAATTAAACTTTCTGATGGGTCAGGATTAACTAAATTACCTGCGGCTGTACCTCTACCCATCCAAGCTTCCCAGTAGTCAATTTTAATTTGTAAGGCGCTGTCATAGGAGGCGATCGCTTCGACAAATCGTTCTAAATAAAACAGTGCTACTGCTTGGTTATACCAGGCGAAGTGGAAATCAGGTTTGATGGCTATTGCTTGTTGATAGGAAGCGATCGCTTCTTCACGTCGTCCTAAGTTATCTAGGGCTATACCTCGGTTATACCAGGCTAAATAGAGTTCTGGTTGAATTGAGAGGGCTTTATCCCAAGAATCAATAGCCTCTGACCACCGTCCTAAATTAAACAGGACTACACCCCGGTCAATCCAAACGTCTAGGTAGTCGGGTTGAATTAAAAGCGCTCGGTCATAGGAGGCGATCGCTTCTGGATATTGCTCATCTACAGCCAAGGCTACCCCTCGGTAATACCAGTTTTCTGGGTCTTGTGGTTGCAGATTTAGCGCTTGGTCGTAACTGGAAATTGCTTCCCATAGTAGTCCTAACTTTAGCAGCGCCAAACCCCGGTTAGACCAAGCTGCTGGATAGTCCGGTTTGATGTCTATGGCTTTGTCGAAGGAGGCGATCGCTTCTTCAAAGTTACCTAAGGCTCCCAAAATTCCCCCCCGAAGGTACCAAGCTTTATAGAAGTCCGGTTTCAGTTCGATAGCTTGGTCATAATTGGTGATCGCCTCAGCAAAATATTCTAAATGAAACAGTGCCAAGCCCCGATTAAACCAATATTCGTAGACATCCGGTTGAAATTCAATAGCTTGGTCATAATTGGCGATCGCTCCTAATAAATCTCCTGCTTTGGCTTGCTGAAGACCTTTGTAAAACCATGTTTGAGCTTGGGTAGTAGCATTTACTAGGGCTGTCGGTTGGGAAATCACAATTTGGCGATCGCTGTTAGCCGGAGGTGCGGCATCACTTTTTTGAATTGCCAATTCTGAAGCAAGTTGCTGAACTAAATTGGCACTCTGATCCAACCGTACTAACAACTCATCTAGGGCAGATGCGACCTTTGGCTCTAAATTCACCAATAACTGATCAGAGGTTTCTTCCGCAGTAGATGCAGAGGGAGTGAGGATAGTTGTTGCGGTTTCGACCTCTTCCGGGTCATCCTCCCAGATTAGTTCCCCTAAATCGCTGACCTCATCAGCCTCAACTGGAGCGAAAAATTCTACTGCTTCTGAGTTGACCTCATCAGCCTCAACTGGAGCGAAAAATTCTACTGCTTCTGAGTTGTCCGTCAATTTTTCTTCAAAGACTTGGGGGGCTGGTGTGATAGTTGCAATTTCTTCCTCCTCATCGTGCCATAAGTGATCGCCCCATTTGCGAAGTAATTCTTGCCCAGGAGAGTCTAGCAGATTTTCCGTAGGCTCTGTGGATTCCACCAATAGTTCTAGCTCCTCATCCCCATAATCTTTGCGTGAGTTCCGCCTCAACACCTGGATGCCAATGTCGTAAGCAAGTTCGCCAATTTTGCCTATTCCCAGTTCACCCAATTGCACCATTCGCGTTGCTAACTGATGATTTGGTGCAGGTGAAGCTAGCAATTTTTCGCCAAACATCAGCAGCCAATCTAGCCAACGCTCAACAGTAATACGATTTTCCATCCGCTGCAAATACTTCAGCGCCCACTGTTGTCCTCTGGCTTGATGCACCCCTTCTAGCAATTGGGTAAATAAAAGCTCCAGATCCGCATTGGTGAGTTCCGGTGGTGTTTCTACCACCTTATATACCCCGGCAGAGTTTAGAGAATGAGTCTGCTGACTGTCAAAAGGATGCTTCAAAAGCCTGTTAAAACACTGCGATAGCCACCTGAGCATCTGCTACACTCTTGGATTTTGTCTCTCCTAGATTGTAGCTATCGTTGTGTTAAAAAAATCATGAATTACAGGATATTACGGGAAGAAGAGAAAATCACTCAGATGTAGATCACACTTTTAAAAGTGCTATCTGCTTGTCCAAAGTCATCAGTTAGACGATGTTAGCCTGTGGACTGGTGAGTGCCGACACTACCACAGTGAAGCAGGAAGTAAACACCAAAAACCTTCTAAGGCAAGTTATCTGAGATACAGCACTTTGCTCAACAGTCAGGTACAAAATTAAATCCTATAACCCATGCCCCGTAAACCTTTTGGATATTTAGGTGTGGTAATGCAACAAGAAAAGTGCTGTAATTAGTCTAGATAATTAGATTTGGATAAGTTTTACATAACGGATACGCTATTCCAGTTTTAACGGTTCACAGAAGCTCAGACTTCATCCCTAGGCAAGTCTGAGTAGTTCACAACCTTTCCAGTAGAGACAATAGACACAACCACTGGATAGTTTAATTATCAGGTTGCGGCTCTTCCTCCTCTTCCTCTGGAGCAGATTCATCATTAGCCTGCAATTGGTCAATCAATGCCTGGATTAGAACTTCTGGATCATCTGTCACCATTGCCAACTGTTCAGCAACTTGCTGGCGTAAGTGTTGATCCTGCTGCAACATCAGAAATAACTCGTCTAGGGTAACGGTTTGCAGCGCTTCCCCTGAGAGGTTTTCTTCTATTTCAGAGGAAGTTGCTTCATCGGTAATGGTGACACCCAGAGCATCAGGTCCTTCATATTCCCATATTGGTTCACCTTGATTGCGGGTCAACAGCTGCATACCGATATTGTATGCAACATCACCAACTTCACCGACACCCAAATCACCCAACTGCACCAACCGCGCTGCTAATTCATTATTAGGTGTCCGTGCGGCTAGCAGTTTTTCACCAAAACGCTGTAACCACTCTACCCAGCGTTCAGTTGGGATGCGATGCTCAACATTATACAGCCACTTTTGCGCCCACCCTTGTCCTCGTGCTTGATGGACTCCTTCCAAAAGATCGGTGAACAGAAACTCCAGATCCGTATCGCTAAGGGGTGGGGCTAGTTCTTTTTGCACATTCACCCGATTTTGGGCGGGAGTCTGTTTCCCGCCAAATAAGCGTTGAAAAAATTTTTTGAGCCACTGAACTAGCCGCCTGAGCATCTGCTGCACCATTAATTGTTGGTTGGTTAACCTAATTTACATTCTCCCACGGTGCTAAATCTCTTAACTAGAAATTTCTCACTTCTACAGGATAAATGACTGCAAAGGCAATTGGGGGCTGGAAGGGGCAATTTATCGAATTAGTCTAATTAACCAATCCCTTGGGAAAAGCCTGACGAATTTTGGATAACTTTAATGAAACCCCAGCATTTTCAGAAACGGGGAATCTCCACGAAGTTGTTAAAATAGGTGAACGCCAAACTCGACTGGGCGCTGAAAACCAACCTTGAAAGGCATTGAAACTCTTGCTCCATGGCTTACGAACCCCTACACCACAAGTATCGCCCAAAGAGTTTTGCTGAACTGGTGGGACAAGAGGCGATCGCTACCACCCTCACCAACGCGATCGCCAGCACGAAAATTGCCCCTGCCTATTTATTCACTGGGCCCAGAGGTACGGGGAAAACTTCTAGCGCCCGGATTTTGGCAAAATCACTCAATTGCCTCAAAGGTGACAAACCTACTGCTGAACCCTGCGGCCTCTGTGATGTTTGTCAGGGAATTACTAAGGGCTACTCTACAGATGTGATTGAAATCGACGCTGCCAGCAACACTGGTGTCGATAACATCCGCGAACTGATTGAAAGGGCGCAGTTTGCCCCTATGCAGTGTCGGTATAAGGTTTATGTGATTGACGAGTGCCATATGCTCAGTACCCAGGCATTCAATGCGCTACTAAAAACCTTAGAAGAACCACCTAAGCACGTAGTTTTTGTATTGGCGACAACCGACCCACAGCGGGTATTGCCCACGATTATTTCTCGTTGTCAAAGGTTCGATTTTAGACGCATTCAAATAGAGGCGATGGTTAAGCATTTAAGTGCGATCGCTAAAATAGAAAATATCGAGATTTCTGCAGCAGCTGTCACCCTAATAGCTCAAATTTCTCAGGGAGGATTGCGGGATGCCGAAAGTCTACTTGACCAATTAGCTTTGTTATCGGGGGAAGTCACACCGGATAGCGTTTGGGATTTGGTCGGTTCGGTAAGTGAACGGGATTTGCTAGAACTGTTAAGTGCGATCGCTCAAGATAATGCCGAAGTTGTTCTAGACTATACCCGAAAAATTCTTGATCGTGGTCGGGAACCTCTAACCATTCTCCAAAATCTCGCCGGCTTCTACCGCGATTTACTGATTGCTAAAACCGCACATCACCGCCAAGATTTGGTCGCTTGTACTCCACAAACCTGGACAGCACTAGTGGAGTTAGCCCAAAAGTTGGACATTAAGCTAATTTTGGTTGGACAGCAACACCTGCGAACAGCAGAAGTGCAAATTAAAAACACCACCCAGCCGCGTTTGTGGTTGGAGGTTACATTGCTCGGATTGTTACCCAGTGCAACGAATATTCAGCCACAAGCCCCAACTGTCTCACCACGAGTTACCACACCTGCTGTATCTCCCACCTATTCTCCAGCAGTAGTCGAAAATAACCAAGTTTCTGCACCGCCAACAAATCACAATTTAGCAGCTAACTCAGTTTCACCACCAACCCCAGAACCTGTATCTGTTCCTGTACCACCTGCAATAATTGAACCAGTAAGCTCAGTAGTACCCTCATCTGATTACACTCAAGTTTGGCAACAGGTGCGTAGAAATATCCAGCAGTTTTCCACACAAGCTTTACTGGGGCAAATGTGCCATCTCATTGAGTTCGACGGCGCTGTGGCGCGTATTGGTGTCCAAAGCAAGTGGTATGAAAAAGTTAAATCTTATCTGCCCATAATTAAAGCGGCTTTCCAGCAGACTTTTCAGCGTGAAGTTCAGGTAAATTTGGAACAAGGAACTTCTGCAACTCCTACCTCAGCTAAAACATCCCCTCCACCACAAAACTCTAATCCCGTTCACCAGCCAGCTACAGCCAGCTACGAGAGGCAAATGCCCCCTCTAACGCCACAACCTGCACCACAACCACCAGCGCCAGCAAAAATTGAGCCAGTGACGACAAATACAGGTATGGTGCAAACTTTACCACCGCCGCAACAACCCCAAACACCCGTACCTGATTACCAAACTAATGAAGTCAAAGAAGCCGCTCAACGTCTAGCAGATTTTTTCAAAGGTGAAATTGTCAGCTTCTCCAATGATGGACTAGATTTTTCTGAAACTGCCACTGTGCCTGAATCAGTATATGAATCAGAAGTTGATGATGATTGGTAAAAAATAAAGGATGAAAAATTGCTCCTTCATCCTTTTTGCCTTATACTTTTTCAGTGCCTGTATGGACGGTTTTCACCCATTTTAGGCGTTTTGGTCTAACTGACATCCGGGCAGTAGTGCTGCTCATGACGACTAACCAGTGCAACATATATAAACTGCCACGCAATGTTTGAAGCAGCATCAGAAAATAAGTAGAAACCTTAAATTCCTGATTTTGACGTATCCGCTTCAACCCAGCAAACATCCCCACCACGGACATAGTGACCGACAAACTAGTTACGGAACTTAACATTGGTGGACGATGGCGGGCAACTGACATTAATAAATCAGGGATTGCTGCTGTAGGCAAGATATACATAGTCAGCATAAATATCAGCAAATCCCAAGTTTTCCGCGTACCCATGCGGTTTTTGAGAATTAGATCCCAATAATCTAAATAGCGCTGATATCCGCCTTCTACCCAACGGTTGCGCTGATGCCAGAGTGCGATCGCATTGGTGACACCTTCTTCTTCCACCGGTGGGTAGAACACACAATCAATATCCCAGTTGTCGAGATGGAGGCGGATTGTCAAGTCCAAATCATCAGTGATGGTTTCCTCATTCCATCCCCCGCAACTTGCCAAAGCTGTGCGTCGGACAAATTGACCATTACCCCGCAGTTCACCAATACCACCAATGGCAGTCCGCTGTTGTTGTAACCAGGTATCCAGCGCCATTTCTGCCATTTGTCCCTTAGTCCAAAAATTTTTAGCGGCATTGGCGATCGCTTTTCGCACCTGCACCGCCCCCACTTTTTCTTTTTGAAATAAAGGTATTACCTGTAGCAATAAATCTGGTGTCACCTGGGCATCAGCATCAAATACGGCGACTATCTCCCCCTTAGTCAGCGGTAGCACCTGATTCAACGCTCCCGATTTACCGCCCACAGCTTGTGCTGATCGCCTTAGCACCTTGAGTTGGTCGTATTCCTGCTCCAGTTCTGCTAATAACTGCGGCGTCTTATCGGTGCTGTTATCGTCAATAATCCAGATTTCATAATACCCATTGGCATATTCCAGACTGCAAAGACTCTTGACTAATTTGCCAATTACTGCTTCCTCATTTTTCGCTGCCACCAAAACAGATACAGAGGGCAAATCTCCCTGCATTTCTTTGGGATGATGGCGGGGTTTAGCAAACACAACCACCAGGGCATGGATGCCTAAAATAGTTGTTAGTCCGAGGATCAAGATATAACCCCAGGAAGCTAAATGCAGAGCGATCGTACCACTCCAGACTATAGACAAAACTAGAGCGGCTTTGCCCCTACGTCCTTGAAATCGGGATGATGGCAAAGACACGGCATCTGTTTCTATCACTAATTCCTCCTCTGCCGATAGGTCGGACAACAGGGAGTCGAGTGGATCAGAAGCTCTCTTATTATAAGAATCGTTTTCGGGCCAGGAATTCGCTGGCATAGGTTACTTGATTGAAAAACCAGTATTTATCTACCGTTGTATTTAAGGAGTTGTCGCCATCTCCATCGAGCAATTTTACCATTGATAGCAGACAAATCCACCCGTGTTGTCTTGGATTGTCTGAATGAATGCTGGGAAATCAAAGTCTCTCACCATCGACTCGACTGTGTGTAAAGACACATCTTTTCGGGAATACTATTGATAAGCACTAAACATCCCCAGTTATCAACTAACTTCAGGAATACTCAACAATGTCTATTGAGCAACTCCAACCTGTTACTCAGCAACAAGCCAGTGTTTATTTACCTTACACTCAGGGCACAAAGCGCAATTTCTTGCCTCTTGCCATCAGTCTCTATCAAAAAGGCGTGCTGGAAGGACACCGTAAAATAGAAGCCAGTGAGCATATTCCCTTCGTCGCTACCTGGAATGTTGCTACCCTGCCCTCAGACTTAACACGCTGCCGAATGCAGTTTGATGGTAACGCGGATTTGAGTTATGAAGTGATGCTGGCAAGTTTCGAGTTTATTAATTGTTTAATTGAACTTATGGAAAACTATAAACGTTATCGCAATACTGATTTTTCACAAGCTTTTTACCGCAAGCTGCTGCGGGTAGACGAATAAAATGGGGTTTTCCCCAGGCACAGCCGCGAAATAGATTCTGGTGGACTCTTGGGGGTGTAAATTATGTAGCTCCAATAGCAAAATTTGCCAAAACTTCTGTCTAGCGCTGTGCTACATGTTCTGGCGCAGAATTTTGGCAAAACCCACTTAGAGCGCCAGCCGAACATCAGAAGCGACTAAAATTAGGGAACACCTAGCCAGGTTCTATAGATTTTTGAAATTAGGAGTATTCATGTGCCAACATCTGCTAAATATTTGCTGATTGGATCAATTGAGGCTTATAGCGGTAAATCTGCAACAGTTTTAGGTTTGTCTCATCAGCTACAACAAAAAGGACTGGATATTGCCTACGGCAAACCATTAGGTACTTGTTTAAATGTATCTAGTGGAACCGTGGTTGAAGAAGATGTCCAGTTCATTACTCAGAGCCTAAATCTGGCGGCCAACCGGGTTGCACCGACAATGCTGGCTTTAGATGAAGTCAGTGTCCAAAAACGCTTATGCGGTGAAGACAACATAAATTATCAGCAGTCTCTAATACAGCAGTACTTACAAATGTCCCAAGGAGATTTGGTATTGCTAGAGGGTCCTGGTGATTTAGCAGAAGGTAAATTGTTTGGCTTATCTTTGCTGCAAATGGCTGAAGTATTGGATGCTGCTGTGCTGCTGGTAGCCCGCTATCAGTCTCTACTCACGGTTGAGGCGATCTTGTCTGCTGCACAGCGTGTAGGCGATCGCTTAATTGGTGTTGCCATCAATGAAGTTCCTAGGGAACAACTAGAAGCCGTTAACACTTTGTTGCGCCCGTTTTTAGAACAGCAGGGCATTCCCGTGCTGGCAATGTTGCCAAAAAGCGAATTGCTACGGAGTGTCAGCGTTGGTGAACTGGTCAAGCAGTTAAATGCCGAAGTTCTCTGTCGCAGCGATCGCCTAGATTTATTGGTGGAAAGTTTAGCAATTGGGGCGATGAATGTGAACTCCGCTGTCAAGTATTTCCGCAAACGCTGGAATATGGCAGTGGTGACAGGGGGCGATCGCGTCGAAATTCAGCAAGCAGCTTTGGAAACTTCCACCCAATGCCTGATCCTGACCGGACAACTACCACCTCCCGCCTTCATTCTCAATCGCGCTGAAGAACTAGAAATCCCCATTTTGTCCGTTGACCTCGATACCCTGACCACTGTGGAAATTGTTAACCGCGCTTTTGGTCAAGTCCGTGTCCACGAAATGATTAAAGTCGAGTACCTCCGCCAATTGATGGCAGAATATTTTGACACAGACCGCTTGTTATCTCAACTAGGCTTAAGTCCAGCTAAGGCTTTGTCATAGCCTGAACAAATTTCCTGGCATTGCTAGTTTATTGAAAGCGTAAATCCTGACCCACTAAGTTAAATGGCTGTTTGACTACCTAGCATCCAACTCGCTCTCGTCTGCTAGGCGGCGATGTGCAGCTTCCCTGGGCCCGATAACTGGGACGTGTTTAGTTGCAGCAGTGCCTTCCCTATCCTGAAAAACTACCAGAACCAGCAAAGTTTCAGTATCTATCACTCCTGAATGGTATCAGTTATCAAAGATATTGGCTAGCTTGGTGTGATCAAGCAATTAAGTAACTGAGCAAATCAATCGAGAAAATATAGCAATATCTAACTCAGGTAGGCTTCGCACCTACACGCTCTTTGGTAAAATATCTAGGTTGTTCAATCTGATTAAATCCATCTTTGAGCCAGTCTACAGACCTCATTAATCTTGATACATTAGCCCAAGAACTGGCGACGATCCAGCAAACAGGTTCTAAGCGCATTGCCTTGCTGGGTTCACGTCATGTGCCAATTACGCATCAGAGTCTGATTGAAATGATGACATATGCCCTAGTTTTATCGGGCAATCGCGTCATCACCTCTGGTGCTACAGGATCTAATTCAGCTGCCATCCGGGGGGCAACGCGGGCTGATCCGAATTTGCTGACGGTGATTCTACCCCAAAGCTTAGAACGCCAGCCCAATGAATCGCGCCAGCAACTAGAGCAGGTAATGCATCTAGTGGAAAATCCCAGTAACGACAATCTGTCCCTAGCAGAAGCTAGTTACCTGTGCAACAAGGAGATCGTCTCCCGTTGCCAGCAACTTATCTGCTTTGCATTTCATGACAGTCGCACTCTGCTACAAACTTGTAAAGATGCAGAAGAACAAAGAAAAGTGGTGACGCTCTTCTACTTTGACTAACTTAAAACGTAGTCAGCGCGAAGCTCATGAGAGAAACGGGAACTTACCAAAGGGTAATGGGTAATAAGTTGTCCGCATTACCCCTTACCCATTCACAATTACCAACTAAAAACTACTACCACTACTTATTAGGTTGATGTCGCTGTCGCAACTGCCTGTATCTGCTATTTTTTTATACTCTATCGCTGCCGCTGCCGTTCTGATTTATCTACCATATTTGCTGGTAGCTTATGCTCGTGCCCTTGTTGGGTATGATCTCTCTGCTCCTCGCGCCATGTTTGATAAATTGCCACCTTATGCCCAACGAGCTACCTGGGCACACCAGAACTCCTTTGAGGCGTTTATGATTTTTGCTGCAGCAGCATTAATGGCTTATGTTACGGGTGTGAATTCTCCTATGGCAGCAAACGCTGCGATCGCCTTTGTCACAGCTCGGTTGCTATACTCAATTTTTTATATTTTGAATATACCCCTTCTGCGATCGCTCATGTTTGGCATTGGCTCCTTTGGCTCTGGCACGCTCATCTACCTAAGTATCACCCAAGCAACTAGCTCCCTTGGGCAATAGGGGATTGGTAATGGGTAATTGGTAATTGTTCATTGGTCATTATCATTTATATAAGCCATTACCCATTACCCATTACCCATTACCCATTACCCATTACCCATTACCCATTACCCCATTCTCAAATTCAACATCTCACAACCAAAATTTTTTATGGCCTCTACATATTCCTTTGACATTGTGAGTGACTTTGACCGCCAAGAATTGGTCAATACTGTCGATCAAGTTGTGCGAGATATCAAAGGCCGTTATGACCTGAAAGATACTCAAACTACAGTCGAATTAGGCGAAGAAAACATCACTATTAGCACTGACAGCGAGTTTACCTTAGACTCTGTGCATACCGTACTGCGGGAAAAAGCTGCTAAACGAAACCTCTCCCAAAAAATCTTTGATTTTGGCAAAGTTGAATCAGCTAGCGGCAACCGCGTGCGTCAAGAAATCACACTCAAAAAAGGCATCAGCCAGGATATTGGTAAACAAATCTCCAAAGTGATTCGTGACGAGTTCAAAAAAGTACAAGCCTCAATTCAAGGTGATGTTGTGCGGGTTTCTGCCAAATCTAAAGATGATTTGCAAGTTGTCATGCAACGAATCAAGCAAGAAGACTTGCCTGTGGCTTTGCAATTTACCAATTATCGTTAAAAAATCCGGGTAATGGTGGGCGTCAAACAATTTTGGATTTTGGATTTTAGATTTTAGATTCACCCCAGCAATCAAGTCAGGGGCTTGCAACCCTTTTTAAATTTTAGATTTTGAATCTTCAAGTCCAAAATCCAAAATTTAAAATTCGGTCATTGCCCACCCATTAATTAGACACGTCCGCCGATGCTTTTTTGAAACGCTGATCGCTCAGACATCTGCTTAATATAATTTAAGATTGCTGGGTAGGCACCAAGGTCTAGCTTCAGCATCAAGGGAATGTAACTCAGGATAGACCCTACTGCCACATCGGCAACTGTGAATTCATTCCCCAGCAAGAAAGGCTGCCGTCCCAAAATTTCGTTCAGGGGAGTCAACAAACGGGGTATTTCCCGCTCCCGATTGGCTTCCACAAAAATTCCTGTAGCTAGGGTAGCATTGCCAAACAACACCCATTGATTAAGTTTAGCGCGTTCTTCTGGTGAATGTGGGGCTTTGACATACTTATCGGCAAGATACAGCAAAATTGCCCCTGATTCCCAAAGCTGGAAATCTCCATCAACAATTGCCGGCACTTTACCCATTGGGTTAATTGCCAGATACTCAGGTTGGAGGTGTTCACCTGCCTGCATATCCAGCTTGACAAATTGATATGGAACTTCTAGCTCCTCTAGATACCACTGGACAATTGATGCACGACTAAAAGCGCCACCGTAGAGTTTCAACATAACAGAACCCAAGATTAAAGAACTTTATGAGTGTGAGAATGCTGTTTGATATTGTCTTCTTTAGTAACAGCTCTGGCAGCATTTAAGACCCGTTTGCGCTCAGTAGAATACTTTAAATCAGTGTTGGTTGTGCCTAGGGGAATTAGGGCTTTTGCACATTCACGACGCTTGTAGGTGCGAGCTGAGGCAAATGCCCTTGGCACAAATTCATCTCCAAACTGAGCCGACTCTGGGAAGCCATCTGGCAATAAGAGTGTGTCACCATCCAGTACAGATCCCAAGGTTGTCGCATAAGCTAACTTATAGGACGTAGGAATGCCCTTTAAGATTGCTTCCAAAGCCGCTGAGGGTATAGGTTCTATGACTTCGATTTGATGAACTTCTCCATCGTCCTTGTAAAAGCAGGTTGCCAAGCCGAGGACAATGTAATCATCAGTTGCTAAGTCAGAAGCATTGGGATAGGAAATTGCTGTTGTCATCAGAAAATTTTCTCAAAACTTAAAAATCAAATCTAGTTCGTGGGGGCTATGGAGACGCAGACAGATTGCTGTTGCATTGAACTCTTGCCTATCTCTATTGAAGGGCTTGTTGGCATTCTACCAAGTTGTCGCTCTCAGGACTTGACTAGTCTTGAGGATTAATCTTGACAATTTCTGGAATTTAACTTGGGGATGAAGTATCTATTAATAGGTTTAAGGATAAATTGTTGGAGTAGGTTAACTTCAGTCTTGATGCTCGCGCTCAAGTAAACATAGACTCCCGAACAAGTGACACAGTGGCAACTCTACTAGCAGCGAAAAAAACTATAATTTGATTTCACAGAGCAAGCAGCTCAGGCAGGACAGTATGGATATTCACTCATTTTTAGCCCTTGGTGAACAAGAAAATATACGATATAAGTTAGTTAAAAATAAGAGTCTTTACCCTCAAGAACACGGAGGGCGTGGTACGGTTGAATCTTATGTAGAGGACAACTACTTACGCTCTTGTGCTTTGGAGTCAGCTCAACAAGGGGATTACTCTAAAGCGATCGCACTATTAAGCCAACTTATTTACCGCCACCCCCAAAATGCAGTTGATTATAATAACCGGGGGCTGATTTACTTTCAGAGTGGTGAAACCCAAAAAGCTCTAGGCGATTATAACACAGCGTTGCAACTAAATCCCCATTTAGCTAGTGCTTATAACAATCGGGCAAATTACCATGCCGCTTGTGGGGAATTAGCCGTAGCACTGACTGACTACGATCTGGCCCTAGATTTGAATCCCCGCCATGTTCGGGCTTGGATTAACCGAGGTATTACCTTACGTGATTTGGGACAATATTATGAAGCAGTTGAGAATTTTGAGACTGCACTGCTGTTTGGTCAACTAGAAGGGCATATTTGGGCTGAACGAGGCAGGACTTATCATCTTTGGGGCGATTGGAATTGTGCGATCGCCGATTATTCCCGCGCCCTGACACAACTACCATCCCTAAACAGTAGTAGGGATGTTTCTGGTTATCGCTTGCATTTACAACTAGAAACTTGGTTAAACGAGCTACTGTCTCCTGAGCATTTTAATTAGTTAATTACTTAATTCAAAATTTGTCTCTGGCATCCTCAGCTGACCAAATTCAAAAAATGATTTTTAAACTTTGAACTGGAGGATCATGTCCCTGTATGGCTAGGTAGCCAATAAATGAATAATTAGCGATTAACTATTAGCTGTTAGCACCAATACAAATTAATTACAAATTTATCAAATCACCTCAATTGTACTTAGGGTGACGAATTTGATTGTTCAACTTCTTTGCTTTCCTGATTCAGGATCACTATCTGACGCTGGTTAGGGTCAAATCGGTATGCTTGTTGTTGCATGATACTTTTAGCTTGGCGGGGATCAAAATTACGGCTAAATTCTGCCTGCAAATTATTAACACGCCCTTCCATCAGCTTGACCTCAGTGGTGATTTCTCGCAACTTTTCTTGCTGTAACCAGTGATAGGGTAAAAGTTGCACTAGAGCAGATACAGCTACGGCGGAAAGTCCTAGGTTAACCGCTATCTTGGCTGTGGTTTCCAGTCCCATTACCTGGTAAGAACGTTGGCGAAGATGTCGTTTTGGTCGAGGTACAACTCGACGTTTTGGTTCAGGTTGTAGGGCGGGTCTGGATGATTGTAACGCGTTCATGATGCTAAAAAGAGCCTTGCTAATTGAAGGGAAGCACCGTCAAAAGCACACTGGCGCTAATTGCGGCTTGATTTAGCTGCCATGTTACTTCATTTTTGGGAAATTGCTACACGTGTTGGATGAGTTAATAGATAACCTGCCACACGGAGGAATGGGTAATGAGTAATGGGTAATGGGTAATGGGTAAGAGTTTTTTTCTCAGTACCAATTTCCCATTTACAGTACTCATTACTCATTCCCCGTCACATTTTGAGGCTATTTGTAAAGTTCTGTGGCTAACCGCCAAGCCAGAATTCCTGGAATCAAGGCCACAGCTAGAGCGATGTACACTTGAGTATCTGATATGGGCATAGTGGTAACTCTCCTAAACTCAATAAATTTTCAACACTTCGTTTACTACTTTTCACTGTTTTGCCAAGATTGGGGAATATCTTGTTACAAGATGCAACAAAAACAATGATTAGAGACCATTGATTAGTGACTTTTTATTATACAAATTAATCAGATTATGGGTTTGAATCTGGGGATCGACTTTGGCACATCTGGCGCACGGGGCGTGGTGATTGACGATGGAGCTACTATCCTAGCTGAGGTGCGTTATCCTTGGGAAACTGGAGGGAGCGCTGACTGGGTAACTTGCTGGCCAACGGCCTTGTTTACCTTACTGGAACTCACTCCTGGGGAATTGCGGCGAGAAATTAGGGCGATCGCCATTAATGGCACATCTTCCACTATTTTGCTAGGAGATGCTGCCGGAAACCCTGTAGATGCACCACTATTGTACAACGATGCACGGGGAGCAGGGATGCTAGAGCAGTTGAAAAGCGTCGCCCCAGCCAACCATACCGTATTGAGTGCCACCTCTAGCCTAGCCAAACTGCTGTGGATGAGACAATTACCCTCTTTTAGCGAAGCTAGATATTTAATGCATCAGGCAGATTGGCTGGCGTTTCTCCTCCATGGGCATTTGGGCATTAGCGACTACCACAACGCCTTAAAGCTGGGTTACGACGTTGAAGAGTTAAAATACCCGCAATGGCTAGAAAACCTGCAAATACCCATTCAGCTACCGAAAATTTTAGCCCCTGGGACACCAATTTCCGAATTACGGCCAGAAATAGCGGCTAGATTTGGTTTTCCCCGTGATTGTGTAGTGTGTGCGGGAACGACTGATAGTATTGCCGCTTTTCTCGCCAGTGGCGCACAATTGCCTGGTGAAGCTGTGACTTCCCTTGGTTCGACGTTGGTTCTCAAACTCTTGAGTCGTACCCGTGTTGAGGATGCCAGGTATGGGATTTATAGCCATCGGTTGGGGGGTTTATGGCTGACTGGAGGGGCTTCTAATACGGGGGGTGCGGTGTTAAGGCATTTTTTCACTGATGAGGAGTTAGAAAGCCTCAGCCGCGAGATAGATGCCAGCATTGCCAGCGATTTGGATTATTATCCTTTATTGGAGAGTGGCGATCGCTTTCCGATTAATGATCCCCACCTACCGCCAAGATTAGAACCGCGCCCAGACAACTCACAGAAGTTTCTGCATGGTTTGTTACAAGGTATTGCCCGTATTGAGGGGCGAGGGTATGAATTATTACAACAGCTAGGCTCTGACAAGTTGAAGCGTGTTTATACTGCTGGTGGTGGTGCGGCGAATTCTACGTGGACTAATATTCGTCGGCGTTATTTAAAGGTATCTGTAGTTGCGTCTAAGCACACGGAAGCAGCTTATGGGACTGCGCTTTTGGCGATGCGGGGCGTGAGGTGATAGGGGATTTAAGGATTTAGGACTTACTTCCTTTGGAAATTCAACTTAATTTTGGGCTTTTTTAATGGTGTTTTGATGCATCAGGGGGCCCATCCTACCCGTAGGGTGCGTTCCCTAACGAACGAATTAAGATTTTCAATGAATAAAAATAGCACGTATATTTAGCATTTTTTGTCAATGCGTAAGTCCTAGGATTAACGAACCGCAGAGGCGCAGAGGGGAGACAGCGCGTTGCGGGGGTTCCAAGAGTTGTAGCGACTGCCGTCGCAGAGAGAGGAGTTAGGAGGGAGGAAGGAGGTTTTTTAGGAAGGTTTGGCCTGCGTGATTGAGATTATCTTGCAGGGAAAAGGTGAGGCTGCGAACTTGGATATTGTCGCTTTTAATATTTAGTGGCTGTGTCAAGTCTTTCGGGTATATCAAAAAGGCTTGCTTACACTGTGTTGTGTTAGCGTAGCTGATCATCTGATGAATATCAGAACTTGCGGCTTTCTCTGGAGTTTTATATTTGGTATCTAAAACTGCTACTGTTTTGCCTGTAGCAGCATCACACAATAGTAGGTCTATACTAAACTGTCGATTCTGACCAATTTGCATTAGATGTTGCTGTTTAAAAAAATAGCCTTGTGGTGTGTTTTGCTTAAGCCATTCTGTCACAAATATTTCATATAAACGCGCCATATCGACAAGAAAGGGTAGGATTTCGTGATTTCCCCTTTCATGACTTGGCCCAATGTTTTCTAAAAAGAATCGACAAAGATAATGTAGTATTCGATAATCTTCATTGAGGCGGTTATATTGTCTTTCAATACAGTCTGCTGAATTGCAAGGTTGTAGAGTTACCATCCCTTGCATAGCGTGATAAGCTTGTCGCACTATCAGTGATACTTTTTCTGAACAAAAACGGCTATGACCAATATTAAAAAGTGTCCAAAACAAAATTTGGTTTTCTATAATATCAGCAGTGTGTTCTTCATATTCACATTTTAGTTTAACATTCCAAGGCTTTTGAATTATTTGTTGTAAATTTATCCTTCCTCGCCCATAGGAAAGCTGTTCAGTTCTAGGTATATAAGCACGATATAATCCTTTGCGACATCTTTCTATAATTTTTTGAGCTAAAATATAAGCTAGCCGATTATAAAAATCTTCTATAGATTCACAATCCATCAGCCCTTCAAGAAAGCTGAAACTCTTTAAATTATAAGCATATTCCAGCATTCCAAAGAGGTTTTGAATAGGCACTTTGGGATTAATTTTTAGAGCAAATCCGGAATTTAAAGGGATATAGCCAACCCATCCCTTAGCTTTTATTTGCCACTTATTACGAGTTTTATAGCTAGGAAATTCTACATCTACTTGAGTTTTATGTTTCTTATATAACTCAATTCCAGCTAAATCAGATATTTCATCCTGCTGAAATGATTTAGTTTCATATTCAGTTATTTGAATAATTCTTGATTGTGCTGGGTTTATATGCATAGCTGTTTCTCGATTTTGTCCCAGCGAAATTCATCTACCTTTTCTAGCTGGTTAAAGAAGTATTCCTCTAAATAAGGCTCAATTTCCATTCGCCAAATATCTTCTATATCATCACGCAGGTTATCAGTCAAAAAGAATGAAACACCAATTTCATAATTTTTATCTGCTATAGCCTGATTTACTTGCTCCAAAATATTAATCAAATCTATAACTGCAAAACCAGTTTTTAGGTGATATTTTATTAGCACATCATAATTAGGGCGAAGTTCGATAAATGCAAAGCGGCGACGTAACGCATGATCTATTTGTGCTATAGACCTATCTGCTGTGTTCATTGTGCCAATAATACGCACATTTTCGGGAATACGAAAGGTATTACCTCCAGCTAATGGAATCTCTCTTTCACGGTATTCTAACAGATACATTAGTTCACCAAAAACTTGCGCTATATTTGCACGGTTTATTTCATCAATGATGAGAACACAAGTATCTTGGCAAGATTCAGCTTTTTTACAAAATTCTAAAAATCTGCCCGGAACAAGTGGATATGTCAAATTACCATCTTGGCTTTGAGGACGGATACCTTGAATGAAGTCCTCATAAGAATATGCTGGATGAAATTGGACTAACTCATAGAAACCATCACTTTCGCTTATTAGGTGCTTTGCGAGTTTTTCAACGATAAATGTTTTGCCTGTACCTGGTGAACCACAAAATATGGCTTGCTTTTTGCGATTAATTGTGCGTATCCAGCTTTCGATTTTTGTTTCTTCAAAGCCGATTTCCACAGCAATTTGGGATAAATTATATTCTATATAATTCTGAACTTTGTTCTTAAATTTGCAGATACCTTTCAGATTGTTATGGTGAAAATCGTATTCTTTCACAGATACCAGCCAATGACAGAACATATCGAATAAGTCATCGTCTCTTAAAGCTGGTACACCAACCAGGCGCATATATTCAGGGTAAGCTCATCTAATTTGGTATAGTATGAACTTGACAAAAAAAACAAGATAAACATCAGCGAGCAAATAAAAAATGTACTTGACATGAGAGCAAAATAAGTGAGATGAA
>NZ_JACJRJ010000021.1 GCF_014697195.1 Cylindrospermum sp. FACHB-282 | reverse complement strand
TTCTCACGCGTTACTCACCCGTCCGCCACTATCTCCGAAGAGACCGTTCGACTTGCATGTGTTAAGCATACCGCCAGCGTTCATCCTGAGCCAGGATCAAACTCTCCGTTTTGTTGTGACTCGAGTTTGTGGCTCCGAAAACTTTATGTTTCGGAATCCTCTATTTCTTTGATTCCGTTTTGGGTAAACCCAAAATTTAAATCTTTTGACGAGGTATGATTGTCTTTAAACTTTCAAAGTATTATTTTTTCGCGGTTCAGTAGTTCGGGGCGCTTGCCCTCCACCTCAATTAATATAGCAGGATGTTTTCGGTTTCGTCAAGGGGTTAAACTATTTTTTTTCTGGAGTAGCAACCTAAGGGGAAAAATGGAGGCTACAACGCAGACAGAGCAAAAGCCATAAGGTTTCACAGTCAGTTTAGGAAGCCACGAGTGTAAGGGAGATTGCTCTACTAAGTAGGTAGGTTGGCGTAAAAGTTTAAAAGTAAGTAGAGCGATTAGAGTGAAATCGAAGTAGGTTCTGTGCTGTAGTTGCCTCTTTTTACTCTGGCTTGAACACCATTGATGACGGGATAGGACAGTTCTAAGTAGTCTGCCTTTAATCTGGTTCTAGTTGGGCTGTAGTTCAGATATTGGGCACTGGCTGGCGACGAAGTTCTAATTTCTACTACCCAAATTAGTGTAGATTTCGATTAGATTGTCATCAGGATCGCGAAAATGAGATGTTCGGATTCCCCAGTCTGGACGGTCTAAAGGTGGTGTCACAACTATGACATTATTATCTTGTAGTTGCTGATATATCTCATCGACGTTATCAACGGCGAAAATTAAAGATATTTTGTCTTGGATGGTGACAGATGACGGCTGTTGGGAGCTTGTAACTGCTTCAGCCATGAACTCTCTTTTGAATACAGCTAGCTGGATAGATCCGGTATTAAACTCAGCGTATCCAGTATTTTCGTCACCCCAATCAACATCAAATCCTAGTAAATCTCGGTAGAAACGAAAAGAATCTTTGTAGTTGGCAACAAGCAGTCTTAGATGTGTTAGCTGAAATTTCATAATCTCTGTGTGTTGGTCTACTAACTATGAATTCTAGGTTCTGGGTGCAGAGTTGCCAGCAACTCACTTTCAACAAATGCTAATTCATCAAGCCGTTGTCTTACAACTTCGCGATCAAAGTATGTATCAGCTAAAACCCAGTATATGCCAAAGTGTCGCGCTTCTGATGCCATTAAACAGCGATAGAATTTGGCTAATTCTGGCTCTGGACAGTGAGTAGCTAACAATCCCAAGCGTTCGTGACTGCGAGCTTCGATTAAGCCAGTAACTAGTAATGAATCTAAAAATCGCTGAGGTTCTTGAGGACGAACAGCGGCTTTTAAACCGGCACCGTAGGGAGGTGGTGGTAGGGGAGCTAGGGGAATCTGCCGGCGTTCTAGCCATTGATTAACTAGTTCAAAATGCTCTAGTTCTTCACGGGCGATCGCTGTTAACTCCCGTACCATTTTAGTATTGGAAGGGTAGCGAAACATCATGTTTAAGGCTACACCTGCCGCTTTGCGTTCACAGTGGGAGTGGTCAAGTAAAATAATATCTAAGTTAGCGATCGCTTGTTCGACCCAAGCATCACTAGTAGGTTGTTTGAGAGCATTAATTGTTGGTAACACAGAACTAAGCACAGGCTAAGTAGATTTTAGGTTTTTCAATTTAGCTGAGTAATCCCAGCAAATAGATTGTAATTGGCGATTGAGCCAACTGATATTTGCTGTCACCAGATTGTCAGGTTCTCAGTGAGACAAGTGTGGCGCAGGTAATCAGTCTCTGCTAAGTACAAAGGACGATGGCTACAGTTATTTTTTGCCAGGTTTGCAGCGATAATCATCATAAATCAGCATTTTAGAGTTACAGGGTTATGAAATTTCTGCTTTCTGTTCTGATTACACCTGTGGTTGTGTTGTTAAGTTCTACTCATGGACTGGCAGCCATTCAAACTAAGACTATCGAGTATAAACAAGGAAATACAGTTTTAGAAGGATATCTGGCATACGATGACGCCATTAAGGTAAAGCGTCCTGGGGTGTTAGTGGTTCACGAATGGAATGGCTTACAGTCTTATGTTAAAAAACGCACAGAGCAATTAGCTGGCTTAGGGTATGTTGCTTTTGCTGCCGATATCTATGGCAAAGGAATCAGACCGAAAAACCAGCAAGAGTCAGGTGTACAGGCGACATTTTATCGTCAGGATAGAAAATTATTGCGCGATCGCGCTAATGCTGGGTTAAAAGTTTTACAAAACAACCCGCTCACCGATGCTAAACGCATTGCGGCAATTGGTTACTGCTTTGGTGGTGGTACAGTCTTGGAACTAGCACGCAGCGGCGCAAATATAGCAGGTGTGGTGAGTTTTCATGGCAACCTTGATACCCCTAACCCCAATGATGCCAAAAATATCAAAGCTAAAGTATTGGTATTGCATGGTGCAGATGACCCCTTTGTGCCAGAGGAGCAAGTAAAAGCATTTGAAACTGAGATGAGACAGGCAAATGTAGACTGGCAATTAATATCCTACGGTGGTGTACTACACGCCTTTACCAACCCAGTATACAAAAACGACCCTAAGGGAGCAGCTTATAATCAACTAGCAGATCAGCGTTCTTGGCTAGCTATGCGGCAGTTTTTTGCTGAGATTTTTCGCTAAAAAGGTTTGACGGCTGACTCAATGACTGACATTGCTAGAACCAGCCGTCAGTAGTTTACATTTTGGTGGATCGCTTGAATTTATAGATTTGGTTTAGGCGATCGCATTTTTAACAGCAGGTAGACTCAAATGTAAGTTGCTGTTGCCACTTTTGGCGACTACCTTTAGGTCGATGGAGTAGCCAACCACCTTGACGTAAAAGGGAAGGGCGTGATTGTTTGAAGCTACCCTATAGTCAGACAAGACGACGGATATCGCCAAACAGTTGCACGAAGTAGGGCTGAGTAGTTTATTACTATAGAAGTGGGGGAGGGGTGAGTTAAAAAATTCTGAACGAACAAATTATAAATTGCTTATGCAGGCGATGATTTTAGAGGCACCATATCAGCCTTTGCGGCTAGCTGATTTGCCAATACCAAAACCCAATCCAGATCAAGTACTGATTCGCGTTCATGCTTGCGCTGTTTGCCGCACAGATTTACATATAGTTGATGGGGAATTGGCACACCCTAAATTCCCCCTGGTACTTGGACATCAAATTGTGGGTACTATTGAGAAGATGGGCGAGGGTGTTAATAAATTTAGTATTGGTCAGCGTGTCGGCGTTCCCTGGCTAGGTCATACATGCGATCGCTGTGGTTATTGTCTTTCTGGACGTGAAAACTTATGCGATCGCGCGGAGTTTACAGGTTACAATCTTGACGGGGGCTATGCAGAATACACTGTAGCCGATCACCGTTTTTGCTTTACCCTAGACCCTAGCTATCCTGACTTGCAAGCTGCACCCCTACTATGTGGCGGATTAATTGGTTATCGCGCTTACAAAATGACTGCTAATGCCGAAAAAATCGGTTTTTATGGCTTTGGTTCGGCTGCCCATATTTTAATTCAACTGGCGCGTTATCAAAGGCGTCAAGTATATGCTTTTACCCGTGCTGGCGATGTTAAAGGGCAAGAATTCCCTCGTCAATTGGGTGCAACTTGGGTTGGTGACTCAGACACATTACCCCCACAAACCTTAGATGCAGCGATTATATTTGCGCCAGTCGGGAAACTTGTACCCGCTGCTTTGCGTGCAGTTGCTAAAGGCGGTGTGGTAATTTGTGCAGGCATTCACATGAGTGATATCCCAAGTTTTCCCTATGATATTCTTTGGGAAGAAAGGGTTTTGCGGTCTGTAGCCAACTTGACTCGCAAAGATGGAGAAGAGTTTCTCGCCTTAGCACCCAAAGTTCCCATCCGCACAGAAGTAAATCCCTTCCCCTTAACTCAAGCAAATGAGGCACTAGATACCCTGCGTAATGGCAAAATTCAAGGGTCTGCCGTGTTGGTACTATCTAGCATCTAACCTCAAACCCCCGCAACCCTTCTGGATTTTCATACTCAACCACAACTTCCTGCACCACAGCAGCAGGTGGACCAGAGTGACACCAGCGAATCATCTCTTCCACAACATCCTGCACCCCCTCAAAAACTGCCTCCACACGGTTGTCGGGGAGATTCCGCACCCAACCAGTTAACCCCAACTGGCTAGCTGTATCCACAGTGGCATACCGATAGCCTACGCCTTGAACCCGGCCAGCAATGAACAGATGAGCACGGATTAGTTTGGGCATTGGTCTGGGATTTTGCATAGACTGATATATCATTGACATTTCCAGTCTACCTAGTTTGTGAATGCATAACCAAGTTTTTAACTGCAACTAAAAATCTTTATTTTTATGATCCTTCTCCTAATATCTGTGCATTCAAGCTTCAGTTGTTACAGATAACTCTTTTAGTTAATTTATAAAAGGATAAAATTATCCTTGTGTTGAGAAATCTACCAGGGTAGTGATTGATTAATTTTCACTACCTATTTAACTGGTATACATAACCACGAAACAGTAGTAATTATTTTGCCGCTAACAACTGACATTTTTTGAATTGCTTATGTCCAACCTGCCACCTCTCAATACAGAAACTATTTGGGCTATCGTCAACGAAAAAATTGATGATGCCACCGTCAACCAATTGCTATGGTACTACTTAGGCTATCGCTATGACTCCTCAACAGAAAAATGGGATAATAGCGAAGTGGCACCAGCATGGCGGGATGAGTACCCACAACCACCAGATTTTATTGATTCTCGCCCTGCCACAGTCAAGTTAACCCGTTCTATTCCCCAAGACAATAAACAAATAATGAAACAAAAACTGGGTTTTAAAGGTTATAAAATTGGTGAATTTGGACCTCGACAAACTCGCAGAGCAACAGCAGCAAATTGGTTATTAAGTTATCTGCAAGAAACTACTGGTAAAATAGAGTAAAATCCAGCAACAGATATTTGGTAGGTATTCTTATTTTTTCTACCAACCAAATATCTACTGCTTTCCCATTAAAAGATAATCTATTGATTAATAAAAGCTTGTAATTAAATGCAATACGTTTTGTATCCAGTAGAGTAAGCAATGCCCACCTCATACTAAATTAGGATGACAGCCAATTAAAAACTGCTGCAAATACAGGACTTAAGCAAATATTTTTTTGTCATATTGAGCGCAAACCCTTGTAGCTAAACATCTCTGATATTTTACCATAGCATTCGGCTACAGCTTTGCTAAACGGGAACCCCTGAAGGCGATCGCACCGCTAAACCTACGTACCCTGCCAAAAAGCCACCTTCGGGAACGCTTACAGAATTAAAGAATTAAGTTCAAATGCGTAAATTACAAAATAGTCAAAAATCAAAAAAAAAGCAATTAAAATTCACAAATTCTGTCGAAAGATAGAGATAATATTTATCTATATATAATCTATTTCCCTAGAATGATTGACAAAGTTAAATTAACTATCAGAGAATAACTCAGCTAGTAATTCTCCATGTAAAATATTTTTAATTATGGCAAAACCAATTGAGTTTAAGTTATTTGCCCCTTATAATCAAGGAGCAAAATTAATTGGTTCTTTTTCCGATTGGCAAGAAATTGAAATGGAAAAAGATGGTGATGGATACTTTCAAAGAATAGTGAACTTAGAAGACGGGGTTTATAAATATAAATTCCGTGTTCAATCTAACTCATGGTTTTTTGAACCAGGGCAATGGGTTGATGTCACAGACCCCTATGCAACCGATATTGATGAATTGAGCGGAAAAGATAACGCTATTTTACTGGTTAAAGATGGCGAAAAAATCACCGACACCTACGTTTGGAAACATGATGATCAACCTTTATCGGCCGACAAAGAATTAGTAATTTATGAATTACATGTTGGAGATTTTTCTGGTGGTGAAGATGACCCCTATGCAAGAGGTAAGTATAAACATGTAATTGAAAAATTGGATTATTTATGTGATTTGGGCATCAATGCTATTGAATTGATGCCCATCAAAGAATATCCAGGCAGTTATAGCTGGGGTTACAACCCCCGCTATTTTTTTGCTACAGAATCTAGTTATGGTTCTACATCCGAGTTGAAAAACTTGATTGACGAGTGTCATAGTAGAGGCATTCGCATCATTATGGATGGTATTTTTAACCACTCAGAAGCTAGCAGTCCCTTAACCCAAATTGACCATGATTATTGGTATCACCACTCTCCCCGTGACCCTGATAATAACTGGGGGCCAGAGTTTAATTACGAACATTACGACGAAAAATTAGACATCTATCCAGCGCGGAAATTTATTGGCGATACAATCCGTTTTTGGATTGAAGAATATCATATAGATGGTATTCGCTATGATGCAGCCAGACAAATCGCCAACTACGATTTCATGCATTGGGTTGTTCAGGAAGCTAAAAAAACTGCTGGTGCTAAACCTTTTTACAACATTGCTGAACATATTCCAGAAACTACCAGCATCACTAATGTAGACGGGCCAATGGATGGTTGCTGGCATGATAGTTTCCGCCATACAATTACGGTACATATTTGCGGTGATACCTTTGATGTAGAAAGCCTCAAAGATGCCATTGATGCCAAACGCCAAGGCTTTATGGGTGCAACCAATGTGGTGAATTACCTCACCAACCATGACCATGACCATATCATGGTAGAACTGGCTAATCGGAATATTTTTAATGAAGAAGCCTTTACGCGGGCTAAATTGGGAGCAGCTATTCTCATGACATCTGTTGGCGTACCTTTGATTTGGATGGGGGAAGAATTTGGCGAGTACAAACCCAAACAATCAGAATCATCTAAAATTGAGTGGAGTTTGCTAGGAAATCATCTAAATCAAGGCTTATTTGCATACTACAAAGGCTTGATTAATTTGCGTAAACAAAATCATGCTCTTTACACAGAAAATATTGATTTTATCCATGAAAATATGGAGACAAAGGTGTTAGCTTACAGCCGTTGGAATGAGGAAGGATCTCGTGTAGTTGTTGTAGCGAATTTTTCTGAAAACTTCCTGGCTGGTTATCAGATTGATAACTTCCCCTGCGGTGGTACATGGCATGAATGGACAGGTAATTACGATGTCGAATCTGGTGATGATAGTATCATGACTGACTTGGGCCCATACGAAGCCAAAGTGTTTGTTTGGCAGTAATGAAATATGCTGATATTGAGATAACAGCTAAGTAAAGCTTCAATAGGGGTTTCATTAAAGTTATGCAAAATTGGTCAGTCTTATCCAAAATCTACTGGTTAGATGGGTAAACTCGGTGCTTTTTGGCGGCTTCAACCAAGATATTGTGTGAAAACGAGGTTCTTAAAGCCGCCAACTAGCGTTGGCTGACCAATTTTGGACAGCTTTTCCCCTATTGAAGCGATAAGCAGTAGGTAAGTTATTATCGATAGCTATGACTCTAATCAAAACTAATTATAAATTTGTTGAGGGAAAAACTAACTTTTTAAACTTATATGAGCTTATCTTGTATTTTTGAGTAAAACTATGTATATTATTTTTTTGCTCATAAGCATATCACAAATCAAGAAATTCGCTCTATGCTCAATAAATTAATTAACACTAACATCAAGAGTTCTCATGTCTTATTAACTCCCCATGAAATCAAGTCAAGATTACCTTTAACAAAGCCGGCTGAACAGACAGTTTTAAAATTTCGGCAGGAAATAGAAAATATTCTAGATTTTAAAGACAGCAGAAAATTTATCGTACTTGGCCCATGCTCAATTCATGATCCTAATGCTGCACTAGAATATTCTGAAAGGTTGAAAATCCTGGCGGAACGAGTTAAGGATAAACTACTGCTCATCATGAGGGTGTATTTTGAAAAACCCAGAACAACCGTGGGTTGGAAAGGATTAATTAATGATCCGGATATGGATGATTCTTTCCATGTGGAGAATGGTTTATTAATTGCCCGTAGCCTGTTGTTAAAAATTACGGAATTGGGATTACCTGCTGCCACAGAAGCACTTGATCCAATCATTCCTCAGTATATCAGTGAATTGATTTCTTGGTCAGCAATTGGCGCACGCACAACTGAATCACAAACTCACCGAGAAATTGCCAGTGGACTTTCTATGCCTGTGGGTTTTAAAAACGGTACTGATGGCAATATTCAAGTAGCTTTAAATGCCCTACAATCAGCGAAAAGCCCGCATAATTTTCTGGGAATTAATCAAAAAGGACAGGTAAGCGTATTTCAAACTAGAGGTAATGTCTATGGCCATGTAATTTTACGTGGAGGTAATCAGCCCAACTTTGATGCAGCAAATGTCAAAGTCGTCGAAGAAAAATTAAAGGAGGCAAATTTAGAATCGAGGATTGTCATAGACTGTAGCCACGGTAATACAAATAAAGACTACAAATTACAATCTGCTGTATTGGAAAATGTTATTCAACAAATAGTGGAAGGTAATACTTCAATTGTAGGCATGATGCTGGAATCCAATTTGTATGAAGGTAATCAACCGATTATTGGGAAACGCGAGGAATTAAAATATGGTGTTTCGGTAACTGACAAATGTATTAACTGGGAAGAAACAGAAAAAATTATTTTGGCCGCCCACGCAAAACTATAGGAATTTAGACATAGAGGATATGTAGATTTATTTCTCTATATATCCTCTGTGCTAAATCAGCGTTTATTCCAGTAAAAAAAAATCACAAAATTGTGCTAATTTCCTTCAAATAAACCCGTGTAAATGGTTCTTCTTCATTCAAGGTATAGTCTTCAATTAACCCCTGACGTCTAATAGAAATGTCTTTGCCTTTCTTAATCACCACACTTGAACCATCGAAGACATCCCGTATTAACATCATCTCAGTTTCGCTAGGATTATCCAAAACTACAATATTACTCCCCTGGTAAAACATCCCCTCATCCTCTAGGATATCTCCTGTGTATTCAGTAATCAGCAAATCTAGCTTAGGATGACGCAGCAAAAATTGCACATTGCTGTTGTAATCTTGGTTCAATACTTTCGGTGATCGATTGATAAAAACTGCATCACGACAAACTGCACCAATTGTCCATTCAGGATGTTGTAAAAGAATATGATCAATTGTAGTTTGCAGTTCGTGAATGGATATTTTATTAAAGGTAATTACTGGTATCCTAGCATTTATACCCGACTCAAAAAAGGTTTCCAAAATATGAGCAGGTACATCAACACTTTCACCTATTGCCGGGTTAAGATGCATCAAAATGCCTGGTGCAGCATTGATTTCTAGAATGGCAAAGTTACTGGATTTCCAAGATTCTGAAAGATTTTTAGCAATGACATCAATGCCAAGACAAGTTAGGCGAAAGTATTGGGCAATATCTTGGGCTAGGATAATATTGTCATGGTGAATTGTCTGTGTTGCATCAATACTCAAGCCACCAGATGAAAGATTAGCAACTTTGCGGAGATAAATGGTACGATCTTTGCTAATGACGCTGTCTAAGGATAAACCTTGTTCTTCTAAGTAAAGTTCCATCGCTTCATCAATCTGAATCTTGCTCATCGGCGAGGTTGGTGAGTCCAGACGTGCAGGTTTACGGTTTTCTCGATGAATTAACTCTTCAATCGTTAAGTATCCATCACCCACAACGGATGCTGGACGGCGTTCTGTGGCGGCGACAAATCTGCCATTGACACACAGTAAGCGAAAATCCTTTCCAGATATGCTTTTTTCTACAATTATTCTTGTTGGCTGCTCTTCTGGAATTGCTACTAGTGCTCTATTGTAGGCAGATTCCAATTCTTTTGCGTCTTGCACCTCAGCTGTGACGCCAATTCCTTTATGACCGATGACAGGCTTAACTGCTACCGGGTAGCCAATTTCTCTGGCTACCGCAAAGGCTTCTTTTGCGGAAACGACGATATCACCCTCAGGAACTGGAAAACCCAAGGCTTTTAAAAAAACTTTGCAGTCATCCTTGCGGGTGGTGAATTCTGAATCTACATGGCTATCACAATCAAATGTCGTCGCTACTCCCCGGACTAGTTTTTTTCCGTAGCCATATTGCATCAATCCTTCTTCCCACAAATAAAAGGCGGGTATACCTTTTTCATAGGCGGTTCGCAATAAGGCGTAAACTGTGGGGCCACCGTAGACAGATAACCGGAATCTGTTCTGAAGCCTCACTAGCTGTTCATCAAACAAGAAGTCTTCACCTTGAGTAATGGCTTCCAACCAATCCCAGACAAAGTAAACTACTGCTTTAGTTGTACGTGCATGTAAGGATTGGAGGCTAATTCGCACATAATGTGGATATGCCTTGAGGCTCCAACGGTTGAGGTGTAAACCCATGTCTAGCTTGCCTACTTCTGAGACAAGGCGAGCGAATAAATGAGCGTAGGATTCGTATGTCTGATCGCCTATGTGCAAATAGCGTGTGCTAATAATTGAGACATAATCCTCTATGGGTAACGGCTTTCGATATTCAGTTAGAGAAAAATTAAACACTAGAGACCCTGTATCTAAATAGGGGTTCGGGCCAATGTAATGCTTATAGTCGAAAATATCGAAGACATCCGTTTTTCTGGCATTGATGCGGATTACATCGGTGATTTGTTCTTGAAGCATTGATTATAAACCTTTGGTTAGACACCCTGAACTCTGGAATCTGATTGGCAGTTAATCAGACTTATTTATTGACAGTTAATTGACATTATTGGAGGTGGCTTAGGCTTGAGCTTAACGCTATTGCTTGGCATTTGCAGCTATCCCAGGGCATAATTTTCATAAAATAAATTTTATGAGCATCCCATTTATCAGTACAAAAGAAAAATCTGTCTCTATCGAGTTATATATAAATGAAAAAAAATATAACCTTTGAAAGGTGCAAGACCTTGCCAAAATTGATATAAGTAAAGTATGGCAAAGTATGGCATTAAGGAGACAGCAGAGTATGAATAGCATGCAAGTTGCTCTGAGAAGTGAAGTTCGACAACTGGCTGAAGAAGCTTTTCAGCGTAAGCTGATTTCTGGACATGGAGATGGCCCAGACAACAAAGAATACCAAATTGTCTACCAGGGAAAACCCAGGCATCTGCCACTAGAACAAGCAAGGTTTTTCTTAATTAACTTGCTCTACAGAAGTCGGATTCATTAAAGGTTCTCAGTTAAAGATATAGCTGCCTATATCCAATTGCACGTGGCTGGAGTTAATGCCCAAATGTAGTCCCAAAAATGACTTTGGGAGCAGGGCATGGGTTACTTTGCCACGAATGTTATCTATTAGCGAAAGTCTCAAAAATTCAACAAAATTTATAGACAATCCCTCTAGAGAATTATTGCCTACAAGGTCTATATGCATTTGGTGATAATTTCTAGTGGAGGTGGTAGAAAGAGTTTTTTTTGTTTAACAATTTTCTAATTGCGTATCTTTGCATATTCAAGATTATCAAGCCTAATGTATCTTCAATTTTTTAGAGCCATCTACCAAAGGGATAATTTTAGATGCCACGTTTTACTGAGTTTAATTAAATTAACTTAAATGAGGAGACATCATGGCTGAGAATGAAATCACACGGCAGCTAGTGATTATTGGCGGAGCTGAAGATAGAGATGGGGATTCCCAAGTCTTGCGGGAGTTTGTGCGTCGTTCGGGGGGTATAAAGGCGAATGTTGTGATTATGACAGCGGCGACGGAATTACCAAGAGAAGTAGGAGAGAATTATATTAAAGTTTTTACTCGTTTAGGAGCTGCGGATGTTCGCATTATAGACACGGAAACTCGTGAAGATGCATCTTCATCTACGGCATTAGAGGCAATTAGTAAGGCAACTGGGATATTTTTTACTGGGGGAGACCAAGCTCGGATCACCGGCATTCTCAAAGATACTGAAATCGATCAAGCGATTCACCAACGTTTTTCTGAAGGCATAGTTATAGCAGGTACTAGTGCCGGAGCTGCTGTGATGCCAGATCAAATGATTGTTGAAGGTGACTCCCAGACAAACCCCCGGATTGAAGTTGTGGAAATGGGGCCTGGTCTTGGTTTTCTACCTGGGGTGGTGATTGATCAGCATTTTTCCCAACGCGGACGTTTGGGACGCTTAATTTCTGCTTTGGTGCAACAGCCTGCGGTTTTGGGATTTGGGATTGATGAGAATACGGCGATGGTAGTCACCGAGAACCAAATTGAAGTGATTGGGGAAGGTGCTGTGACGATTGTGGAAGAATCAGAAGCTACATATAATAATCTGGGTGAAATTTTGAAGGATGAGCCTTTGGCTGTTTTCGGTGCGAAGCTGCATATTTTGCCCCATGGGTTTAAATTTGATCTAAAAACTCGCCAGCCTATCCTGAGTAATCGGTCGGCGGCAAATGTCTCTGTCCCTGTCGGTTCAAGAGATATCTAAATTTTGAGCTAAAACGGAAAAAGCTCTATACCCTACCCACAAGAGTGGTTGTGGAATTGCTAGGGACTAAGAAAGCGATCGCTCTCTAAGGGATCAAGATGTGGCGATCGCCAAGGGGTACGGGAAAGGAATCGCACTTGTTTAGTTGCCCAAAAGTCAAGCCATATAGCCAAAATCTTCATTTAACAAGGGTGGCAGAGCTAATTCAGCGCACAGCTTGATGGCTGTGATATCATTGGAGACTGCTGCATACACTAGAAAAAATAAAACTTGAATCGATCATGGCTCTGACGCAACAGCGCAAACAAGAACTCATTTCCAACTTTCAAGTTCACGAAACCGATACCGGCTCCGCCGATGTCCAGGTGGCAATGCTAACTGACCGCATTAACCGTCTTAGCGAACATCTCCAGGCAAACAAGAAAGACCACTCTTCCCGCCGGGGACTGTTAAAGATGATCGGTCAGCGCAAGCGTCTTCTATCTTATATTCAAGAAGGAAGCCGGGAAAAATATCAAGCTTTGATTGCTCGCCTCGGTATTCGTGGTTAGGAATTATTGCTTATGCCTGCTGAAGAATCAGAACGTAGTCATTTGCCCTTTGAACCAACCAAAAAGCGCCAAAAACCCGCAAAAGCTACGAATAAACCAATAGTAAAGCCACAGGAATCTGATAAACCGGCTGAAAAAAAGCCATCTTTCACTAAAGAAGAGATGGCCATTCCCCAAGTTGTGAACCAGCGGATGATCAAACGATTAGCTGCATTCTGTGGGATACCAACAGCTTTGGGAATTACCACCCTGGTTAGTAGCTATCTGCTTGCTAGCTTTACTGAGATTCAACTACCTCCTATCGCTGTGTTATTGGTGAACATGGGATTCTTTGGTTTGGGGGTTTTGGGGATAACTTATGGTGTTCTTTCTGCCTCTTGGGATGAGGAAAAACCTGGAACTCTATTGGGTTTCGATGAGTTCCGCATCAATTGGGGACGCATGGTTGAGGTTTGGCGCGAAACTCGGCAAAAAAACCTATGATGATCAGCGCTCAGGTATTGACTGACAAGGTATTGGGTAGATTCTAGTATAAATGTTGAAGTTGAAATATTCTCACTTCAACATTGCTAATAAAAAATTTATATCACTTTTTTTATACCCAATATTTAGAAGTACACAACTGAGCGCTGTATTTTTTAAATATATTCTCTTGATTAATTAATTAGTAAGTAGGCGAAAAGAAATCAAACTATGTTAAGCAAAGTAAAAACTAGTGAAATTTGCTCGTAGTCAGGGCTGAAGCCCTCACTACCAACCTTGAATTATTTACACCAACCTACTTAATTGGGCACATAGGTAACAATCAAGCCACATCTATTTATTGAATAATTTACACAAAGAAACAGGAACTTTCATAATGATTGTTGTCATAAAAAGTGGTTCGCCAGAGGCGGAAATAAACCGTATTAATGAGGAACTAACTAGCTGGGGGCTGACACCAGAAAAAATTGTGGGTAGGCACAAGGTGGTGATTGGTCTAGTGGGTGAGACTGCTGACTTAGACCCCCTGCAAATTCAGGAAATTAGCCCCTGGATTGAGCTAGTGTTGCGGGTAGAGTTACCTTACAAACGGGCTAGCCGCCAGTTCCGTCATGGGGAAGCTTCTGAGGTGGTGGTAAATACTCCCAATGGGCCAGTTGTGTTTGGGGAACACCACCCCTTGGTAGTTGTTGCTGGCCCCTGCTCTGTAGAAAATGAAGAGATGATTGTCGAGACGGCGCGGCGAGTTAAGGCATCTGGAGCCAAGTTTTTGCGTGGTGGGGCATTCAAACCCCGGACTTCACCTTACGCTTTTCAAGGACATGGTGAGAGTGCTTTGGAATTGTTGGCAAGGGCAAGGGAAGTAAGCGGACTGGGCATAATTACAGAAGTGATGGATGCTGCTGATTTGGATAAAATCGCGGAAGTCGCTGATGTGATTCAGGTGGGTGCTAGGAATATGCAGAATTTCTCGCTGCTAAAGAAGGTCGGGGCGCAAGGGAAACCAATTCTGTTGAAACGGGGTATGGCTGCTACCATCGAAGATTGGTTGATGGCGGCTGAGTATATTTTGGCAGCAGGGAATGCAAATGTGATTTTGTGTGAACGGGGAATCCGTACCTTTGACCGCCAGTATACTCGGAATACTCTAGATTTATCGGTGGTGCCAGTGCTGCGAAAATTAACTCACCTACCAATTATGATTGACCCTAGCCACGGCACCGGTTGGTCTGATTATGTGCCTTCAATGGCTATGGCGGCGATCGCAGCTGGTACAGATTCCCTAATGATTGAAGTGCACCCCAACCCTGCTAAAGCTTTATCTGACGGGCCACAATCTTTGACACCAGACGGTTTCGATAAGTTGATGCCAGAATTAGCAGTAATTGCTAAAGCGTTGGGACGTTGGCAGCAACCAGCCGTTGCCTTAGTTTAAGCCTTTCTTCTCGGAGGGGAGAAGTTTTGAATTTTTCCCCCTTATAGCTGGATTTCAGGATGCTAGTTGCGCGGATGGGTAGGTGTAGAATTTCGATGCTGGAAAAAAATGCTTGTATCTCAATCACTGTAAGGGTTTCAGCCTCAGATCGCCCAATTTCGATCCGCGCAATCGCTGAAAGCCTTAACCTAAAAGGGTTTCAGCCTTTTTTTTCTGACCCCTATTTTCAAACCAACGGCTGTAATGGTATATTGATGATCGATCCGCGCAACCGCACCTTGAAAACCAAATATGGTAAGCCTTCCAGACCCCAGCGGTTGCAATTCATCCAAATCCCTATTAGGGATTGAAACTCAAGTAATTTTAATGTGATAGCTGTTAATCACCCAGAGGTTGCAATTCATCCAAATCCCTATTAGGGATTGAAACGGTAAAGCTAAAAATGCTAACACTGGATTTAATTCAAGTTGCAATTCATCCAAATCCCTATTAGGGATTGAAACACTGAAAGCAATAGCTACTTTAATACCATCTATAGTTGCAATTCATCCAAATCCCTATTAGGGATTGAAACAACAGAACTAAATCAGAAACAGCGGAAATCAAAATAGTTGCAATTCATCCAAATCCCTATTAGGGATTGAAACCCCCCGCTGGCGGTGAGCGTGAGATGACCTATGCGTTGCAATTCATCCAAATCCCTATTAGGGATTGAAACTTAGAACGGCGTAAATCAAATGATTTTCTAGCACTTTTGGTTGCAATTCATCCAAATCCCTATTAGGGATTGAAACGCAGCGCATTGTGATTACACTCGCTGGATGATGGTTGCAATTCATCCAAATCCCTATTAGGGATTGAAACTCATGAAAATATCCCTGATGCGTGGAAAGATAGGGTATTGTTGCAATTCATCCAAATCCCTATTAGGGATTGAAACTCAGGATCTAATTCGTACCAAGACATCGATCCTAGGTTGCAATTCATCCAAATCCCTATTAGGGATTGAAACTTATATCCAAGAGGTAAAAACATAATAACTGGTGAGATGTGTTGCAATTCATCCAAATCCCTATTAGGGATTGAAACATGTTCGCTGGGTGTCACTGGAAGATTTGCAGAGATGCGGTTGTTGCAATTCATCCAAATCCCTATTAGGGATTGAAACTGCTTGTAATTCGAGAGCGTCCATAACATTGGTTGCAATTCATCCAAATCCCTATTAGGGATTGAAACATTGACAATCAATCATTAGACTCTTTTTGGATAGATCCCTAGTTGCAATTCATCCAAATCCCTATTAGGGATTGAAACCACAAGCTTTTTCTCTTGCTCAAGCTTTTTCTTGTTGCAATTCATCCAAATCCCTATTAGGGATTGAAACCTAGCTGGGGTATGCCGTAATCAGCAAAGTTTATGTTGCAATTCATCCAAATCCCTATTAGGGATTGAAACACAAGGTTATGCAGCCAAACTCACCGACTTAGGAATTGCAGGTTGCAATTCATCCAAATCCCTATTAGGGATTGAAACTTAATGCTTGGGTGTCTGCAACTGGGGAGACTAATGCTAGTTGCAATTCATCCAAATCCCTATTAGGGATTGAAACCGTTCCGCTGTAGCCAGCGAAACCAAAAATCTGGTTGCAATTCATCCAAATCCCTATTAGGGATTGAAACGAAGCTGAAGCACCGTGGCTCAAGGATTTTAAAGGTTGCAATTCATCCAAATCCCTATTAGGGATTGAAATATTTTAGCGGTCGAGTATAAATTGGCAGAAGTAGACAAATACAGCGCATTTCATCTGAGTGAAATACACAAGGGCAGGCAAGATGCCTACCCTACAAGAGTTTTATTATTTATATTTGTACCTCATTTACCTGCAATTTGCTGTATTTGTAATGCAGGGGTAGTACATTGTCGTGCCCCTGCATTTTTGAATCGTCTAACGTCGTCTGCTGCCAAAACCAGATGAGCGGCGGCTGGAAGAACGGCCCCCACTACCAAAACCACTACCAGAATTGCGTCTAGTTGAACTAGAGTTACCAGAAGGTCTGAGTGTGCTGCTACCATAGCCGGAACCAGTGGCGCGGCTACCGGTATTGGTGGTTGGTGCAGTCTGGACAGTTGAACTTCCCGGATATGATCTTCTAATGGAGCCTGTACTGCGGAAAGCAGTACGATTCCTCACAGCTGCGGGTGGTGCATTGTAGCGAGTTTGGTATCTTTCAACTGCTTGACCATAGTTGGAGCCATAGCCACCGTAGCCAGTCATTATCCCTCCTGGTTGATAGACAGGGGGTACATAATACTGGGGTCTAAATAACATACTACCGATCGCCTGTCCCGCGACGCTACCAACTAAAGAACCAGCAAAGGGCGCCCAGAAACTATTTTCTCGGCGCACTACCACGGTTTCCTGCTGTCCGGTTTGGGGATTAGTTTTGTTTTCGGTAACGTTGTGGACGTACTCGATTTTAAAGTCTTCTGTCAGGTACAAAATCGGCTGTCCCTTATCCACTTTTAGATAAGTTTTCTTACCCTCCTTAATTTCATCATCAGTCAGCCGTGCCATTTGCAAATTTTCGGTTGTGAAGGTTGGGGGTTTATTGCTAAGTAAAAATACTGTATACTCCCCCGTTCCATCATCATAAGTAGCTTGCTGCACTTGATACTGACCATCACTTAGCTTGGTGGTAGTGGAGGTTTGGCTAACATTTTTCGCTGAAGAGTTAGTTTCGTTTCCTCCCCCACAGGCGACAGTTGTCAAGCACAAAGTCAAAGCTAAAAAAACGACTGTGAATTTACGTACTATGGTCATGATCATTGCATTACTGTTCTATCTAGTAGCTGAAAAAGTTCTGAATGTGGGTATTAATTACAGACTACCCAACAAGTTACAAGGGAATCAATTCCGGATAATACTGCAACAGCTGATCGTTAGTGAGTTCATCACCTAACTGGGCTGGTGAGTAATGTACTTGGATGGCCCGGAGTTTATGTTTGTAGTGCAAATTTATTAAAGCTTTCAACCCTTCTTTCAGCGCCTGGACGTTAGAAAGGTCAGTTTCTAATTCTGGTACTTCTCCGTTATAAGCCACTGTAATCATCACAATGACGTTGCGTGTCACAGGGATAGAAAGAGGTTCATCACCACGAGAGGCAGAACTAAAATCTGGTTCAGCGCCGTATCTTTCGGCGGAGTCGTTAAATAATTCATTCACATAATCTCCAGCCTCGCCTTCGTCCCAAAATACATCGCCTTCATTGGCAGCAGAGAACCAGTATTCATCAAATCGCAATAAGGTTTCACCGATTTCAACTAATCCTTCTCCCAATACTTCCAACTCGCCATCAGAATCAATTGCTTCCCTGGCCGCACGATTTAAAGTTCCCAAAATGGGTGCTACCTCGCTTCCTGATAAATGTAGAAACAGGCGAAAGACTACATAGCGGGTTCGACCTATCATCCGATTAAAGGTATCTCGCATTTTTATGCTCCATAAATTGGTTTTTACTTTAGTAAGTATAGAAAAACAACATGGTTAATTGTGCATCTTCTACTAACTGATTGGGTGAAAACCTCTGAGAAAATCCATAATCATATTTGACGATGGCAGGATGTTATTTGTAGATTCACTAGATATCTCATTATAAACTAAAGGGCTAAGAGCAGAGTGGTTAATCAATCGCTTCCCAAAATAGGGATTGTCATACACCATCAGAGTCTGAGCGCTAGAGTTTGTTAATATTGTCTGGGTAGGGACTTTGACAAAGTTTAATTTTGCTGCTATCTCCAGATTTTTTTTCGTTTGTTTAATGATGTTGGCTTTACTGATAGCTTCTTCTATCAGCAGGGTTAATTGTTTCACCAGATGGGGAGATTTTTTGTCTTCGGGAGTATGAAGTTCGCTCTTGATGATTTCGGCGATCGCATAAATATTCTTTTGGGTGGTGACGCCATCTTGAAAGGGAAGAATTGTGATGTAAGCTGTCGGGAATAAAGCTTCATCACTATCTACGCGGAAGGTGAAAACAGTCCGGCGAGGCCCGCTTTCCATTGTTGGGGGTTGTTTGAGTCCCCAGTATTCCTGAGCAATTTGGTAATAAGCCCCAGCCAGAGCAAAGTTTGCTTCATGTTCTAGTGGTGCATCAATCACAATCCGGATTGTCGGCGAGGTGGCATTAAAAAAGTCACGTGAGTCTTCAGCATCAAACTTTTGAATGATGGTGCGATCGCCTGTGGGAGAGAGGTCAACCCATTCGCAAGTTATACCTTCAGTTTTTAAACCAAACCGAGAGGTGGCATAAAGTTTGGCCCCAGTTAACATTGCTCCCGATAAGTCCGCACCAGTCCATTCTGCTTGAATGAATTTTGCTTGAGTTAAATTGGCGTGTACTAAACTCGCATTTGTTAAATTGGCGTTGCTTAAGTCTGCCCCAATTAAATTCGCGCCGCTCAGTTTTGCCCCGCTTAAATCTGCCCAGGTGAGATTTGCCCCGCTTAAATCCGCCCAACGGAGGTTTGCCCCACTTAAATCTGCTCCACTGAGGTTAGCAAGGCTGAGATTAGCCTGTTTAAGTTCGCTATCTCGTAAATTTGCACCACTGAGGTCACTGGAACTCATCTCTGTGGCGTTTAAATTAGCCATCTCTAAGTTTGCTTCTATCAGAGTACAGCCTCTCAAGTTGGCTTGGCTCAAGTTGGCGCGACGAAGGTTTGCTTGTCGCAGTGTAGCTTGTCGCAAATCGGCGCTGGTGAGGTTAGCCTCGAACAAGTCAGCACGACTAAAGTTAGTACGAATTAACTCGGCGCGAATCAGGGAAGCGCCTCGGAGTTGGGCGCGACTGAGATCGGCTCGAATTAAATTAGCAACGTTGAGACTGGAGTTGTTGAGAATGGCGCCGACAAGATAGGCGCCGCTCAGTCTGGCCACATTCATCTGAGCATAGCTGAAGTCCGATTCCCCCAGATTTGCTCCACTCAGGTTAACTACACTCAAATTAGCTTTGCTCAGATTGACGCCACTTAGTTTGATGCCACTCAGGTTAGCTTCAGAGAGATTAACGCCCCTAAAGTCTAAGACTCCTGCGGCATATTTTTCTAGCAATTCCTCTACAGTCATGAATGCGATTCCTCAGATGCCTACTTTAATAGTTGAAAGTATGCAGAAAATAAATATAAAGATAGTAGGTCAGAATCAAAAATGAAAATTGGTATTTTAGGTCTGGGGCTGATAGGCGGATCTTTGGGTTTTGATTTGCGATCGCAAGGACATGATGTTTTAGGCGTTAGTCGCCAGGAATCAACCTGCCAAAAAGCGATCGCTCTCGGCAATGTCGATCAGGCATCAGTTGAACTTAGTCTGTTGGCAGATACAGAGGTGGTATTTATTTGCACACCCATAGGGCTTATTGTTCCCCAAGTTCAACAGTTGATCGCTCATTTGTCTCCCGGTACAGTCGTGACTGATGTTGGTTCGGTGAAAGCGCCCATAGTCCAAGCACTTTCCCCCCTGTGGGAACACTTTATCGGCGGTCACCCCATGGCGGGCACAACCGATAGTGGTATAGAAGCTGCACAGCGGAATTTATTTTTTGCTCGACCTTATGTCCTCACACCAGTAGATACAACACCAAGGGTTGCTATTACAGTGGTAGAGGAAATTGTGCGATCGCTTGGAGCAATTATCTACCATTGTCACCCAGAGCAACATGACCGCGCTGTGAGTTGGATTTCCCATTTACCCGTAATGGTTAGCGGTTCATTAATTGCTGCTTGCATTAGTGAAACTGACCCCGACGTGTTGCAATTAGCCCAAAATTTTGCTAGTTCCGGCTTTCGGGATACCAGTCGTGTAGGTGGTGGCAATCCAGAGTTAGGAGTGATGATGGCGCAGTATAATCGTCAAGCATTACTGGGTTCACTGCAACAATATCGCCATAAGCTCGATGAATTGATTCACCTGATTGAGCAGGAAAATTGGGCACTGCTAGAAAACAAGTTACGATCAAATCAACAAGCCCGACCTAATTTTGTTGATTAATTAGCCCAGATTGGATTTTGAATTATTTAATTTCATTATCCAAAATTTAAAATCTAACATTTGGTCATTACAGCAATTTTCAATTAATTAAACCACACTGTAGAGACGTTACATCCAAGGTCTCTACAGAGGTTTGAATTTCTGATGTGTGGTTCATTTACCTGAAAATGGCTGTACTTTTTAAAGCGGTAAAGGTGAAAAAATAGCCCGACTGTCTTGACCCCTACCAGAGACTAATGTATAATTGGTAGCAGATAGAAGGGGAGTAGCTGCTGGCAAAAAGTCAAAAAGCCAGTACATCTGAGTCAACATACTGGCGATGAGCCTGGTTCAGGTGGCAAGTAATTAATATTTGAAAGCGAGACCTTCACTGAGTTCACACAAAAAAAGTGTGAGCCTGGTGAAGTTTAGCCGCTCTCATCAAGCTCACACAGGTAAAAAATCCTTCAGGAGCTTGAGAGAGTGTTAACAGCATTTACAGCAGGTTTATTACTAATTTCGATTTCTGAGCTAGGCGATAAAACCTTTTTTATTGCTGTAATTTTGGCAATGCGTCACTCGCGAAAACTGGTATTTATCGGTGTGACAGCGGCTTTGGCGGCGATGACAATCCTTTCTGTAATCTTCGGAAGATTGGTTTCTTTGTTGCCAAAGGGAATAATTCATAACGCCGAAATAGCTTTGTTTATTGGTTTTGGGATTAAGCTGCTGTATGATGCTAGTCGGATGCCTGGTTCTGCTGGTAATACAGAAGTGATAGATGAGGCAAAAGCTGCGGTAGAACAGGCAGAATCGCAGCAACCAAAGCAAAAGAGCGACTGGGGAATTGTATTAGAAGCCTTTGTTTTAACATTTATGGCAGAGTGGGGCGATCGCACACAAATAGCCACCATTGCCCTAGCTGCCAGTAATAACCCCATTGGCGTAACTTTGGGGGCTATTTTAGGACACGCCTTATGCGCGGCGATCGCAGTTATTGGGGGCAAATTAATTGCCGGACGCATTTCTGAGCGGCAAATCACCTTCATTGGTGGGTGTCTGTTTCTGATCTTTGGGGCGATCGCCATCATAGAAGGAGCTTAAAGCTTTCCCCTCCTCATCATGGGCTAGGTGTGCTTCCAGGGGTAGGTGAGCTTGCCGGCGATGGTGCAGGGGTAGGAGCAGGGGAAACAGCAGGGGTAGGAGTAGGGGCTGCTGCTGCTGCTTTTTTGATTTCGTCTTTGTACTGAGCAGGTGCTAAAGCCGAGGCACTATCAAACAAAGGTTTTGCTTCTTCCACTTTGCCCTGTTCCTTCAGTAGCATCCCCTTTGCTAAAATAGGGCGAAAATCTTGGGGATCTTTCTTAATTGCTTGGTCATAGACAGAAATAGCTTGCGGATAATTTTTCTGGAAGGCGTGGACACTGCCCAACAGCACCTGCACAGCCACTATATCAACACTTCCAGGCTGAATTGTATTTGCCTGGGCAGCATTAGACAGAGTCTCTTGCAGCAAGCCAATAGCCGCTTCGGGGCGTTGCTCATTAATCTGGAGAGTCACCATTCCTTGCAGAGCTTTCAGATCACCGGGTCTCGTTGCTAAAATTGAACGATAAGCGACTGCGGCTCCTTCCTTGTCGCCAATTTGCTGCTTTGCTTGTGCCAAAAGCACAGCGTATTCTGACTTGTCTGGATTCAGTTTAGCCAGCTTTTCTAGGGGTTCAATTACCGCTTGAATGTCTGCTGGTTTAATCTCACCCCTGCCTTTTTGACTCAGTAATTGTAGCCTTGCCTCTAACACTCCCTTGAGTGCGGTTTGATTTTCTGGTTCCTTTTGCAAAACCAATTCATAACCCCGGACTTGATCATCCAATTTTGATTTTTGGTCAGAGGAAGGCAAACTGCCATTGGTACTAGCAGTATTCTGGGTTGGGGATTGCTGATCATTCAATGCTCCAATTATGGGCATGACCGAAACCCCAATGAAAGCAATAACAGCCAGAGCCAACACGACCCGAACTATCCAGCGATTGCGTGGTTGAGACACAATTTTGTCATCCTCCTGAACTCTAATGAGATTAATATTTACACAAATCCCAAAGTTAAAAAATTCCAAAACTTTGCGGAATACCGTCCATAGACTGTGAATTTTATAACAAATAACTATCCACACTGCTAAAGTAAGTGATGACTTTAGGAGGAGCCGTCAGAATTGTACCTATGATATGCTTCCGAAATTAGTCTAAAGACGTTAAATTACACATTTAGTGTATAAATGCAACATTTCGCGTCTTTTTTGTTCTCACAGGGTGCGCTGAAGTGGCTTTATTGAAAGGAAATATACTTTTATTAGCCGCACAAACGCTCTTTTCATCTGCCTTTGTAAAATCCCACAATGGGATGTGTCTCCGCCGCAAGGAGTTTTTATGAATTCCGACCTGATGCCGTCTCCTGAATCCACTAACCTTTCTGCCTCTAACCAGGCCCAGACTAACCAAACTAAGACAGAAGCAGTCGCTAATGTTCCCACAGTAGCAGCTGAAGCCTCTAAGCTAGAAAATTCCTCGGTTAACCCTAGCGATACTGACTCCAATGGGAACTTAAGCAATCGACAGCAGCCGATTCCACCTCCCAGTGAACCGATGCAGTACCGAGCCATCGGGTTAGTTCGGGGTCGCTACCATGCCAGCAGTGAACAATTTACTCAAGGGACACTGCTGACAACAGATGATGTAGAACTCAATGCCGTCCTTCTTGGTCGAATTATGAGTTTAGTCAAGAATCACTTGGACTTAGAAAAAGAACATCTCTGGGTAGTTTACCCCCGCACAAGGCAAGAAAATGACACGTTGCACCTCCAAATTGTCGGAGTTTGGGAGCCAGAAAATCTGGCTAAAAATTTCATAGAGGAGGACAACGAAGATTCGGGTTCGCAAGAGTTGCAGACCGAAGATGAAGTTTTAGCCGAGAACTCCCAAGAAACTACAGACACCCTCACACCCTCCTCAGACATTCCCGATGGTGGTTTTTCCGTGCGTGGTGAGGTAGTTTACCAGTCTTTTGATGCTAAGAGCTTGGTAGTCAAAATTAAGCAGGCTCCACGTAAACCAACTGATAAACCTAAGTATTTTAAGTTGAAACTGAGGGGCGTGCTGACCACCAAAGCTGTAGGCAAGTTCTGGGATTTCAAAGTCAAGCGAGAAGCTGACATATTAGTTGTAGAAAAAGCTGATGCGATCGCTGACTTGCCCAAAAAACGCAAACCACCATTCAAAGGCGGGCCCCGTGGTGGTGGCAGTGGCGGTGGCGGTGGTGGTGGAAGAAGACCATTCCCCCCCAGACGGGCTGGGGAAACTCCACCACTACCAATCAAGAAAACAGGCGGCGAACCCTCTGCGGTATCTAAACCTATACCAAAACCACCCGCGCCTAAACCCATCATCAAGCGACCAAAACCAACCCAAGAGTAGGTTAATAAGTAATTGGTAATTGGGGATTGGTAATAGGTAAAACTCTTACCCATTACCCATTACCCATTACCCATTACCAAGATTAAAAATCTGTCCAGCGGTCTTGGGGTAAAAAAGAACGCTCCATTGGAATCGGCGCAACAGCTTCTGTGAGGGTAAAAGTGCCTGCTTCAATCCATTGTTTCAACTCTAGGGCGACTTGCCTGGAAAGAAATAAACTGGCTAAAGGGGCGACTCGCACTGTTTTACCCTCAATGGTGATACGTCCAGATTTAAGTTGGGCGTAACTCACCAAACCAAATGTAGGACGAACGCGCCGGGGAATAGAAAAGTCCACTATCGGCGCGACTAAGTCCTTATCTACTACAGCACAACGTTCAACTACTGCTTCATTTAATACAGGAAGTGGTACACCTACGCCCAACATTAATGAAGGGCCATAACTTTTAAAGTAACAACCCCGCACCCACCGAGCATCCATTTGCTTGGCATCACCAATTAAAGCCAAGGTGGCAGCCGGGCCAATAGGTGTATGGTTCGCTAAACGTTTTTGTAAAGGGAAGTGCTGCGTGCCTTCCCAAGCAACATAGCCAATACCACCGCCTAAAAAAATTCTTGTCCCAATGCCGACGAGTTGCAAATCGGGGTCATTGAGTAGGGGGGAAATCGCGCCAGGGTTAGAGTAAACCGCATTCCCCAGACGGGGTTGTAAAGGTCCGAGATAGGTGAAGAGAGGGCGATCGCCTCCATTCACTCCCACAATAAAATTTTGGTAAAGATTGCGCGGATTAAATAAATAAAACTGATTGATCGTTTCCTTGCTAACTGTGGTTTCAAAACTCGCCCGTGGATAACAATCTGTAACCTGTCCTAACGCCCGTACTGATACAGGTTTCCCCGCAATCAAATCTTCTATAACATGACCACCGCCCCGTTCCCGCACTTCTTCCCCATCCATCACCTCCACCGCACAACTAGCACCCAAGTATAAATCTACCGCCCCAAAACCAGGGTATGCAGGCACACCATCCAACCAGCAACGGCGAATTTTGATCGGTGGATCAGTGTGTCCGAGATTAATAATTGCCCCACTTGACTCCATCGGCTCAAAGGTGCCGGTCGTAATCACATCAACTTCTTTAGCCGTTTTAGTAACACCAATTTCGGCAACTCGTGCTTTTAACTCTTCAGCCGTCAACACCACCGCACGTTTACGGCTGATTTTTTCATTAATTTCCGCAATAGTTCGCATTTTAAAAGTAGCGGATTGACATCTTAATTATCGGACTAAGTAGAGCAACGTAAATAATTAAAGGTTTGTAGTGAGGGCTTCAGCCCTCAAATTAGTTTATTCTAATGACTGTCTAACCAGCTAATTAAATCAGCTTGAGTGGAAAAATCTAACAGTGCTTCTGCCAAATTTTCTAGTTGATTGGTGGATAATCCATTAATCCTCTGTTCTACGTCAGAGCCAATGACACCAACCCGACGATTCAGCAGACGTAAAACTAACGTCACCTCTCCTTGTTGTTTTCCGCGTTGCTCTCCTTTTTGGAGAATATCTTGATAAATCACAGATTCTTGCATAATTTCCTCTCGGAATAGTTGTTGAATCAAATCTTTGTTAAAACGCAAACCAGCCAAAACCTGTATACAAGCCGATATATTTGTTCGCTTATCGCTTTCTTCGATCATATCGACTTGGGCGGCTACTTGCTCTAATAAGGCATTGGGTGAATCGCTTCTAGCTAAAGTCGCCAATGGTAAAAGAGCAGGATTTACCAATAATGGCGCAGGATCTTCTTCCCATAAACGAATAACTCGATACTCATGTCTAGTTTTGGTGTCTACATACTGAGTATTAAAGACAATTTCTGAGGTGCTGGGTTGAAGAAAAATAATTACCTGCTCGATTTCACACCAATATTGGCGTTTTAATCGGGTGTAATAATCCAGCATCCGAAAGTCTATTGGAGTTTTGGATTTGGGTTGAGTTTGAAATTCCAGATGCAGGATTTGGTTAGAGACTTGCAAAAATGTGACAGCATCAGCGCGAATTGGTTCTAAGCTGAGTTCTGTTTTTAGTACTTGGATATCGTCCGTGTCAGCCGAAAGTAACCATTTAGCAAATTCAGCGGGGTAGTTTTCGGCGAGATATTTGCAGCTATTATCGTAAGCCAAGGGTGAAATTATTTTGAGTAATTTTGAATAGAGATATCATACATTCCCTCATTTTAGTGCTGCTTGTCCTAATCGCTTTAAAATTTGCAAAACTTCTGCTAATTCATGACGCCGAGGAAATAGCGAAAATGTGCGTGATACGTCGTATTGAGGTGTATCTGAGAGAGTTAGTTTCAGAAATATAAATTCATCACCGTTTGTCGCCATACCAAATACTGGTTTATCAGTTTGGGTAGTAGTTAGCATATAGGCTAATAACTGCGGTAATGCTGCTAAAACTGGAATGCTGTTTCGTTTAGATTCAACAACAAAAATCCAAAGTTTTTCTTGCACAACTAGCGTATCAATAAAACCGCGAATTGTTTCTTCAGGTTCTTCGATTTCTAAAGCAATGCCATAAGGTGAGCGAATTCGGTAAGGTGGATCTAGAAAACCTGCAAGTTCCAATAATGGCGAAACTACTAAGAGATTAATTGTACCTTCCAACAGCAGACCATCAACGCGATGGTAGTCATAACGCTGCTTGATGCGAGTCACACCCGCTTGTTCTTGCTGATTAAGTTGGGGTAAGTCTTCAATCCATTCGCTAAAAAAGCGCTCATCTTCTGCTTGACGCAAATTACAGCGTGTTTGTAAATCGCTCAAGCTTTTAATGGTGTCAGTAATGCCAACGCTGGAAACCATTTATTAACCTAGTGATCAGTCTATCTTCATTATCTGCGATCCTGTATACCAAATAATTAAATGATATGGTATTGGGAAGGATAGCAATGATACTTAATAAACTAAATTTGTCCTTGATAACATGATGCTACTTGTCATATACACGTATTAATTGTATATTAATAAAAGTATTAGCAATCGCGGCTGGATACACTTTCGTAATTAATACAATAACTCTAAAAACAAAAACCTAATCAAGGTGTGTTATGTCATTATCTATCTACAAACAAAATATTTCTCGGTTGACTAAACAAGTAGCTGAACTTCAAGCAAAAGCTAGTCAAGAATCAAATAAAAAGGCTCAATTGATAGGACAAATTGCAAGTATTAGACAAAGTATTACAAGTAATCCAAATCCCAAGTTAATTAGTTCTAAAGAAACACAAATAGCACAAATCACTAGCAAATTATCAGCAATTGAAAACTCAGAAGCTAATATCAGCAGAAAGCTCTTCGGTAAAAGGTGTGAATTAACACGTAATGAAGAAAGGCTTGCTCAAGAAATAGAGAGGCAGTCTAAAAAACAACAAAATGAAGAACGTAGGCTTTCAATAGATCGAAAACGTCAGAATGCCGAACAACTTAGGCAATTAAAGGCATTAAACTCAGAACTTGAAAGGCAAAATAAATTAAAAAAGCTAGGAATAAAAGATGAACTTGCTGCATCTTCTATAGATCGGGAGATTATCGAGTTAATTTCTCAAGGAGAAGGTCATTATTTGGAGTTTAAATCTTCTGTACGTTGGGACATAAAGCAAAATTCTGAAAATAGAGCCCTGGAGAAAGCTATAGTTAAAACTGTTGCCGCTTTCTTGAATTTTCAAGGTGGAACTTTATTAATTGGTGTAGCAGATGATGGTCATATTTTAGGGCTTGAAAATGACTATCTAACAGCTAAAAATAAGGATAGAGATAGTTATGAACTACTCTTGCATGATCTATTGCTTACAAACAATTTTGGTCATCAATTTATTTCTTTTATTAGTATAACGTTCCATCAAATAGAAAGTAAAGAGATTTGCCGAATTATTGTTAAGCCTTCTAAAGAGACCGCTTATGTTAAAAATGGACAAGCATCAGAATTATATATCCGCACTGGAAATTCTAGTCGGCAATTAGATGCTAAAGAAGCAATTGAATATTCTAAAAACCGCTGGGGTGGAGTTGAGGATAACAACAATTACCATGAAGAGTCAAATCACAGTTAGTAGGTTTGATTGAGGGACGAAACTTAATACTAACAGGGTATTTGTTGGGTTTCGCTTTGCTCAAATGCCACTTCACTCAACTCTTGGAACCCCCGTATGTGAGTGGCTCCCCAACCTACAATTTTCTGACTACAGCAGGTTTGATTTATTTGAACTACATCTATCGTAGGGACACAGCATTGCTGTGTCCATAACCCGTGGGTTTATTTAGCTGAAAATGGCTGAAATTTAAAATCCCCCAGGCGCTTTCCTTGCCTGGGGGTGGTAACTAAAAGTTATCAGCTTTTAGGTGCTTTGTTTCACTACTTCCGCCTAGTTAATTTCCGGTTACTGTAAATTTAATCTTTAAGTCGTGGTGTTTTACCGCTAAACTACCAGCCCAAAATTTTGGAGGACCGGACAAGATTTGAACTTGTGTCCCACTGACATTTGTTTACAGAGGTCGATGCAGAAGGTGAATTTTTAAGTTTAGATTGGAGCAATAGCCTAAAACTAATTCTGAGATTTATTGTGTCAGGAGTGCCTTTACCATTTGGCTATCCCCCGGTTTAATGAAGTCGAGGGAGTAGGAATCGAACCTACAAATTCTCCTATAGACACTGAAACTAAACTTGCGCTCCAATATTATTCTACCTGAAATTTGACGGTGCAAACAAGTAACCAAAAATTGATCTGGCAACTTGATTTTGTTCGGTAACTTCTAAACCGTTTGCCTGTTCTCTAGCAAAAATAACTTCTTGGGTTAGTCTGTCTACGCGCCGTAGCAATTCATTTTGCCTTGCTTGGGAAATCGCCCCAGAAAATTTAACTGTGCGCCAAGTTCCTTCCGGCACATCTTCAGAGGATTCTTTCACTTGTGCGGGATGCTCTTTTGTGGCTTCATACAATACCACCGGTTTAACTATTCGTTTGGTTTTAGTGGTGTATTTGGCTTCTGTAGCAAAGCACGCTTGTTGCTGATCATAAATCCAAGATTCGCTATTATCTAAGACGGGTAGTGTGGAGATGAAGGTTTTCATGTCAGTTAACTGCTTTTCTAAAAATAGCAGATAAGAAACAGGTACTTCCCGTAAGATTGTTGTTCCATCAACTACTATATCTGCTTTGGCTTGAGCATTAGCCCAATCTTGGGTTGCACACAAGTTAAATAATTCTGTGCAAGCTTGCTCAAATTGAGTTAGCAAATCCTCTGCTTTCATTTGCAATGTCTGATTTTCTGGGGGATAGACAAAACCATCTTCAGCTACTGGCTGAAATGTTCGCGAAATCCCCTGAAATAGGGCACTCTTTTGAATTAGTTGATAAACAGATGTTTTAGCTTTTGCGGTGTTGGCTTTAACTGTTTGAAGAATTGCTATGACTTGATTAAGTTTCAACTTTTACCCTCCTATATATAAATGTAAAATCTGTCTCCTACTAATGTAGAGACGTTGCATGCAACATATCTAAACTCCCCTTAGTATTTTGGTAAGGGAGCTAGGAGGTTAGGTGTGTTTTATATTTGTAATATACATACTACAATATAGTAGACAACATGGCAAGCAGGCGCTATTGGGACTTTAATCTTGATTGCTGGACAGGCATCTTGCCTGTCCTACGGTGTGATTTATTTGGGTGATTTACCTAAATCGGCTTAATAAGGTAGGTTTGGAGTGTAATTTGCATTAATCTTGATTGCTGGACAGGCAAGATGCCTGTCCTACGGGGTGATTTATTTGGGTGATTTACCTAAATCGGCTGAATAAGGTAGGTTTGGGGTGTAATTTGCAAGAGGAAGAGGACTAGGGCGAGATGATACACTATTCATCATCACTATTTGTAATTTCTGCTTCTCTCTGATCATTTCCTTTAGCTGCATCCTCAAATCTAGGAGATTCTGAAACTATCACCAACTCTGTAGCTGGTTGATGATTATCCCCCCATTGATCCAAAACGTCTTTAATTAATACTTCTTGCACCCAAATTTTAGCGACAACGGTTAGAGGTAGGGCGAGAAATAATCCTAAAAAGCCAAAGAAGGTGACGAAAAATAGCTGAGAAATTAAGGTTACTGCTGGGAGTAGTGAAACTTGCTTCTCCATGACGATGGGGGTGATGAAGTTGCTCTCAGCTTGTTGAATGAAGAAGTAGAGAATAAAGACAGCAAGGACTTTCCAGGGAGCATCCAAAAGTGCGATCGCCATTGCGGGTATGACGCTGATGGTTGGCCCCAAGTTGGGAATCAAGTTCATAAAGCCTGCCAAAACCCCTAGTGCTAGGGCTGCCTTGACGTGCAAGACTGACAAGCCAACCATACTCATCAAACCCACTACAGAGACACCGATGGCAGCGCCTGTGATCCAGCCTTCTAATGAGACTTCACATTTCTCTAAAATCCCATCCACCCGTCGCCGATAAAATGAGGGAAACAGCCGGACAAATACTTTGCGGTAAGCGTCCGGGTTGGCTAAAAACATCCCTGTTAAAACCAACACTAGCAAAACCTTGAGGACAACTTCTAAAGAACCGGAGACAAAGGCGAAGGAGTTTCCTAAAGCCCGATTAATTAAAGGCTGTGCTTGTTCGCTCAGACTGTTAAGATCGGGGATGTAGGGCAGTAATTCGATAGGAATATGAGTTCTCAGTTCATCAAGCCCAGTATTAAAGCGCCCAAAACCTTGGGGAACGCGATAGGTTAGTTCTCGAAATTGCTGGGCAAAAGGCGGCACTATCAGCCAGAAAAAACCAATGACACCAGCAAAAAACAGAGTCACTGCTAGTATAACGGCCAATCCACGACGCAGACCTGAGCGCTGAAAGCGTCGCGCCAAGCGATTTAAGGTAGTTGCTAATACGACTGCGGCAAACATCAGTAAGAGTACTTCCCGAATTTGCCACAATATGTATAAAGACAGTACTAGCGCGATTAGACCGATCCATTGACCGAGGTTCACAGGCGGACTCCCAACACTTGGCGAGATGCAATAATTTTCTAGTGCAGTGCAGCTAGGTTAGCTGATTCTACCAACTTCCGCCTTGATGATTGTATTTAGTTTTGTGTTTGTCTGGGGATTCGCCAAAGTAGTGCGATCGCCATAATTACAGTAGGTAACAGAACTATAATTAGCGCGTTCGTGGCTGTCGCCGGAATCAATAAACTCGGTGCTGCATATTTAATTAATAGCGATAGCACAGCTGAAAGTAGAAGCAGTTTCAAAATAAATCCCATTTGATTTTCCATAAAAGTACGGCAATACACATTTTTTTGTAGGGTAGACACGAATTTTGACTGTACTGTCTAATATCTACAATAGACATCACCAGCAACTGCCACAATCGCTAACATCAACATCATGGCTTAAGCAGTTGTGTTATTTCTTGCTTTTGACTACTTAACTTAGAGAAGAATCCTCATCTTTTTTCTTAGTGTCTTATATCTATCTCCCTAAAAATTGAATGTGGGTGATCCTTCTAACCAGATTTGGGTGAGCGATAAAATAATTTGATTTACCAATCCCCATGATCTATCTACCAGTTTCATTACTTTTATTTCTGGTGTTATTGCTGCTACTACCATTTATTTGGTTTACTGTGGCAGTAGATTTGGTAGAAATTGCCGTTGCCAAATTGGGAATTTATTCTAACATTGCCTTTTTATTGCTGGTACTAATTATTCTCACCAGCACTATTAATATACCTTTATACCGTATAGAAGCTCCCATCCAATTAGCAGATGATTTCGCGGCGCTGTGGGTAGGAGAATTTTGGGGTCTGCCTTTAAAGAAAGTGCCTCGCTCAACTGTGATAGCTCTAAACGTGGGCGGTGGCTTAATTCCGGTCGTGTTGGCACTGTACCAATTTTCTCAGGCAAATGCTTTCTTGATTTTGCTAGTTACTGCCATTGTTACTATTGTGAGCTACTTTGCGGCCCAGGTGGTACCGGGAATAGGTATCCAAATGAATCCGTTGCTGGCTCCCTTAACTGCTGCTGTATCTGCAATGTTAGTTGCCTCACCCCATGCGGCTCCTGTGGCCTTTGCCGGTGGTGTTCTTGGGACTCTAATTGGTGCTGATTTGCTGCATCTAAAAGATATTCAAGCGATGATTCCGGGGGTATTGAGTATTGGTGGTGCTGGTGTGTTTGATGGCATTGCTTTGTGTGGTCTATTTGCTCTGTTATTAACCTGATTGCTGTCAGGTTTTAAAAATAAAAATCAACTGACTAATAACTAATAAAAAATTTGAATTGAGGGTTCACCAAAATGCCTGTAGAAACTAATAATAATCAGCAGCTTAAACCACCGAAAGTTCGGCAGTTTGGCGGCAGCTTTTTAATTTTGCTAACTCTGTTGTTACTGCTTAACCTAATTGTACCGAGCTTTTTTGGGCGGCGGTTACCAGAAGTTGCTTATAGCACCTTTTTGGCTGAGGTTGAAGCGGGTAAAGTAGTTCGGGCGATTGTCGGGAGCGATCGCATTCAATACTCGATTAAAACCGAAACTCCCGATGGCAAACCCGCAGAAAAGGTATTCACTACCACACCAGTAGCTATCGATTTAGATTTACCGAAGATACTCCGTGAACATAATGTAGAGTTTGCCGCACCACCACCAAATCCAAATAACTGGATTGGCACTTTACTTAGCTGGGTGGCACCGCCGTTAATTTTCTTTGGGATTTGGGCTTTTTTATTCAGTCGTCAGGGTGGTGGCCCGGCGGCGCTAACGGTAGGTAAAAGCAAAGCGCGGATCTACTCTGAAGGCAGTACTGGCGTTAAATTTACAGATGTAGCTGGGGTAGATGAAGCCAAAGTTGAACTTGAAGAAATCATCGATTTTCTCAAAAATGCGACTAAATACACCAATTTAGGGGCAAAAATTCCCAAAGGTGTGCTGCTGATTGGGCCTCCAGGAACAGGTAAAACAATGCTAGCAAAAGCGATCGCAGGTGAAGCTAGCGTTCCCTTCTTCAGCATCTCTGGTTCAGAATTTATCGAATTGTTCGTTGGTGTTGGTGCTGCAAGAGTCCGCGACTTATTTGAACAAGCCAAACAACAAGCTCCCTGTATCGTCTTTATCGATGAATTAGACGCCCTGGGTAAGTCTCGTGGTGGTGCTGGGCCAATTATGGGCGGCAACGATGAACGAGAACAAACCCTCAACCAGTTACTCACAGAAATGGATGGCTTTGATGCCAACACCGGGGTGATCATTATCGCCGCCACCAACCGCCCCGAAATTCTCGATCCCGCCTTGCGCCGTCCCGGTCGCTTTGACCGCCAAATTTTGGTTGATCGCCCTGATAAAATCGGTCGGGAAGCAATTCTCAAAGTTCATGCGAGAAGCGTTAAATTGGCGGAAGATGTCAACTTGGGAACTATTGCCATTAGGACTCCTGGCTTTGCTGGGGCAGATTTAGCCAACCTCGTAAATGAAGCTGCACTGTTAGCAGCGCGGCAAAATCGCCAAGCAGTAACAATGGCAGATTTCAACGAAGCTATTGAGCGCCTAGTTGCTGGTTTAGAAAAACGCTCTCGCGTACTGAATGAAACCGAGAAAAAAACCGTAGCCTATCACGAAGTTGGTCATGCCATCATTGCTGTTTTGATGCCTGGTGGTGGTAAAGTCGAAAAAATCTCTGTTGTTCCCCGCGGTGTGGGAGCTTTAGGTTACACAATTCAGATGCCAGAAGAAGACCGTTTTTTGATGGTAGAAGATGAAATTCGCGGACGGATTGCCACTTTGTTAGGTGGACGTTCTGCCGAAGAAATTATATTTGGTAAGGTGTCTACTGGTGCTGCTGACGATATCCAAAAAGCCACAGATTTAGCAGAACGGGTAGTAACAATTTATGGAATGAGCGATCGCCTCGGGCCCATAGCCTTTGAAAAAATTCAACAGCAGTTTCTCGAAGGTTATCCTAATCCCCGACGGGCTATCAGTCCCCAAGTAGCTGAAGAAATTGACCACGAAGTCAAGCAAATTGTCGATCATGCCCACCACATCGCCTTGAGTATTCTGCAACATAACCGCGACTTACTCGAAAAAACCGCACAGCAACTGTTGCAAACAGAAATCCTCGAAGGTAAACAACTACGGGAACACCTCCAACAAGCGCAAGCACCAGCAGAAATGGCAGAATGGTTGCGAACAGGTAAATTATCTGAAGACAAACCCTTGTTACAAACACTCTTAGTTTAGAAACTTTTGTAAACCCAGCGTAATTCCTTCGCGTCCCTTTGCGTTTTCCTTAGCGCCCCTTTGCGTTTAAACTCAATCAAAACTCAACCAGCCAAAAACATCATTAACCGTCAATTCCAACTCAATACCCGCAAGTATTGGTAATTTATCAGCACCCTCATATAATTCCACTTTTTGACCAGGAAACACAGCCAGAATACTTTCCTCTTCTGAGTTGATCAACCAGCCCAACTCAGTACCATTTCGTGAACAATGCAACAATTTAGCCAGCACTTTTGTTTGTTTTTGGTCTGGAGAAAGAATCTCAATTGCCCAATCAGGGGGAATTTCAAAGCGGTTAGCAATTCTTCCAGAAGTCGTTTTAGGGATTCTGTCCCAGCGAAACACAGCTACATCGGGAACGATAGAAGCACCACCAAAGGTGCAGCGTAGTTCTGAGAAAGCGTAAGCAATTTTTTTTGGCTCAGTTATCTGGTTGATAACAGTACAAGATTTAATCTGTATTCGGCTATGTTCTCCCTGTGGCATAGGCTTTTGTGTAATTTCAGCATTGATAAATTCTGATGCTGGCTCAGTTTCTGGCTGTTTGATAAATTCTGCCAACATTAGTTGGGGTTGAATAGCTACAGTCATAGGTTATTTGTCCAGTGACAGTTTTGCAGGCTAATTTTATTATCTGTGAAGCGATCGCACAAACAATAACGCCAAGAGAAGAACTCTTCGCGTTCTTTGTCTATTTGCAATTTATTAACTTTTTTGCCAAATCTTAATCGTCTTATCCAAACTGCCACTCACCAACATATCCCCGGAAGCGGTGAAAGCCAAGGCTGTAACTGTGTTGGCATGACCAGTAAAAGTACCCAGCAGTGAGCCTGTTTGTAGATGCCACAACTTGATAGTTTTATCAGCGCTACCACTGGCGATAATTTGCCCATCTGGACTAAGTGCGATCGCGGCTACAGCATCCCCATGCCCCTTGAGAGTGTGAAGCAACTCCCCAGTCTCCAACTGCCAAATTTTAATCATCTTATCCCGGCTACCACTCACAAGCAATTTAGCATCAGCACTGATTGCTAAAGAACTAACAATATGAGAATGACCCATGAGAGTATGCAGCGGTTGTGTATCCTGTAAAATTATATTTCCCTCTTGGCATGAAGTGCGCCAAACCTTAATTTTGCGGTAGCTACCCGTAATCAAAATTTGTCCATCTTGGCTCAAAACCAAAGAATGTGCCGCTGTATCATCTAAAGACAAAGCAATCTTTACCTGACGTTGGCGCAAATCCCAAAACAGAATTTTTCTGTCATCCCCCCCAGTTGCTAACATACTGCCATCTGGGGAAAAAGCCACACACCTCACTACCCCATGATGCTTGTGCAGAATATCTATTAAATCTAATGCCCCAGTATGCCAAATCTTAATCGTCGAGTCTGCACCACCACTCACTAACGTTTGTCCATCTGAACTAAAAGCCAGAGAATTAACTTCATCCACTAGCCCAGATACCACCCAAGGATATTCTGATAAAGTCTCAATTAATTCACCCTTAGCTAAATCCCATAACTTCGTCTCTCCACGGCTACCACTGGCCAATATAGGCACAGTTGTCTCATGCTTACAGCCTGAACTATTCGCCGTCAGCGTTCTCGAAGAATAGGCTAGGCAGTTAATACCTCTAGTGTGCCCTTTCAAAGTTTGCCAGTATTCCCAGTCACCGATAATGCTCTTGTGGGGATGGTCTGGTGGCAAAGTCTGAATCGTCTCTACCATGATTTTTTCATTAACTACCAAGGGCGGATCTTTAATGGTAATCAGTGATTCTAAATACCAACTTAATCCTCCCGCGTACAACAAATTACTCGGAGTGATGTACAGCTTTGGATCTATAAACTCAAGTTGATTTGTAGGCAAAAACCCAGTAATTACCGCTTGTTTTTCATATCCTAATTTACCAGTAAAAGGAAAAAACAGACACAGAAAAATTAATACTTGGTGATTTCGCAAATCTTCTTGAGTTACTGACCACCGGATTTTATCTTTCTTAATACCGTTAAAACTTTCTCCATCGGTAACATAAACTTTAATACTCAACTTGGGGTTATTCGCTAGCAAGTAAAGAAATTTACTTTCACCGCACAAATTTCCCTCATCATCTAACACCATGTTTTCTGTGGTGTCTTGTGGCACTTTTTTCACCAACTTGCCCAGGCGTTCTGTCATCACCCGCTCAACGATTTGCTCTCGCAAAAAGTAATCTTCTGCTTGTCGCTGGAAGTATTTGGGAAAGGGTATCGCCCAATCGGGGGGTTCAGGATATTCTGGCGGTGTTGGTGGCGGATTTTTGGCAAGAATCTCAGCCTGTTGGCGTGTAACATCCAGTATTTTTGCCAAAGCCTCGCCCCAAAATGCCATAATTTCACTGTGGCAACCTTTGACTTGACTTGACAATAAAGATAAGTCGCAAGTCTTGGGTTTTTTCACACGTTGAAGGAAGTCAGCTTGTTGAGCTTTGAGTAAGCTAATCCAATCCATCTGCATGAGAGCGGCAAATTATTGCATACCTACGGTAAGTCATACTAATGTAATTCCTCAAGTCATAACTTTTAGTTTATAAACAATTCAGTAATTCTATTAGTCTAATAGAACACAAGAACCTGGTTACATTTGCAGTAAAGATGCACCTCGGTAATATTCTGGCATTTGATCAACTGATGGGGCTGGGTTATAGAGATTTAAATGATGTCTGTCAATTGTAACGAAAGAGAAAAACAAGATACTGTCTCTAGAGAAACAGTTCTCGCTGCAATGGAGGGGTTTCGTTAAAGTTATCCTTTCATTGGCGGTTCCTGATCTAAAATCTATTCGTTAGATGGGTAAACTCGGAGCTTTTTGGCGGCATCACCCAATATCTTGTATGAAAACGAGATTATACATCGCGCAGATGTTGCCCAAGTGGTTGTCGGCTGTTTAATTTCTGACAGTGCCAATAACCCAAGTTGCGGGTAATAGGTAATGGGCAATAGGTAATTGGTGATTAAATCCCAGTTTTCATCCTGTTCATCCTTTAATCCTGGACATCCTGATTCTGACAGTTTTCCTAACTAGCAACTTACGTTAATAATAAAATATTGTCTGCAGTAGACCGTAATATGGTATGTCCCGGACAACCAGAGTTTGTGGAATTGAGTTTAGATTAGTTGTTAGGGTGCACTATTTATAATATCGCTTGCAGACCTTGGACTAATCTTTCTATACCTGCTTTTGCTGTTTCTTTTTCCAGCGCACCATAAGCAACACGCAGAGAACATCCGTCTTCTATACCAAAGGTTGTACCAGGAATCACTGCAATTTGATGTTCTTGAATCAGTCGTTTAACTAAATCAAAAGCATTCATTTTGGTATGCACTTTTAAGAAAAAATAGAAGGCGCCATCGGCGGGGACGATGCTACATAAGTCTTGGAGGCGATTGAGTGAATTTAGTACTAGTTGCCGCACTTGAGCGATCGCACTAATATGTTGTTTTAAGTAGTCGCTTTTTGCCTGCAATGCCCCGCAAGCAGCATACTGTGAGACTACTGGCGGACAAATCAAAATCGTATCTTGGACTTTTTTGACGGCGGTAAACAGATGTTGGGGAATCACCATATAGCCAATGCGCCAACTAGCGAAACCGTAGGCTTTGGAAAGGCTATAGAGGGAAATTGTATATTCACTACTGCCACCAAATGCACCAGGGGAGGTGTGTTTTACCCCGTTGTACGTAAAGTATTCATAAGCTTCATCGCTAATATGGTAGATGCCGCGATCGCCACAAATTTGATTAACTTGGTGCAATGCCGTTGCTGAATACACTACCCCGGTGGGATTGTTGGGGGAAATTGTGACTATGGCGCGGGTTTTGGGGGTAATGGCTTGGGCTAGAGCATCAGGACGCAATTGGTAATATTCATCTGTCGCCACTAACACCGGATGACAACCAGCCATTGTAATCGCCATTTCATGATTGAAATAGTAGGGCGTATTCAAAATAATTTCATCCCCTGGGGAGGTGATCGCCAAAATGGCGTTCATAAACCCCATGTTGCTTCCCGCTGTGACGATGATGCAATTTTCTTGATTGATTTCTATGCCATTGAAGGCTGACAATTTCGCCGCCAGTGCTGTCAATAATGGGGGTATGCCTTCAACTGCTTTGTAGAGATGATTCCCTGGTTCAGCGAGGAATTTGGGCAACATCTCTAATGCTTCTGGTGGCGGGCTGTAATATACAACACCCTGCCCTAGGGAGATGGTTCCGGGAGAGTTTTTAATCAGTTCCCCGACAACAGGAATGATCGGCGACTGTACGTCCTGCATTCGGGAGGTGAAAGATTTCATATCTATATCTATTTATAGTTTTCGGGGACACCCACTGGTGACAAACCGGCTATCGCCCGTAAATTTTGGCAACGAATCAACTCGCTAAAATTTAAACCAGAACGCCCTTCAATTTTGGCGATCGCCTCAATTCCAGTCAACAAATGCTGGGCGGCTTCTATTTCTAAGTAACCCCGCCGCTGGGCGATGCGAATTGCTGCTGCGTCGGCGTTTAACTCTGACTCTAAAGATTGGTTATTGCGCCAGACACTAAAAGCAGAGATCGCACTTAACCCCAATGCGATCGCCACACCCACCACATCAGACTGTGCAGATTCAACTAATCCGCCCACCAGTGCCACCAACAACACACCTTGATAAACATCTGGTTTAAACCACTGTACCCCTGTCAACCAGCTCACCATCTGCAACAGCAGTAAGTCCCGTTGTGGCTTAGTCAAGCGACGCCACAAATCGAAGTTAATATATATAGGTCGCTCTTGATTCCAGGGTAGGGGAAAGACTGCGTCCATCACCTTTTTCTGCTCCGGCTTGCTGACTATTTTTGTCGTCATCCGACCAGAAGCAGGCATCACATCTAGTAAACGGCGAATTTCAACATTTTGCTCCATAATTTTAATTATTAGTCATAATGATCAATTTTTCATGCTAACCTTTAGTTTGTGAGATACAATAACAAATTTTTTATCTCAACTTAAAGACTAAACAGGCGGTTAAAACCTCATCCACAGGAGACTTTACCAGCCAATCCAAGTTATTAAAACCTTGGTTTTGTTGGAGTCCGCCCTGGCTGATTATTTGAACTACACTTAATATTTACATGGACGCCTTTGCTCCCAACCCGCCTGAATGGACGAATAAAGCAATTCACGCATACCAATTTTACTGTCCTAGCTGCCACTCAAGTAGTCGAGAATCTGTAGCAGTTTGGCTCAATCGGCGATCGCCTGTGATCACAGAAAACCATCGCCGCAAATGGCAGGAATTTTACCATTGTCACTGTGGTTATGTCTGGTGGGCGTGGAGTTGCGATCGTCCCCCAACAAATTTGTCGAATCAACCAGATAATCATCCCACATAAGCTAAATTTTTCCCAAACAAAAGCCCGCCAAAAGACGGGCTTTCGCTTTTACTACTAAACCACAACCAATCTTAGAAAGTGAAGGTTGTACGCAGAGTACCTACGTAAATAGTATCGTTATTGTTATTGTGTTCAGGATTGAATATCACCAACAAACCAGGAGTGACAGCAATATTATCGGTAACCTTGACCTTGTAGAGACCCTCTAGATGATAAGAGGTGTCAGAGTCTTCAGTAGTAATATTACTACCGCCAGTGACTTTGGGTGGTTGACCGAAGATCACACCTAAGACGTTGCCTTCTCTACCCAAATCTTTTACACCAAGGGTAGCAGCCCAGTACCAAATATCAGCGTCCTGATTGCTGGTTTCAGATTGAGCAGTAGTATAACCTACCCAACCACCAAGAGTCAACTTAGAACTGGGTTGGAAGGAGGCTTGTAGACCGTAGTTGTTCGATGAGGCAGCATTATTAGCACCAAATGGTCTATTAGCATTATCACCTCCTGTACTTTCAAAAAGCCTACCACCAGCACCTTGATAAGTGTGAGCGTAGGTTAAAGCTGCGCTGAAAGCCTTATTGGGCTTGAATGCTAACTGACCGAAGATAGTATTATTGCCATCGAATACACCGTTACCATCAGTGGGGTCGTTAGCTTCCGATGCGAGATAGGCTGCACTTAAGGTTAAAGCGCCTTGGGGGTTTAATTCCACCGTCAAACCACTACCACCAGCCCCTTGGCGATAGATGGGGCTGAAACGTCCGTAACGGGAGATAGCACCTGAACCACTGCTTTTGAAATCAGGGTTGAAGACGTTGACGTTGTCGTACAACTCAGCACCACTAGCGTCAACCTGGACACGTGCTGGGCCCAAGTTGAAGGCATAGTTGATTTTATCTATTTCAACTCCGTTATCAGTTGCTTCGGCAAAGCCTAAGCGGGTCATTCTTGTACCCGTTACGGCCTCATTTTGGACGAAATTGCCAGCATTCAACCGGATTTGCAACTTGTCTTTACCAGTGAAGCTGCTTTCTAAGGTCAACCGAACGCGGTCAGAAAATGTGGTGTTGCTTTCCAAACTTCCACCACCTGCTCTCTGATCACCGAAAGCGTCAGACAGAGCAAAAATAGCTTCACCCTTAAGCTTGGTGGTGGTAGAGAATTGATTGGCTTCCAATTCAGAGGTGCGGGCTTCTAAAGCATCCACACGACCGCGCAGAGTTGCCAGTTCAGCAGAATATTCTTCTTGTAACCGCTGTAAGGTAGCTAAATCTTCTTTGTTTACCAGGTCAGCACTAGCTGTGGCAATTAGTTCGTTAACTCTATCTAAACAAGCATTCAAACCAGCAGCAAATTCATGACGGGTCAATGCACGGTTACCACGGTAGGTGCCGTTAGGATAACCAGCAATACAGCCGTAGCGTTCAACCAAAGACTGCAAAGCTTGAAATGCCCAGTCTGTAGGTTGCACATCCGAAAATTGAGAAACGGATGTTACCTGACCCATGTTGTTAGCATCTTGGGACAACTGAGCAACAGTTGTTAGTTCCTCGTTGGTTTCACCAGCTAAGGCGTTGTTAGCAACGAAAAATGTAGCGGCAACAACAACTGGACTGACTTTGAGAACATTCCAGAATAGTTTTATCATGCTTTTAATCTCACTCACACCAGACTAATTCAACTATGATCAAGTCCCTTTTGTTAAGGGAATTTACACATATATCCAGAATAGATTGTACAATATTTACGATACTTTACACAAGTCAATAACTGAATTTTTCAACTATTGGCTGATTAATGCATTTGGTAAACGCAGAATCAAACTACGTTTGTGACGTAATAATGTACCTTCTTCTACAAACTGGTGTAGTAACCTTGTAATAGTTACCCTAGTTGTATTTAGTACTTCTGCCATTTCCTGATGAGTAATATGTAAATCAATCAGTCTACCCTGTTCCACATCCCGACCAAATTTTTCACCTAACCATACCAAAAACTGCCATAAACGTAGAGAAATAGGTTTACGGTGTACTACGCTTAAGAGCTCCTCTGCCTGTTGAATGTGGGATAGTAAAGCATTGACTTCTTGCCCCCAGAGACGGGGTGGGACAGCGGTCACTTCTACGCTTGTCAGACATTCAATTTGGTAGGGATTGATTCGGGACAAGGGATAGCCGATTAAATCCCCTGCTCCCCAATATCCCAAAGTGATGAATGTTCCTTCTTCACTCCAGGTTAAGGTGCGAACTACTCCGCGTTCGACGCGCCAGAGTATGTCGTCCCCTGGCTGAATCACTTCCCGACGGGAAAATAGCCGTTGGGGCAATTTTCCATTTAAGGCTGAGGTGCTTAGTGTATTGGAGTTTGGGGCGCGACTTGTGGGATAGGTCATTGCAGAGTTTGATTGATTGAAAATTTACCGGATGTATCCTGAAAATTCACCAGGAGGGGGTATGCCTTAGTTGAATTGACCCAGGATGATGTAATACCAGTGCAAAGTTAACCCCAAAGACAGATTCGACTAGATAGTTATCTACTTTAATCGGCAAAGTTTAAGAGCAGGTAAGCTTTTAGTGAAATTTGAGTTAGTTAAGAAATTTTTTGGCGTTGCTGAATCAAAGTATGAAATGCCAAAATTACCCTTCTTTTTCTTCGTAGCTTTGAGCCTTTGCGCCTCTGCGCGAAACAAATTCATATTCTCAATCAGCAACGCCAATTTTTTTATTATCTAAAGGACTTACGCCTTGACAACTTCGACGGGCTACACTTACCGAGTAAATAGCAAATATGAGGTATGGTTGCAGTGATTAAAAGTGCTAAAAAGGTGCGTTAGGGAACGCACACTACATAGGATGGGTAAAGAGAGCCTGCCTTAATGGCGGCTCGTTAGTTAATTACGTTGACCGGTAACGATGTATGCCACTCGTTGACCAATATTAGTAGCGTGATCTGCCATGCGTTCCAGACAACGAATTGCTAACGCTAGGAGCAGAATTGGCTCGATCACCCCAGGAAAATCCCGTTGCTGGGCTAAAGTTTGATAAACGCGATCGTAGGCATTGTCTACGGTGTCGTCTAGGTGCTTTAAACCCCGTCCGCCGGCGGCATCCAAATCTGCCAAAGCCACCAAGCTAGTTGCTAACATTGCCTGTGCATGGTGAGACATGACTGCAATATCTGGCAAAGAAGCATGAGGGGGATAGGGAAATATTTTAATTGCAATCTTAGCTAAATCCTTAGCGTAATCCCCAATCCGTTCTAAATCTCGCACCAGCTGCATAAAAGCACTCAAGCAGCGCAAATCTTGAGCCGTAGGAGCTTGCAGGGTCATAATTGCCGTACAATCTGATTCTATTTGTCTATAAAAACGATCTATTTTTTTATCTAATCGGGGAATCTCCTCAGCTGCTGTTAAGTCGCGGACGAATAACGCTTGGTGACTGAGGCGAAATGATTGTTCTACCAAAGCTCCCATGCGTAATACATCCCTCTCTAGGCGCCGAATAGCACGTGCTAGCTGGGATCTGTCAGGATTGGGATTATGAAGGACAGCTTTCACACTTGTATTCTTAAACGTAAATATATTGTTTAACTATAGTCTTGGCTTGGGGTGTTTGACACAACTTTTGGGAGTTGGACTTGCATCCAAGCGCCACCAGTTTCTGGATGGTTCATAGCCTTGATTATACCGCCGTGGGCGATAATTATTTGTTTGACGATCGCTAAACCTAGACCACTACCAATAATGGCTGTTGTTGAATTACTCTCTGGTAATGGGGAACGAGTCCGCGCTTGATCTCCCCGATAAAAGCGCTCAAAAATATGGGGCAAATCTGTTGGTGAAAAACCAACTCCAGAGTCAATAATATTAATTTCCATCTGCTGGGAACTAGTATTATCCGGGTAAGCATCTGAAATATGTATAATTTTAGCTTCAATGTGAATAGTTGTATCAGGGGGGCTGTATTTGATGCAATTGTCTAGCAAGTTGAGAAATACTTGATAAATGCGGAAGCGATCAGCTTTAATCCACAGATTTTCTGTTTCTGAATAGCTGAGGGTTAGATGCTGCCTCTGTGCCAATGGTTCTAAGTTTTCCCACACAGATGCAATGAGCGATCGCACTTCCACCGCTTCAAAATGCAATTGCATGGTGGGGTTAGTTTCCATTTGGGTCAGTTCTAACCAACTTTGTACCAAATTAATCAGTCGGTCAACTTCCTGCATGAGGCGGTTAACCCAGCGATCTAGAGGTGGTTCCAAGCGGTGTTGCAGAGTTTCTACAACCAAACGAATCGAGGTGAGGGGCGTTCTCAGTTCGTGAGCTAAATCAGAAAAAGAGCGATCGCGCGCTTGATTCATATCCAACAAAGGTTGGCGATTTTCGAGAAATACTCCCACTTGTCCTTGAGGTAAAGGCAAGCTGGACGCCCGCAAAGTCACAGATTTCATGCTTAACATTTCTGTGGCATTTTCGCAAGAGGGATGAAAAACCCACTCCCGGATTTGGGGCTTTTGGCGATCGCGAGTTTGCTCAATTAACTGATCAAGCTCATAAGACCGTACCAACTCCAGTAACAAGCGCACCTGTCCTCGTTGCCACCTTTGCAACTGCAACATTTCCCGCGACTGCTGATTGCACCACAGCAGTTGACTTTCTTCATCCACCTGCAAATATCCCAGAGGAGCAAAATCTAGCAGGTCTTGGTAGGTTTGCAGCGATTGCTCTAAATCTTGCCGTTGCTGCTTCACCATGGCAATTTCCTGCCGCAAGTGAGGAATCAGCGGCAATACCACCTTATAAGAATGAGCAGTCAACGGTTGGAGTACGCGCCCCAGGTAGCGGTTAAGTTGAACCTGTTGCCAAACCCAAAACCCAATACCTACCGCCAAACCCAGAAAAAATCCCAATAAGAACATTTGAGTTGTTAGTTGCTATTGTCTCTACTAAAAACTAACAACTATCCCCACCCATTATCCGAATCGATAGCCAAAACCCCGTACAGTCACAATATATTCTGGATGACTGGGATCTTCCTCTAATTTTTCGCGCAACCAACGAATATGAACATCCACAGTTTTGCTATCCCCAACAAAATCTGGCCCCCAAACCTGATCCAACAATTGCTCCCGTGACCATACCCGGCGAGCATAACTCATAAACAGTTCCAACAAGCGGAACTCTTTAGGTGACAGATTTACCTCTTGACCACGAACTAAAACGCGGCACTCTTGGGTATTTAAAGTAACATCTTTATGATTTAATACTGGTAGTTGTGGCAAAGTGCTTAAACGTTGGCGGCGCAGTAGTGCCCGACACCGAGCCACTAATTCCCGCATACTAAAGGGTTTAGTTAAGTAATCATCTGCACCTACCTCTAAACCCAAAACACGGTCAGTTTCGCTACCCTTAGCACTAAGCATCAAAATTGGTACAGGGTTTCCCTGATGACGCAGCAAGCGGCAAATATCTAGTCCATTAATCTGCGGTAACATCAAATCCAGAAGAACTAAATCAAAAGGCAATTCCCCACTGGTTGATTCACAACTTTTGAGATATTCTATAGCCGAACGCCCATCAGGGGCAGCTATGACGCCATAACCTTCTTCTTCCAAGGCCACAACTAGCATTTCCCGGATGAGTTCATCGTCTTCTACTACGAGAATTCGGCTCGTTTGTCCGATATCTGCCCTGGTAGAGTACTTGGTCAAGTCACTAGCATACATTGACAACATAAAATTTTGGGGATGTGCTTGTATCGATAACTTTTATCTGAAGTTAGTCCATCCACGCTGATTTTGTGGATATTTTATGGCTGATATGTAATATATATCACAAAATTAATATATTAGAAATCACATTCACTATGTTTCTGGGAGCTATGCAGATTTATTTGTGAATACTTGTGATTCTATCTTGACAAGAGTTGACCTGTTGAGTATGCTCATTTAGTACAAGGGTACTATCTAGTTACAAAACAGGACATACTTTACTAGACGGTAAACGTCGCCACAAAGTTATCTAAGTGTCTGATATTTTCCGTATTTACACTGTGTTAGCAACGCTGCTTTAAAAGCTACCCTGATGTCTGCATTGGGGAGCTTTTGGTATGGCTTACTATCTGGTTAATCATAGCCTATTGGAGGGAGTTACAAAATGACTACAATTGCAGTCAAAGACAGCAAACAACAACTATTACAAGCATTTCAACAAATTCGCGCCGAAAGAAAAAAACTAGACTCAAAAATAGCTACCAAACAAGAAGAAGCAGATAAACTAAAAAACCAAGAAATTCTAGCAGCAGCCTCTACCTACACTGTTGATAGTATTGTTAAAGGTTTAGCTGATTTGCAATTGGAATTTGGCAGCATTGTCAATGCCTTATCAGAAAAATTAGCTAAAGAAAACTCCAAATTAGATGAACTACTCCAGGCTATAGAAGTTGAAACTCAACGCCTGCAAGAACTTCAAAAAATCAGAATTGTCGCCGATACTTTAGATATCTTAACTCAAGAGCATCAAGAAAAGTTAAAAATCCTTGAACAAGATACTGCTAACAAGCGGGAAGCACTAGAAAAAGAACTCACAATTAGGCGAAAAGAGTGGCAAAAAGAACAAGCCGAATATGAAGAAAAACTGCAAATATATAATGAGTTATTAACCAAAGAACGTCAGCAAGAACAAGAAGAATATCAATATAAATTAGAAACTGCTAGCAAACTAAATGCAGATGCCTATGAGAGCATAAAGCGCAATCAAGAGAGAGAAATTTTAGAAAAGACTCAACACAAAGATAAAGACTGGACAGAACGAGAAAAGATACTTGCCGAACGCCAACCATTATTTACTGAAAATCAACAAAAATTAGCAGCATTCCCCACTGAATTAGAAGAAGCAGTTAAGAAAGCTAGGGAAGAAGCGATTAAAGAAACCAGCCAAAAAGCTAAAATTGAGGCTGATTTGTTTGAAAAAGAATGGGAATCTAGTAAACAAAATTATGAATTAAGAGTTCAATCTTTGGAAGAGACAATTAGGAAACAAACTGAACAAATAGAAGGTATTTCTGCTCAACTACAAACCGCATTGAAACAAGCGCAAGATTTAGCAATGAGAGCCTTTGATAGTTCTACCGCTAGATAGTTATTCCCCTAGGGAATAGGTCAAAAAAATTTAGATTTTTAATTTTGGATTTTCGAGGTTTGTTATGGCAGTGAAAAAACCAACTGATAAAAGTACAAAAGTAGAAATTCTTCAGGCTTATGAGGAGTTAGCAAAAGAGAAAGCCGCTCTCAAATCTCAACTTGATCAAGCACTGAAAGATACTCAGCCTGTAGCTAAGGAACAGCCGAAAGTAGAACAAAAAACAGTTATGACTCAGTCTTCTACCGTTCAGCAAAAGATGAATAATACTATTGAAAGTCTAGCCAAAATTCAGTTAGGCTTTGGTAGTGCAGCTAATGAATTATCGGAACAGCTAACTACTAAAGCTTCTAAATTAGAAGAAATTAGGCAAGCTGTAGAAACTGAAGTTCAGCAATTAGCACAATTGCATAATTTGGAGATTTCTGGAGATACCTTAGATACTCTAATTCAATCTTATGAAGATAATGATAAAGCTTATCAGGAAGAGTATAGTCAGCGGTATGAAGTATTATCTCAAGAAATCTTAGAGCAAAAGAATACTTGGGAAAAAGAACAGCAAGAACACCAACGAACAATTAAAGAACGGAATGAAGCGCTTAACAAAACTCGGCAACGGGATACAGCAGAATATAAATATGATTTAGAACTCCAGCGCCAATTGGCAGCTGATGAATACGAACAACAGCAAAAAGGATTATATAAACAACTGGAAGAAATTCAACAAGAAACAGAGAAAGTTTGGGCTGAACGGGAAAAGGTGATTGCTGAACGAGAAAAGCTATTTGAAGAATCTAAAGCTAAGGTAGAGGCTTTTCCTAAAGAGAAGGAAGCAGCTATCAAAAAAGCTACGGAAGAAGGTAAAGGGATTGCTCACTACCAAGCCAAGACAAAATCTGATTTGTATGGTAAGGAAGTGGAAGGACAAAAGCGTTTTTATGAACAGAGATTGCAATCTCTAGAACAAACTATTACTAATCAGGAAACACGGCTTGTCAATCTCTCGAAACAATTGGATTCTGCACTTAAGCAAGTTCAGGATTTGGCTGTTAAGGCAATTGAGGGTACTGCAAATGTGAATTCCTATCAAGCTATTAAAGAAATAGCTTTGGAACAGGCAAAAAGTCAGGTGAAGAATAAATAAGTAGGTGGGCGTAAATAATTCAAGGTTGGTAGTGAGGGCTTTAGCCCTCTCTATCTCCTGTCGGAGACGCTCGGCGAACGAGATGCTACGCGAACAAAGTAGGGCTAAAGCCCTCACTACGAGCAAATTTCAATACTTTTTACTTTGCTTAACATAGTTTGATTTCTTTTCGCCTACTTACTTATCTAAAAACTATTAGTAACTTTTTTGCAAATCCGCTTCTAGAAGGGTTTTTGGGCGTTATTTGCGCGGATGGGTAGGTGTACAAAATCAATGGCGAAAAAAAGTGCCTGTATTCCAATTCCCGTAAGGGTTTCCAGGATTTTTACTGAATTTCGATCCGCGCAAACCTGGAAATGCTTGATAGATAAGGGTTTTAGCGTTTTTTATTCTCACCCCTCTTTTCAAACGATCTCTGGAATGGTATATTTATGATCGATTCGCGCAACTGCACCTTGAAAACTAAATATAGCTTGGGTTCCAGACCCGCGCGGTTGCAATTCATCAAAATCCCTATTAGGGATTGAAACTGCACCCGCTCCAAAAAAGAAACTTTATCAAAGGGGCGTTGCAATTCATCAAAATCCCTATTAGGGATTGAAACCTGAACCGATACCAACCGTTTATCATAAGCCAGGAGTTGCAATTCATCAAAATCCCTATTAGGGATTGAAACCAAGGATTATTCGGCAATCTTGGTGAGACTTTAGTGTTGCAATTCATCAAAATCCCTATTAGGGATTGAAACCCAACGCAACACCAAGAAAGAATCCGATTTGCTATCAAGAAAGTTGCAATTCATCAAAATCCCTATTAGGGATTGAAACAAGGGCAGTTTATAGAACAAAGTAATCAACCTCAATTGTTGCAATTCATCAAAATCCCTATTAGGGATTGAAACGCTACCGTAGCGGAAAGAAAAAGAAAATTACAACTGTTGCAATTCATCAAAATCCCTATTAGGGATTGAAACCAACACAATGGCCCCAATTATTAATTCTTCTTCCTTGTTGCAATTCATCAAAATCCCTATTAGGGATTGAAACTTAATCAAAAGTCAAAAGTTAAGGAGAATTAAGGAAGTTGCAATTCATCAAAATCCCTATTAGGGATTGAAACCGGATAGTGCAGAGATATGGACGCCTGGAAGTCTCCGTTGCAATTCATCAAAATCCCTATTAGGGATTGAAACCAAAGGTTGGATAGTTACTAAAGTAGGTAAAGTAAATGTTGCAATTCATCAAAATCCCTATTAGGGATTGAAACATGATTTTTTTTCCTGATAAGTTAATTTTCCGTACAAGTTGCAATTCATCAAAATCCCTATTAGGGATTGAAACCATCCAAAACTGAATTATGGACTGTTCGCGATCGGTTGCAATTCATCAAAATCCCTATTAGGGATTGAAACTTTAGAAACTGTTTTTAAATTAGCTGGGTATCGGTTGCAATTCATCAAAATCCCTATTAGGGATTGAAACAAAATCTGCAATGAAGATGAAGCCCCTGGCGTGTTGCAATTCATCAAAATCCCTATTAGGGATTGAAACAACATCGGCGCTACAAGTAGAAGCCCCGGTGCATTTACGTTGCAATTCATCAAAATCCCTATTAGGGATTGAAACTGCCTATGGAAATTCGCGCTAGTGGTACGACGCCGTTGCAATTCATCAAAATCCCTATTAGGGATTGAAACTTTAGACAGCGATCGTAAACCTTGGTTATGTCTACGTTGCAATTCATCAAAATCCCTATTAGGGATTGAAACAATTTTCTTCCCCAAAGTCCTGACAACATGCGATTGTTGCAATTCATCAAAATCCCTATTAGGGATTGAAACGATCTCGCCCCCAGCTTGGGCCGGTTTCAGTTGGGTTGCAATTCATCAAAATCCCTATTAGGGATTGAAACGTATGAGGTATGGGAGGAATTAATAGTGGCGGATCGTTGCAATTCATCAAAATCCCTATTAGGGATTGAAACTGTTACCTCTGGTGCTTTGGGAATATATTCCAAAGTTGCAATTCATCAAAATCCCTATTAGGGATTGAAACTGAAGGACGGTTGAACGTACTCAACAATCCCTCATATTGTTGCAATTCATCAAAATCCCTATTAGGGATTGAAACACTTCCTGTATTGAATGCATCTAAAAGGTTGTTATGTTGCAATTCATCAAAATCCCTATTAGGGATTGAAACTCACCCATTATCACCTGAGTACCACTTGTGGCGCTTGTTGCAATTCATCAAAATCCCTATTAGGGATTGAAACAGCAAGGAAAAACCAGCCGATACAATTACCTTAGGGTTGCAATTCATCAAAATCCCTATTAGGGATTGAAACCCCTATCTCTTTTTCCCAGTCGTTTTTCCAAGCTGTTGCAATTCATCAAAATCCCTATTAGGGATTGAAACTCGCATGATATTGTAGCTAAAATAGCTATGACAAGTTGCAATTCATCAAAATCCCTATTAACGTAAGTTGCTAGTTAGGAAAACTGTCAGAATTAGGATGTCCAGGATTAAAGGATGAACAGGATGAAAACTGGGATTTAATCACCAATTACCTATTACCCGCAACTTGGGTTATTAGGGATTGAAACTGGACGATAATAAATGAGAAACGGTGCATTAGCCAGAGGCATAACGCACCCTACTGGCGTGACAAGGCTAAAATAGTGCAATAGATTTTCGGTCTTTGTTCTTGTTCAATCAAGTTTCGAGCATTTTTCTAAAGCAACATTTAAGGCGTGTCACGCCACTACAAGTTGGATATTTTTTGAATTGGAAATCCCTAAGCGAAGGCAGAAAAATCTAGATTGGGGGGAATATCTTGAATTCGCCCTGGACCTACTGCACGTAATGCTTCGGTGAGGGCAATATCACCAGTGTACAAGGCTTTACCGACAATTACACCTGTGACTCCTTGGGGTTCTAATGCCAACAGACTTAACAAATCGGTGACAGAACTGACGCCACCAGAAGCGATTACAGGGATGGAAATGGCGCCAGCGAGTTCTCGCAAGGCGTCTAAGTTGGGGCCTGAGAGGGTACCGTCACGGTTGATGTCGGTGTAAATGATGGCGGCTGCGCCTAATTCTTGCATTTGGACTGCTAGTTGAGTGGCTAAAACTTCTGAGGTTTCTAACCAACCACGGGTTGCTACTAGTCCGTTACGGGCATCTATGCCGATAATAATTTGTCCGGGGAATTCTTGGCAGAGTTCTTGTACTAGTTGGGGTTGTTCTACGGCGACGGTGCCGAGTATGCCCCATTGGATGCCAAGATCAAATAATTGTTGTATGCTAGAGCGATCGCGCAATCCCCCGCCTACTTCAATGGGTACTGTTACAGATTTGGCGATCGCTTCAATTGCCCCAACGTTAACTATCTTACCGGCTTTTGCCCCATCTAAATCTACTACGTGCAGTCTGGTAGCACCCTGATCTACCCATGCTTTAGCAATATCAACTGGGTTTTCGCTGAATACTTGGGATTTTTCATAGTCTCCCTGATAGAGTCGCACACAACGACCTTCTAGTAAATCAATTGCTGGTATTACGTCCATTTATTTTTTCCTGAGAATAATTTTTTATCTCACGCAAAGGCGCAAAGGCGCAAAGAAGAACGCAAGAATCATTAATTTTTGGTTTTTAGTTGTTGCACAGCTTGACGAAAACCCACCACAATTAAGATGTTAGAAAGGGTTAAAAATACTTCGGCGCTACCATGTAACCAATCAACATTTGCTAAAGACTCTCCGTAATGGACTAGGGCATAAATTCCTGCGGGAATGGTGACGGCGACAAAAACGAGAGTACCGTAAAATCCATATAGGGCTAAACGCGGCATTTGTGGACTGCGGCTAATAAACCACAAGAAACCCAAGTAGGGAAATAAGGAAAGGGCAAAGAGGGTTTCTTTTGATATCATGACTCTGATTTGATAGGTTTTGGCTTAATGGCATCTTTGTCTGACTTGGTGGAACGCCAAATCCACACCGCTGCTGCCCAAAGGGTAAAATTACCAACTAAGGTCATGGTTGCTTGCAGTGTTACCATCCATTCTAGTGATTCTGGGTTGTCGAAGTAATGCCAGGTACAAGCACACATGGCGCTGATTAAAGCTGGTAACATGGCTAGGGACAATGCCCACCAACTGCGGTTGTTAGTGAGTTCACCGTAAGTCCAGATTAACCAAATGGCGGCTATCCACTCAATGACGCTAGAAATATGAATAATCCAGGTGGGAATTGAAAGGGCGTGCATAATAATTCAAAATTCAAAATTCAAAATTCAAAATTCAAGATTCAATATGGGAAAGATGCGGGCGTTATTGTCTGGGTATTATGGCAAGGGTAATGGGGGTGACGAGGCTTTGTTGGCGACGCTTTTGCAAATGCTACCACCTCATGTAACGCCTGTGGTGCTTTCGGGTAATCCTGAGGAAACCCAGCGGTGTTACGGTGTGGAAAGCTATAACCGCATGGCTTTTTTACCTGTGCTGCAATCTTTGCGTTCTTGTGATGCTTTTATTTGGGGTGGTGGGAGTTTAATTCAAGATGTGACTAGTACTATTAGCCCTTTTTATTATGGGGGGTTGATGGCTTTAGCCCAGGTAATGGGTTTGAAAACTGTGGCTTGGGGACAGGGTATTGGGCCTTTGCGGCGATCGCCTACTCGCATTTTAGCAAAGCGGACTTTTGGCGGTTGTACTAAGGTTAGTGTACGCGATCGCGCCAGTGCTGCTTTATTAGCTGATTGGGGAATTCCTTTTTTGCTTGCACCTGACCCAGTTTGGGCGCTAGAATCGAAGCCAGTACCGGGATTGTGGGATTTGCCGGCTCCGAGAGTTGCTGTAATATTGCGATCGCATCCCCAACTCACCCCAACCCGTTTAGCAAATCTAACTCGCGCCTTAGTAGATTTCCAAAAAGCGACGCAGACTTTTATTTTACTATTGCCGTTTCAAAAAAGTGAAGATTTAAGCATTGCTGAAGCGATTCAACCCCAATTAAAAGATGTCAGCAAAATTTTGTGTTTAGAAGATCCGCAGCTTTTAAAAGGTGTGTTTCGTGGTGTTGAAATGGCGATCGGCATGCGTCTACACAGTTTAATTATGGCTGCTGCTGAAGGTTGTCGCTGTTTTGCCCTCAGTTATGATCCTAAAGTAAATCGCTTGATGGAAGATTTAGCGATGCCTGGTTGGGATTTAGCGAATTTACCAGATGACGCCAATTTAATTAGTACGACTTGGATGGAACATTACGCCAATGGTGAGCCGTTATCACCTGAGCAAATACAATCTTTAGTAGATAGGGCTTTGATGCATCGTGAATTGTTGAAAGAAGCGTTGAGTCTAAGTTAGGTTGGGTTGAGGAACGAAACCCAACATTTCCACGACTGAATCAGTCAAAAAGTAAGAAACGGTTGTGTTTTTGAAGATACAGAAATTCACAAGTAAATAAAGTATACATCTTAATATTATAAATCTTGTGGGGTGGGCATCTTGCCCGCCCTTGTGTACCTAACTCAGATGAAATATTCTGTATCTTGCACCTAGCCCTAACGACTGGAAGTCGCGCGCCACATGCTTCAAGTCGGCGGAGCCGCCCAACGCAGTGGCTTGGCTACACAAACGTTCGCGTAGCGTCCCGTAGGGATAGTCCACCGACCTGGACTAATAAAATAGGGGTTTTCGAGCCTGGGTCGCCAGGCTTTGTTCTGGTAGCCGCGATTTTAATCGTTTGGTGCTGGAAGTCGCGGTTGTTGAGAATCAAATAGCCCTGATTGCATTATAAAGGCGTTAAAGGACCTAAAACAAGAACCTTGTTTTCTGCCAGATACATAAATTCCCTCACTGCTCCGGTTTGTGAGACAACAAAAACAAATGCATTCAACTCAGGTACAGTGCAGAGTCTAGCAGCAGAACGATGCCTTGTACCATATTCCTTCGATTCCCATTTGTTTGCATTAGGGTTTTCATCGAGTGATTTTAAATAATTTGGTTCTAACAAAAGTTCGATTAATTTTTTTCTCCCCAAAAGCTCATTTATATCATTAGGTATATTTTGATTAATCAAAGGAGTATTAAAGTCAGTTTTTACTTTATATTCAAAATACTTAAACTTTTTTGAATCAATATCATCTTTAACTTTCACTTCCCCTCCAAAACCAATGGTAACTATTTCACTAGCCAAACTCGTCAAACTTACGGTGAAATGGTATTTGAGCGTGTGTCTAATCAATACCTGACACGTCAAGAGGCATTAAGAAAAGTAAACAATTCTGTTCCTTAGCCAAGAACAAGCGAAACCCTTTTAAAATCTCGTTCCCAGCCTCTATCCTACGGTGTACAGACAAGTCTCTCTCAATGCAATGGTTGTGCGAACACAGGAAACAAAACCTCACCCTGGTTATGCTACGCAATACCTGTCCCTCTCCTTGCGAAGGAGAGGGATGTCCGTCAGGACTCTTTGAGGTTTTTCAAGGCTTTTGGGTAATCAGATAACTTGTGTGTACACCGTAGTCCTCTGTCCGGGAATGCCTACTCCAAGGCTGCTGCTTTCCGTATAAGCGGCAGAGCCGCAATGAATGCATTCTCAGTCGGAGACTCTTAACGAGATAACAAGATAATATTTGTACTTCATTTATTTGCAAAGTGCTGTAAAAGTAAATGTAGCTGACAACCGATAAATATTAATCCTGAATTTTACCAAGTCTCACCATAATTACTCAATGCCAAAGCCAAAATCAATCCAGATTCCCAAACCGACGCGTTACCAAAATGCAGCGATAGATTACTATATGGGGCTGACAGGTTCCTGCTACCTCCATTACGGGTATTGGGAGCCGCTACCGAAGCCGGGAGAGGAATTGACTCTAACTCGCCTGCGTGCGGCACAGGAGGCTTATGCAGCCAAGCTGCTGAGTTTCATTCCAGGGGGTACAAACACCATTCTTGATGTGGGTTGTGGCATCGGTGGCAATGCAGTGTACTTACTTGATCGTGGCTTCACCATTGAGGGAATAGCACCTGATCCGCTCCAGCAAGAGAGATTCATCCAGAATACTAATGGTAAAGCACCTTTCCACTTAACGATATTTGAAGATTTTCGCTCAGATAAATCCCATGATCTAATTTTGTTCAGTGAAAGTAGCCAATATCTTGCGGCTGAAGATTTAGCTCAGGGTGCAGCACGTCTGTTGAATAGTGGTGGCTACCTGCTGCTGGCCGATATGATGCGCTCTGATGCTGAATACAAAGAGGGGATTTTTTCTAATTGTCATGTTTCCCAAGAACTGGAGACAGCGTTAGAACAAGCAGGGTTCAAGTTAATTAAGTCTGAGGATATCTCAAAAGCGATCGCACCGACGATTGACTTGTGTCTTGACATTTTCCAAACTTTTGGGCTGACTACAATTAAATATATAGCTGATCTGGTGGCGATCGCAGTTCCACCGATACACCGACTCGGCGGTTGGCTGTTTAAACGCTGGTTAGAAAAGCCAATTGCTGAGGGATTAACAGCACGCAAAATTTTTGACCGCCATCTTTGTTATCAAATCCAACTCTGGCAGTTGTCAGAAACTGGTAAATGAGCCAATTTGTGTCAAGTCTGGAGACAGCAGCTAATCGATCATTAGACATTTGGTGGAAAAGAATGTAGAGGCGTTCTATGGAATGTCTCTACAAGGTTTCTGGATCAGACATATTTAAATTCGGTCGCTGTCTATTGAATTAAGCCAAGCTGACAATTCCAGACCATTGCACTTTTTTCTCTTTTTCCCGACGGTAAGAAAAGAAATGCTCTGGAGTTTGGAAAGTACAATAAGGGGCGATCGCTACTTGTTGGGCACTAATTCCCAGCATATCTATTTGCAAAGCATTAACCTGTCGCACATCTAAGCGCACCTTTCCCGGTTCACTATCTGCTAGCAACGGTGAATTGGGTAAATTATGTAAAGCAGCGATCATCTTTTGATGGTCACTTTCTGGTATAATACTGTTTCCAATTTCCCCAGCCACTTCTACAGAAACTTGGTAAACCTCACCAGCAATGGCAGGGCCCATAGCGATGCGTAAATCATCCAATTTACTGCCTTGAGCTTGCAACCGAGCGATCGCTTGAGGGACAATCTTTGCTGCTGTACCCCGCCATCCCGCGTGTAGAGCTGCCACCTGTCCGGTTTTCACATCCCCAATCAGCACAGGTGTACAATCGGCAGAAGCTACCCACAAAGCTTGTAGAGACTGTTCGCTGATTAAACCATCAGCCAAGGCCAAATCATTCTCACCTGTGCTTAACACTCTGTCAACTTCTTGAGGAGTGAGAACAGTATTGCCATGTACCTGTTGCAAACGATAAACTGAAGCCTCTGGTCGCAACACTTTTGTTAACTCATGTGGTGATCGAGGCCAAAACTGCTGGGTAAAGAAGCCGTGAGGCCAAAGCTCTAAGAGACTACAAGTCAGGTAGGGCAGTTCTTCGCCATTGCGCCAGTGCCAAGTGTGCATCTTCAACCAAACCTAAACAGAAAATCAAAATCCAATTAATGCTAACTTGAACAATGGGATTTGGGGGAACTGGTGTGAGATTTGATCAGCAACTCGTGGTAGATGCTCTGAAAGCAGGACGTGAGTATCCATATTTACCATTTTCTCTACACATTTTTGACAGCCTTTGTTCAACAAATCAAACCCTCTGGGACTTGCTCAACCAAGGTGAGAAACCAGGATGTGTAGTTATTGCCAGTCAGCAAACCGCTGGACGGGGGCAATGGGGACATCAGTGGATTTCTCATACTGGGGGATTATATCTTTCGGTGGCGATCGCCTTCGGCGGGGCTTTGCCCATCGCTCCTAAACTAGATGCAACCAACAGCTACCAGCTAACTTTAGCTAGTGCTTGGGGCATCGCGGCACAATTGCGAAAGTGCGGCGTCGATGTGGGCATAAAGTGGCCCAATGATTTAATCTTAAATGGTCGCAAACTAGGCGGCATCTTGACTGAAACCAAAGTCAACAAAGGACAAATCACCCAAGCAGTGATTGGCGTTGGCATTAACTGGGCCAACCCAGTACCAGAAACCGGAATCAATCTGGAATCGTGGCAAGGTTCCCATCATTCTCGACCGATCTCTTGTCTGGAAATGCTAACCTCCACAGTTTTACTAGGAATAGAATCCGGTATCGAGTGCCTTTCCCAAGAAGGAATAAGCATACTCTTGTCTCGCTATGTCGATTTGCTCACAAACATGGGTGATCAAGTAGATGTCAATCATCTTTCAGGCACTGTAGTTGGAGTGACAACTCAGGGGCATCTCCGATTAAGAATCGCAGCTTATGATACAAACAAACTAGTAACCCCAGAAATTTCTATTGAACCCGGTACAATCAGTTTGGGTTACCACAAAGTTTCTGTTTAACTTTTTAGGTTTGTTCAAAATTTCGCTCTTTGGGCACAGCAAACCACTGGCATCATCTCTTTAGGCTTATTACACACAACTGAGAGAACAAATGACGCAGCACAATAAATTTGCCCATAAAAGTTTCTATTATTCATCACCGCGAGGTTTCATGGCAAGACGCTTTGCGTCCACATTACCAGCCCAGAGTCTCTGTTGGTTGAGCGGCTTCAGCCTCCTAAGTGGCGGCTTCGTCTTTGCTCAAGCGGATACATCAATAGACAACATTGTTCCAACTATTGAAAATTCCCAACCAACAGCAGTTAAAATTCCAGTAATCAAACATACTGCTGCGCCAGAAGCGGCGACACCGCAGTCGGATTTTTCTGAACGACGAGCCAGACTCAAAAAGAGACTCAGCCGGGCAAATGTTTCCCAATCAACAGCACCAGTCAGGGCGTCTAAACCCAAAATCGCCCCTGAAGAGCCTGGACCCGTGGTGATATTCTCCAGACCCCGTGTAGAAACTTCACGGGTTGCTCCTAGCAGCCATCGAGAAGCAAAACCGAAAGCTCCTGCTCGCACCTTACCTGAGAAACTCCCAGAAGTTGCCCAACCAGTAAACGACTCCAACAGCATTGTCAGAGCTACGGCGGGGAAAAACAAGGATTATAATAACGCCTATATTGACCCCACGGATTACAATAGTGCTTCTACAGGTAACTATCAAGCGCCTAATTCTGTGGTACTGACAGAACGCTCTAGTGGTTGTCGAACTATTTTATCTTCAGGGCAAGGTGTATCAGGTGGTGCTTGCGCCAAAGCACCCGAAACAACTCGTACCCGTGTAGCTAATTCTGAGGGCAAATCAGCCCCCAGTTGGCTGAGAAGAAGTGAAAACGCTAGTTTATCTAAGGTGTCACCAGTCCGGCAACTAGCAGCTAATGTTAGCAATGTTAGCAGTGTTAGCAGTGTTAGCAATGTTAGCAGTGTTAGCAGTGGCAACGGCGGCTGGCGTGGTTCTCGGATTGGTTCTGGTGGTACCACCAAGAGCGCATATCACCCTAATCGATTTATTCCTAACCCTAGGGAATTCGCTACCACCACGGTGAGTGCTTCTCCCATCGCCCCTAGTGGTGGTACACTACCCGCTCCAATGGCAGATGGTAACGTTGCACCCCGCCCTAGCACTGTCTCTTACGAGTTCTCTCTAGCATCAGTCTTGCCGCAAATTCCCTATACTGGCGCGATCGCTTACCGTGGTGGTGGTGCCGGAATGGTGTTTCCGCTTTCTGTTCCTGCTCCCATTACTTCTCTGTTTGGCTGGCGCGTTCATCCGATTACAGGCGATCGCCGTTTCCATGCTGGTACAGATTTGGGTGCGCCTACAGGAACTCCAGTTTTGGCAGCTGCTAAGGGTCAAGTGGAAACTGCTGACTGGATGGGTGGTTACGGTTTAGCCGTTGTCATTAACCACAATTCGGCTCAACAAACCCTCTATGCTCACATGTCAGAAATCTTTGTACAACCCGGACAGCAGGTAGAACCAGGAACTGTGATTGGGCGGGTTGGTAGCACTGGCAACTCTACAGGGCCCCACCTGCACTTTGAAGTCCGTCACCTGACACAAGATGGGTGGGTGGCTGCTGATCCAGGGGTGCAATTACAAAGCGGACTGAGCCAATTGGTTCAATCTTTACAAACAGCCCAGGTATCTCAGAAACCAGACAGTTAAGAATGGCTAATGGGTAATGGCTAATGGCTAATGGGTAACAGAAGTTAATCACCTCTTCCCCAATTACCCATTACCAATTTTACCAATTACCCATTACCAATTACCTATTACCCATTACCTATTACCTATTACCAATTACCAATTTACAAATATCCGTTTTCTGTTAAAAATGCAGGTGTAATTGCATCTAAACTGTAATCATTGGTCTCTTCGTGGCATCGATTGCCAGGGGTAAGAAATTTTTCCACATATTTACCGAGAATATCTCCTTCTAAATTCACCCAACTGCCAGGAACTAAATGGCTGAGATTTGTCTCGGCATAGGTGAGGGGAATGACCGCTACAGTGAACTGGGAGGTTTCTGGCTGATGTGTGGCTACGGTGAGGCTGATGCCATTGACGGCGATGCTACCTTTGGGGACAATATAGCGGGCGATCGCATCCGGTGCAGCAAATGTCATTTCCCAAGAACTAGCTGTTTGTTCCGCCGAAAGCAATTTACCAATGCCGTCTACATGGCCCATCACAAAATGACCGCCAACTTTGCCTCCCACCCGCAGCGACGTTTCTAAATTGACATATTTCTCTGGGCTTTGCTCAGATCCTAAAGTGGTGCGGCGCAGGGTTTCCGGTGAAGCAGTGGCGATAAACCCATCTTCTAAAACTTCTTCCACGGTCAGACAAACACCATCTACTGCCACACTATCGCCATAAGCTAAATCCTGTGTTATTAACTCTGATGACTGGCTGACACAAGTAATTTGCCAAGAATCGCCCCCTAAGGGTTGCATAGTACCTAATGCTTGGATTAATCCTGTAAACACGGCTTTTTTGTCAAACTAACTCTATTTATTGCCTAATTAAGCATGAAATCAATTGGTAATTCTCACAAATAATCTAAAAATTCCCAGTATAATTTCCAACTTTTTTAAATATGGGGACATTAACACATTAGCATCATTCACAAGGCATACTTGGGTAAGAAGGTGATTGCCGCCGTAAACCAATTTGATTTACTCTGGTGTTCACCTCAAGGAAAGGAGTTTAATAGAAGCAATTATAGAGAATAAAAGCCTATGTTTATTCCTGTCCCAAAAACAGCCAGTCGATGGTATTATTTGTTACATAGCGCCCAATCGCTCAAAGGATTGTAGAGGCATAGCCAATGATTGAAATGAAAGTTGCTGGCATAGCATTAGATGCCATAACCCGCAGCCCGATTGTACTTTTGAAGGATGCTTCAGATCGTCGCGCTTTGCCAATTTATATCGGTCAAGAACAGGCTAGGGCAATTATGGGCGCGCTAGAAAACCAGAAGCCGCCCCGGCCCTTAACCCATGACCTGATTATGAATATTTTAGAGACATGGAACATGACTCTAGAGCGGGTTATCATTCATTCCCTGCAAAAAGATACATTTTATGCAGCGTTGATTGTCCAGCAAGGCGATGTCAAAAAAGAAATTGACGCCCGTCCTAGCGATGCGATCGCCGTAGCTCTCCGTACAAATACCCCCATTTGGGTAATGGAAGAAGTGGTGGCTGATGCTTCGATCCCCGTTGATCGCGATGCTGATGAAGCTGAACAAGAAGCCTTCCGCGAATTTATTTCCAATATCCGTCCAGAGGATTTAATCAAGCGCTTTGGTAATGGTGACAGCTAAAAAAGTGTTGAACAATGGTTGTCAAGTAGTGGGTGCTGAGTGCTAAAAAACAAAGAAGAAACAATAAAGAATTAAATAATTAATAATGAAGAAGTTACCACAATTTCTTCATTATTTAATCTTAATTCTTCACTCAGCACTCAAAACTTAAATCATGCAATACCGACGTTTTGGAAAAACGAATCTCCGTCTCTCGGTTTTTTCCTTGGGAACAATGCGCTTCTTGGCCGATGCCGAAAACGCTCAAAAGACTATTGCCAAAGCCTTGTCTTTAGGAATTAATCATCTAGAAACAGCCAGGGGTTACGGCAAAAGCGAGGAGTATCTTGGTGGGGTGCTAAAAGGTGGTTTGTCAGTACCCCGAACGGAGCTTCACATCACCTCCAAAATCCCCCCGACAGCGGATGCTGACACGATGCGTCGGTATATCGATGAATCTTTCGAACGATTAAATCTAAATTATCTAGATTGCTTGGGCATTCATGGCTTGAATACTTGGCAACATTTGCAGTGGGTACAAGCCAAAGGTGGCTGTATGCAAGCAGTTCAGGAAGCTGTTAGCGATGGTCGGGTGCGACACGTTGGTTTTTCTACCCACGGGCCATTAGAGATAATTTTGGCAGCAATCAATACAGATTTATTTGAATTTGTCAATCTGCATTATTACTATTTTTTCCAACGGCACACCCCAGCAATTCAGCTAGCAGCTGACAAGGATATGGGTGTTTTTATCATTTCTCCCGCTGACAAGGGAGGAAGGCTTTACACACCACCCCAAACCCTGAAAGACTTGTGTCAGCCATATTCACCTCTAGAGTTAAACTATCGATTTTTGCTGAGTGACAACCGCATTACTACCCTAAGTGTCGGGCCAGCAAACCCAGAGGAATTAATCGAACCGTTGAGAGTTGCTGACAGTGACGACGATTTAACATCAGCAGAGAAATGTATTTTTGATAATTTAGAAAATCAGCAAAAAACAGCTTTAGCAACTGATAAATGTAGTCAATGTTATGCTTGTTTACCCTGTCCTGAAAATATTAATATTCCCGAAGTTTTGCGGTTGAGAAATTTGGCTGTAGCTTACGATATGAAAGATTATGGGCAATATCGTTATGGGATGTTTGAAAATGCCGGTCATTGGTTCCCAGGAATGAAAGCAAGCCGCTGCACAGAATGCGGCGACTGTTTACCGAAATGTCCAGAAAGTTTAGATATTCCAGCTTTGTTAAAAGATACTCATGAGCGATTAAACGGGAAAACAGGCAGAAGATTGTGGGGTTAAGTAATTCAAAATTAAAAATTCAAAACAGATTGAGGAAATAATCATTACCAAATATGTTAATATGCTTTTAGGCATCGCTTTCAGGTAAAAATATGCAAATAACAGAACAGCGATATTACACCGCAGAACAATATCTGGAACTAGAAGAAGCTGCTGAATACAAAAGCGAATATATTGACGGTCAAATTATTCCTATGGCGGGTGGAACATTAAATCACAACCAAATAGCACTCAACTTAAGCGGTGAGTTGAATTTTGCTTTCAAAAAGCAGAACTACCATGTTTGTATAGCTGATGTCCGTTTGTGGATACCCCACAAGCGAATCTACACTTATCCAGATGTGATGATTGTGGCGGGTGAACCAGAATTTTTCAATAACCGCCAAGATATAATTATGAACCCACAGGTAATTATTGAGGTTTTGTCTAAATCTACCAAAGCTTATGATCGTGAGGATAAATTTGAGGCTTACCGCACAATTCCTACTTTCCAAGAATATCTGTTAATTGACCAAAACAGGATTCATGTAGAGCAATTTTCTAAAAGTGGGAAGAAGCGATGGACGTTGTGTGAGTATGACGAAGAAGATGTGGCGATCGCATTATCCTCAGTGCCTTTTGAGATTTTCCTGCAAGATTTATACAACAAGGTGAAGTTTGAAATTGTAGAGTCCCAAGGTGAAAAACCTGATGTAAAGGGATTAGTGTAAAAGCGTGAAGCCCTAATTTTTATAACCTACTTATTATTTATTGTTTTGTGATTCGCGTTACTGCAATACGCTAAAATCTTCTCTAACTATCTGAACATAACAGCAATAAAATACCTATAGCGATTAAGAGTTACGTGAGGTACAGATAATATTTTGAAACGCAAAGGGACGCAAAGTAAAGCGCAGAGGTACGCAGAGATTTGTACCTCAGCAGACTAGGAAACGCTATAAAATGAAATCATGCCTACAGGCGCAGAGTACGAAGCCAAGATTGCAAGCTATAACTGGGATGATTTAATCAACCTATGGTCAGAAATCGAGTCAGGTAATACTAAGGCTCTTGGTTGGGGCACAGGTAAAGCATTAGAGTATTTAGTTGTACGTGCATTTCAACTTGATGGCGCTGATGTAACCTGGCCTTATAGTGTGTATATGGATGGAAAACAACTAGAGCAAATTGATGGAGTAGTTTATGTAGATGGTTTAGCTTGTCTTATAGAATGTAAAGATACAGCAGAAGAAATTAAGATTTAACCCATAGCAAAGCTACAAAAACAGCTAGAACGCAGACCTACATCAACTATTGCTAGTGTGTTTAGTCGAAATGGCTTTACAGCAGCGGCTGAAACTTTAGCAGTATCTAGTCGCCCTCAAAATGTTTTACTATGGACAGGCTCTGAAATTGATTACTCACTGCAAAATAAATGTATACGTAAGTCATTAATTAAAAAATATCGGTTCTGCGTTGAGCAAGGTCTTCCTAATTACAACATCACAATTGAGGCTGTGCCATGACTCTAGCTTATATCATTACAGAAGGTAAAACAGACAGAGAAATATTACAGCGATTGCTTCCGCAACATCTTCTTAAAGATACTAAAATTGTAGAAGGTGTAGGCTCTTATGGAGCGCGTTCTTTAGCTAGTTCACTGATGGCTACTAGGTCAACCCCTGTTGCTCTTGTGATAGATGCAGATACAGAAGATGAATCTCAGATTTCGGAAAAATCTGATTTAGTTAAATCTCTTTTACATCAAGTATTTCATGGTATTCCCTTTCAAGTTTCCCTAGCAGTTCCAGAAATAGAAATTATTTTATTACAAGATAAATCATTAATTGAGAAAATAGCTAAACGCAGTTTTACTAATTTAGAATGGCAATTTGCCCAGAGTCAGCCAAAAAGATTTCTAGCAGAAGTTTTTGGCAAAGATACGCCAGTTATTGACACAATATTGAGCAATATCAGCGATGATGACATTAAGATTTTGCAACAACACCCATTAATACAGGATTTGATTAATTTTTTATCATCTGTTGCTGTTGCACCTACAGTTTAAATAATTGTCTAACTTGTTTTAAGTTCTGGGAAATAGTAATAAATATCCCTAAATTTAATTTTAGTTTACCCTTTTTGCTAAAATGAGAGGTATCAAGACTGCTTATACTAATACCAGTCTTTGTTTCTCTGTTGTCTCTGGCTAGCAATATTATGTTGAAAAGCGTAAAAATAGAGAATTTTCGATGTTTCAAGTCTTTCGAGCTTCAGCAGCTAGGTAGAATTAATCTGCTAGTGGGTGAAAATAATAGCGGTAAAACATCAATACTAGAAGCTATTCAACTTTTATGCTCACGGACTGATCTTGATCCACTTGCGGATGTTATGACTAACCGAGGTGAAGATTTAAGGAGTGATGAGGGTAAAGAAGATCGTCAGCTTGATATTCGCCACCTTTTTTATGGCCACGAGATTGAACCTGGAAGCAAGTTTTCTATATCAGGTCTTGATGATAAAACTCTGGAGAGCCTGGATGTATCGATAGCAATGCTGCGTCAAAATAATAGCAGTTATGGTCATGATGAAGCTCATATTGATAGAGAAGAAGTTGGTTCTACTAATGAAGATTTGCAAGAGTTAAAGAAGCTCAATTTCATTGTACAATGGATGCGTAACGGGCAACAACAAGAGAAATTGTCATTATATATATCATCCGATTGTGGTCTTCCTCTAAACTCTATCAGATTGTTCCGCTACAGAAAGGGTTTGGCTTTAAGTAGTATTCCAAAAACAAAATTTATTGCATCATCTTCTTTAAAAATAGGGGAAATGATTGAGCTATTTGGGCAGGTAGTACTAACACCTGACGAAACACTTATAGAACAGGCACTTAATAAAATAGACTCGAAAATTAAACGTATCGCTCCAGTAAGTTCTCAAAAATTGATGTATTCCTCAGATTCGCGGGGTGGTTTTCTTGTACTTCTTTCTGATGGAAAGCGTGTACCAATCGGCAGTATGGGGGATGGTATTTGGCGCATTTTAGGATTAGCACTGGCTATTGTGTCTGCTAAAGACGGATATTTATTTGTAGATGAAATTGATACAGGACTTCATTTTACTGCGATGTCCAATATGTGGAAAATGATTTGGGATACAGCTAAAAGATTAAATGTACAGGTTTTTGCAACTACACATAATAATGATTGTTGGCAAAGTTTAGCTGATATTGCAAAACAAGAAGATGTATCTGATGATGGTATTAGGATTCACAGAATTGAAAAAGGTAAAGAAAAAAGTATAGTTTTTACTGAAAACCAAATTGCCATTGCTGTTGAAAGAGAACTGGAGATACGTTAGCAATGGCAAAAACTGATGGGCCGAAAAAACTGTTAGTTGAAGGTAAGGATGATGAGAGAGTTATACCAGAACTAATTGAAAAAAATGGAATTACTTGGGGTGAAAATAAAAAGGAAGCAATTATATCAATTCAAGAATGTGGAGGTTATGAAAATATTACTTCTGACCTCATATATACAGAATTACAAACTAGAGGACGCACACATTTAGGTTTGATGGTAGATGCGGATGATGACGCGTCTTTACGTTGGCAAAGTATCAGAATGGCTTGTTTGCCAAATATTGGTAATCTTCCTGAGCAAATACCAGAAACAGGATTAATTATTAGTACAGATGGAAAAAAGTTTGGTGTTTGGATTATGCCAGATAATATCATACAAGGTATGTTAGAGACTTTTTTAGGTTATATGATTCCTGAACAGGGAGAATATATTTGGCAATATGCACAGGAAGTAGCAAGAGAGGCAAAAAAGAAAGGAGCAACATTCAAAGATTCATATCTTGATAAAGCTGAAATTTACACTTGGTTAGCATGGCAAGATGAACCAGGTAGACAAATACATCAAGCTATCAAGTACAATATTTTAAATCCGCAAAATCCCAAGGTGCAGGGATTCATAACCTGGTTTAAGACTTTATACGATTTATAAGCTGATGCTGTTTTGAATAAACAAGCCCCCACAAACCCCGAATAACTTAGATAAAATCGCTATGGTGACACCTAACCCTGACTAAATCCAATGAAAAGCGAACTGACAAGTCAGCGCTGGCGCGATCGCACATCCAGCCCTTCCCCCCAACGTCCCGAACTCCTAGCCCCCGCTGGTAACTGGGAATGCGCCAAAGCAGCAGTAGAAAATGGCGCGGATGCGATTTACTTCGGGTTGGATAAATTTAACGCCAGAATGCGATCGCAAAACTTCACCCCAGCAGACTTACCCAAATTAATGCAATTTCTCCACCTGCGGGGCGTTAAAGGCTATGTCACCCTCAATACACTAATATTTCCCCAAGAACTAAGAGAAGCACAGCAATATCTCCGCACAATTATCTCTGCGGGTGTAGATGCGGTAATCGTCCAAGATGTCGGCATTTGTCGCCTCATCCGTCATCTTTCCCCCGATTTTCCCATTCACGCATCAACCCAAATGACCATCACCAGTGCAGCAGGGGTAGAATTTGCCAAATCCCTCGGTTGTCAGTTGGTGGTTTTGGCGCGGGAATGTTCCATCGCAGAAATTAACAAAATTAAACAAAAGACTTCCCTACCTCTCGAAGTCTTTGTACACGGTGCATTGTGCGTCGCTTATTCTGGACAATGTTTAACCAGCGAAGCACTAGGAGGACGTTCAGCTAACCGGGGCGAATGTGCCCAAGCTTGCCGGATGCCCTACGATTTAATAGCAGATGGGGAAATTGTCGATTTAGGCGATCGCAAATACTTACTCAGTCCCCAAGATTTAGCAGGGTTAGAAGTCCTGCCAGAATTAGTTAAATCTGGAGTAACTTCTCTGAAAATAGAAGGACGCCTCAAAGCCCCAGAGTATGTTGCTAACGTCACCCGTGTTTATCGCCAAGCCCTAGATCGGGTTGTGGAAACTTCGACAAATACAAATGTAGAGACGTTCCATGGAACGTCTCTACAACCAATGTCTTCTTCAGCGAGAGATCACTACAACCTAGAAATGGCATTCTCTCGCGGCATTTACACCGGCTGGTTTGGCGGAATTAATAATCAAGAATTGGTTCATGCCCGATTTGGCAAAAAACGCGGAGTTTACCTAGGTGAAGTTACCCGCATCCGTAACGAACAGGTGACACTCAAGCTAGAAGCACGAGTCAAACCAGGAGACGGAATTGTGTTTGACTGCGGACATCCAGAAGCGAAAGAAGAAGGGGGACGCATATATGCAGTGGAACAAAAAGGGAAAGACACTGTATTAACTTTTGGCAGAAACGACGTAAATCTGCATCGGGTACATTTGGGTGATAAAGTTTGGAAAACCAGCGACCCAGAACTAGATAAACAGTTGCGTCAAAGCTTTGCTGGCGAAAACCCCCAATTTCAGCGCCCCATTAATTTAGAGGTTTATGGTGAAATTGGACAGGCGTTAATTGCGATCGCCCGTGATGAATTTGGTAACATCGTTCAGGTGGATTCGGCAATTTCCCTAACTGAGGCACACACCAAGCCCCTCACCACCGAACGCTTACAAGAACAATTCGGTCGTCTTGGTAATACACCTTTTTCTTTGGGAACCTTGACAAATCACCTTAAATGTGATGCCATGTTACCCGTTAGCGAATTAAACCGGATGCGGCGGGAAATCGTCACACAGTTAGAAGAATTGCGAAGTCAACCCAAACGCTGGGAATTGCATTCTGATATTTCTTGGCAAAACTTACTCCCTTCACCGTCTCCCACAGTCCAAGTTTCCCCATCTCTCATTGTTTTGGTGCGCAACCTCAAACAACTGCAAGCCGCACTCCAAGCCGGAATTCAGACCCTTTACTGTGAATTTGAAGACATCCGCACCTACACAGAAGCTGTGCAAATGGTACGTCAACATTCAGCAGTTCCCACCATTTGGGTTGCACCACCTCGAATTACCAAACCAGGCGAAAACTGGATTTTGCAACAAGTCCGCGCTTCTGAGGCAGATGGTTATATAGTCAGGAATTATGACCAATTGCAATTTTTTGCTACAGAAAGATGTATTGGTGATTTTTCTCTCAATGTTGCCAACCCTTTAACAGCAGATTACTTTCAGCAACACTGTGGTTTAGAACGGGTAACAGCATCTTATGACTTGAATATTACCCAACTGGAAGATTTACTCACAAATTGTCCTCCCCAGTGGTTTGAAGTGACAATTCATCAACATATGCCAATGTTCCACATGGAACACTGCGTATTTTGTGCCTTCCTCTCCACAGGTACAGACTACACCAACTGTGGCAGACCATGTGAAAAGCAGGAAGTGAAATTGCGCGACAGAGTGGGTAGCGAACACGTCCTCAAAGCTGACGCCGGCTGCCGCAACACAGTATTTAATGGCACTGCCCAAACAGGAGCCGAATACGTACAGCGACTGATAGACCTTGGTTTACCGAACTTCCGCATCGAATTTGTAAATGAGACGCCAGAGCAGGTAAGCAAAATCATACATCGCTACCAGCAACTACTGCAAGGTGAAATCACAGGTTCCCAACTTTGGCGAGAGTTGAAGTTGCAAAATCAACTAGGTGTAACTCGTGGGCCGATGGGTGAGAAATACTCAAATTAACATAATTTGGCGAGTTGATAATTTAGCTTAATTAAGCGCCTTAGCGATCGCATCCCCTAGTTGTAGCAATACTTTTTCTTTGGCAAAATCCGCTGCTGCCCGTGCTGACTCTGCTAAGATTGTATCGGTGTTAGGTGTCAATTTTAGCGCACCTCCTAGATATCCCAATGCTTTACAGTAGTAATCGGATAAATTAGTCGAGGCCAGGCGCTTCACCGTCTGATAATCACCAGCACTAAACGCTGTATAGGCTTGGGTGTGTAAATCATTTTCGGGATTACCCAAAACATTAAGAATTGCATCAACGGCTTGATTTACCCTCTCTATCGTTAGTTCTCGTGTTTCTACGGTTTGCATATTTATTTCCAAATTTTCGGCTTTTACTTGTGGCATTGCATAGATGGATGTGTATAGCAGGCTATCACACTTACGCTCTACTTATCAGTGCTTTCTTGTTCAGGGGGTTGTAAGTCTTGTCTATCATCAGCACTAGAGTAATTGCTATTCCTGACGTTGTTATATGGTGTTCGGTTGAAAACTTAGGTCTATTGTAGAGACGTTTCATAAAACGTCTCTACGCAGGTTTTAAACCTTAACCCAAAATGCAACCAGTACGAGGGGGAAGACTTAAAGACGATTGCTCACTATTCCACTCGGCAGTACCATATAACAATTGCAATTTGTTAATATCTAAATGCGCTTTTGCTGACGCTGTACCAGCATTAACAGCAATAATCAATTTTTCAGTTCCCAAAGTTCGCGCAAAGATGTATAATTCCCCTTGTGCAAACAGTACTTGGTAATCACCTGTTCGCAAAGCTGGGTAATTTTGGCGAAGGGCAATTAGTTGTTTGTGAGTATTGAGAATTTCTCTATCCCAGTTAGATTCTAACGGAAAACCCCGCCGAGAATCTGGATCTAAAGCACCAGGTAAACCTACTTCATCACCATAATAGATACTAGGCGCACCGGGAAAGGTGAGTAATAGTAAAGTTGCTAATTCGGCGCTGGCTTTATCACCTCCAGCAATGGTTATTAACCTAGCTGTATCATGACTTGCTAACAAATTTAGTTGCGTTAGCTGAATTTCCCATGGGTATAGTTGCAGTAATTCTTGCATTTTGACAGCGTACTCAGCAGCAAACAAGGGTGGGGAGGGTTGATAGTCGCGGCCTTGCACTTGTTTTAAATCTACGCGATCGCCTGCTGTAAAAGCAATAGTCGGCCCAGCAAATAGATAATTCATCACCCCATCAAATTGGGTTCCATCCAGCCACTCACGGGAATCACCCCAAACTTCACCCACAATATAAGCATCAGGATTAATCGCTTTAACTCGCTGTCTAAACTCTTGCCAAAAACCAGGAGTTTTAATTTCAAATGGTACATCTAAACGCCAACCATCGATGCCGAATTTAATCCAATATTCGGCAATATCCATAATGTATTCCCGCACTTCTGGGTTATTGTGGTTAAATACAGGTAAAGACCGAAGTCCGGCCCAACCCTCATAGTTTGCAGGTAACTCGCCGGTGTATGGTGCTAAGGGCCAGCCGTGAATTTTAAACCAATTTACCCAAGGGGAATTGGGTCCATTTTCTAAAACGTCATGAAAAAAGAAAAATCCGCGACTGGAATGATTAAATACTCCATCAAGAACAACTTTAATATCTCGTTGATGTGCTGCATCTAGCAATTCTTTAAAAGCTTCGTTACCCCCTAAAATTGGGTCAACCTGATAATAATCATGGGTGTGATAGCGGTGATTACTCGCTGATTGAAAAATAGGTGTAAAGTAAATGGCGTTAATTCCTAAACTTTGAATATAATCTAATTCTTCCAAAATGCCCCATAAATCGCCTCCTTTATAGCCTTGGAGTGTTGGCATTGCTTCCCAATCTTCCCAACTAGCGTTATGTAACAATCGCTTGCGCGGTTGTTTGCTTTTAGCGAATCTGTCGGGGAAGATTTGATAGAATACGGCGTGTTTAACCCAGTCTGGTGTTTGAATTTGCATGAGTTTAGTTTTTAGGAACTGTGGACTTTTTAAACGCAAAGGTACGCTAAGATAAGCGCAGAGGTACGCTGAGTTTTTTATATTCTACTCATTGTTGTAGATATAGATACAGAGGAAATTAAACAATGGATAAATTAACTGAATATCCCAAACTAATCAAGCAAATTTTGACGGAATACGTAGAATTGTGCCATCGCCATCCACAAAAAGATATAGAAACATTCTTGATTGTAGATGAAGAAAAATGTCATTACATCTGGATGAATCTTGGTTGGCAAAATGGCGAAAGAATTACTGGAATGACTGTCTACGTTCGTCTGCACGATGGTAAATTCTGGATTGAGGAAGATTGGACAGAAGAGGGTATTGCTACAGATTTAGTTAGCGCTGGTGTTCCCAAGGAAGATATTGTTTTGGCATTTCATGAACCCAAGATGCGGGAGTATACAGATTTTGCAGTGACTTAATGGTGTAAATGTTGACTAAGGAGTCATGAATTGATTAATATATCCAATAAATTCTCCCAGGCTAGGAACATTCTTGGCAAGTTTTATATATAGAAATTCGTAATCTAGATTAGATGCAAGTCTATTGAGTTGTTTCTCGCTTTTATTATAATATTTTCCTACAAGGTTATAAATCTGTTCCATATCCTCAGCAGGATGAGGTCTTTGTTCCATATCGTCAGTTTGAGGATTAAATCCTAACTCTGTTTGAATTCTCTCTGGTGTGAGACTTATATCTATTTTAAAAAAATGATTCCATTCTGCTAAAAACCACGCTTCTACTTCCATAACAGCAAGAACTATGTCTACAGGAATTACTCCTTTTGGTAAGGAAGAATGTAAGCCATTTTGCAGTCTAGATTTTTGAGATATGGGTATTGGATAAACGTCTCTTAATCCTATTATTGTCTCATAGCCAGATGCGGTTAGAGAATTATACTGATCTTTCATATCTGAAACAACTTTACTGTCACCACCTGAGTTATAAATTAAAACATAAAACTTTGTTGCGGAAGTGACAGAATCTTTCATTATTAAAGTAGCAATTTTATGCCCTTCCTTAGATTGGATTTCTATGGAAATATTACTTCTGCCGGCAATTTCTCTAAGTAATTTCTTGACGAAAATTTGTTCTGTTTTACCCTCTACAAAAATAGCTAGCTTTTTCACTGTTCTATCTGCTCCTCATTGCCAAATCCCTCCATATAGAATTGAGTCGCAAAAAAGTCAAAATTGTTTAGACCAGTGAATTTAAAATCCTCAAATATTTGTTTTGAATTATGTATATTGTGAAGTTTAGCTAATCCTGGTTTTCTCTCAATAACTAACCAATACTCTAAAGGAACACCATTCATAATAAAGCGATCATTCGTAGTCATAATTAGCTGAATTAAGCCACTCTGAGCTTTACCAATAAGTAATTTAATTATTGCTGATGCTCTTTCAAAATCAAGTCCTTCCCCAATATCGTCTATCAAGATGCAACTAGTTCTTTTAGATAAAAGAGAGTAGTTTACTTGAATGATTAGAGATAATGCTCTAAACATACCTTGAGATATTAATCCTTGTGCAGTTTTATCTTTTAGGTCACTTTCCTGAACATAAATATATTGGGATTTCATATCTGGGTGAGATACTTTATCTGCTTGATCACATTCGGTTTCAATTTCAGATATATTATAACCCACGGATAACATATCTGATTTTATCGCTTCAATAAAATCTAATCCTATCTCTTTTTTTCCTAAATTGAATATATCAATTACTCTATCTTGGTCTTTTAATTCTAATTCCATCTCGTCTCTATTAGAGTTAGAAAGAAAATAATTTTTCCCTAAATATGTGCCAAACTGATAGTATCTTAATGAATTAGACCAATTATAAATTTCATCAAAAAAAGGATGTTGGATAGAATCTCTCCGTTTGAAAGCAGTGACTCCATCAACAGGAGTTTGAAAATCGATATATTGACCTAATTTTTCAGCCCAAACTTTGCCCTCACCCGATTCTTTTCTATCCAGGTAATTCTTAGAGCCAATACTAAAACTCTCTTCGATTACCTGACCGTTATTAAGTACCAATTTATAAACTTTCTTACTTTCCTGATTATGAGAATCGAAAGTTAATATCCACTCACTGAACTTACAGCTAGGAAAAATAAATACGTCACGAGATAGCAAAATTGATAGAAAGTTGATAGCTTTAAGAATTCTTGATTTACCAGAGGCATTTTTCCCAACAATTAAGTTTACATTACCTAATTGACAACCTTCTAAACGCCACTCGCTTGGCTTACCTTTATCTTCACAATATTCTACAAAATCTAATTTCATATAGTTTTACTGATTACGCTGAATTAAGGTTACTAGAGCTTAGTACAGCCCATTAGCAATAATCATACTAATTCTAATGCTATGGGAAAGCATTAGTATGTTTGGGTAGCGATCGCCATTCTAATCGGAACATTTGCCCAAACCTAACTCCCATGATAAAATTTTTTACTATATGTGGGTGGATGGTGTCTATGCCTTCCAACTATCTTGGGTCTGAGGGTTCTTCTACAGGTACTCAAGGGTGTTTCAGCAGTGCAGTATTGGGACTTGTTCGTCGTGAACATTAAGGAAGTTCTTATGATTGTACCTGCTACCTATACGATTGTCGGTTCATGCGGGGTAGCGTTGCTGCGGAGGTCTGGTGACTTAACTCCAAGTGTACTGGGAACACCGTTAGGTCTAAAAGAGGTTCCTTACCAACAAGCCAAGAGTCAACGCTGGGGGTTCGATTCCCCCACCCCGCACTTATAGATAAGCTAGTAAGTTGAGTACAGGGATACCCAACTTCATCAGCGTTATGATTTGTGGAGCGATCGCACTCGCTAGAACTAGAATCAAAGTAAAACCTATAGAAACTGCCATGTCTTCCCTAAAGACGCATTCCCAAACCCTATATGAAACTGACTACTTGCAATGGATAGAAACAACTGTGGCAAAATTGCAAAGTCAGGACTACGCAAATGTGGACTGGGAGAACCTCATCGAAGAAATTGCCGATATGGGAAGGAGTGAGCGCAAGAGTCTGAAGAGTAATCTTATTGTCATTCTGGTGCATTTGCTTAAATGGCAGTTTCAGCCTGAGAAGAGAAGCGGTAGTTGGGAAGGAAGCATCATTGAACATCGTAGACGTGTCCAAGAAGCTCTCGGTGATTCTCCTAGTCTTAAATCTTATCTGGAGAGCGTCTTTACAGAGTGTTATACACAAGCGGTTAAGCAAGCAAAAGCTGAAACTGGTTTACCAGTGGAGTCCTTTCCGCTGATTTGTCCATACGATGTGCCATTCGTCATAAATGATGAGCTTTTACCTCAGTAAACCCTCTCTTAGACTAGCGATATCGCGCAAAGCCCCCGCACTCAGGGTAAGCACACCCCATTTTTTCTAGCAATTAATACAAATGTTCTATATTCTGACTTATTAGCAGCGCTGTTCATCACCAGCAGTATTCTGGAAAATTCATCCCTGAGAATCTTTGATCCCCCCTTATCAGCTGCCACATACAGTCCTAAACTGAAGGGGAGAGTTGAAAGGCAGTCGGGAGAAATTTTGTGAAAAAAGTATTATCAATCATTCTTGGTGGGGGTGCGGGTACTCGGCTTTATCCGCTAACCAAACTCCGTGCTAAACCAGCAGTCCCAGTGGCAGGAAAGTACCGCTTGATAGATATCCCTGTTAGCAACTGCATCAATTCAGAAATTTTCAAAATCTACGTTCTGACACAGTTTAACTCAGCTTCCCTAAATCGCCACATCGCCCGTACTTACAACTTTAGCGGCTTCAGCGAGGGGTTTGTGGAAATTTTAGCTGCACAACAAACACCAGAAAATCCCAACTGGTTCCAAGGTACAGCCGATGCTGTGCGTCAGTATATCTGGATGTTGCAGGATTGGGATATAGACGAATTTCTGATCCTCTCAGGTGATCACCTGTACCGCATGGACTACCGCCTGTTTATCCAGCGTCACAGGGAAACCAATGCTGATATTACTCTCTCAGTCATCCCCATAGACAATCGCCGCGCCTCAGATTTTGGCTTGATGAAAATCAATGAGTCTGGTAGGGTAATCGACTTTAGCGAAAAACCCAAAGGCGAAGCTTTAGACAAAATGCGGGTTGATACGACTGTGTTGGGTTTGACCCCAGAACAAGCCGAACAGCAGCCCTACATCGCCTCGATGGGGATTTATGTCTTTAAAAAAGATGTTTTGATCAAATTGTTGAAAGAATCTTTAGAACGGACTGATTTTGGTAAGGAAATTATTCCTGATGCTGCCAAGGATTACAACGTTCAAGCGTACTTGTTTAATGACTACTGGGAAGACATAGGTACTATCGAAGCATTTTATGATGCAAATTTAGCACTGACTCAGCAACCCCTACCACCTTTTAGCTTCTACGATGAAGAAGCACCAATTTACACCCGCCCACGGTACTTACCGCCGACTAAGCTGTTAGAGTGCCAGATTACAGAATCGATTATTGGCGAAGGTTGCATTTTGAAAAATTGCCGCATTCAGCATTCTGTTTTGGGAGTGCGATCGCGAATTGAATCTGGCTGTATTATCGAAGAATCCCTACTTATGGGAGCAGATTTTTACCAACCCTCTGTAGAACGCCAGTGCAGCATAGAAAAAAATGACATTCCTGTAGGCATCGGTACGGATACTCTAATTCGCCGTGCCATCATCGATAAAAATGCCCGCATCGGTCATGATGTCAAAATCATCAATAAAGATAACGTGCAAGAAGCCGAACGCGAAAGTCAAGGTTTTTACATTCGCAGTGGCATTGTCGTTGTGCTGAAAAATGCTGTAATCCCCGATGGAACCATCATTTAGTCATTAGTTATTAGTCATTAGTCATTAGTTAAGGACAAAGGACAAATGACTAAACTCCTATTGCTGATTGGTCTTCCTGGTAGCGGTAAGTCAACTTTGACAAAACAATTACTGGCAGAATGCCCCCAAATGCAGCTAATTTCTACAGATGTCATTCGGGGGCAGCTGTTCGGTTCAGAAGCTATTCAGGGTTCATGGCTACTGATTTGACGGGAAATAGAGCGGCAATTTCAGCAAGTTATCACCGCAGGTAGACCAGCAATTTTTGACGCCACCAACGCCCAAAGGCGCTATCGCCGTCAACTCATCACCTTAGCCCGCGATTTCGGCTTTACTGATATTACGGGGGTGTGGGTGAGAACGCCAGTTTGGCTGTGTTTGGCACGCAATCAAAGGCGTGTTCGCCAGGTTCCTGAAGAAATTATCTGGCGAATGCATCGCCAACTCCAGGATGCTCCCCCCAGTCTGGAAGAAGGACTAGACAGCCTGATTCACCTTCACTGTAGCTAGCTAATTTAGTACAAACAATTAAAAAACGGAGGATCTGCACAACTTCCCCAGGGATATTCACAATTGGCCGAAGAGCAGGTGCAGCATGAGCGCCTATGCCCTTGATATAATTTAAATCCTGATAACTACCATTCATTAGATTCTTGTAAGGATGGCAATATGTTTCCAGCTTTTCTCATACCGATATCTCAAAAACTTAAAAAGTAATTTCTTTGCCTCCCTCGGTGAAATTCACCTCTTTAATATTCCATTGGACATTACTTGTGAGAGTTTTGCGCAGACTACCAAACAGAGCAAACTGCTCACAACTAGAAAGAGAAGCTAATTGCCGCTTTGATTCAGGAGATACTCGTAAATCTACTGTAGCTACGCCTTTTTTGACATTGACACGATACCCAGACAAGCTAAAATCGCTTGTGTCTCGTTGCTCTAAGATTTTAACCACTGTAGCTTTTATGGGTTCCTCCGCTGGCACTGAAGCTTGCTGTGGAATTAGTTCTTGACATTGAGTATCGCTTGTATATAAAGTCACATTTGTAGTTTTGCTACTAGTAGCTTGAGTAGATGCAGAAAGTGTATTTTGCTGGGCAGATTTAGCCCTCAGTTGAGGTATGGTTGCTTTTTGACTTGGGCTTGGACTTGGGCTTGGACTTGGGCTTGGGCTTGGACTTGGGCTTGGTGAGGATAAGCTGTTTGGTGTTGTTGCAGGCGCAAGTGCTTCGCTGTCAACATTAGGAGAGGTAGGGCTAGAACTGCAACTGCCCAGTCCAGCAAAAAGTGTCACAATAAAAAAATATGATATGTATCTTTTGTGTGTGTTCATAATTTTGTTAAAAATAATGCTTATGGTATCAGCTTTAGTGTTGCCGCTATCAATTCGGCAAAAAATTTTAAAATTTGTCTAATTTTTGCGAAACTCTACTTGTTTATTTATATATACAGGCTATTTCCAAAACCAATATATATAGAACTTAAATTCCTCTATGCCATCCACATCATTGAGTTAAGTTGGGGAGCATCCCATTTTTAAGTGCGCCTCAGCTATTAATGTTGGTTACTGGAAGTCATGGGGAAAAATATAACTGCTGTCAACTTCAGATCCCTGGTGGGTAAACGACGAAACTATGGATAGTGATCTCATGACTCTAGATAAAAATACTTACGAGTCTCTTCAACAAGAACTGGTAGAACTACGTCAGCTAGTTAGCAGTTTAGGTGAGACCAAGACCTCGACCACCCTGAAATATGACCAAGAGCAGATGGGCTTATTCATAGAATACACCCCTGCTGCGATCGCTATATTTGACTGTCAAATGCGCTACATCTTGGCGAGTCGCCGCTGGAAGCAAGATTACGGCTTGGGTGAGGAAGACTTTATCGGTCGCTCTCATTATGAAGTTTTTCCGGAGATTTCCCAGTATTGGCGGGACATTCACCAACGCTGTTTGGCGGGAGCCATCGAAAAATCTGAAGAAGATACCTTTTCTCGTAGAGACGGAACAACTGATTCGGTGAAGTGGGAGATCAATCCTTGGTATGAAAAGTCTGGTGAAATCGGCGGGATCATCATTTTGACCGAAGTAATTACCCCTTGCAAACCGGCAGAAACAGCAATAAAACCACTGAATGACGAGCTAGAAGCCAAAGCATATCATTTGTTTGATATTACTGAACAGCAAGCTGCCCTAGGCCAACGCCAACTCCCTGAAGCTCACCTTGAAGAGCAAGAGCAGTTCTTCCGCAGTATTTATGATGGTTTTGCTCAAGTAATATTCGTGGTCGATGTTTTGGAAAATGGTGAATTTTGTTATTCTGGCTGGAACACATCGGCAGAGGAAGCAACAGGAGTTAGTAAAGAAGAAGCCATTGGTAAAACTCCTGTAGATGTGCAAGGATCTGTTGGCGGTGCATCAGTAATACAGCGATACAAAAGCTGCATAGAAGCCGGTGTAAGCATTACCTATGAAGAATGTTTACCTTTCCGTGGTCAAGATACTTGGTGGATGACTAAAATAAATCCCCTAAAAAACAGCGCGGGTCAAATTTATCGACTGGTGGGGACAACATTTAATATTACAGAACGTAAACAAGCAGAAGAAGCACTCAAACAAAGCCAGCACTTTGTTCAACGTATTGCCGACTCTTCTCCAAATATTCTCTACATCTTCGACCTACAAGAACAGTGCAACGTTTACGCGAATCATCAACTTGGCACTGTTCTCGGCTATTCTGATAAAGAAATTCAATACATGGGGCCACAAATTCTTGCCAATATTACTCATCCAGATGATGAAGAAAAAATTCTAATTCACCAACAAAAATTTATTACTGCCAAGGATGGTGAGATTTTTGAGCTTGAATTTCGGGTGAGACAAGCAAATGGTGAATGGTGCTGGTTCTACAGTCGGGAGACTGTGTTCAGCCGCACTGATGACGGAAATATCAGGCAAATTCTTGGTGTGTCAACTGATATTACTGACCGCAAGAAAGCCGAAATTCAATTGCAACAACAAGCCCAGAATTTAGAGCGTACTCTGCGTGAACTGCAACAGACCCAAGCTCAACTGATTCAAAGTGAAAAAATGTCTTCAGTAGGTAGTATGGTTGCAGGTGTTGCCCATGAGATTAATAATCCAGTCAATTTCATTCATGGCAATCTGGTTCCAGCCAGTGAATATACCAGAGATTTGTTGAGACTAGTCGAACTCTATCAAAAATACTATCCCAATCCCCCAGAAGAGATTAAAGCAGAAATCGCAGCTATCGACCTTGATTTTCTCAAAGAGGATCTAATCAAACTTATTCAGTCTATGTGCGTAGGAACTGATCGCATTCGGGCAATTGTCCTGTCACTGCGGAATTTCTCCCGCTTAGATGAAGCTGATTTCAAGCGGGTGGACATCCATGAAGGTATTGACAGTACTTTAATGATTCTACAAAACCGCTTGAAAGCTAAACCAAACCATCCAGAAATTTCGGTGATTAAAGAGTATGGCAAACTTCCCCCTGTTGATTGCTATCCTGGTCAACTAAATCAGGTATTTATGAATCTTATAAGCAATGCTATTGAAGCTTTGGAAGAGCTATGTCTGGAGGGCAAAAGACAAATTTATATTCAAACTGAAGTTTTCAATGACAACTGGATATCAATCAAAATATCGGATAATGGTGTAGGGATTAGCAAAGAAGTAATTTCCAAACTATTTGACCCTTTCTTTACTACTAAAGATGTGGGCAAAGGCACAGGACTGGGACTTTCTATCAGTTACCAGATTGTCGTGGACAAACATTGTGGTAAATTATATTGTCACTCGAAACCTGGAGAAGGAGCAATGTTTGTGATTGAGATTCCCATTACTCAGTCAGTAGTTCACAAGTAATATCAAAAAAGTATGTCAGTTTAAAAAAACCTTTAAGGATAAAGCTTTCCCGGTTTTTGTATAAAAGTATCGGTAGACCCCAAATTAGTTAAAACTTCCATATCAAATATCAACTGCGCTTCCCCTAAATCCCCGACTTCTTCAAGAAGTCGGGGATCTGAAGACTCATCTATTGCACTTCAACTCGAAATCATTGCGATCGCCTAAAATAATCCTGTTATCAAAAGTCTGATCGCTCTAACCAACCTACATTACTGTGTTGCTCAACTGGCTCTAAAACTGACTGTAAATACCTTTAATTTCTGTTACAGCTTCTTTGGCACTACTTAGCCAAGACCGCCATCTATCTCTTGGACTAGTAGCGTGGATAATAGCATAACCACCTACCTTTTTAAGAACATTGGAAGGAATAGTATCAGCCCATCCCTGAGTTCGATTACTTGGTCCAGGACAACGCTTACAATCTACACCCCAACTTTGAGGATTAGTTATATATAAACGATTTCCAGCGCTATCAGTGATGGCAACAACAACAGAACCAGTAAATCCTTTCCACTGTTTGTCAGTCCAAATTCTGGTCACACCATCTATGCGACCGTTATTGGAAATTGTAATTTGAGTCTCCATTCGACGATGATCGCCAAGCTCTGTGAACCTAGAGCCGCGCAGTGGAAAACGCTGACTTTGTGCTAGTAATAATTTTTCACGACGTGAACTTGTGAGTATGTTGTCTGTGAGTTGAAGACTAGAAAAATTAGAACGTAATATGTCAACTCCAAGTGTAGCTTGCCCTAAAGCAGAAGTACTATTTGGTAAAGCCACTACTGCTGTAGTTGCCATTAGAGAAACAACTCCAACAGTTGCAAAAGTTCTTAAAAATTTCATATGCTTGTTTTTCCGAAAATACTGTGAATTACCAAGTTATTAGTTAGTGAAAGCGATTGCTTCTCCCATATCCTCTCTAAGAAGTTGGGGACATGAATACTGCTTATCTCAATACTCTACTGCTTAGTAGAAAATTTGACGGTCGGAAAAAGTCGGAGAAAGGTCGGATCTTTTTGATAGATTTACGTAAACTTTTTTAATAAACAAAGCTGATGATGCCAATATCATAGTTAATTTAGTTCTACGTGGATAAATGACGGTTGAAGAAGCGATCGCACTAGTCGAGGAATTATTACAACGGGGACGCTTAACAAAAGTTCAAGAGATTGTGTTTCGTCAATCTTGGGCAGGACAGACGTACTTAGAAATGGCTGTAGAATCTGATTACGACCCCGGTCACATCAAAGACGTTGGCTCTTCCCTGTGGCGATCGCTCTCTCAAGCTTTGGGCGAAAAAGTAACCAAAAATAATTTGCATGGAATACTGAAGCGAACCCTACAGCGAACCCTACAGCCACAAAAGGACACAAACGCCTCCTCAACCTTAAACCTTCAACCCTTGACGAACTACACCAACTGGGGAGAAGCTATCGACGTTTCTCAATTCTGTGGACGTACTAGTGAATTAGAAACCCTTAGCCAATGGATTGTTAAAAATCGCTGTCGTGTGGTGACACTGCTGGGTATGGGTGGTATGGGCAAAACCGCACTCTCGGTAAAGCTAGCAGAACAATTGCAGGGAAAATTTGAATATGTCATCTGGCGATCGCTGCGTCACGCTCCTTTTTTTCACGACAAGGTGACGGACTGCATCAAAATTCTTTCTCATCAGCAAGTTACCACATTGCCCGCTGACTCTCATGAGCAAATTACTTATTTAATCGAGTACCTCCGCAAATTTCGATGCTTGGTAATTTTGGATAATTTCGACACGCTATTACAGCAAGGTAAACGGACAGGCTGTTACCGTGAAGGTTACGAACCCTACAGCGAACTCCTGTGGCGATTAGGAGAAACTCAACATCAAAGCTGTCTTCTGCTCACCAGCCGGGAAAAACCTGATGAAATCGCTGCCTTGGAAGGTGATGGTTTGCCAGTTCGTACCCTTGCTTTATCAGGATTAGAAGTCGCAGCCGGACAAACAATTCTCACACTCAAAGGGCTATTAGGCACTGAAAATGAAACCCGCCAACTGGTTGAGTGTTACCGTGGTAATCCACTAGCTTTGAAAATTGCCGCCACCTCTATTCGTGACTTACATGAAGGCAACATCACCCGTTTTTTTACTGAAGGCACAACCGTATTTAAAGGCATTGGCAATCTTTTAGAGCAGCAATTCAAAACACTCTCCACCTCAGAGCAGCAAGTGATGTACTGGCTGGCAATTAACCGGGAGAAGGTTTCTGTAGCAGAGTTACAAACAGCCTTTACACCAACAATGCCCAAGTCTAACTTAATGGAAGTGCTAGAGTCTTTACTCTGGCGTAGCTTGATAGAAAGCAATACTTCGGCATTTACACAGCAACCTGTTGTAATGGAATACGTAACAGACTGCTTTATTGAACAAGTCTGCCAGGAAATAGTGACAGAATCACCGCAATACCTGCTGACCCATGCTTTGATGCCAGCCCAGGCCAAAGAATACATCCGCGACAGTCAAATTGATCTGATTGTGCGGCCTATCTTAGATCAACTACAAATAACCTTTGGCTCTACCCATCAGCTTGAGGATAAAGTCGGCAAACTAATTAGAAAGCTCCAAAATAAACCTATAGATCCAGTTGGGTATGGTGGCGGCAATCTGCTGAATTTACTGGCACAATTAGAAACCGATTTAACTGGGTATGACTTTTCGCGTCTCAATATCCGTAACTGCGATTTGCGATCGCTCAATTTACATCAGGTCAACTTTACCCAAGCCAGGTTTCGAGATTGTGTTTTTGCTGCAACCTTTGGTGGCATTACTAGCGTTGTCTTCAGTTCAGATTGGCGCTGCCTTGCTACCAGTGATACAAATGGTGATATTCATATTTGGGATATCAGCAACGGTAAACAACTCCTTAGCTGTAAAGAACACAACAGTTGGGTCTGGAATCTGGCTTTTAGCCCTGTGCATCCAGTTTTAGCTAGTTGCGGTCAGGATCATACAATTAAACTTTGGAATACTGCCACAGGAGAATGTCTCAAAACGCTGTATGGACACAGTAGCATTGTTACAGCGATCGCCTTTAGTCCTGATGGTCAATTCCTTGCTAGTAGTAGCTATGACCACACAGTTAAAGTCTGGCATCTAGCCACAGACAAATGTGTGCAAACTCTGTTCGGACATCATGCTTGTGTGTGGAGTGTCGCTTTTCATCCCACAGGTCAAATCTTAGCAACGGCTGGTGAAGATAACACCATCAAGTTATGGGAGTTGCCAACTGGATGCTGTGTGCAAACCTTGGAGGAACATCAGCACTGGGTAAAAGCGATCGCCTTTAGTCCCACAGGGCAAATCTTAGCAAGTGGCAGTTTTGATCAAACCGTGAAATTGTGGGATCTACATACTGGAATCTGTTTGAAGACCTTGCAGGGACACTCAGGAGTCGTGACTTCAGTAGCCTTCAGCCCTAAGGATAATCTGCTGGCAAGTGGTAGCTATGACCAAACCGTGAAGATTTGGGACATAGACACTGGTTCATGTGTAGATACCCTAGAAAAACATACAAATCGAATTTGGTCAGTTGCTTTTCACCCTCAAGGAAACTTAATTGCTAGTGGTGGAGATGACCACGCGGCTAGAGTTTGGGAACTTCAGACGGGACAGTGTACCAAAACCTTCCAAGGACACAGCAATGCTATTTATGCCTTAGCTTTCCTCGCCGCAGGCATCACCCACAGTTGCCAGCAAAACTTACTTGCCAGTGGACACGAAGACCAGACAATTAAACTCTGGGATCTAAATCTCAATGCCGCCCAAAACTTAACAGCTGACCTCCAGCCTTTTCGCGTATTACATGGACACAGCAATCGTGTCTTCTCTGTTGCCTTTAGTCCCAATGGACAGTTTCTTGCCAGTGCCAGTGGAGATCGCACTATTAAACTTTGGAATCCCCATACAGGACAATGCCTCAACACTTTGTATGGTCATGGGAGTTGGGTCTGGGCAGTTGCTTTCAGTCCAGATGGTAACATTCTTGCCAGTGCCAGCTACGACCATACAATCAAGATATGGGATGTGCATTCTGGTGAATGTTTACAAACATTGCTGGGACATCCTGGTTCTGTGCTGGGAGTCACCTTTAGCCATGACGGAAAAACTCTCTTCAGCAGTGGCTATGAAAAGATAGTTAAACGCTGGGATATAGAAACAGGCAAATGTCTTCATACTTGGGAGGCAGACTCCAACCGCGTTTGGGCAGTTGCCGTCAGTCCAGATAATCAGTACCTTGCCACTGGTGGTGATGACACGTCAGTCAAACTGTGGGATATCGACACAGGGCAGTGTTTGCGTACATTCTCTGGTCATGCCAGCCAGGTACTCTGTATTCTGTTCACCACCGATGGCAGCCAGATGATTAGCAGTAGTAGCGATCGCACCATCAAAATTTGGAATGTAGATTCTGGAGACTGCCTGACGACACTACAAAATCATCTCCATTGGGTCTGGTCGCTTAATCTGTCCCCAGATGCTCAAAATCTCCTCAGTGGTAGTTGGGATGAAACAATCAACTGTTGGGATATGACTACAGGAGAATCTCGGCAAACTTTGAGACCTGCCCGTCCATACGAAGGCATGATGATTAATGGGGTGACAGGATTGACTGAAGCAGAGGTAGCAACTTTAAAAGCTTTGGGGGCATCATATCGTGTCCAGTTAAAGACTTATCATTAAGACCACAGTTCTTGCTTTCTTGCTTTCTTGCAGGGGGAAACCCTGTTTTTGCACAGATGTAGGAATCATAACTAATTAGCCGGACATGATATAAAACAGAAGAAACGGATTTTGATAAACAGCTAAAAAATAGAGATATAGATGGTTCAACCGCGTAAGCAATTTGCTCAACATTGGCTCAAAAGTGAAAAGGCACTCGATGCAATTATTAAGGCAGCAGAGTGTACAAAAGATGATGGCGTTTTGGAAATAGGGCCGGGTACTGGTATTCTCACTCGGCGGTTACTACCAGCGGTGAAATCTCTGGTTGCTGTAGAAATTGACTATGACTTGTGCAAACTATTAGCCAAGCAACTAGGTAAGACAGAAAATTTTTTACTCCTACAAGGAGACTTTCTCACCCTAGATTTAGCTTCTCACTTAGCAGCATTCCCCAATTTCCACAAGCAAAATAAAGTTGTTGCGAATATTCCCTACAATATCACCGGGCCGATTATCGAAAAACTGCTGGGTACGATCGCTCATCCCAACCCAGAGCCTTATGATTCTATAGTGCTGCTGGTGCAAAAAGAAGTAGCCGAAAGGTTATATGCTAACCCAGGGTCAAGAAGCTTTGGGGCGCTGTCGGTGCGGGTGCAATATTTGGCAAAATGCGAGTTCATTTGCACAGTCCCCGCAGCTGCATTCCAACCACCACCAAAAGTTGATTCCGCAGTGGTGCGCTTGCGTCCCCAAACTATCGAAATTCCCGCCCATGATCCCAAAAAATTCGAGAATTTAGTTAAGTTGGGGTTTGGGGCTAAACGGAAAATGTTACGAAATAATTTGCAATCGATTGTTGATCGCGATCGCCTGACTCAATTACTGGAACAATTAGAAATCAATCCCCAGGTACGCGCTGAAGACCTCAGCGTTAACCAATGGGTAACTCTCGCTAATTTACTCACCTGTGAGTAACTATCACCCAGCACTGCAAATGCGTTCTTACAGTTTAATTGCCCCTGCTAAAATCAACTTGTACTTGGAAATCATTGGCGATCGCTCCGATGGATATCATGAGTTAGTGATGATACTCCAAAGCATCGACCTTGCCGACCAAATTGAATTGCGTTCCCTCAGCACTGACAATATCCGCGTCTACTGCAACCACCCCCAAGTACCGGCAGATAAAAGTAATCTGGCATACCGGGCAGCCGAACTCATGGCAAAGCAATTTCCTGACGCCTTTAGCAATTATGGCGGTGTAGAGATTACCATCAAAAAGCAAATTCCGGTTGCTGCTGGGTTGGCTGGAGGTTCGACAAATGCCGCAGCCGTATTGGTGGGGATAGATTTACTCTGGCAACTAGGATTAACTCAGCCAGAACTAGAAGAACTGGGTGCTACTCTCGGTTCAGATGTGCCATTTTGTATCGCTGGGGGAACGGCGATCGCTACAGGTAGAGGTGAACAACTTTCTCCCCTGCCAAATTTAGCTCCCATATATATAGTATTGGCAAAATACCGTAGCCTGGAAGTTTCCACTCCTTGGGCGTACAAAACCTATCGGCAGCAGTTTGGCAGCACTTATATTAGAGATAGCGACAGTTTGGCAGCCCGTGCCAGTGCAGTCCATTCAGGAGAGATCGTCAAAGCAATCCTCCATCAAGACGTGGCAGAAATCGCCCAAAAACTACACAATGATTTAGAGCGGGTCGTATTGCCAGCTTATCCCCAAGTCTTGCAACTACGGGAATTATTTGCCACTCAACCAGGGGTTTTAGGAACAATGATGTCTGGTTCCGGGCCGACAGTGTTTGCGATCGCCGAATCGATACAACAAGCAGAAGCAATCAAGCTAAATGTACGCCAGGCAATTCCCGACGAGGATTTAGAATTGTTTGTGACGCGGACGACTACAGATGGAATTCACCTGGCATCAAGCTAAAATCTAAATTTATATGAGTGAACTCAACACAACCCCACAAACAGATACTTCCGGACAAGTGCCACCAACTCCTTTACGCTGTGTAACTGGGGCAGCATTTTCTGGGGGGCTAGGATTTGCCATGTATTCTCTGATGATTGCGATCGCCACAACTTTTGCTACCAAACCCATCCATTCAAATAACCCAATGGTGGTTAATATTGGCTCTGCGGTGCGTACCCTAGTTGTGGGCGTAGTGGCCTTAGGTACTGGGATATTTGGTCTAGTTGCTGTTGGTTTGTTAGCCTTGGCGGTACAATTGTTACTGCAACAGTTAAACAAGCCTAAGAGCATTAACCTTCCCCGGTCTAAAGACACGGGGATTGCTGAAGAATCCACAAACGAACTTTCTTAGGCGTGGTGAAAATTAAGCCTGACTTAAAGGTACAGGGTTTACCAGCTGAGAGCGACTTTTAATCAATTGCATTTTGGGGCTGATGCCAACTTGAAGCAGTTGCTGCTTTCGCCAAATTTTCGGGGATAGCCCGTGGTGTTGACGAAACTGACGGGAGAAATGACAGGCATTTTGATAGCCCAGTTTTGTAGCGATTTGCTCGATTGTTTGGTTAGTACTGATGAGTAAAGGGCGTGCTGCTGCCATTCGACGCTTGACGATCCAGCCATTTACAGTATCTCCCGTTTGTTTAGCCACGTGGTTAGTCAAGTAAGCTGGTGAATAACCCACAGCTTCAGCCACATCAGACAAAGTAATTCCTTGGTGATAATGAGCTTCAATAAAGTTAAAAACTTCTTTGAGGTGGGGAACTGATGGAAAAATTAACTCTGGAGTTACCGATGAGATTAGTGGTTCTAATGCTTGATGAGAAGTAGTAGCATACCAGTACCTGAGAAGAGATTGCTTTTCTAATCGGATAGCGATCGCTCTGAGCAACTCATCTACAGTAGCGGGTTTGGTAAGATAGTCATCAGCTCCCAACTCCATACCTTTGCGAACAGCTGCCTTAGCATTGCTGCCAGTCAAGAAAATAAAGGGAATAATTGCTGTTAGCGGATCTTGCCGCAGTATATTCAGAACGCTATAACCATCCAAATCCGGCATCAGAATATCGCAAATCACCAAATCAGGTAAATGCACCTGTGCTTGCTGAATACCAACTAGACCATTTTCGGCGCCTATGGCGTCGAAACCCTCAGCTTGAAGACAGTCTAAGAAGAGATTGCGGGTAACAGCATCATCTTCAATTACAAGAATTTTTTTCGACGATTCGTGCATCATTTTTCCATCACTAGATTTTTTGGCTCTTAATGATTACCAAAGTCTGTGCTGAGTATTAATTAGAAGCATAATGAGCATCACCATAGTTGTGACAACTTAAGACTCATAACTACTAGAAGTTGATTTAATTGATGGCAGCATTACAGTAAACGTAGTGCCTACACCAACTTCACTTGCCACGGTAATTTGACCGCCATGTAAATCCACAAGAGTTTTGACAATCGATAGTCCTAGTCCAATACCAGGAATATGAGCAATATTGCTACCCCGATAAAATGGTTCAAAAAGTCTTTGTTGATCTACAGCGGGAATACCAATCCCCGGATCTTTCACCTGGAAAATTACTTTCCCATGCTCACAAGCAAGTTTTAACTCAATCACACTGCCGAGGGGAGAATACTTAATTGCATTGTCAAGCAAGTTATTCAAAATAGGTTCCAGCAGTTTTTTATCCATCCAGGCTATTAAACAGTTACCTAAATTGATAAATTTGATAGAGCTATGGCTACTGCTCATCCGTATTTGTGCCAGTAAATCATCGCAGAATTGAAGCAAATCAAGCGGCTTTGGCTCAAAATAGAGTTTGACAGCTTCTGCTTTCGTTAAAAATAAAATATCATCCAACATCTGACTGAGTTGTTCGACAGCTGTTTGAATGTGATCTAGTAATGGTCGGATTTTTTCCTCACTCCATTCGTCGATATCTCGTTTAAGTAAGCTATTAGAAAAAGAAACAATATTCAGTGGTGTGCGGAATTGATGGCAGACCATAGCAACAAAATGTGCTCTGTGTTCGCTTAGTTGTTTTTCTTGTTCTAAAGCTTGGTGCAGTTCTGATTCTGACTGTTTGTAATTGGTAAGATCAATATTTTTTTCACGGGCAAAAGCACAGCTAAATTGTCTACCCTGAGCTTCTACATAGGTAATGACTACTTCCACAAACAATATCCGCTTTCTCTTTGTCTGATAGCGAGATTTAAAGGTGAGGGAACTCTGTGATTTATTGGTCACTAGATATCGCCATTTTTCTGACCAATCCTGTAGCAAAAAGTCTATATCTATGTCAGGCAACGTCATGGAAAGTAATTCCTGACGGGAATATTCCGTCATTTGACAGGTAGCATCATTGACATAAAGAAACCTCCCATTTGCTCCCAAGCAGAAGGCAGCATCTACAGCTTGATTGATCAGGAACTCAGAAAATTTCAACTCTACTTCTGGCTGTGGCGCCAATTGAGAGTTGGATTGAACTAACGTATAGTCGTCAGAATTCATATCCCTAATCACTCCTAGTAATCAATCGGCACTATAGCTATTGTTGAGATGATAATCACAACTGCTTAAAATCATTATTGTGCTAATACATAAAAAATGTAATTAAATTAAATCAGATTTCAATAAAATTGATTCTACCAATAAAAAGTGAAGATTTTCACTTTGGTTGCATAGAAACATTAGTGGTATTTTTTGTCAACTAAAGCAGTTTATTATAGATATCAAAATCTAGCTTTAAGCAACGGACTTAAACCCTTGTTCTCTAAGAATTTAGCCCTGATTTTATAGGCTAAATATGTTATTTAATCTACTGTTATACCTGTATTATTAACCCTTTGATAACTTCAGAAAATATGCTCATTTTAGCTTTGATTCATTTGGCACTAGAAGATTTTCACCGGATAATTACGTAATTTGCCTCTCAAGATTTTGTTCCAGCACATAACTAATAAGCTTTTCAATCTAATGTAGTCAAGACCATCAAGATTATTCACGCTTTTATTCAGACTTAATTCATTTTGTCAATTCTGATTTAGATGGATTTTGCTGCCTACTCCTGGCTTTAATAGGCAAACCATGATTTATTAACTTAACTTTCCTGAATTTGCTCTTTCAGGGATTTAACTACAGAAGAATATGCTGAGTCATCCGTCAAAAGAAATACATTTATTTTAGACATTACCTGGATAATACTGAGTCATCTACCAAAAGGAAGATAAACGGTTAAGACTTCATGTGTTAAACAACACGAAAGCTATAGTTGAGGCAGGTTTAGTCTCAAGACCCCACCTGAAAATATTGCAGTATTTTATACTTTTATTTAAATAATATGTACCAGTAAATCTGTTAGTGTTTTCCAGCGCAACTGTCTCTAGATATAGATTGATCAACTTAACTAAATAGGTAAGCAATGAGTACAACAAAGGTAAAAAATATAACAGCCATATTCTAATATTTGTGATTGCCAATGTGGCATCATCTTCTATCAGTTATTTGCTAAAAAACATACTTGATTATTTTTTGACCGAAAAAAATATCAGGATTACTTTAAACCTTTTCTTGGTAAGTGGAGTTCACGCTTATCTGACTACCATTTGGGAGGAGGCTCTGGGAGTTAACGGGCAAAAAAAGCTCAAGAGCGAAAGAATAGATATATATAGCAAAAAATAGTTCATATATCCGCACCTGAACTTTGAGTAGGCTTAACGAAGAAGCTGCTTCTGCAATACGGTTAATCTGTATGGGTGGGTTTGACTAGATATCTATTAGGCAAATGAAAATGCTGCACTAGCTAGTTAAACCTACCCCTACTTTCAACATAAACAAACATAAACCGGGAAGAATTCTTTAATTTGTCTATGTAAAAGCAGATACTTGTCTAAGCTGTGTCTTATGCTTCTTTAAGTGTGCTATGGTGGAAAAATTTTCTTTTTGCTATATCCCAGAAACAAAGGAGAAAAGAAAGCAAGACATTAACTGATTTTAATTTACTAGAAAGGAGTGCATACTATGACTCAAAACATTACTGGTTATGAACCACAACTCGGTAAGAAAAATAATACTGAAGAAATAGAACAAATCATCAAAGCTATTATCGCTGGTAAGTACTCCTGGGCCTGTGTATTAATTCTCCGTTTTGGTGGCTATAATCCTATGGACTATATACCCTACCGCACCTACATCCGATTAGTTAAAAGTAACTGTCTAGTTGAGAGTTCTAAGTTAAATCAAACTGATACTAAGAAGGTGAAAATTTTTGATCTCAAGCCAAACTGGCTGCGTTTATGAAAAGTACCAATAATTGAGGAAGTTGCTTACAAAGTTCCATAAGGAAAGAATGAAGGATGAAATTTCGTAATTCATAATTCATAATTCATAATTCATAATTCATAATTTGCCCCACCCCTAGTAGCTTATGACTTACCCAATTACTATCCCTAATGCTAGTCTGCAACCCATCCTCAAAGAGATTGTGTGGCAGAAAAAGCAAGAAGTTGCACAAATACAGCAAGAGATGTCTTTGGCCTCTTTACAACGCCAGTTAACTGCTGCCCCAACTGTAAGAGATTTTTTCACTGCTTTGCAGCAGAGTCCTTACCAACCTAGCCTGATTGCAGAGGTTAAAAAAGCATCACCAAACCAAGGAATTATTAGGGCAGACTTTGATCCTGTAGCGATCGCACAAGCTTATGATCGTGGTGGGGCGACTTGTATATCTGTTTTTACTGACCAAAAATTCTTTCAGGGTGGTTTTGATCATCTGCGTGTGATTCGCCATCGGGTGGCATTACCGTTACTGTGTAAAGATTTTATCCTTGATCCCTGCCAAATCTATTTAGCACGGGCTGCGGGGGCAGATGCGGTGTTGTTAATCGCTGCTATTCTCACAGATCGGGAAATCCAAAACTTTTTGCGTGTGATTCACTATTTGGGGATGAATGCTCTGATTGAAGTCCATAGCTTGGCTGAAATGGATCGGTTGCTCAAACTGGAAGACGTACGCTTAATAGGAATTAACAACCGTCGTCTCGGAGACTTAAGCATTGATATTAGCATTACTCAGCAATTGATGGCAGCTAGGCGATCGCAACTAAAAAACTTGGGTATTCTTGTAGTCAGCGAATCTGGGCTGCATACACCAGCTGATTTATCCCTAATGGCTGAGGCTGGAATAAATGCAGTGGTGATAGGAGAGCCTTTGCTGCAACAACAGGATTTAGAGCAGGCTGTGCGTAGTCTATTAAAACCTGATTCCCCGGAGCTCTTGAAAAAAGGAATGAAGGCCAGTTAGTTTTTCTTTCTAATTCTAGTGAACTTACGCATTGACAAAAAATGGTAAATATGTTTATCGATTTTATTCATTGAAAGTCCTATAAATTGTGCGTTAGGGAACGCACACTACGCCTAGGATGCGTAAAGAGACCCATCGAAAAAGCTTGAAAAGAGGGTAAAGAGAGTACAGTGCGTAAGTCCTATTCTATTAAAATTTGAGAATTTCGCGGTCATAGTTTTCCGGTAGGGGTTCTATTTCCCAAACTATGCCTTCGCCTAATTCTAAAGCAACTTCTATGAAAAGTGCATCTACGGCTGTTGTAGCAATAGCTTCGTTGTTGGGGAAGGGTTGTAAATCTTCGGTGAGTAGTCTGAGTTTAAAACCACCAGGAATCACCGCACCTACAGTGACGTGACGCAATTCAAAGCGCCAAACCCCTGCTTCTGGTTCAGCAAGTGGTGTAATCAGCATTTCATATAACTGACCAGCGATCGCTATTTGGCGAAACAGGGGATGTCTGATTTCAACTTCTGACACACTCCGCGCCCCAGCAGCAGTCTGTTGCCAATTTAAGCGTCCCCAACCAACAGTGTCTGCAACTTGGGAAACACCACTTTGCAACCATTGCATCACTGACCATTGTTCTGGAAGTCCCAAGCGTCGTTGATATAAGCTTTGTCGCCAGCCCCCATGTGCCATTAACCCCAACCATAATGTCCCAGGAATAGCTAGACGGGGTGTGATGATTTCTGGATTTCCTAACCGGGTAATTAGGTTTTGGGCTTGTGGTTGTAGTAAGGGTGGTATTTGTTCAATAGGGTTACGTGTAGCGGCATCTGGGCAAAGTTGTAAACCCACGGTTAAAACATTAATGTCGTTGATCATCTCACTAGCATCTAGGCAATAAGTGCGATCGCTAGAATCATAACTGCCCTGAGTCTTCAGCTGTCCATGGGTGCAGTAGCCCCAAACCCTGACAAAGCCATCATCAGGTTCTACTTGCACCCCTAAATAATAATCACCCGCCCAACCGGGAATATCTACCCATTCTTGAGGTACTCGCAATTCGCCCAAATCAATGTCTTCACTAGGAACCAAGACAAATCGAGTTGCATCTAATATCAGAGCGCTTCCATTTACTAATTCCCAAAAACTGGATAAAGCCGCGGTACTTGGCCAGACTTTGACTTGCGGCGTCAATTCCTCTTGGAACCACGGCAAAACAGCCAAAAGGCAAAGTTGATTAATATAGGCTTGATAACGAGAATGTGCCCCAGAAAAAGCTTGATTTTGGGTGATGGAGGGGATTTCTAAAATTAGATCAGTGGGGTTAGCAAAAGTAAATACGGTCATAGGTACTTCGGGGAAAGGGGTTCACCAGGGCTAAAAACAGAACAGAATCCCCGGCACAACAGACAGGAATATCTGTTTTAGTGAGAAGATGAACTGTAGTAATTGTTCAGCCATTCCTCCATCACTGTACTAATGCTTTTGAGTAGGTCTGGGGTAATGGAAATATGCAGCTTGTCTCGACTCCAGTTCGCTAAACACCGGAGTAATGTTTCTTGGGCTTTTTTCAACCGCCGGGAGACAGTATACTGCTGCATTTGTAGTTGTTTGGCGATTTTGTCTTGAGTTAGCTCCTGAGAGTAGTATAGTTGCAAAATTTGCTGTAATTCTGGCTCTAGTTGGGCGATCGCCCCAATTAAAATCTGGTTAATCTCAGTTTGCTGAGAAGTTCTAGTTTCTGCTTCTTCTTGGGCGATGATTTCATTGACTAGAGACTCTTCTATCCCCGGTAGATTATCCATCCACTCCGATGAGTCATCTGCACCTTTGGGGGTGTTTAGAGAAGCTAGGGTGGGATAAAGATACTTGCGTACAGCTTTGGCAGCATTTAGCAGCCATTTTTCTAGGGTTTGGGAGTTTACTTGCTGATGACTTTGTGTATTGTAAGCTTTGGCGATCGCATTCCAAATTTCCTCATCTGGGCGAGAAAGTTGGCGAGAAGTACCAGTTGTAGTGGGGATATAAAGGGTTTTAAAACAGTTCCAAGTGAGGACATAAGCCTCAATCTCCCTTGGAGATAAACCCAAAGTTTGCAAAGACTCTACCAAGCGCTTTTTAGTTATCTTTCGTAACAGTCCCCAATCTGTACAGATATCAACTTCATGGCGTTGACGCAGAGTTTCGCGGACTACACTACCAAAGATCGCGCTAGCATAGCTTTTCAGGCTAAAGCCTTGATTGGGGTTAAAATTTTTGAGGATTTTATCAACTTTAGCGATCGCAATCTGAAAACAGTCTGATATTTGGTATTGAGTGCTAGCCAAACCAAGAACAGTTTTTTGTGATGCCCAATAACAGGTCTCCTGTAAGTAAGCAGTCAGATGTTCTTGAGCCAGAGACTGAGTTTCCCTTACTTGGGAAAACTTATACCAATATAACACCCAAAAATATTCCGAAGTCTCTTGTGGAGTCCGGGTGATACAACTTTGGATACTGCGACGCAACCTAGATTCAGTCGCCCAATTACTGAAGCGGTCTCCAGCAAATTGCATAAAAGTCGAAAAAATTTCAATGATATTTTTCCGGGGGTGCATAAAAAATTGACAGCCTACCTATAGAAGAAAAGAAGGCATTTATGACGCCTCCACAAACTTTACTACACTGAAAGATTATTATGTTTAGCCTAACAATCAAATCCGCTGCAATTGGTAGTATGCTTGCCCTAACTGCTGGCACTAGTGTTTTTGCCCAAGTCCCAAAATTACAAAATTTGCAACTAGTTCAAGCACCAAGCTTTAGTTGTGGTTCTCATCTTCGTACCTACATTGTGAAACCCCTAGATAAGCGTGCTGGCTTGGGGATTCGCTGCGTTAAATTTAGTGAAGTTGACCTCTCCCCGGTCTAAAGACACGGGGATTCTAAACTGATGCTACGTCGTAGGCTGAAGCCGTACCACTTCGCTTTTTAGTTTTGGTTTCCCAGATACGAAATCTGGTAGCAAGGGTCAAAACTTGCCTACAGACCTTGACTAGGACGAGTCCTAATTGTGTCTCTACCTTGCGAAGTATATTCGCTGCACCATTTAAATCAGCGTTAATAAATAGTCCTTTTCCTGTGCGGAACATACCGCGTTTTACTCGTTTTCCACTTGGTTTCCACCCTTCAGGTTTTGCGCCGAAAGTAGGTAGAAAATCACCATCTAAAAAACTAGTTTTACTGGTATAGGATTCTTCAGTTTCTACAAATTTGATGCCGTGGTACTCGCATAACTGTTTAACTCGTTTTTTGAGTTTGGCGGTTGGTATCTGCACAAATGATTGCGTTGTTCTACCTAACTGCGCTTCTTGTCTTTGTCCCTGATTCCACCCAAATACCACTACACCAATTTGATGT